>CP070730.1:0-7269 GCA_020351305.1 Candidatus Bathyarchaeota archaeon
AACATTCAGCATATCAAAAGAAATGGGACTTAGATTTAATTAAAATTGTAAAACCAATGAATCCTATGGCTAAAACTGTTTTAGATTATGGTTGTGGTATAGGTTCTAATGGGTTTCTATTTCATGAAGCAGGATTTGATGCAACATTAGCAGATTTAGAATCATTTATTTTAGATTTTGCCAAATTTATAATTAAGAAATATAATTTACCCATAAATGTTATAAAAATTGACAAAGAAGATACTGAAGATAAGTTTGATGTTATTCTTTGCCTGGATACAATTGAACATGTTGTAGATCCTAAAGGACTTTTGGAAAAATTAGTTTCTTACTTGAATCCAGGAGGAAAATTATTTTTAACAGTTGTTGAACCAGGTCCTTATCATCCAATGCATTTTAAGGTAAAAGCTGATTTTTGGGATTATGTTAAAAAATTAAATCAAGAAAATAAAATAGGTCGTCTTTGGTTTTGGAAATTCTCGCACGAGAAGAACAAATGGACTGTTGAGTTGTTTTAAATGTCCAAGGTAGCGTGCGTGATACGCACAGATTAGGACAACAACAGTCCTTGCACTGAGACCAGTAATGTTGCGATGACCAATGCTGAGTCGATAAACTCTCCTCTCAACACCTTTTCCAAGACCTCGCTGAAATCCACCAGCTCAACGTCCGCTATTTCGTTTGAGTCAAAGTCACCTTTCGGCTTCAAACTCTTTGTGAAGAATATTTCCACCGTTCCAGGACCCATATAACCTGGATTCCAAGTGAATCTACCAATCCAATCAAGCCCTTTCGCTGTGTAGCCCGTCTCTTCTTCCAACTCCCTCAAAGCGGCTTGTTCAGGCGTTTCACCATCCTGCGCTCCACCAGCTGGTATGTCATAGATTACTCTGCGGAATAGGTGTCTATACTGCTTTGTGCGAATCATCTTGTTATCCTCGGTGAAAGCCGCTACAGCTACAGCACCGCCTATGGCAGGACCAGCACCTGCAAAGTAGACCCACTCGTGTGTTGAACCGTCTGCAAACTATAGAATATCCTCAACAATACGCCTGCCATGTTTATTGTAGATAACGTGCGATTCTATGACTTTCACCTTATCAAATTTGTTTGGCAAAGCCCACACAACGGATGACTTCATCTTGCAACTTAGTATAACTTTCGCAGTGCGCGCGCTTGAAGCGGAAAAATTAGTTGAAAAGAAGGAATAGCCATGAGTGAAGAAGAAGATTTGAACCAAGATTCCACATGGAAAAACGGGAAGATTCCACGTGGAAAACATCACAACAAGACAGCAGCTAAAACCACAGTGAGTATTTACATATCCAGAAAGTCACTGGAAAAAGCTCGTAAGCACCGCCTAAACATCAGTAGAATCGCAGAACAAGCTCTAAATTCAATAATAGACTACTTAGAAGCGGGAAAGTTTACCGAAAGTTCTAAATTTCCTGGTCGAAGTGTTCTTCTGAACGAAGTTTGCTTGCCTCGGTGGCTCAGCCTGGTAGAGCAACGGTCTCGTAAACCGTTGGTCGCGGGATCGAAGCCCGCCCGAGGCTCCTTAAAATACTTTAGATCCCCAACTCTCAAATCTAAGTTTGACTATACATTATTTTGCAGGTCTGCCAAATAATTAATAACATCCACGCAAGTCGCTGCTAAATATGGCTTTCTACCCAAAGAAATCTTTCTTCCAAAACGCAAAATAAATTTCTCATCCTTCCTTGGCAATCCCACCTGGTCGCCTAACACAAAGACAGGATTCCTTCCAAACTTTACCTTCCAAACATCCTCACCCTTCTCCTCAAAAACGAAAATGTTTGCTTTTTTCTTCACAAGCTCCTGCAAACTCTCCTTCTCAACACTTATTCCTTGATGAATCCCACCAGACAAAACCTTCCTAATAATCTTCTCCCATGTTCGTTCATCTGTCCGTATATCCCGGACAGTACGTCCATCCACAGTCAAATGAATGGGAGGGTTTGGCGGACCCCCTAAGACAGTGTGAAATATGACATTGCGTCTAATGGCGCCTGAAGTAAACAAACCTAACAAAAGGCACTGATAAACAACATCCAACCTACCACCTTCTCGTAAATTGTAGAAATCCCCATCAGTTCTGCCTCTTCGTGAGAATAACACAAATTCTCTCATAACATACAAACAATGGCTTAATCAGAATATTTATGTTTCAAGCTCATCCAAGTCTTCCAAAACCAGAATTTCAGGATTGAACAAGCCTATATTGGTTATTTGTATGCAAGCATAGGCGTAAATTCTCTAGATCCTTTCGATTTTGGTAGCTATTTCCTCAACATGCTTTGAAAAGGGGTGCTTAGGTTCATCCCTTGTGAATATCTTTGTCCCGCCAGCTCGCAACACATCGCAATAACAAGGTATAACTTTCAACACAGGCAGAGTGTGAGTATTTTCAAAGCGTTTATATACGCTCTCCCTCTCAACTGGAGTTGCCAAAAACTCAATTGGGACCTTATTCATTAAAATCCCTGTTTTCTTCTCAAATAAATCATATAATTCGTGGGTCATTCTTTTGGTTCCCTGAATGTCGGATGCATCCATAGTGCTAACTACAAGGACAAGATCAGCGCTTACGATCGCATTGATCGAAGAATATTGCAGCCCAGGGCTAGTATCAAACAAGAGATAATCTAGCTCCATGTCATTGAGTAAAGCATGCTTTAGCGATAGCAGTCTTCCCAGAGCCCGCATTTCCCACTTTCGATCTTTCGATGACATATCACGCAATGCCTCAGTTGTCGGATTTGCTAGGCCTATAAACATAGTGCCGTCACATTTGCATTGAGAAGTATAATCAATTAGCACCTTGTTTATTTCACAAGCCCCATTAAGATAATCATTAAGCCAATATTCAGAACCATCAAGCCCATATATGGAATGTAGACTTGGTGCACGAAAGTCCATGTCAAGAACACAAACTTTCTTATCTTGTCTGGCATAAGCAGCTGCGAGGTTTACTGAGAAAAGTGTCTTCCCGGTACCACCTTTGTAACTGTGGACTGCTATAATCTTGCCCAAACTTCCTCACCTACTTTTCAACAAAGAAGTAAGCCTTGCGTCCCTTTCTCTCCTTCTTTAGATAGCCCATAAGAACTAACTGGTTAAGATAACCACTTTCTACCGCACGCGCACGTTTCGTCTGCTCTGCGACTTCTTCGGCTGTAGCACGGCCAAGTTTACAAATTGTTACAGCTGTTTTTCTAAGATGGTCAGGCAATGAAAGTAGAGTCATAACATCCAATGCTTCAGGCAAGTCCTGCATCACAAAATCTTGTTTTCTTTCTTGCTTCTGTAACTCAATGAATACTTCCATTTTTTCATTAAGCTTATCTAGACTTTTTCTAATTTTGTCGAGCAAGACAGTGGGATTTTTCCCAAGTGATTTACTCATTGTCACCCTCCACACCAGAACTCCTGACAAACACTTCCACAATTATGAAGTAGAAGGAGATTCTATTAAATCTTGCGACACAATTCTTCAGATTTCTGAGTACATATGCATGCTAGACAGTAATTACTCGCAAATAAAAAAATTAGTTAGAGGATTGAAGGAAAGAGTTTATAGAATTGCGGGTAGGCGTCTTGATTCCTCAACTATTGGAAGCACAGTTTTGAGTTCTCGGAAGTTCTTTAGAACAGTGATTCCTCTTTGGGTTACCGCGTAGACTACTCTTTTTTTACCAACTGTTCGCTCTTCTACAAGGTTTTGCTGGATTAAGAATTTTAAGTATTGCTTGAGTACGCTGCAATTGACATTCGCTTTGTACATAATGTGGGTTAGTTTAAGTGGTCCCCGTTGAGATAGAACTTTAAGAATGTCTATATACATTTCAAGCTTTGAGCGTCGCATTTCGAGACCTCTTTAGCGAGGCGTTAGGTGTTCTGGATATAAATGATTTATGTATTCAGAATCAGTGTTTCTCTCCATTGTTTAGTTTTGCTATTGCTTCGCTCCAGATAGCACAATTAACCTGTTTTGGAATGCAGTGACTAGGTCATCGCAGAGAATTTGCTGCATTTCTGTAGAAAGTGTCTGAATTTCTGTCTTCAGTGCTTGTTTGATTTTCCTTTCTAGCTGTTTGCGCTCTTCAAGAGAGAATACATTTTCGATTTTCATTTTACCTTCTATTCCCCCATAGTGCTTGTGACGTTGACTTTAGACTAGAGAATTTAACAGCTTTATGAAGTGGGAATAAGTATTAAGGATCGTGTATTGCATTGTAGGTTACACAAAACTATGACAACACAAAAATTTAGGGGTTGAAAGGAGTTTTTGGAAAAATATTCAAAAAGGAATGAGATGGGTCTAATGTCAGAGTTCGCACCTAGTTTCGTTCAATGATTCTCTTCATGCTTCGTGCAGCATCTTCTGGTGGTACTACATTGATGTATATGCCAGTGCTCTTTTCAAATCCTGCCCAGATAGTAAGCTTGGGGTAAACTTCTAAATGCCAATGGTAGTGCTTGTCTGTTTCTTCGTTTGGTGATAGGTGAAAACCGTAGTTGTATGGCGGGTCATTTAAAAGCGATCTTAAACCATTCAGGCAGGTTTTCAAAGCTATGGCTAAGTCCCTAGTAGTTTGTGACCGTAATTCGGAGAGCGTTGGCTGATGCTCCTTCGGTGTTATCCAATACTCAAAAGGGTGAACACCAGCCCAGGGTGCAAATGCAATAAAGCTTTTATTTCCCCAGATAAATCGAGGACTATTTTTTTCTCTCTCAACTATATCGCAAAAAATACACTTCTCATTAGCCTTATAATACTCACTACTTGCACTAAGTTCATCACTTAAGATTGTAGGAATCATTGGCGTCGCAATTATCTGACTGTGAGCATGAGATAATGAAGCTCCCGCATCCAAGCCATAATTTCTGAAGATTGAGACATACTTCACATATGGTTTGGAAGAAAGATCCTCCAATCGATCAATATATCCGTTGATAACGTAAACTAGCTGAGAGATCTTTGCGTTTGCAGGTTGTTCATTATGATTAGGCGATTCAATAAGTACTTCATGATGTCCAACTGCTTTCCCTGATGAAAAGCTTTCTCCTATTTTAGGATGGGAAAATGCCGAATATAGGTTCGGCACGCAGCGAATTAACCAGTTCTTGTGTCGTATGCCATTTGTGTCCTTTTTCCTCACTGTGCTTTTCCTGCCTTTCAAATAGACAAGTGAAGCTGGAGGGGTTTTTCGTTCGTTCCCTGGACAGAAGGGGCATGAGCTTCTGCTAAATTTCTGAATATCTGTTTCCTTTCTGGCTAAGTCTACGGGTCTACGTTTTCGATGGGTGGCCATAACAACCCATCGGTTAAGAAGATAATCTTTTCGAATGTCATTCAGCAAACAATAACCAGCTTAGAAGCTCAATCAGCAAGATTAGGAAATTATGACTTCCTTTTTTCCTTTTCCTTAATAATTTCATCATAGATCACTGAAGTTTTCTTAGCTATAGCATCCCAGGTGAACTCAGCTAAGACACGTTTTCTTCCATTCTTACCAAACTCCAGTTTTCTATTCGAATTTTGAAGACAGCTGACAATTCCCCAAGCAATGTCCACAGGATCGCTTGGGTTAATGTGAAAGCCACATTGTTCGGAACCATCAGCTATTACAATTTCTCTCATGCCGCTAACTCCACTAGCTCCTACAACTACTGGCTTTTCCATACTCATGGCTTCTAAGGCCACGATTCCAAAGGGCTCGTAAAGGCTAGGAAAAACTGCTAGATCACAGGCTGCGTAATGAGCAATTCTTTCTTCTTCGGGCACAAATTCAAAGCGAAACTTCACGGAGTCTTGAAGGTTAAGACCTTTAACCATGCTTTTCAGATGGCCCTCCATATCTCCCAGGCCAACAATCACAAGCTTTGCGTTAGGTATCTTCTGTAAAACGTGTGGCATTGCCATAATGAGCTTGTCTACTCCTTTTACCCAAACAAGTCTTCCTATGAAAAGTATCATCTCGTCCTCGTCTTTGAGCCCATAACTCTGCCGGATTTCTCTTTGCTTAGTCTCATCTATTTGTTCTGGAGAATATTTTTCTGGGTCGACTCCATTATAGCAGACTCTAATCTTCTCTTTTGGATATCCTAACTCAACTAATTCATCCTTCATTGCGTTGGAAACTGTGACCACTAAGTCAGCCATTTGTCCACCACGATACTCAATGCTGCTTACAACTTCTGATCCATTGCCGAGTGTTCGGCCTTTTTCAGTGGAGTGAACATGAAAGACAAGGGGCAATCTGAGTTCTCTTTTCGCTGTAATACCGGCAATCACTGAGAGCCAGTCATGCGCGACTACCACATCATATTTGAATCCTTCTTTTTTGACAAGTTCATTAATTATCTTGGAGGCGCTCAGATAGTTGTAAACAAGAATTTTAGAGAAGAATTCTATTCCTCTTCCCCATTTTCTAACATCTTCAGCAACTACATCCGGAAGAGAGTCAGTAACATTCATGTGAAGAGGGCGATGAATTTCAATGCCACGCCACAGCTCTCTGGTAGGCAATGCTCCTTCATCATCGTTCATAGTAAATACTGAGACATCATGCTCAGAAAGCACAAACTTCCGAGTTATCTCAGCAGCATAGGTACCAAGCCCACCAACTATTTTTGGTGGATATTCGTAAACCAACACAGCTAATCTCAATTACTCACACCGCCTTCGTTCATTCTATTATTCTATGGCATAGATATCTTATCGCTTATTTGCGTTTCTCAGAAATAAAAAGATAGAATCGTGAGAAGGAATGCGTATAGTAGCATTATGGTTTAATCTTGTATGCTTGTTTTATGACAGTTTGCAATATTTCATGATGTTTCTTCTCATCTCTTCCAATATGCTCCAACAGTAGTCTTATACCTTCATCTTTTGTTTCCTTCATTGCCTTTTCTATGTGCTTAAGCATGGCCATCTCAGTTTCAACATGTTCCTCCAAATTTCTCCTGACGATTTCTTTATCGACATAGCTGTCCAATATTGTATGCCATAGGAGTTTAGCCCCTTTTTGATCAATTGCACTTAATATTCCTTCTAATATCATAGCATGTTTCTCAGAGTCTTTCTGTGTTTCTAGTAGCAATAATTTAGCAGCTTGATTATGGATATTCTTTATCTGCTTAGTTACATCAGTTTTAAAGGCATTCTCGATTTTAATCTGCTCCTTGATTAACCGTACAAGGTTTTCTTGCGACAATTGCTTTTGCCCCTTTCTTTACCTGAAC
>CP070730.1:7369-27607 GCA_020351305.1 Candidatus Bathyarchaeota archaeon
GTTATTCCGAGTACGGTCGCAACATTTGCTGTTGTTTCGCCCAGAATTGCTCCGTCAAACATCAGACCCGCACCAGCTAGACAAATTAAAATTCCCAAA
This sequence comes from Candidatus Bathyarchaeota archaeon, assembly GCA_020351305.1. Lineage (GTDB taxonomy): Archaea > Thermoproteota > Bathyarchaeia > Bathyarchaeales > SOJC01. The sequence continues at coordinate 7,469 of CP070730.1, forward strand.
ACGAATAATATTTTTTTAAATGTTTTCATGTTTGTCCAACTCCATTTAACTATATCTAACATTTTATTGACTTTATCTAATATAAAGTTATGTATTTCTAACTATTAAACATTGTGGCAATTGTTTGGGTTTCTTTTAGAAAATTGATGTTATATTTTTAATAATCCCTTTTTTTTTGGAATTCAATCTTTTAGACAAACCTGTTCGTCTTCACAAGTTTAGAGAATATCGCACAATTTTAGTTAGCTAAATATTTTTTGCTATACTTATGGTAGATAAAATCTCAATCAAAAAAAGGGAGGTTGTTGGATTTTAGCGGTTGATGTCAACAGTTGTCCCCTGTGCAAATCCCAGCGACCCCATCACAAGTTTATTTCTAAAAATAAGGCTTTTTCACCTCTATTTTAGAGAATAAAGCGTGAAAATATGTGCTAATACCTGTATTATTTATTGCTTCCTTTAATTTTCTCTAAATTTCGCTTTGCTTCTGCTCCAGAAACAGTCTGGAAGCTCTTCAAGAGGCTCTCAAGCTTTTTACATGGATACTCTTCGCAGTAAGCACAGTTCTCAATCTTCCTCTGAAGCCCGCAAATTCTCACATCACAAACTGCGCAGAATGAAGTCTCCTTCCGACAGTACACCCATCACAGTCAATGTCTTCGAGTTTAAGTGACTCATCTTCCGTTGACCAAGCCTTAACAACTTCTCTTCGCAATTCATCATCGTCTTTTTGAGTTGCGATAAACGCTTTGCAATCATCGCAGATTAACCCACACATGGCAATTATCTTGCCCATCTAGACAATCCCCGTTTATCAAAATATAATTCCGTTTTTTTATGGCTTATGGAAGATATTGATGAGCAAGAACTATGGTTCTTGCATAATAAAGAGAAAAAATGGGGTTGTGCGGGAGATATCTCCTTTGGTCTCTGGTTCAAATCCCAGCGACCCCACCACGATAATATAGGTGCACGCATAGGCGTGTTGCGACTTTCAAGAAAGGCTTTTCCATTACCTAGGCATTCGACCTGAACACATGGAAAATAACTAAATACGGATATCATAGTATCTGCTTTATGAAATTCGGAATATCAATAAGCAATTTAGGCATCTATTGTGATTTTGATGGGTTAATAGCTCTTGCAAAAGATGCTGAAGACGCTAGGTGGGACGGGATATTCCCATGGGATCACATCTTGCACAAGCCAAGAGCCGATTTGCGGGTCGTTGATCCGTGGATTGCACTGGCAGCAATTGCTGCAAATACAAAACGTATTATCTTGGGGCCTATGGTTACTCCCCTTGCAAGGCGTCGACCATGGAAAGTAGCGAGAGAAAGTGTGTCACTAGATCATCTATCGAAGGGAAGACTAATTCTGGGAGTGGGATTAGGTTCAGTAGTCTATCAAGATTTCGAGAGATTTGGGGAGGAAATCGACAATAGAGTTAGAGGAGAAAAACTGGATGAATCTCTAAAAATTTTGCAGGGCTTGTGGAAAGGAGAACCATTTAGCTTCTACGGGAAGCATTACAAAATAAAGGAGGGAACGGTCTTCCTGCCAAAACCTTATGGCAACAAGGATAAAATTCCCGTTTGGATAGGCGGAGGCAGGTTATCTTGGCGTATGAAGCCATTCCGCAGGGCGGCAAGGTTTGAAGGATCATTTCCTGAGTTTACAGATAGAAATGGAGAAAAAGTAGCGAAATACTTGACAAATGTAGCAGAGTACATTGAGAGGCACAGGGGGACACTTGAAGGCTTCGACATCATAACAATGGGAAAGGCTCCTCGAAATAAAAGCAAGCTGAAGGAATACTTTACACCTATAATAGAATCGGAAAAAATTACATGGTGGGTGGAGAGAGTCTACAGCTGGAAGGGAAATCTAAAGCAGATAAGGATGAAGATTAGAGAAGGACCACCGGATGTATGATATGTAAACGCAAGAGGGATGCTAGATTGAAAATTAATCATCTATTTGCAAGCATAGCAACGCAATTGGAGAAGCTAGCAGAAAAGGAAGCATCAAAAGAAAGAATCGCATGGTTTCAACAGCAACATAAGCAGTCAAAACTAAAATGCTATGGGTCAAAACGTCACAAGTAAGGAAGCTCATCGGGAGGTATGCTAATCATTTTCAACAATTAAGCCTTGCAGAGAAATTTCGTTTAGCAACAATGTTCTACAAATCCCGTATCTTCGAGCAAGCCACAATCGGTGACGCTCTTCTGGAATTATGTAATGAAAACATGACGCCAAATGCCTTTAACTTATTGGACAAAACCATGGACTACGTTCACAACTGGGCTTCTGTTGACAGCCTTTGTCTTCACGTAATGCAACCACCTCTTCTTAAATATCGGGATGAAACTTTAGAGCTTCTATGGAAACATAACTTTGAAGTTACCTTTTGTGTTGCACCTTTTCGAGTGGTTGGACGCACGCATATGCACATTAGACGAGTTTCTCTGAGAATAAGACGTACTTAACACTTCTACACACAATTTGATTGAGAAACGCACTCTTCTAGTATCATCTAGTATCATTAAAACTCTTTTTGACTACGTCAACAATTCCACTCAACAGGATTCAGCATGCCTCGTACAATATGAATTCGGGAAACGAATAATGTATGCACAATCCTTTGAAATTCGATGCTTATGAAAACCTTTTTAAAGAAAATGAACCGATTACTCGGTGAATAGTCTTTCACGAGGGGGAGATTGTGAAACCAAAACTAAAAGTAAATATCGCTCCAAATGAGATTCTCTTTCCTGACTCAAGAATTACTGTTGAAGTTGACACTCCGCTGAATATCGAGTTTGCACAGGGTGGAATCTCAGTTCGAGATTTGAAGGGGAAAGTTCAGCTATCTAATGGTGATCGGACAGCCCGATGGGAACCTTCAAACTCTATGCCGCCTGGGCATCACACTTTGATTGTAAGAGAACTAGTGACGAAAAAAGGAGAAAGGATCTCTGATGCTACGGAAATTCCCTTCTTCGTAACAGATTCAGCTGCGAAGATACCGGCAGAGTTGAGAATTGAGAATTTAGTTCGATTTAAGGTCAACTCACTAGGTGTCATGCGCATTCCATCAGATAGTCGAATATCTGGTGAGTTTCTGGAAATCATGAAGGCATCAAATCGTGAGACTGGCGCGCCAATAGAATTAGCATTTAATGAAAAGGGAGATCGCATTGACTCCAAGAAAATCTTCGCAGCAATCGCGAAAAACAGATTAGAGAAGTTCGGCAAAATTCATGAATCTCTTCACTCATCAATCGAAAAAGCCGGTACGGATACACCGATTAAAGTTGCAGTTTGGATCAAGTCGGAGGAGTTAGAACAGGAACCTTTTAAGAACATGAAAGAACAACCGATGAAAGCCCCAGTTGAAGTTGTTAAACATCATGAACGAGTTTCAAAGGAACTTGCAGTATTTTCCAAACGAATCGGGCAGTTGGCACGTCCGAAAAGCATTCATTTGGATCCTCTAGCGCCTGTGGTTTATGCTGAGCTAAATAAAGACCAAATTCGAGAAATCGAGAAAATGCCGGAAGTGCTTGCAGTCTTTCTCCATGAAACTGATGGAATTGACGACTTGAAAGATTCGATTGAAGTGGCGAACTCCGATGACGTTCACGATTTAGGCTACAAAGGATCTGAGATTAAGGTTGCAGTCTGGGAAAATGGGCCTGATCAGACTACTGATCTAGTTATTGAAGCGTTCTATGATACCAGTCAAGCTAACACTTCAGACCATGCACGACACACACACTGTATCGTCAAGAACAAGGAGAAGAATACACCTAATGGTCACGCGCCATCATGTAAGCTTCACTCAGCAAATGACAAAAACCTGAGTGCACTTAGATGGGCAGTAAGAGATAAACGTTGTACCATTATCAGCCAAAGCTTTCACCGTTCTAGTGAACCGTCGTCTTCAGGTCTATCCTTCGATGATGTCTACAAAGATTGGTTGGTTCTGAACTGGCCATATCCTACAATGCTTCAGGCTGCAGGAAACTATTGGAACGGTGATCCGGATAATATTATCCCGCCAAGCAATGAGTATGTGAACCATAAAGGATACAACAGTCTTGCTGTGGGCAATCACAACGACGATGCAAATGCTATGTCTGGCTCGTCGGTATTCCGTAATCCAGCGTCTGACCATGGAGACCGTGAGTTGCCGGAAATATGCGCCAATGGCATCGCGGTGACTGCTTGTGGTCTTACGAAATCGGGAACAAGCATGGCTGCCCCGGCAGTTGCTGGAATTACAGCTGCAATGCAGGAAGCGAGTTCGACTCTAAAATACTGGCCAGAAGGGTGTCGTGCAATTCTGCTAGCAGGTGCCAAACGTAACGTAAATAGAGACACTTGGTGGAAGGACGTGATCGCAGATGTAGACGCATCTGATGGCACTGGGGCTGTTGATGCCCACGAGAGTATTAAGATTGTTCAATCAAGACGATCCAGAGATGCCATTGCTTCGCGTCGAGGTTGGGATGTTGGCACTCTCCGCAACTCTGATTTTAACAGCAATGGTTTCAGCACATTCTCGTACAAAGTCCAAGTACCCCTCGGACATTGGGGTCCAAGGCACGTAAAAATCGCTCTTGCTTGGAATAGTAAGGTGCGCGTATTCAACTTCTTAGGGATTACGATACCATTAACCTCAAGATTAGCCACAGATTTCGATTTGAGAATCTACGACAGTAGCGGGAACTTAGTCAGCTACAGCCTATCGTGGGATAACAGTTATGAAATCGCCGAGTTCTTTGGAACACCTGGAGAAACGTATACAATACGAATACACCGATGGTCCGGAACACATGAAAGTTGGTATGGAATTGCTTGGACGGTTACAGGAGGTCTTAGATTGGCTGAGCTCTTCTCCAGAAACGAAATGCTCCTAGAACGGGCTTTAGGAGTTCAGAGAATATCGACTGCACGCGAGAACGATTATGAGCTTAAGACAGAAAACCTTCTTGAACACGTTGCGAACCTAAAAACAGCAGCACAACTTCGTGGACAGAAATTCGAATCGTTAAGCAAAAAAGAGCTACTCCTGAAGATGAAGCGCAAGACCTCGAAATCTCCGTTCTTTTTTTGGCACTCTTGGGGAAGCACTACACCAGGAGGAACAATCACCTACAACGTTGGCATCCATAACCCAGATCCAGTTTCGTACTCAGGTGTCTGGCTATTCGCCTATTTGCTATTTGGACCTGCCAACTTCATCTCCGACTCAGATAAAGCGTTGTTATCAATCGATAATCGATTTCCCAGCTATGCCAAAGACATCTCTGTGAGCGCTGGAGGTTCAGCCAGTGTTACTTTTTCCATCGATGTCCCGGCTAACACAAAACCAGGCATATACATTGGAAATTGCTTCTTGGTCAAACGAAATTCCTTTGATGTTGGAGACTATCTAGACCGCGCTGCCTTCGACGTAGAAGTGAAGTGACAACTGCCCCCCTTTTTTCTACCTAAGTCGGAAGTCTGCAAACAAGGGCTAATCGGATACAAACAATCACATAGAAGTTTCTTCCATGCGCGCGCGTTGCTCTTTATCACCTCCTTTCGGAAGCTGTCACTATGAGCTTTTCTTTGTCGGTCAACAATCCGCCTCTAAGGGAGCAGATTTCAGATTCTCCAAATCATGACACGAACGTCGGCCCAACCTGTATGCGCGCGCCCTCGACATTCGGCAATTGCTTTCTGAGTTAAAAGCTTAATTAAACCGAAACGAAAAACAACAGAGAGGCTCAAATGAAGAAACTGATTCATAAGGGCGTTCTTATTCCAAAGAAGCCTGAATGGAAGAAACTGTACATAACGGTGAGAGATAAACGAATAGACTTGACGCCAGAGCAAGAGGAAATGGCAGTCGCTTGGGTTAAGAAGCTTGGGACGGATTACGTTGAAGATCCAGTATTCGCAAGAAATTTTCTCGAAGACTTCTGCAAAGTTTTGGGAGTAAGAAAGGACATTTCACTAGAAGACTTTGATTTTTCTCCTGTAATTAAACAGGTTGAAAGAGAGAAAGCTGTCAAACTGAGTCTTACCAAGGAAGAAAAGAAAAAGTTAGCTGCCAATCGAAAAAAGATTAGAGAGAAAAATAAAGAAGAATATGGCTTCGCATTAGTTGATGGTGTCAAAGTCGAAATCGGTAACTACAATGCGGAACCATCCAGTATTTTCATGGGGCGAGGCAAACATCCTTTAAGAGGACATTGGAAACAAGGTCCAAGTGAGAAGGACATAATCCTCAACCTTTCCAATGATGCTCCTAAGCCAAGGGGCAATTGGAAGAAAATCATTTGGCAACCGGAAAGCATGTGGATAGCCAAATGGGATGATAGACTTCGAGGTAAAGAGAAATACATCTGGCTGGCAGACTCGTCACCTCAGAAACAGGAGAAAGACATCGAGAAATTCGATAAAGCTATTGAGCTCAGCAAGCGAATAGAGGATGTTAGGACACACATAGCAACCAACCTTAATGCAGAAGATGTTCTAAGGCGAAAGACAGCTACTGTATGTTATTTGATAGATGTTTTGAAACTGCGAGTTGGAGATGAAAAAGACAAAGATGAAGCGGACACAGTTGGGGCTACAACGCTAAGACCTAGCCATATAACTTTTGGGCAGAAGAACAGTGTCACGTTTGATTTTCTGGGTAAAGATGCTGTTAGATGGAAAAAAACGGTAGGATTACCTCAGCAAATCATTGGCAACATCAAGGGTTTTGTTAAATCTGCACAGTCGTCAATTTTCGAAGGCGTAGGTTCAAAAAATGTTTCGCTCTTTCTGGACGAGATAGTGCCAGGTGTTTCATCCAAAGTTTTCAGAACATACCATGCTTCGCATGTTGTAGCTGATTTCCTTTATAGCTCTGCTGTCTCTGAACCGGATCCTGATTATAACAAAAAACATGTTGCTACCATGGCTAATCTTGAAGCAGCTATTGTCTGTAATCATAAAAGGAAACCACCTAAGAATTGGAAAGAGAACCTAGCTAAGAAGAAGGAACGGTTGAAAAACCTAAGTGCTAAGGGCACTTCAAGCTCTTTGAAAAGGGCTAAGGTCCTTAAATATAAAGTCGAAGCTTATCGTGAAACTAGAGATTACAATCTTGGAACTTCTTTGAAGAGCTACATTGATCCACGAATTTATTTCAGGTGGGGGCGAAAGGTAGACTTTGATTGGAAGCTTTATTATCCCAAAGCATTACAGAAAAAGTTCTCATGGGTAGAGAGCAAAATGAAGTAGATTTTAGAATATAATCCACTCTTGCTTGTGTTTTTCCATGGGTTGACTAAGGCGTGCGCGTTCTTTAGTTACGCGTGTGCGTTTGGCACATGTATGAAAGTGAACTAAATCTTTTTAAAACGTATTATATACACAAGACGGTTTTCATCCCATTCACCGTGTTCTTTTTCCCATTTTTCTTTGAATTCTTTCAGAGAGTGATCTCCTTCTGCTATGGCGTCCTTTTCGGTGAAATACTTCAAACGCTTTCTCTCCACTGAGGTGATGCTTAAATCTGCAAAGTGGGGCTCCAGTACTGTGGCTAAGACTTTTTTCTCTGGCTTTATCCTTCTATCTGGAGTGTTGATTCTAGTAATTTGAGTTTTCAAACCATTCAGAATAAGCTCTTTATCTACTCCTGCAAAAGTTAGTTCGCATGGTTCTTCCATGAGTTCTGAGAGAATTTCTCTTACAGGTTTTTCTGGTTTTTCAGCGGCTTCTGCAATTACTTGACGCGCTTTTCTCCCATGGACCGGTCTGCTGACGATTTCTATTGCAACTTCGATTTGTCTTATTGGCTTTTCGATTTGTCTGGTTATAGTTAGGGCTGTGCTGTAATCAAGTTCACCTAATTTTCTTGGCACACCTATTTTATCTGCAGGGGCAATCATCTCTTGAATTTCTTGAGGAGCTCGAGTTAGTTTTAGCCAGTTGTTGATCGTGTCGGAGGATACGCCGATCTTCTTCCCAATTATTTCCGTTGATGGATATTTTTCAGAATAATTCTCAAGAAGTTGCTTGCAGCAATTTCCCTTTTCTATAGCACTAAGATCTACCCTTTGAATGTTCTCGATGAGGTTTAACTCTGTTATTTGTTCATCTGTGAGAATGCGAATAATGACAGGGACTTTTTGTAGCCCTGCTTGTTGTGATGCACGATAACGGCGTTCACCCACTACAACCTCATATATCTCGCCTACAGGACGAACTATTAGTGGCTCTAAAAGACCTACCTGTTTGATGCTGTCAGCCAGCTCATTTAGTTTTTCAATATTTATACCAAGGCGTGGATTCAGTCTGTTTGGGCGGATTCTATTTAGTTCTATTTCTTTCAACTCTGGCATGAGTTGCTCCCCTTCCGCCTTCTAAAGGCAAGATATAATCTTATAAGTTATGTGAATTTCTGTGTTAAAGTCCTGAGCTTGATGTAGGCGGGTCGTATAGGTTGAAGCCTTTCTCAAAGGCTCGCAGGTTTAGCTCCACCATGCTTCTCCTGACAACGGTGGTTATAGCTTTTTCCATGGCTATTCTGCTCACGATTTTTGTTACTTTCGTAAAGGCTCCAAGCATTACGACATTTGCACACATTTTCGAATTCAGCTGAGTTTCCGCGACCTTAGTTGTCGAGAATTTATAGACTTTAGCTTTAGTTTCAGGGGGATGATCCTTCACTAAATCTTCATCTACTAGAAGCATGGCGTTTTCTTTCAAATCTCCAATGTATGTGTCGAGGGCGCTCTGGCTCATTGCTACCAGAACATCGCATTTTCGCACCATTGGGAAACCGATTTTTTCGTTTGAAATCAATATCTCACTCTTTGCTGCACTTCCCCTAGCTTCAGCTCCATAGCTCTGGGTTTGCACAACATTTTTACCGTCATAGACTGCAGCATGGCCAAGTATTTGTCCTGCAAGCACAACTCCCTGCCCTCCTAGCCCACAAATTCGAACCTCCATTCTCTCCATCACGTTTCCGCCTCCTTCAATACTTCATGAATTCTCTCTGACAGAGTTGGAAGAGTCCTGATCATAAATTCCCCGACAACTATCTTCCCCTCAAGTCTACCCTTATCCAGTTTTTTTGTTTCCTTAATAGTCACGCTTTGGCGTTTCAACCATTGTAGCATCTCCCCAACAGTTTTAAAACCAGCATGGCGACCATAAGCAGTCAAGCACTGGCTTACTACTTCAACAAAGGCAAAGCCTTTCGTAGTCAATGCCTTACCAATTGCTGCTGTTACCTCCTTCACATGAGCTGTTGTCCACCTTGCTGCATAGGACGCCCCAGCAGACACGACAAGTTGAACGCTATCTAAAGGGCGTTCGAATCCACCATAGGGTGTGGTAGTAGTTTTTGCCATTAAGGGTGTTGTCGCTGCAACCTGACCACCCGTCATACCATAGATCATATTATTCACCATAATCACTGTTATGTCGAGGTTTCTTCTTGCTGCGTGGATCAAATGGCTTAAGCCTATTCCAACTATATCACCATCACCACCGAAAACAACTATGTTCAGGTCAGGACGCATGAGTTTAACACCGGTTGCTACAGGTATGCTTCGCCCATGGGTTGTATGGATGGAGTCAGCCTTAAAATGTGGTGATGGTATCCACGAAGAGCAGCCGATGCCGCTGCAAAATACAAACCTTCGAAGGTCTTTATGACCAAGCTCATGAACAGCCTTAAGAAAGCAGTTTGCAATTGTTGTGCCACCACATCCTGCGCAGAAGGGGAAGGGTATGCCTCTTAGATAGTTTTGACGGGAAAAGATTCCACTCAAGCCTTCACACTCCTTCTGATATCGAACATAAGCTCCTCAGGCGTCAATAGTTGTCCTCCACCAATTTTGTTGATGGGAATTACTTCTGCGTTGCCGTTAACGGCTCTCTGGACCTCAAAGAAAATTTGTTGCAGGTTCATTTCTGGCACGATGATTGTTTCTGCATTCTGTGCCATCGTCCGAACAATTTTTTCAGGAAAGGGCCAAATAGTCTTTAACCTGATAAAGCCCGCATTGATTTCCTCCTTTTCTGCCATTTGTACTGCTTCATAAACTGCACGGGAAGTGCATCCGTATGAAACGAGTCCAACTTCACAGTCATTTACGTTTAGTGCTTCAAAGTCCATTAGAGATTCAGCATTGCTCTTGACTTTATTGACAAGCCGCTTTACAAGACTACTATGGACCTCTGAATCAGCTGTGAAGCGGAGTCCAAACTCGTTATGAGTTGAACCTGTCACGGTGACATTGTAGCCTTCACCTACAGACGGCATTGGGGGGACCCTTTCGCCGCCAAAGAATGATTTTTGGTCGCGCTTTGGTTTCTTTCTATTATCGATTTCTAATTTTTCTAATGGTGGAACAATCATCTGTTCTCGCATGTGGGCTACGATTTCGTCAGCCAATAGGATAACTGGTGTGCGATATTTTTCAGCTAAGTTGAAAGCACGTATGGTTAGGTCAAACATTTCTTGAACTGAATTTGGAGACAACGCTATTGCCGCATAATCCCCATGAGTGCCCCAGCGAGCCTGCATAACATCGCCTTGACCACACTTCGTGGCTTGTCCAGTGCTTGGGCCCGCTCTTTGAACATCAACTACTACACATGGAGTTTCAGTCATGAATGCAAGTCCGATGTTTTCTTGCATAAGACTAAAGCCCGGACCAGAAGTTGCTGTCATCGCTTTGGCGCCAGTCCAGCTTGCCCCAATGACCGATCCTATTGATGCAATTTCATCTTCCATCTGGATCATAAATCCGCCAACTTTTGGAAGACGTCTAGCCAGATACTCGGTGATTTCGCTGGCAGGTGTTATAGGATAGCCTGCGAAAAACCGGCATCCTGCAATGATAGCAGCTTCTGCTAAGGCTTCATTTCCCTGCTTGAAATGAATTCCAGGCGGTATATATTTAACCATCCGTGGATCTCCTGTTGGTCTAGGTTGTGTCCATAGTTTAGCTTAAAGGTTTGTCCAAGCAATGAATACTTAGCATAAAAATCAGATTTGCGACTTACACACGCATTCTTTTTAGAAGGCACATTAACAGAAAGATATTTAGTTTTTACGTTAGCTAACGTAGACATAGGTGAAAAATTGGATAAAGACATCGTGGACTACTCTTTGAGTTATGCTAGAAGCAAGAAGGTAGAATACGCAGAGGCCAAGGCACGCCAAGTAAAACGTGAGGAACTGGTGATAAAGAATGGTGTTCTGGACGCTTTTGTATCAACCATCGATAATGGATTCTGCGTGAGGATTCTTGCGAACGGCGGGCTGGGGTTTGCATCAACTAATAAATGGACCAAAGAAGAAGCAAAAGAGATAGTTGACATAGCATACAGATTTGCTATAATAGCAGGACGCAAGGACAAAATTACCTTCGCTGATGAAAAAGGCGTAGAAGCTAAATGGAGCGTCGAACAGAAAAAAAAGATAGAAGACATTCCCCCAGAAACAAAGATAGACGAGTTGATGGGAATCGACAAAACTCTTGTGTCTCAAAAAATCAAAATACCTGGGAGAATCATGTCCTTCTCAATAACCCTCACTGAAAAATACTTCGTCAACTCTGAAGGCTCAGCAATTACATCCTTTGTCCCAAAAATTGGCGGCTTTGCCTTCATAACTGTGGTCGAAAACGGTAAACCAGAACAAGCATACAAGCAGTTTGGACGTAGTGGAGGATGGGAGGCTTTTGACGAGTGGAATGTGACCGAGGAACTACTTCACGAGGCGAAGATTTTACAGAGATTGATCAAAGAAGGAAAAGCGGTCAAACCAGGAAAGATGGATTTAGTTTGCGGAACAGAAGTCGTGGGCATTGCTTCCCATGAATCCTGCGGTCATCCAATAGAAGCAGACCGAATACTCGGACGGGAAATGAGTCAAGCAGGCCGTTCATTCATTTATCCTGGCGGATCTTACTGGATTGGAACCAAAATTGGCAACGACATAGTAACAATAGTAGACGACCCAACAGTGAAAAACAGCTATGGTTACTACAAATATGATGACGAAGGAATAAAGGCAAGACCAAGATACCTATACAAAAATGGCATAATAAATGAATTCTTGCAGAATAGGGAAACTGCAGCTAAATTAGACACAAGAAGTAATGGTTCTTCAAGAGCAAACAACTATGACAGAGAAGCAATTGTGCGAATGGCGAACACTTTTCTCTTGCCTGGAGAATGGACAAAAGAGGAAATCATTGAAGAGGTGAAGAATGGAATTTACATGATGTCATTTACAGAATGGAACATTGATGACAGGCGCTTCAATCAACGATATGTGGGTAGAGAGGCTTATCTAATTGAAAACGGAGAATTGAAACACCCCATTGCTAGACCTGTCATCGAAACCACCACAAAGACTTGGTGGAGCTCTGTCGACGCCATTTCTAAAAAAGTTGAGTATGATGCAGCGACTTGTGGCAAAGGTGACCCGATGCAGGGAATCCCAGTTTACACGGGGGGTCCAGTAATCCGTTTAAAGGGAGTGCATGTAAAATGAGCGATGTACTGGAGAAGACTGCGTCCTTAGTAAAGAAGGGTAAAGCCCTAGGAGCAGACGAAGTCCTTGCAAAGACAACCTTTGGTCGGTACAGACAGACACGATTCAGCAACAATCAAATAGACATCACAGTGGCATGGAACGACTATTCAACTGATGTTACCCTTTCATGGAATAGACGATTAGTAGCGACACAGATACGAAATTTCCAAAACACAGATGAAACAATGAAACAACTATTTAAACTAGCTAAAGCCTCGAAAGAAAACCCAACATATGGTGGAATAGCACAAGGAGAATTCAAATATCCCCGATCAACAGCAGACAAGAAACTGCAAGAGCTCGAAAACCCCTCCGAATATGTCATTGAAGCAATAGAATCCGCCAAAAGTGAGGCAGGACAGAATGTCAATGCTGGTGGTATTCTCTATACAAAGTACGAAGATGTCTTTCTAGTTTCTTCTGAAGGTCCTACTGGACAAGACGCAAGGTCGGCAATTGAGCTATCAATCAGAGCATTTTCACAAATCGCAGCTTCAGGGCATGGTGTGGAATGTTGTTCCTCCCTAAATGATTTCGCACCATCAAAAGCTGGAGAAAAAGCTGGCAGAATTGCAAAGTTAGCTAAGAATCCAAAGCAGGGAGTAGAGGGCAAGTACACTGTAATTTTCGATCCTCTGTTCTTTGGCTCGATGCTTGCCACTTGGGGTCAAATGGCGTCCGCATACAGTGTAATGATTCAGCTATCAGTGTTTGTAAAGAAACTGGGTCAGAAAGTCGCACCAAAAATAGTGACCTTGCGGGACAAACCCGCTGAATACTCGGTCAACAACCGTGCTTTCGATGACGAAGGTTTCCCCGCTCAAGAAAACGTTTTCATCGACGACGGCGTATTGAAGACATACTTACATAACACTTCAACCGCAAAAACATTCAAGACAAAAACCACGGGTAATGCTGGACTCGTTTATCCAACACCTTGGAACATCGAAATGGACCCTGGCGATAAGAATAAAGACGAACTTTTCGAAGAAGTAAAACGAGGCTTATATCTCACCAATACATGGTACACCAGATTTCAAAATTATGCTACAGGAGACTTCTCTACCATCCCCAGAGACGGCATATTCCTAATTAAAAACGGCGAAATCAAAGAATCATGGAAAGATCTGCGAGTAAGCGACAATGTCCTAAGATTACTGAATCAAATCACACAGATATCAAGAGAACGACAACATGTGCATTGGTGGCTCGAAGCTGACCCACCATCCCTGGCGCCCTATGTCGCAGCAAAAGATATTCGTCTAACAAGACCGAAATAACCTCTCCCCTTTTCTCCAACACTCCAAATATTCAAAAGCACTACAAAAAATAATGCATTGAGGGGCTTCCTGTGAATACAGAACTTGAAAAGACAGTGAAAGATGAACTCTCTGGAGAAATTGCTAAATCCTATGTGACCCAAATCTCAAACTTCCACCGAATTCAAGCTTCAACAATGTTCCATGAAGCAGCTGAATATGTGAAAGGCATACTGCAGCACCTTCGTTTTAGGAATGCCAACATAGAACAATTCACATCTGATGGCGCTAAAAAGTATTGGACCTGGACATCTCCAATTGGATGGAAAGCCAGAAGTGCTGAACTATATCTAGTTGAACCCGACAAGAAACTAATCGTTAGATACGAGGACATTCCCACCTGCCTTCACGCCCACAGCAACTCCACACCAATCAAAGGTGTTAAAGCCAAGTTGGTTGAAGTAGGCAAAGGAACCAAACCACAACATTACAAGGGAAAACATGTTAAAGGCAAATTCGTTTTAGCGACTGGAAGAGCAAAGTCGGTTCATGAACAAGCAGTATACAAGCATGAAGCCATAGGAGTTATCACTGACACATTGACACACGAAATGAAAAATGTTAGAGAAAGCATCGATTTACCAGACGCTCACGCTTATCAAGCAATCTGGCCTACAAAAGAAGAACAACATAAAGTTAGATTCGGATTTTCCATCAGCAAGCGACAAGGAAATCACTTACGAGAATTACTCAAGGAAGGCCCGCCTGTAGTATTAAAAGCCAAGGTTGACACAGAACTGTTCCCCAGCAATCTCGATGTAGTAACAGCAACGATCAAAGGAAAATCAAAACCAAGTGAAGAAATTTTCTTAATCGCTCACCTATGCCACCCAAAGCCAAGTGCAAACGATAATGCTTCTGGAAGTGGCTTGCTTATAGAAATCGCCCGGACCATAAAAACGCTAATAGAGTCTGACCAAATAGAAAGACCAACAAGAACTATACGTTTTCTCTGGGTGCCCGAAACCTTTGGTACAATTGCATATCTATATAACCATGAAGATTTAACATCTAAATTGGTCGCCGGCATTAACCTTGACATGGTTGGACAAGATCAAGAGCTCTGCAAATCAACTCTAAACTTGGATAAAACTCCCGATTCAAACCCATCATACCTAAACGACTACGTCTTCGACCTCTTGGAACGTTCAGTAGAGCAATTTGACCATCAAACAGCATTTGGCTCAGCATCAAAGTTTCGATACTCCATTAATGCTTTTAGTGGAGGGAGTGACCACGCAGAATTCAATGACTCCACCTTCAAAATCCCATGCATCATGCTTCTTCAGTGGCCAGACTTATTTTACCACTCCAGTATGGACACAATCGACAAAGTCAGCGAAAGCAGCTTAAAACGTGTCGGGTGGATAGCTGCAGTTGCAGCTTTAAATCTAGCAAATGCTTCAGTTGAAGACGCAATTTTCATGGCAAGCCTGACACGTTGGGGAGCTCTATCTCGATTAGAGAAAGCGAGTAAAGAAATGGCCACAGCATTGCTCCAGAAGAGAAGCAATCTAAGTCATGACAAGCAAACAAAAGACCTTATCAGGCTAGATTTTAACTTCAGGAACAAAATGGAACATTTAGTCTGGCGGGAAACGCAGGCGTTGAAATCAACAAAGAGATTGGGGACAAACAACGAATTCGAAAAACTCATCAAAGAATATGTGAAAGACATAGTACGAAGCAGTCAACTTGAAATTGCGCGATTCGAAGAAACCTTAACCCATGTGGCAGAAGCATCCGGAATTAAAATTCCAATAAAGCAAGAAGAGACTATTGCTGAACGAGAAGCCAAAAGCCTAATCCCTAGACGGCGATTCAAGGGTACATTCAACTTAGAGGCCTTGAAGAGAGCCCTTAGCGGGAAAGAATATGAATGGTATGAGAAAATTGGAAAGAAAGATAGAGATTTCAGAAAGAAGATATATGAAATATTAAATTTTATGAACGGAAAACGCACAATTTACGAAATTACAAATGCTGTTTCAGCAGAATATGGTGAAACGAATCAAGAGCATGTGCTCAAGTTTGTGCGCGATCTTGAGAAGACAAACTTTGTTTCATGGGCACATGGATCTACTAGCTAAACCAAAAACTGGTCACTTGTATCTTGCTCTTCGACGCTGCCGCTTCTTTTTTTCTCGCCTCTTTCTTTTCTTTTTCCATTTAGCCCGCATTGCACAGTCCCTCACTCTATTGCCCTATGACCTGCTTTAGCCTTTCTTTTGGTCCTATCTAAACAGGTCCTTAGTTCAAGATTTTTCGCTGAGGCAATATTTTGTTACGTATTAAAAACTTTGTGGTCAAATCGATTCATGACGCAGGCTGGAAGCTACTGTTGCTATAAGAAAAAACTTGAAAAGACAGGCACAGTCACGTGAAACCGTGTATAGACGCTGATAATTAATATAAGAATAGAGATCATGATTAATAAATAGTCATTTCTTCCCATCTTTAGGATGTAGAGGTTGGTGCGTTTTTCAATGGCGCCCCAGGCCCTTGATTCCATGGCCTCTGCCAGCTCCAGACTTCTTCGGATCGCGCTGATAATTAGCGGGATAAGAATTGGGATGTAGTTTCTTATTCTCTTTATGAAGTTTCCTTTTTCAAGCTCTAGCCCTCTAGCTTTTTGGGCATCCATTATTGTTTGTGCTTCGTCGGCCAACACTGGTACAAACCGCACAGCTGTGGTAAAGGCGAAACAAAACTCGTAGGGAATGTGGCTTTTTTCTAGAGCTAGACCTAGGTGGTCTGGCGATGTTGTAAGAAAGAATATTGAAAAGGATTCAACAAGCACCACAAATCTCAAAGTCATTGCTGAAGCATATTCAACATCTTGAAGAGTCGGTTGCCCTGCAGATATGAATCTGAAAACAATGTTTGTCGAAAAAATGAACGCAGCTAAGAATGCCGCTCCTCTGAGAGAGCGCACCCATTCTTTTTGAACACGTGCTGATAAGACAAATGGAATCTGCACTAGAAATAAGATAATCAACGGAAGCAATTCCCAAAAGATTATTGCAGACACAAAAACTGAACAGACATAGAAAAACTTGATTCGTGGGTCTAGCAAATGAATGGGCGATGACACTCTTCTAAATTTTAAGCCGTCGAAAACGCTCATTTTTCATCTAGCCGCCTCAACAAGATTTCCTTCGCTTCATAGAGATCAATAACATTTCTTGGTAACCCAAAATCCTCCAACTCGATAAAAACTTCAGTTATCTGGGGTAACACGATTGATGCTTGATCCAGGCAATCAACATCTGTAAGCACTTCTTTCCCGAGACCATCTTTTATAATTTTTCCCTCAGCCATTAGTATAACACGTGGGGCACAATCAGCAACAAACTCAACGTCATGGGTAACCACCACAACAGTTTTTCCCTGTGTGTTCAGTTGAATTATAAATTGGCGAAGTTTCTCCTTCTGTTGGTGGTCTTGCCCTATTGTAGGTTCATCCATTACCACAACTTCGGGATTCCAAGCGAGAACAGAAGCCAAAGCAACACGTTTTCTTTCACCACCGCTCAACATAAAAGGCGATGTTTTCCGATATTCCGTAAGCCCTAGCAGTTCAAGTGCCCAAGTTATCCTCTTCTTCAACATTGTATCTTTAAGACCGAAATTCTTCAGGGCGAAAGCCACTTCTTCCTCCACGGTTTCACTAAAAAGCTGGCTGTCGGGATTCTGAAAGACAAAACCGACGTTTCGGGCAAGCTCAGCCACGCTCTTTTTTTTAGTGTTTATTCCATCGATCAAAACCTCTCCCTTTGTGGATTTCAGCAACCCGTTGAAATGCTTTATCAGCGTGGTTTTCCCAGCACCATTCTGACCCATTATTGCTATGAATTCACCATCCCTAATCGTTAAGGAGATGTCCTTAAGAGCCTCAACACCACTTGGATAGGTGTAATAAACATTCTTGACCTCTATCATTTTTTGAGCACCTCACTCAGAAGGCTTACGATCTCCTTGGTTGTAGCAGGGGGTCTATCTCCAGCTAATTTATTTTCATCTTCAAGAACCTGGTAGAGCCTTGTTACCTTTGGTATCCCAACACCTAATAAACGAGCTTCTTGAGAGCCAAAAACAGCTCTAGGCTCACCGTTTAAAACAATATTTCCCTTATCCATTACAATAACATTATTGGCAAATCTTGCTGCTAGATCCAGTCGATGCTCTACCAAAATTACAGTCATTTCTAAAGACTTATTCAACTCGTTTATGACTTCGAAGATTTTTCTAGCTCCCAAAGGATCCAGAAAGGATGTTGGCTCATCCAACACCATTATTTCAGGTTGCATAGCAATAATGCTTGCAATGGCTACCCGTTGCTGCTGTCCTCCAGAAAGCTCATGTGGGGCTCTCTCTCGCAGATCAAAAATACCTGCAGTCTCTAACGCCCAATTTACTTGCTTTTGCATTTTATCTCTCGGGACGCCAAGGTTTTCCAGCCCGAAAGCTACGTCTTTTTCCACAGATAACGCGAATAGTTGGTTTTCAGGATTCTGGAATACTAAGCCAACATGACGAGCGAGCTCATGAATTGGATGCTCTGCAACATCTAAGCCAACAACTCGGATTTTTCCTTCTAACTCCCCTTGATAGAAATGGGGAATTAAACCATTGAAACACCTGCATATCGTAGTTTTTCCACAACCACTTGGACCTGTAAGAATGACAAAATCTCCCTTTTCAATTTTTAAGGACACTTTCTGAACAGCTGGCTTTGTGGCATTTGGATACGTATATGATAGACCATTAATATCGATGATTGCCAACCAATGACGCTCACTTTACTGCGATTCTTTCTTTCATTTAAGAGTAGCTACTCTATATTGAGTTTCATTTTCTTAACACACTACTATGAAAGCTATGCATACATTTTACATTCAACAAACCTGCATTTTGCTATTTCTGAAGTTTTGCTTTGAGTAACCTAATGCAGCGCTTGAAAGATGCTCCCAAATCCCCAGTTCCATTAGCTCCTGCAGAAACCGCGTGTCCACCACCCATACCTCTAAGATACTCGCCCAAAGGCTTTGCTAACTCGCGACCAAGGTGCATACTAGTTTCACGATAAAACTCTTGAGATCCTCTTATGCTAATTCTTAATTTATCATCCCTCTGTCCAGCTACAACAGCCACGTGAGCTCCTAATGAAACTAGGGCTCGGGCAGCAGAAGCTTGATAAGCACTAACATGAGAAAACGCCACAATCCATCCTCCAATTTTGATAAGCTTGACTCTTTTAGATGCCTTCAATCTAGCTGTTCGCTCTGATTCTTTCATAGGCAACGAGAGGAGAGATAGTGCTTCCTTAGCATTTACTCCAGCATCAATCAAATCTGCAACAATCTTGAGTGTCGTTGAGTTTGCTAAAATGAAATGGCGTGAATCAAAGGCGATGCCTAGGAACAAAGCTTTAGCTTCGCTTTTTGTGAATCGAACATTCATATCCATAAAAAATCTATAAACAATCTCACAAGTGGAAGATGCGTTTTCGTCTGAAACTGTGAGAGTTGCCAATCGCTCTGTTTCAGGGTGACTAGCGTGATGGTCAATTACAATGATTGGAGAATTGGACAATTTAACTCTCTCTCCCCAGCCATCCAATTGCTGAACCGTATTCGTGTCTAACAGTACGATTGCGTCAGCCTTTTCGATATTAGGGTTTGAAGTTAATTCTATTGGGAAAGCAGTTAACACATGCTTTGAAAGGCGACTTGGCCCTTCAGCTGCTGCAATTTCAGTATGTAATCGAGGTCGAAGACGTTCCAATAAGCTAGAAAAAGCGAATGCAGCACCGATTGCATCTGGGTCAGCATTGTGATGGCATAATAAAATAACAAATCGGGCTTTGATTTCGTCTAGAAGATGCGTTATTCTTTGGATCTGCAATGTGTTTCCCTTAAATATTCTTCTGCTGCCTCTAAGGCAACCTCTGAAGCTTCGTTAGCAAGTCTTTCAGCATTGCATGTTTTCCTTATAAGAGGAGATAATACAAGGTCAACATCAACAGAAATGGTGACAGGTTTTGAGCCTATTGTTTCAACCACAATGTCAAGTTTTGAAACCCTCTGTTGAGGAACCTTTGACATAACATAATCCCTTGCAGCCTTTTCCACAATCTCTGACAGTGTTTGCATTTGATCCTCTGTGAGTTTGGGTATCCCTATCTCCTGCAAGAATTCCATACACCGAA
>CP070730.1:27707-38828 GCA_020351305.1 Candidatus Bathyarchaeota archaeon
GAGTCCTTCTCTTTGGAGAAAACGGGGAAACTCGCTTGTTGCTATGTTAAGCTTTTTGAACCAAGAAGGAAATCCAGCCGGACCAAACCTTGGTCTGTCGGGCATTTTTTTATTTACCGTTTGTTAGCGACGATATTTTGTATATTGGCCATAAATCAGGGTTATGCTGGCTACAACCCAGGCAGCCAAATTTTGAATCATTAAGTATTTCGCTGTGGGATTAAGGGCGACCAGACCATTTGTAATGGCAGAAGCTGCAGCTTTAAGCGTGTTATGAAAAGTGGGTGCTGCAGCAATCAAAGCATTGTGTATTCCTGTTGCTATTACGCCAATTGGGGTGAGGGTTTTTGCTACGGTCTCAGAGGCTCTAATTGTCCCTGTCACAAAGTTAAGGAATATCGTGTTCCATTGATAGAAATCTGAAGTGATAGTTGGGACGAGTTTTGGGTAAGCCGCAATAGTAACGAGGAGGGTTATGATAATAAAAGTAGCTGTTGTCACTATGGCGCTTTTGAGAATGGCTCTTGCTAGGGTTATTCTTTGCCTGAGGGAGGTGATTGTTGGCGTTTTCAGGATTCTGCTCTTGGCTCTCCGCAGAGACTTTTGGAATCTTTTTTGAAACTTTTGAAAGAGTGTTGGACGAGCAAGTTTCTTATGAGCCCTTCGTTGAAGTGGCTTTTTTGACATTTGGGTTTTTCGTGGCATGGTTGCGATTTGACTGGCAAGATGAGTGAAGCTTGTGGTGAGAGTGATGATCACTGCCACTGGAAGAAGGTGATAGACCGGGCTGATGGCAGTGTTAAGCAATGGGAGGGAGATCATAGTCAGGTCCTTTTGACTTGAGGGAATAGCCATAACAGTGATGAAATATTGCATTATTAATGAAAGCATAATGAAGAGGAGAACTGCTAACAGGTTTCTAGGAGCAGTCCAGTAGAAGATCAGACGTTTTCTAGACTGTTCGGTCATTTGCATCATCACTTGTTACTAGATGTTTTGTTGTAGTAGGGGGTGTGGATAAATATCAATTTTTTCGTTATTTCATATTGGTACGAACTTTTCATATGGACTTTCTCTTAGGATTTTCTGCAAGTGGTTTATGGTTAAACCCGTGACATTATCTCCATAGATTTCACATACAACCTGCTGGTCAATATCATCTGGGCTTCGTATAACAATCTCAGCCTGATTACTTTGAATATTTACATAAATGTGGAAGGATTGTTTTTTTTCACCATTTCTCGTGACTGTTTGTACTTGGGTCCTCACTATTGCATAATTGTTTTCTTGAAGTCTTAATACGATTTTTTGCGGGTTCTCAGAATAAACAATGATGTCAATATCGCTGTTGCGATGAGCGGTTCCTCTCCATACACTTCCAACCAGGAGTGGGTGAAAGTTTTTAAGAGCTTGCATTATTTGGAAAGCGATTTGTCTCATTTGAGAGAGCCTTTCCTGCTTTGTTTTTCCTTCTTTTTCTTCAGCGATAAGATCAAGCTCTGTTGCTATCTCAGCATTTCTTGGGAGAATATTGATGCTTAAGGTTTTTGAAGCGCGCAACTTAGCCTGTCTATATTCCTTTTCTTGCCCTGAGTAAAGTATTGCTGCCGCTTCTCGCGCAACTCGATTTCGTAAATCTATCCGGTAGTTTTGATCCACCTGTTTTCACATATTGCAGATAGTGTTGTTTATGCTGCTGTAGCAACCATTTCAGTAGGTTGGAGGGTAAGCTTGGATTTTCTTATGCCTACATGGCGCAAAGGTGCCATTTTTTTTGCTTCATTGTATATGTCCGAAGCTATCTTGCCCAACACCATTTCTTGGGCAAACTGGTCGAAGGTAAGTACAGTAGCTTTTTCGCCTACAATCCTACTCATAACACTTCTTATAGCAATTTCTTGAGAAGTTTTTACACGATTCAGAGTAAAAGCGCTGACCGCAACTCTAAGCCCATAACTATCCTTTGTTGTGACATTGATTACTGTGTCAACACGAGTGGTTCTTCGACGAACTAAGCTTCGCAAATAATCACGACTGTATTCATGTCCCTTAAAGACTGTCTTAGCAGTTTTGCCATCCATCTCGGTTACTTGGAAATACATTTTAAGATATTGATGTGCAAAGTCGTTGGTAATGTCGTAGAGTGTAGCATCAACAACTCTGCCGATAATCTTCTTTGGATTATCTGCCGGCACAGCGCCCAGCTGAACATTGCCAAAATAACTTGGTGTCATAACTGGGTACCAGTCTTTGTTGCGCCATTTGTCACGAACACGCTTTCTTCGTTTTGACACATTCAAGCCCTCGTTGCGTCTGAAAAATTTAACATACCACTATTAAAAGATTTAGTGTGGATCTAGTTTCTCTATCCCATCCATATATTTAACTAATGCCTTGGGGATAATTACGGATCCATCACTTTGCTGGTGCTGCTCCAGTATAGATAACATTGCTCTACTAGTTGCCAAGGCCGTATTATTTATTGTGTGAACAAAACCTTTAGGTGCTTGCCCTTCTTTCTCGCGGTAACGTATGTTCAGGCGACGGGCTTGGTAGTCAGTGCAATTCGAATTTGACCCTGCTTCTCTGTAGACTCCGTCTGCCATCCAAATGTTGATATCGTAGGTTTTTGCCTGAACCATTCCCGTGTCTCCACTACATAGTAAAACGACCTTGTAGTGAACCCCAAGTTTTTTATATAGCTCCTCAGCGTTTTGTTGCAGTTCTTCATGCAGTCTCCACGAATCTTCTGGAGGACAGAAAATGAACTGCTCCACCTTGTTAAATTGGTGCATCCTAAACAGTCCCCTGGTATACTTGCCATGAGCACCAACCTCCTTTCTAAAGCACGAACTCACGCCAACAAGCTTGATTGGTAAATTGCTCTTAAGGAGGACTTCGTTCATGAACATAGCAGCCAAAGGGTGCTCTGATGTAGCTATCATGTACAAGTCTTCGTTTTCGATCTTGTACATGACGTTTTCAAAATCTGCTAAATCTGTTACACCCTCGTAAGGCTTTCGCCTCAGCATGGAAGGTGGCTCTATGAGTGTATACCCCTTTTTAAGCATGAAGTCTATTGCAAACCTTTGCAAAGAAAGATCAAGTAGTGCTAGATTGCCTTTTAGGTAAAAGAAGCCATGTCCTGCAACTTTGGCGCCTCTTTCATCATCTATCATGTCTAAGCCCTTTGCAATCTCCAGGTGGTTTCTTGGTTTGAAACTGAAATTAGGGGGTTTCTTCCAGACTTTGAGATCTACATTGTCATTTTCGTCTTTCCCAACAGGTACATCCTCGCGTAATAAGTTTGGTAACTTCATTAGAATATCATTAGCCTCTTGTCTGTATCTCTTCACTAGCTTCTCTGAAGCGTTGATTTCAACCTCCAGCTTGCGACCCTTTTCAATTTGGTGCTCAACCCGCTTTCCTGCTTTTTTCAAAGCAGCTATTTCATTGGTGACTTTTCTTCTTTCATGTCGAAGCTCATTAGCCCTAGTTAATAATTCGCGCCACCTACGGTCATGATTGATTAGGTCATCGAGCATTTGAAGTTTCTCGATGTCGCCTCGCATTTTCAGATTTTTCTTGACGATTTCTGGATGTTCACGAATCATTTTGATGTCAAGCAAAGTCATTCAACGTTCTTACGTAAAAACCAGTTATATTTAGTTTTATGTATCTGCTCTAAATAACTAAATAATCGAAAACTAATTGTGGCGGATAAAAAATAGATGAGGGAGCATGTCCAATTAGGATTTTGGGTTTTCAATAGCACCAAGAGTTTTCTCTGCTATTGAAATGCAGAATAGCAAATCATCAAGAGTTGCTATGAATGTTTCCAATGATAATTTACATTGAATTGACGCCAACAGATGGCTATCGCTTCTAAAAGTCTCGATATTTATGCATAAAGGGATCTTAGCATTGTCTGGTGAAACTGCTTTGACAACTGCCTTCGCTTCTCGTTTAGTATTGTAAGCAAGAATAAGCTCAGCTTTTAACTTCAATTTTCTCCATCCAGTTTTTTACCAGCTCATTTACTAATTCAACAAATGCTTCCACATTTTCCAAGGGAACTTGGGCTCCTGCAGCAATGTCGTGGCCTCCACCTTTGCCATCGAACCTTTCAGCAGCTACTCGCATTATTTCGCCTAAATCTAATCCTTTGCTAGTTAATGCATCCAAGGTTCTAGCAGAAACTTTCACCATGTCCTCTTCTGCGACTGTTGCATAAGCAATAATTGGCTTTTCTGGATTTGGTAAACTTGTTGAGAGAATAGAAGAAAGGGTGCCGATAACTTTCTCGTTAATAAAGTCCCCGCCTCGAACAACATATATATTTTTCAATTCATCGATTCGACCTGACTCTTCCATCAACCAGTTCAGATACTTCATAATAGTCTGCCTATATTCTCCTAAAACAGCTTCAGCTTGGGTCAAAGCAGAGCTGCGGTCCCCTACACATATGGCAACCCCCAAGCCAGCTTTTTCCATGCGTCCTGTGCCATTCAGCAAGACCGAGAATTCTCGAGCATCTCTTTAGGGGGTCCATGGTTCTTCACGTACTAGCGTATAAACTGAACCCACTAAATTCAAGACATCACTTGGATAGCCTTTTGAAATCAGGTGGTCCGAGAGTGCTGAGCAAAGTTGCCGTTTCTCCTCTACTGAAAGGTCTCTCAGTGCCCGCCACTTATCTCCATGCTTTGGTTTTATGCCAAGGCTGGCAAGGAATGCAAGGCTTTTATCCTCTTCGCCACTGATGTTTGGAATAAACGGACTTGTGGTGTAGGCTAAGGCCTTGTGGATGGGTCTTGTTTCCCTGCCAAAAAACATCAAGTCTTTCTCAACCCTCAAGCGACCTGCATTGACAGCGTCAGTTACAATTTTCTTGTTTAGTCCTCCTAAAGCCCTTTGTTTATACTTGTCTTGTAAATCACCTAGAGCACCGACTATTGCCACCTCAGCCATGTCTTTATTTGTTTTATCTAATGCTCTAGCCACAAAGTAGGCAACACCTGCGCCACTGATATCTTTGGATCCATCAATCTCGTGAAGATGAGGATTCACCTGAAGTATATTAGTAGAAGTGTCACCTATGGGTTGATGGTGGTCCAGGATTATTATCTGATGATTGGAAAGATGCTCTTTTAAGACGTTTAGATAACCACTGCCCAGATCCGCTAATATAGTGAGCCCAGGCTTGTCAGATGTTATGTCTTCAATGATTTTCTCATCAACCCATTGCTGAACTCTGACACGAAAATTCGCGCCAAGTCTCCACAACGCTTTACCGAGAACACCAGCTGCTGCCAAGCCATCCGCATCTAGGTGGGAAACAACATGTATGAATTTAACATTCTCAGAGCATTTTGAAATGAGCTCTGCCGCTTCAGAGGCGCTGTTCATAAAGGCTGAGGTTTGTTTGTCTCTTATCGCCATGTTCACCACAGAACTAGACGATGGAAGCTGCCCTAGGTTCATACTTCCAGTTAGAAGGTAGAGTGTCTTTCTGTTTGTAATATTTAGACAATTTGTGAATCTTTGCCTCTATGATCTGTAATGATCGTTTGTTAGCTAAATCCATTTTATTCCTCTCAAGGTGAGTGGAAAGTCGAGAGGCTTTTCTTAGCAACATCTCTAAGTCTTCAGGGATAGATAACGCCATGTCTGCTTCTGATAAGATTCGTGTAATACGTTTTCCTGTTATGGGTTTCGTCAGCGGGATTCCATGTTGATCTCGTAGTATTGTGCCTATTCTACTGGGAGGATGTCCTTCTCTCGCCAACTTAATGATTAGTGCTTCCACTTCTTCAGGCTCGTATCTGCACCATGAGGGTGGGCGTTTACTTACTGGACGTATTGAATGTGATTTTCCTTTTTCCTGCTTTGGCAACAGCTTGTCCTCCGAAGGCTTCTCTAACGACACATCGCAGATATTTAAGACTTCTGAAGCCCAGAAATTTGGGAATACCATTTAGCGAATTTTCGAAAGGCTAGGGCTCGATGCGAATGTTGATTTTTCTCCTCGATACTCATCTCGGCAAAAGTTTCCGTTGAATTGGAAGGCACGAAAATGGGGTCAAAGCCGAACTCACGACTCCCTCGCTTTTCTTTGATAATTTTTCCTTGTGCCTCACCTGTGAAGCAGAATGGCTTCGCTATTAGGGGGTCTAGAAAAGCAACTATAGATTTGAAACGCGCGCTTCGATCAGTTATGTTTTCCATCAGTCTCAAAATGCCATCGTTTCCAATGGTTCTGTGGACAAAAGAGGAATAGGGACCTGGAAAGTCTTTTAGCGCTTTAATGAACAAACCGGTATCTTCAACAACTATAGACAACTTGCATTTTCTAACCGCGTCTATGGCGTTGGCTTTTGCAACATTTTCAATGTCATCATCTTGAACCTCAACTGCGTCAACGTTTTTCAACATTGCTGTTGAGATTTTGTATTCACGTAAAATTCGACGAGCTTCATTGAATTTATGAATGTTGCTTGTTACAAAGAATATAACTTTGCCTTTCAGAAAAGGAGGCAAGGAAGTCACGTGATCTTCACGACTTTCATGATTATTTCGAAGGACATTTTCAAAATGCTCTCCTAAGTCGAGGAAACTCGTGGGTTTTGCTTAAGCATGTATGAAGGAGTTATTGTTAAGAACTTCTTTATCGTTCTTTGTTTTCCTTCTTTCAGAAACATATCGGCCTCGCCTTTCAATTTCATCTATCTTCTCTAATACATTTTTTGCCGGATTATCCCCGACCGCTTTAATGTAGCCTTCTAAAACATCGTTGAAACACTCTTCAGCGATGCGTGAATGTGTGCTTTGGAATGCACGCTTCATGAGATGGAGATCGACACCTCTTAATTCAAGATCAGTAGTTTTCTCCCCGAGACCAAAATCGATGAAGATCAGCTTGTTTCTAGAAGTAAATATGATGTTGGAGGTTGTGAGATCTCCATGAACTATCTCGTTATTATGAAGAGATCCAATGAATTCACCGATACGTCGATTTAGGTGTCTACGCTTCTCAGGTGTGGAGGCTGGTAAAACCTGCTTCAATTGTTCACCTTCTATGAATTCCATGATAATATTCGAGTCAGCCAAGTCCACCATAAAGATTGTTGGAGTTGGAACTCCTGCTTCTTTGGCGTAATGAAGGAGTTGAGATTCACGAATGGTTCGATTCGTGCGTATTTTTTCGTCGATTTCAGGGAGCCTATATTTTTTTGGGAGCCTTCGCTTCATGATTACCTTTCGGCTCTGCCAGTCTTCTAGAAATAGGCATGCTTCTGCTCCTTTCTTGATTAACATGCTAAGGCTCCACCCAAAGCGCTTTTACATCTTCAAGTCTCCATTTCAATCGGACAAAACTCTCTTCAACAGGTGTTGTTATGCCTTGTTTGTAGGCAAGGATGCCTGCCCAAGCAATCATTGCACCATTGTCTAGTGCGTACTGCTTAGGGACTACGCAAAAACGGCTTTCATGTTCATCCGCTATGGTGGCAAGCATGGCTTGTAGCCGCTTATTTGCACCAACTCCTCCAGTTAGGAGAACCTCTTTCTTTTCTGTATGCGCCAATGCACGTTCAGTGACTTCAGTAAGCATAGAGAATGCTGTCTCCTGCAAACTATAACACAAGTCTTCAAGGCTATGCTTTCCATTCTTGAGAAGCCTAACCACCGCGGTAAGAAGACCGCTGAAAGATAAATCCATGCCTTTTACACTATAGGGTAAATGCACCAGCTCTTTTCCTTCCTTGGCAAGTCTTTCTACTATAGCTCCAAAAGGCAGCCCTTTTTGTTGATGAAGCCCTGCCTCTCTAGCAAAAACATCTATGCTGTTGCCAATAGCTATGTCTAAAGTCTCACCAAAAATCCTGTAGCGCCCAGCGTCAAAAGCTGAAACTATACTATTTCCACCAGAAACATACAAAGTAATGGGATCTTTGGCATCTGTTACGAGCTTCCCAATTTCAATATGGGCGACACAATGGTTGACACCTACTAAGGGGATGTTTAGATAAGTGGATAGTGTCCTAGCTGCAGTTGCTCCTGCACGAAGACATGGCCCAAGGCCTGGTCCTTGAGAGAATGCAATAATGGTAGCATCTTTGGGCTTTATACCAGCTTCTTGAAAGGCCCTTGAAATAGTATCTCCAGCAACCTTAGCATGATGCCTTGCAGCTTCTCTAGGGTGGATGCCTCCCATTCTTGGGATGAAAGGATCGATTATATTTGCTAGAAGTCTTCCTGTGAAGTCTGATATACCAACGCTGAAATCATCTGCTGTTGCCTCTATGCCGACACAAAATTTCGCTGTTGAGGTTAGTTTTATCAGATGTTTCGACCCTAGAAAGCAATGTGCAACTATAAATTAAACGCTTCTCAGTCTCTGTAAATTATTTTCGTTTACATACATATTTTTATTCTTAGACAACGCTATTTTACGTTGAGTGCTGAGGAAACCCTGGAAATGCCAAGACGAAGCGACTTAGAGCAGAAGGCTCTTCAATTCATCGCTAACACTGGTGAAGCAGGTGTGCTTCAATCAGACTTGTGGCGTCAGTTGGACGCTAGTAGCAGAGAAGGTTCCAGAATTTCTATCAAGCTGGAAAACAAAGGCCTAATACGACGTGAACGTGAACTTTCCGAAGGGCGATGGACATACAGATTGTATCCTAAGAGGAAACGTGCGTCAATAAATTCCATAATAGACTGCCCTTGCTTGACATGCCTAGAGAATATTCGATGCGGTGCATATGGTGCCACCTCACCAAACGATTGTGAGAAGTTAACGGATTGGCTAATTAGCTTGACTCAAGAGGGCTCCGATTTGTCAGGTGACAGTTGAGTTTGCCTAGAACATGGATAAGGGAACGAAAGCGGGATTTTTATTATAGAAAAGCTCAAGATGACAAGTTTCGCTCTCGAGCATCGTACAAACTTCTGCAAGCAGTAAAAAAATATCGTTTTATGAAAAAGGGAGACGTAGTTGTTGACTTGGGAGCTGCTCCAGGAGGTTGGTTGCAAGCATCTCGAAAGATTGTGGGGGATAGAGGATTTGTTCTTGGAGTCGATTTGAAAAATATAGACCCTCTAGAGGATGCTAATGTTTTCACTGTTGTTGGTGACATAACCGACTCTGAAACACAAAGTTTAATCGAGAAAATCTTGCCTTCCTTCGCTAATGTTGTCATTTCAGATGCTTCACCAAATATCTCTGGAGTCTGGGAGGTTGATCATGCAAGGCAGATAGAATTAGCTCAAAAGTCCTTGGAGATTGCCTTAAAGTTCTTAGAGGTTAATGGAAACTTTTTTGTGAAAGTTTTTCAAGGCGATATTTTTCAAAAGTTTGTTAAGAATGTTAAACAGCACTTCGACAGAGTTGAGATAATAAAACCTAAGGCAAGTAGAGCAAAGAGTTCCGAGATTTTCGTTCTTGGGATTGGATTGAGAATAGATGCTTGAATTCCCTAAGCTCTTTTGGATTGATTTTATGTAAGAGTTAAAATATACACAATATAGTGGGATTGGATGAGAAAGAGATGAAAGTAATTGCTGCAGACTCGGGTGCGGCTATATTGAATAATCATTTTGAGCCGCTACAGATTGTCGCTGCTACCGCAATTCTGGTGGAGCCTCCTTATAGAGGAACTAGTCAATTCTTGACCAAGCCTGTGTTTGCCCCAGTAGAAGATGGGCATATTCTAATTATTCAGGAGCTTGAGCTCTGCAAAAAACTGCTTCAAGATTTCAAAGCCCAGGTGATACATTTAGATATGTCTTTAGGTGGGCTCTTAGTGGAGGAGATTTCGCCACTTCAGCTTAGAGGAAAAGCTCGTAGTAGCATATTGAAAATTCTGCCAAAAATTAGGAAATTAGCAACTGACATAAAAAGAATCTATGGCATTGATGTGTTAGCAATTGGAAAAGAAAGCATACCAATAAGAATTGCGGAGCTTACTGCTGGCAGTCACGCAATTCTTTACACGTGCAAGAAGGCTTTAGAGGAAGAGAGAGAGCAGATTTTGGGTTTACCTTCTAAGTGTTATACTAGGTTTATGTTATCCAGAGTCACTATACACTCACTTATTGCCGCCGAACATGACATCGTGGGATATGCAGAGGACAGTGAAGGCATATTGAAGGCAGTTAACATTAAAGACATACTTAACCCATGCGCAAGAGGATTTCGGGTGTTAAGGATTGCGCCGAAGGAGAGGTAGTTAGAATGGAGAGTATCATCGAGAGGTTTCAAAATCTGCAGTTTTCTTTGCGTACGAGATTTGTGATTATCATTATTTTTTTTATCCTCGCTTTGTTGGCTACAGCTATCGGGACACTTGCTTTTAGAATTGAACAATCGGAGGCGCAGAGAATAAGGACAGAACTTGAGCAAGATTTCGAGAAATTCAACGATCCTCGTTTTATTTTTGGGAACAATTTTCTTTTCACACTTCTCATGTTTATTCCTATCATTGGTCCAATTTGGGGAAGCTTCATTCTCTTCAACACTGGGATAGTGTTGGCAGTGCTTGGAATTGCTGAAGGAATACCGCCAATCCTGCTTTACTTTTTACTATTTTTTACACCCATTCTTTGGCTTGAATTTTGTGCCTACTCAATTGCTATGGCGCAAAGCACCATCTGGTTTCTGCAAATGCTTAGACAACGAAGCAAGAAGGAAGCAGTTCGAACATGCATACTTATCACGATCTGTGCTCTAATTTTGTCATTTTCAGCTCTCATTGAGTGGATTATGATAAATATGAGCCTTGGCTAGCTTTGCCTTGTATTTTCTTTCTAAACAGAATTCGGAGAGATCGTTCTAAGAGCTTAGAAAGTTATGATGTCTTGGATTTCCTAGCTTTGATAATTTCAAGGCTCATGTCTAAGGTCTTAACGCTATGAGTAATCTCACCAATACTCAGGATGTCAACTCCTGTTGCTGCATATTCAAGAATATTCTTCTCTGTTATCCCTCCACTTGCCTCAAGCAATATATTGTCTCTAACTCCTTCATTTCTCAATAGAGATACTGTTTCCGCTACTTCCTCTGATGAAAAATTGTCCATCATAATTATGTCACATGTGGCTTTTGCAGCTTCACAAGCC
>CP070730.1:38928-84780 GCA_020351305.1 Candidatus Bathyarchaeota archaeon
ACGTGGACTTGTCGAGGGTAGGGTATTTCCGGGGGAGCGAGGTCGTGGAGGGAAGATTCTCAAGTTAAGAATAGCATATGAAAAAGAACCGATCGAGCGATTGGTTGATCAGCAAATAATGAAAAATGTGGAAAAATAGGGAAAGCCAATTTAACCTTTAAAGGCTATAATATTAAAAATTCAAATTTCTTTTTATTTTTTAAGGCTTATTTGAGTTACAAAATTAATAAAAGCCTTAAAAAGTCGGATTTTCAACCTCTAGTTCTTTCTTTAGCCCTCCTGCTTGTGCAAAAATATTCAGTTATTTTTCTACCTTAAGAATAGATTGAGCTCTAAAAAGGAGGTGTGAACCAAAGTGAAAGTTGCAAAGGCTAGAAAGAAGGTGACACTGCTACCCAAACCTCGAATGTTATTTACCAAACTTAATGCCGCCCTTCAAACAACAAAGGCTCCTGGAGCATATTCAGCTTCAAAAGAAAAGCGCTCATTTTGGGAAGCAACAGGCGAAAACTGCAAAACGTGCCAATTCGAGGCTGAGTATCTAAAGACCAGAGCAGAGGAATTCGCACAAAGGCTTCGACAAAGACTAATGTAAGTAACACCTCTCCTTGCTTCACAGCAAGGCAATTTTTTTCTTTGAATCTACTATATCGGTTAACTGATTTGATGCCCGTGCGTATACCCAATCAATAAGATTTTTTAAGTCATCGCACATACTAGCCATCGTGTGAAACTCTGCTATGATTTATCTCAATACTATTCACCCTCTTCTGACAGATCCTGGATTAAAATTTCAATATTTCTTTTTTACCCTTTTACATCATGCATTAAATCATGGATTTGAGAATTAGCAAGGTAAAACCGTCTTGTCCACCCACTTAAAAGAAAAAATAGAAAAAATCGAAGAGCTTCTAGAGAGACTAGCTCTTCAATCAGCAAAGGGAATACCCATTATTGTGGAAGGTCAAAATGATGTCAATGTTCTTCGTAAACTTGCTATATCCGGTGATATTATAGCAGCAAAAACAAAATCATCCTTTCTTTCTTTAGTAACTGAAATAGAGAAACTGGATGTAGAAGAAATAGTAATTTTAATGGATTTTGACCGACGTGGCAAAGAATGGACCAAACGTTTAGTTCAATACCTTGAACAAACAAATACAAAGCCTAACATATTCTTCTGGCAGGGACTCCGAAATCTCATAAGCCATGATGTTAAAGATGTAGAAGGCATGTTACCTTATTTATACACCTTGAAGAAGAAGAGTGGCAATTCGCAAACTATAATAGAGAGAAAGCTGTAAGCGGATACTCGGTTTACGTTTCACATTTAGTGATGCTAATCCTTCACAAATATCACTCGGAGGTGACGTTAATGGGTTCATCACAAACCGTTACAGTAAAGTATGTAATCAGCGCAAAATTTGAAATCGAAGGCGTTGTGGAAAAACCAGATGTTATTGGAGCAGTTTTTGGTCAAACAGAAGGCTTATTTGGACCTGAACTAGACTTGCGGGAACTCCAAAAGTCTGGTAGAATAGGAAGAATCGAAATCAACTTACAATCAAAACAAGATAAGACAACTGGAACTATTGTTATACCTGCAAGCTTAGACCGCGTTTCAACAGCTATACTAGCTGCCAGCTTAGAAAGCATAAATCGCGTTGGTCCATGCAACTCCAAAGTTACTCTTGAGAAAGTTGAGGACATCCGTGACGCTAGACGCAAGCTCATTATAACTCGAGCAAAAGAAATTCTCCATCAGTGGAATATTGAATCTATGCCTAGTACTGATGAGATTTTTCGCGAAGTCTCAGAAACGTTACGAACAGCGAAAGTTGAAAAATATGGAAAAGAGAAACTCACAGCTGGGCCCGAAATCGAAAGGACAAAAGAAATAATTGTTGTTGAAGGCAGAGCCGATGTTTTGAACCTTTTAAGATGCGGAATGCTGAATGTAATTGCCCTTGAAGGGGCGAAAATACCTGATACAATAATAAAACTATGCAAAGAAAAGGAAGCAACAGCTTTCCTAGATGGTGATCGAGGGGGAGACCTAATACTCAAAGAATTGATGCAAGTTACGAACGCAAAATATATCGCAAGGGCTCCCTTAAAGAGAGAGGTTGAGGAACTTAACTGCAAAGAGATCATGACTGCTCTTAACCGCAAAGTTCCAATAGGACAGGTGAAGAAAAAGCGGGAGAGAGGCCGGGTTCTTGTTCCCAAACAGATTGTGGAAGTTGCGAAAGAATTGGAAGGCACTCTTGAGGCAGTTTTACTTAACAAAAAGATGGAAAGGACAAAGCGCTTGCCAGTCAGCGAGCTTGCTGAAAAACTTCAGCAAGCACAAGAAGTTGACACGGTTGTTTTCGATGGTGTCATAACTCAACGCTTAGTAGATGTAGCAAATCAGAAGAAGATTAACTACATGATAGCAGCACGTGTCTCTGATGTTGTTAAACAACCATTAAACGTACATCTAATCACATTTAGTGACATCCACAGCTAACTCCCAAAAATCCAACTAATTTGTAATGCTAACCTAAAAAACTAGGTTTAAATTAATCAATCCCCCAAGAAATTCAGTGTAGTAAGAGTGTGATTACAGCTCTAAGTTTTAATAGCCAAATGCTTTTAATAAAGGGCGCAATAGGTGAGCTATTGTGAAAATTTTAGCTAAGAATTTTAAAAAAGGCATCGTTAAAGTTGTGCCTAAAACATTGGATGATTTATGGCACTTGTATAATCTCATCTATAAAGGCGACCTAGTCTTTGGGCGAACAACTCGGGAGATCAAGATTGACGTAGAATATTCACGACCACAAAAGGGGAAGCGAGTTTCAATTCTTCTAGGTATAAGAGTCGAAGACATTGTTTGGGACCGAAGCTTAAATCGACTAAGAGTTCATGGCAGAATACATGAAGCACCTGAAGATGTTGTTGGGCCAGGAACATACCACACACTGAATATAGCAGTTAACAAGCCAATTACCCTTGTAAAGGAGAGGTGGTTCAAACATCAAATCACCCGTCTTGAACAAGCTGGGCGTTTTGAAGCACCCTCCATTATTGTCGTTTCGGTTGATAGTGAGGAGTACTCTATTGCGATGATAAGGGAGTACGGGGTGGATGTTCAAGTTGAAGGCAAGGCAAGGCTCCCCGGAAAGTTGGAAGCGGAGAAGAGAGCAACCGCTTTACAAATTTATCTTAGAAATGTATTGAATGCCTTGAGTGAACTTTGGCAAAGAAATCGGTGTTCAATTGTAGTCATCGGGGTAGGCTTCGTCAAAAATCATTTCTCCAAATTTGTGAAGGAAGAGAAACCAGAAATCGCCCAAGCTGTGGTGGACGTGAAAAGTGTAAACAGCAGCGGATTATCTGGAATTGAAGAAGCTTTGCGCTCTGGCGTCTTGGACAAAACTTTGAAGAATATACGCATTGCTGAAGAAACTAGAGTTATGGAAGAAGTTCTAGCAAGACTTGGAAAAGAGCAAAGAGATGTAACATATGGTTTGGAACAAGTGGAAAAGGCTGAAGCCTTTGGAGCTGTCGAAACCTTTCTCGTTGCAGACTATATTATAAGAGGTGCTTCTGACGAGAAGCGACTAACCTTGGAGAAGCTCATGAGAGAAGCCGAACAAAAAGGCGGAAAAATCATCGTGGTTAGTGCAGAACATGAGGCCGGTCAGAAACTGTTGGCTCTAGGAGGAGTTGCAGCATTGCTTCGATTCCCAATCAGCTAGGGCAAAATAAAAGTGACTTTGGATAAAAGCTCCCGCGACACATTGCAATTATTTTTAACGATCCTTCAAGCGACGTCTCACTTCAGGTCTTGTTTAAGCGAGTCGTTTTAGAGCCATCTCGAAAGTTTCGTTTGGTGCAAGCTCTTCTTTAATAAAAACGCCTGTCCTCCCAATTTTATCCCTTCGAAAAAGCGCATGGGTGCGATCTAACACCGTTTCAATGGAGATCCCTAAAAGTCTAGCTGTATCTTCCTCTCGGCTAATAATGCTACTTTCGATGTGCCCATTTTCTATTGGTTCTATTAACATGAGCCTTTTATCAACACCTGCTATTCTTATGTTATCTTCAATCATTGCAAGGGTGATTTCTCCGCTGAACTGAAAAAAGTCTCTTTCCACCCTACGCATTTTGATGAGGGGAAAGGAAACGGTTTGTCGTTTGTCGATTTCAATATAGCCCTTCACGGTGTAATAAGGTGTTGCTTGTATGATCACTCGTCTGCTTACTGGGGTTCCTGCTCTCTCAAGCGTCATTTCAATCATAAAGGAGGAAGGCGGACTGGGTATGAAGATATCTACATCGCTTTTCTCGGTCACATCTCCTCTCGCTATGCTACCATGAGTGATCGCTGAGATGTTTGATTTTTCAAGAATCATCATCATCTTAAACGCTATAGAGCGTAAGGTCTTTAATTTTCGCCAACGTTGCCTATTATAGTTGATTACTAAGCGTTCAGCGCGTTTAGCAGGTTTCTTAGTCATATTTATTGACCTTCAAGTAGAAGTTTTGTTCTCTTTCCAACCCGATTCTTACTCTTCTTCCTCCCTGAACGTGCACTACTAAGCACGTTGTGAAAAGCCCTTTTAAAATGTGCGCGCGTGTGTGCAAATCACATTTTTCAGGAAGAGGGGTACAATCCGGCAATCCTTATATGCGTTGGCATAGAGACTATTTCTTTCCGTGAGGAAATTTAGATGATGGATTTCAGTTTCACAGAAGAACAAGATCTTTTCCGCAAAGCTTTACGGGAGTGGTGCGAGAAAAACCTATCTTTGGAAAAAGTTCGAGAAATGGATACTAAAGGTACGATTCCGCAAGAGCTAGTAAGGGAAATGGCAAAACTTGGTTTGCTAATAATGACCGCTCCAGAAGAGCATGGTGGAACTGGCGCAGATTGGGTTACGGCATGCATTGCTGCCGAAGAACTGGGCTATGCAGATATTAGTATTGCTGTCCCAGTGCTTTGGCTTGTAGAATCATCATGGGGATATGTCGTTGACAAATATTGTAGTGAGCAAGTGAGAGAGGACGTTATACGGAAAGCTATCAAAGGAGATGCTTTCATTGGCATAGGTTCCACGGAATCAAGTGGTGGATCAGATGTTGCTGGCTTCAAATCCACAGCAAGGAAAGAAGCTGACAAGTGGGTGCTTAATGGTGAAAAAATGTACCTCAGCGGTACAGAAGAGTCGAAAAAATGGGGTGGTGGCTTTTTTGTCAATGCAAGAACATCGCCAGCTCCGCCAGGAGCACCTCATCGTGGAATGACTGGATTCTACTTACCAATGGATTCCCCTGGAGTGGAGATTAACAAACGTTTTGATGACATGGGGCGAATGGCTATTTCAACAGGAGGTTTTGTCATGAAAGACGTGAAGTTACCAGAGAGCTATCTTATCGGTGAGGTGGATAAAGGCTTTTACTTGACAATGGAGGGATTTGATACTGCGCGTATCCTCATTGGTGCAGTATGCTTAGGTGCAGCAAAACGTGCATTAGAGCTGGGAATAGAGTATATCAAAGAACGAAAAGCTTTTGGACAACCCATCGGAAAATTCGAGGGCATACACTTCGAGTTAGCAGACGACTGGGCAGAGCTAGAAGCTCTACGGTCTCTTGTTTACAGAACTGCTTGGATGATGGATAAACGATATCAAGAAAAGCGATTCACTCCCCTTGAGGTAGCCCAGATGATTTCTGCATGCAAGCTGAAAACTCCGCACTTTGCATTCGATGTTTTCAAGCACGTCATGCTATGGTTTGGTGCTTACGGCTACACAAAAGAATGCCCAATAGAGATGGGTCTGAGAGGCATAATGTCCTACTGTGTCGGTGCTGAAGGAACCACAAATATCCAACGAGTGGTCATAGCTAGAGAGCTTCTAGGAAAGGAGTACATAGCATACAAATAGAAGGCAATCATACGCTCTTCATTTTTTTCTTCAGTTCTTCTACTATTGCAGGGACAATCTCGTATAAATCCCCTACAACAACATAGTCAGCGACCTCGAAGATCGCTGCTTCAGGGTCCTTATTTATTGCTACAACAAGCTGAGAGTCTCGCATTCCTGCCACATGTTGAATCATGCCACTAATGCCACAGCCCATATAAAGTGTGGGTTTAATCTTCTTTCCTGACAAGCCAATCCATCCTGTGAACCATTTTCGGTCCTCAGCTAGGGGCCTTGTATTGCCTACTTGACCTTTGAGAAGTTGAGCAAGTTCCTCAAGGCTCTTAAAGTCTTCCTTCTTCTCAATGCCCCTCCCACCACACACTACAATCTGTGCCTCTTCAATTTTCACATCAGCTGTTTTCATTTTATTAATCCCAACGACTTCTAACTTGGGCTCTTCAACCGTAACCTCTACATTCACTATTTCTCCGCTCTTTTCCTTGGGCTCCATTTTCTCAAAAATTCTAGGTGGTACTGCAGCAATCTGTGGTTTTTTTCGGAATATTGCGGTGACAACAGCGCGACCACTGTACACGATCCTCTTGGTGACGAGCCATCCATCTTCGTTAATTGTTAATTGACTGCAGTCGGGAGTGCAACCAGTTTCGAGTCTTGCAGCTAGACGAGAAGCTAGCTCCTTCCCATTTTTTGTAGATCCGATTAAGAGAATCTCAGGCTTGTTGCTTTTGACGAGGCCTGTTAGAGCGTCTAAATAAGTTTTTATTTCAAAATTCTTCAGTCGTGGGTTGTCAATTAAAAAGACTTTGTCTGCACCGTACTTAAAAGCCTCATTAGCCTTTTCCTTCATTCCACTTCCTAGCAATACAGCAGCTAGCTCAATGTTGCTGTTTTTTATAAGAGTGCAACTGCCAGCTAAAAGCTCCAACATCAA
The DNA here is from genome assembly GCA_020351305.1 of Candidatus Bathyarchaeota archaeon. GTDB lineage: Archaea > Thermoproteota > Bathyarchaeia > Bathyarchaeales > SOJC01. The sequence continues at coordinate 45,802 of CP070730.1, forward strand.
GTCATAGTTTTCAGAGTAAACCCATAAACCCTTGAATTCGCCCATATCAATTACCTCCCAAGAACACCTTCCTGAATAAGAGCTTTCACTAGTCTCTCTGCAATATCGTCTGGGTTTTCCCCTTCAACTACAATCTTTTTTCGTTCAACCTTGGGTGCTAAAACATCCATTATCCTGACTCCTGAACCCTCTTCTCCCGCTTTTTCCTGTGGAATGTTGATGTCTCCCAGCTTCCAAGTCACTATCTCTTTTTTAGAGGCTTTCATTATTGCCATAAGTGAGGGGATTCTTGGATCGTTAATCTCTTTAGTTACAGTTACTATCGCAGGCGTTCTGGTCTTTACCATTTCGAAGCTGTCCTCAAGAGTCCTCTCTGCAGTGACGAAGCCATTTTCAAGGCTGATTTTTCTTGCATATGTAATTACCGGGATGTCTAGAAGTTCTGCGAGACGTGGACCAATTTGCGCTGAGAATCCATCAATAGATGCTTCACCACAGAGAATAATGTCAGGTTGACCGATTTTCTTCACAGCTTCTGCTAATACAACCGAAATCGCTAGCGTATCGGAATTTTGCATAGCTTCATCACAGATGAGATATCCCTTGTCGGCACCCATTGCCAGTGCTTCACGAATTGACGTTTTAGCATCTTCTGCACTGGCTGTAACCGTAATAACTTCGCCCCCAATTTTCTCTTTGAGTCGAATGGCTTCTTCCAAAGCGTTTTTGTCAAAATCGCTAATTTTTCGAGGCACACCAGCTGTAACAAGGTTTCCTGTAGCGTCTGCTCTCAGTTGGCTAACATCTATTGCTTGTTTAAGACAAACTATAATTTTTGGCAAGATTTTCTTCAACTCAAATGAATTTACCTAAGAACTTAAGAATCCAATTAAGGATTTTGGTTTCTTTTTCAATAATTTGGTCAATGATTGTGAGAGCTACCGCAAAAACTAGTGAGTCGATTCCAACGTACTCTGCATAATTCAACAGAAAACCTCATTACTTATATTTCCAAGTGCCTGAAAATATTCCTGCTGAATATCTTATGAGTCCCTTATCTCTAATTCTTGGAATTTTGGGGTTTTGTTTTCCCATGGGAGGAATAATTTATTTCTTGGTAAAAATCGGAGACGCGAAGGGAGTAGAGAGAACAAAGCTACGGCTCGTAGCAATAACTTGCTTTGCTATAGGTGTGCTCCTTTTTGGAATAGCACAATCGGCTCAGTGATCATCATTCCTGTTTGCGGCGATTTCTTAATCTGGCTTTTTCCGTCTGAGAGTGCGATCTAGAATTCTGTTGATTACGTCGTCGTATGATTCACCATTCTTGCCTATGCTCCTCAATACCTTTGTGAGTGAAGGGGGGAAATGTTGCGAGTTGTATTAGTTGGAGTTGAAGAAGAAGGCTTTGATAAGGTTTTTGGGCAAGAAAGTAAAACATATGAGAAGGGATAATCTTTGAATTGGCGAGTGCTTCTGCGAAGAGTAGCAAAATACTCACCGATAACGATTGGCGTTTTGGTGATATGGTTGCTGATAAGATTGAGTTATGGGAATTCTCCACCTGAATGGATCTTTTACTTAATGCCTAATATTGGTTTGTTATTTCCTTATCCATGGTACCCATGGTATCTTTCGTTGATAATTGGAGTAATGTTCATTTTTGCCATCATATTTGTATTAGCTGAAACCCTAACTTGGCTATTCAAGAAAATGAAAAGCGTGTGAATGAAAGAGTTTCCAATAGTTATGGAGGTGCTTTTATTCTAAATGTTGCACAGTCGTGCTTTCATTTAACTTAGCTATTAGGAGTGGCAGATCCGTTATTGTTTTTATCATGTGAGTAGCCCCTGCATAGTCCAACATCTTGACTGCTTCACTATCGACGGCTAAACCCACAGCCTTTGCATTCAAGGCTTTAGCGCTTTTCATGTCCGTAATGCCATCTCCTACTACAAGGACTTCATCTTTTTTCACATTTAGGGCTTCCAAGGCAGCGGTGAGATGCATTGGATCAGGCTTCACCTCTGAAACAGCGTCACGCGTAATTATTACATCGAATAACGGCTTTATATGGAAGGTGCTGATGATGTAGTTAGTCGACTTTTCACCATTTATGGTGAAAATAGCCAGCTTTAAATTCATCTTCTTCAGGGTTTTCAACGTTTCGAAAACTCCTGGTAGAAGGGAGGTCTCACGGGCAGCTTTAAGTTCGTGCTCGCTGGCTATGGAAAGAGCCTTCCTTTTAACAATAGAAAATTCCTGTTCCCTTTTGCCATTGTTTCTTAGGTATATTTTGGCTTTCTTAAGCATTTCAAAAATGCTTTCCTTCAAAGAAAATAGAGAAGGTGGAAATCCTTGATTTATGAGGAACTGCATGACTTCAGCTCTTACAGCTTTATAATCGAGGTTGAACTCAGCTAGGGTTCCATCAAGATCAAAGATGATTGCATTAATGGTCATCTAAAGGCGCTCCCAAGCTTTCGCGCTGGGCGTTAGTGCATAGTCTTGCCTGATATAGATTTCGGTTCGGAGAATTCTTTCGGAGCTTTCCTAACAAGTGCGCTGAGTTCTAACCATCTACTACATACCTGTAGGCAATGTACTCGCCAGCTGTTACGCTGTCTCTAATGATTTTAACGACGTCACCCGCTACTGCACCAATTGCTTTCACAGCTGGATCAGAGGTTCTTATTCTAGGCAATTGATATGGCTGAACACGGTACTTGGCTAAAAGCTTCTCCCGTTCATCTGGTGGAAGAATCTCATGTTTTGGCACAAGCTCATGGTCAAAGATGTTGAACGCTGGAAAAATTCGTGGAATTAGCTCTATTCCGCCTTTTCGTGCCTTTTTCTTAGCTGCTTGAGTGTAACGACCACTTGTCACTACTACTCCTCTTTCTAACTCTTCCTCTTGCATTGTCTTTATCAGTTGATTAATGAATGCGACTCCCACAGTGCCTTGGGAGGGAATGCAATACACAATAGCTTTGCCTTGTTGTGTTTTTACGAAATATCCGATGGCGTTCTTGTATTCCTTCTTTTTTAACTGTTTGTAACCCCTCAGCTTCATTAACACTTTAGCCTTTTTCTCTTCCAACGATTTTGTAACTTTTTCACCCAAGTATATGACCTCTTAAGCTAGCACTGGAAAAAGATCGACCAAACACCCCTTAAACTTTACGCTTTCTGACTTTTGTGCATTGCGAGAACAACTCTAAACATGTTTGAATAGTACATACGAAACCCTTATTTGCCATCTTGCTATGGATTGAAAAAAGGCGGTGGATTGGATATGAAGCCTTTAGATGTTGCTGCTACAGCGATTAACGCTGCTTTATATGCTGTCTTTGGGTATATTTTCTTCTTCATCATCCCCATAACAACCCCTGGGCTAGGGCTCGTAAGATTTTGGCCTGTAGTCATCATCCCTGCGGTTTTTGCCGTACTCTTTGGACCCTGGGTAGGAGGAGTAGGCGGAGCTATAGGGATTTTCATTAGTGACATGTTAATTCATGGGAACCCTATTCTTAGTCTAATGGCGGGAGTAACCTCTAACTTTGCACTTTTCTTCTTGATAGGATACATCTCAAGGAGAAATATCAACTGGAAGGTTCTCACTGCTTTGTTTGGTTTATGGTCTCTGTTATTCATTTTTATTTCATATACTTGGCTGGAATTCGAAGTTACAATGTGGTTCACAGGAGTAATTGTAGTGAGTTACATCATATTGCTCCTTTTCGTCGCTCTTGTTCCAAGGTGGAGAAGCTTCGAAATTGCTTCGATGATCGGTTTAATCACTGGCAGCGCGATCATCGGTGCTACCGTTTGGCTTTTCAGTCAGTATTTCATAATGCCTGGAGGAACTGGAGTAGCACCTTTGCCTGTCTACGCAAGCCTAACATGGCTCGTTTGGACCTTTGCGACAGAGATCCCGTTTCTATTGGGACTTGGACCTCCAATATTGGAAGCCTGTTACAAAGCCTTTCCTTCCCTGGCGCCTAAGCTTGAAGAATAAGAGGCGACAAACGTTTGCTTAAAAGGGCTAAAGCGTTTAGCCCAGCCGGAATCTCCAGCTTTTTTGAAATCTGTGATAAAACTCCTGAAGGCACATTGATACCTAATCTAGAGCATGCTGGTGCGCGAGGTGGAGGTTTCGTGATAGAAAAGGGTGTTCTCACAGAAGTCAAAGTAACAGAATCAGAGAAACCCATCATAGAAGTTTACATCAACAAAAAACCCTTCCCAAAAGCTGAAACAACTAAAGCAGTCGCAACAGTGTTGCTTGAAAAAACCGATAAGCCATTTAAAGCGATTGTTCACCACAAAGTTGGTGTTCCTATAGGTGCAGGCTTTGGTTCGAGTGCAGCAGGCGCAATAAGCGCAGCTCTTGCATTGAGCAAGGCTTTAGACTTCAACCTTACTATCCTTCAGGCAGGCAAAGTAGCCCACATAGCTGAGATCACTTGCCAAACTGGTTTGGGCACAGTTGGACCTATTATTTTGGGTGGATGTGTAATTACCGCAGAGCCTGGATCCCCTAGACACGCTGTTATTGATCGTTTACCGACTACGTCAGAACATCGAATTGTAGCAGCTTGCTGTCGATCTACCCCAACTAAGGAAATATTGGCTTCTGCTGAAACACGTAGAATGGTGAATCAGCATGGAAGGGACACTGTTAACCGAATTCTTCGCAATCCATCATTAGAAAACTTCATGAGAGCAAGTAGAGAATTTGCCAGAAAAGCAGGATTCACTACGACGCTCACTGATAAACTAATGAATTTAGCTGAAAAAGCAGGGGCAATAGGTGCAGCTCAAAACATGGTTGGTGAGGCCGTTCATGCTTTAGCAACGATTGACAGTGCAAATAGGGTAGCTGAGGCTTTTAAGAAAGTTTTACCACATAAAAATATCCTCATAACAAAGATTGACACGCAAGGTGCTCGGTTACTGAGATGAAAATGGTTGAATAGATCCTTCAAAATCGTGGCTGTGGGCGGAACTTTCGACGAATTCCACAAAGGCCACAGAATCTTGCTCCAAAAGGCTTTCGAAGTAGGTGAAAATGTCTTGATAGGTCTATGTACTGATGATCTAGTGGAGAAATTAGGAAAACCTCACGAAATTGCGCCTTTTGCTGTAAGACTGGAGGAATTGAAGGGATTCTTGAGAGAATGTGGCTGGTTAGAACGGGCTGAAATCGTACCCCTATACGATCCTTATGGACCGACATTAACAAACAAGCATTTTGAGGCAATAGTGGTGAGTGAGGAGACTGAACCGAGAGCTCATGAAATAAACGAAAAGCGGAGAGTCAACAACCTTCGACCTCTGCGAATCATTGTTATTGATATGATATTAGCGGAAAATTGTCAAGCCATCTCCACTACCAGAATTCGGCGCCTTGAAATAGATCGTGAAGGAAAATTACTGAAACGGTAACTGTTGTGTATGTGGATCGTAAATCCTGAAAATTTAATTAAATTATGAGTAGAGGGGAGTTGCGAGTGGAGGGGGAGATAGGAATTGAAGAGTTGGTTTTTTAGATGTAAAAAAGAGTTACATCTTTTCCTCCGACTCGCAATTGTGAATTAAGTATAACTACACCTATATTCTTTGTCATCATGTGAGTAATAATGAAATTATCAAAATGGAATATATTCTGATAAAATTGATGAATTTAATAAAAATATATAAGTGGGTGGCATCAGAAGGGCCTGAGTTACCACTTCATACACTGATTAGGTATTATTTGGCTTTACCAAGCGGTTGAAAAAGCCTAGTTAAAGATGTAGAATGTGCACATCTCGTGTATTGCAGGTTTTCTAGCGGTAGCTATGTAAAGGCAACCTTTTAGTTTATCTAATAACTCTATCTACTAAGTTCCTTACGGAGACCATAGACATTGACGATTCAAGAAGAGAAGAAACTAGAAGAGCTTATGAAGCGGCAGGAGCAGTGGGAGAAAACCACAATCCCAAATTGGTTGAAGAACCACCCAGAGAGAAAAAATAAATTCTTAAACATATCCGAGATCTCGATAAGACGACTCTACACACCCAAAGAAACCAAAGAACTAGACTATATAAATGATCTAGGCTATCCGGGAGAATACCCGTTCACTCGCGGCGTACACGCTACAATGTACCGAGGACGCTTATGGACTATGCGCCAATTCAGCGGATTCGGCACAGCAACCCAAACAAACAAGCGATTTAAGTATCTTCTCAAGGAGGGAGAAACCGGTCTCAGTATTGCATTCGATTACCCTACTATCATGGGATATGACTCGGATCATCCCATGTCCCAAGGAGAAGTAGGAAGATGCGGTGTTGCAGTCGCTTCACTCAAAGATTTTGAAGCCCTCTTCGATGGAATTCCGTTGGATAAAGTGTCCACAAGCATGACAATAAATGGTCCTGCAGCCATGCTATTGGCAATGTACGTCGCCATAGGAGATAAACAGAATGTCAAGCGCACAATCCTAAGAGGAACAACACAAAACGATCTTCTCAAAGAATTTTTTGCCCAAAAACTTTGTATATTCCCACCAAAGCCCTCAGTCAAGCTTGTAGTTGACATTGTAGAGTACTGCACCAAAAACCTTCCAAAGTGGAACCCCATCAGCATAAGTGGTTATCATATTCGTGAAGCAGGCTCAAACGCTGTTCAAGAACTAGCCTTCACACTCTACGACGGCATTGCCTATGTTGAAGCTGCAATGAAAAGAGGGCTGAATGTAGATGATTTTGCCCCCCGCCTAAGCTTCTTCTTCGCGAGTCACAATGACCTCTTCGAAGAAATTGCTAAGTTCAGAGCAGCTCGCAGACTCTGGGCAAAGCTTATGAAGAACAGGTTCCATGCCCAGAAACAGCGCTCAATGTGGATGCGAATGCATGTTCAGACCTCTGGATGCACATTGACCGCCAATCAACCCGTCAACAACATTATTCGTGTAACACTACAATCTCTTGCTGCAATATTAGGTGGGACACAAAGCTTGCACACAAATAGCCATGACGAAGCCCTGTGCCTACCAAGCGAAGAGGCCGTCCGGATAGCCCTAAGAATACAACAAATAATTGCACACGAAAGCGGTGTTCCGAACACGATAGACCCGGTTGGTGGAAGCTACTACGTGGAAACGCTTACAAATCAAATGGAAGAAAAAGCCATGGAGTACATCGAAAAAATCGATGGAATGGGTGGCGTCTATGAAGCCATCGAAAAAGGATTTTTCCAAAAAGAAATCGCTGATAGTGCCTACAAGTACCAACGAGAAATCGATAGCAATGATAGGACACTCGTGGGCGTAAACGAATATGCTATTGAGGAACCTGAATGCCCTATTGACCTCTTACGAATCGACCCGATAGTCGAAGAAGAACAGATAGGACGACTTCAAAAGCTCCGGCGTGAACGCAACAATGAAATAGTAAAGCAAGCTCTCAGCAAGCTTCATGACGAAGCAGCCAAAAATAAGAACTTGATGCCTGCGATAATTAAGGCTGTGAAAGCTTATGCCACACTAGGTGAAATAACTGATGTCCTTCGAAATGTCTATGGCGAATATAAGGAATTGATAATTGTCTAAAAGGAGACCCTAGGATAATGCAAGAGAAAAAAATTCGAATCCTCGTTGCAAAACCAGGTTTGGATAGCCATGACAGAGGCGCAAAGGTTGTTGCCAGGGCGCTACGAGATGCTGGCATGGAAGTCATCTACACAGGATTAAGACAAACACCCGAACAAATAGTGGAAACAGTACTACAAGAAGATGTTAATGCATTAGGACTAAGCATCTTGTCAGGTGCTCACATGACGCTTTTTCCAAGAATAATCGACCTTATGAAGCAGAAAGGGTTAGGAGACGTTATCGTGTTCGCTGGCGGCATAATACCCGAAGAGGACATTCCGTTCCTCAAAAAGTTAGGAATAAGAGAAATATTTGGACCTGGCACACCCACAGAGACCGTAGTTAACTTTGTTAAAGAAAGCGTATTGACAAGTCGTTGATAAGAATTGACTAACATTCAACAACTCGTCAACGCAGTACTAAGCGGAGATCGCAGAGCTACAGCTAAGGCGATAACAATCATAGAAAATGACTCTTCGAGAGCACAAAAATTAGTCTCCCTACTTTATCCACACACTGGAAATGCGCACATAATTGGTATAACTGGTCCAAGCGGCGTTGGGAAGAGCACTTTAGTCGAGAAACTAGCTAAGAAGCTAAGGCAGAAAGGTAAGACAGTTGGTGTAGTAGCAGTTGACCCTACTAGTCCCTTCTCCTGTGGCGCATTTCTAGGCGACCGCATACGAATGCAAGATCTCAGCACTGACCAAGGAGTTTTCATTCGAAGCATGGCGACACGAAATAACCCTGGAGGCCTAGCTAGAACCACAAAAGAAGCTGTACACATTCTGGATGCTGCGGGCATGGATATAATAATTGTAGAAACAGTGGGAGCAGGACAATCAGAGGTAGACATTATTCAGATCGCTCAAACAATTGTCGTGGTTTTAGCCCCAGGTCTTGGAGATGAAATTCAAGCTATCAAAGCTGGTCTTATGGAAATAGGAGACATATTCGTTATTAACAAAGCTGATCGAGAAGACTCAAACAAAGCAGCTACTGATGTCCAAACCATGCTTGGAATTGGCAGTAAAAATTTCCAATGGAAACCCGCAATAATCAAAACTATAGCAATGACAGGCGAAGGAACAGCTGAACTATTAGGCAAGATTGAGGAACACAAAGGGCACCTCAAAGGAGAATTAGATGACTTAAGACAAAGGAAAATTGTCGAAACGGAACTGACAGAAGCGATTAAACGTAAAATTGCAGAATACTTAATAAATGAGTTGAGGAAAAGCGGTCAGCTTGACGAATTAATCTCAGAAGTTCTTGCGAGAAAAATAGACCCTCTTACTGCAGCAGAAAAAATCGTGACAAAGCAGCTAAAAAAGAATTGATAAGGATAATCATGCTAATGAAAAAACATCGATTAGAGATAGGTTTGATACAAGTTTACACTGGTGATGGAAAGGGAAAAACTTCTGCTGCTTTTGGTCTAGCCCTTAGAGCCATCGGTCAAGGATTGAAGGTTTATATGATACAATTTATCAAGGGGGGATTTGATTATGGAGAACTAAACACGATCAAGCAGCTTAGTAATTTTCAGTTGAAAGCCTTCGGCAGTGGTAAATTCATAACAGAAAAGCCACCTAAAAGGGAAGATATGGAATTTGCAAGCAAGGCTTTCGAATTAGCCACAAAAATCGTTGAGAGTGGCGAATACGACATCGTAATCTTAGATGAAATCAATGTAGCACTGAACTTGAAATTAATAGAAGTTACTGATGTCATCAAACTGCTAAAGAGCAAGCCAAAGCATATAGAACTAATTCTCACAGGTCGCTACGCCCCTCCACCCATCCTTAAGGCAGCTGACCTTGTCACAGAAATGAAAGACATTAAGCATCCTTTCAACCAAGGAGTGCCACCAAGAAAGGGCATCGAATACTAGAATTCCAACCTGAGTTTTTCCATAGCTACTATTGAATCCGAGACCAAGATATTCTCATCTTATCAACAACAAGCTCCTTATAGAAGTCTAGTACTTCCTTTCTGCTATTTGCCCCTTCGATAATAAGGATGCCACTTTTAAGAATGCTAGCAATAAGGCCCTGCCTAGTTTCGAAAGTTGTCCCTAGCTTGGCTTTAACCTTAAATTGCATTCCTTTCTTCGTTAAAATGTCTATCAATTCTTTTATCTTCAAGTTCAGGTTTTCTCTTGGAACCATTAAAAAGACTCTTCTATTTTTTCTTCCACAGCTTTCTTCAATCAAAACGTGTCTCAAGGGCTTAGGGCTAGTTTTGGGTCTACTACCACAAATTGGACAACTTTCTGTTTTAGCAACCTCAATTTCCTCAAATCGTGTGGAATCTATGTCACAATATAATAGCTTGTTGCTTAAGCTTGGTTGTCTTTCTAGCAGTATCTTGACAGTTTCAGCAGCTTCTATGCTTGCCACAACGCCTAGAACTGATGGATGTATTCCCATGGTGCCACAAGCAGGTAGGACTCTGTCATCAAGGTTTCCATAGAAGCATACCAGGCATGCAGTTTTTCGCGGAATGATTGTAGATGCGTTTCCAAAGGTTGATATGGCTGAACCAAACACGTAAGGAATTCCTAATTCAACACAAGCGCGATTCAAAGCGTATCTGGTGTCCATGTTATCTAACCCATCAACCGCAGTGTCAATCCCATTCAGTATGTCACCGGCGTTGCGTTCAGTTAGAGAAAGGGGAAGAGGTTCTAATTTCACATGTGGATTAATTTTTTCAAGCGTTTTCGTGGCTGCTTCCACTTTTGGAAAGCCTAAAAGGTCATAGTTGTAGAGGTGCTGTCTTTGCAGGTTTGATTCTTCAACGATATCGCGGTCAACAAGCCGTATATGGCCTATGCCCATGGCGGTTAGCTGAATAGCTATGGTTGAACCTAACCCGCCAAGTCCTATTATGCAGACTTTTGAGTTTTTGAGTTTAAGTTGTCCTTTGTATCCGATTTTATCTAACATTATCTGCCTTGAATAAAACTGCAATTCACTATCAGAAAGCTTCTCCTGCCCATCTTCAAAAAGGCGTTTGAGCTGTTTCTCCATTTTCAGCTCGTGGGCATGTTCTTCAGGAGGGAGCGGAAGTTGCCTTAAATATTCTTCTAAAGCTGTTTTCTTAATTTTCGTGTTACTTCGTTCCTTCTTTGTATTAACCATGTTAATTTCTCTCATCTAGCTTAGTTTGTACATGTGCCCTTTCCAACCTTTACTTGCCAGGTTTGATGCATAAGTTTTTCCTTGAGCTGTAACCATCTAGTCTGACAATTAGAACTTGCAAATATGTGACATTAGCCCATGAATGTCTTGAGGTTCTAATGATAAGTCAAGTTGCAAGTAAGCTGCTGAAGAGTTGAAGTATGGTGGGCCCTTTCTGGAAAACAGCGTGAGGATACGTCCACTATGGTTTATTTTAAAACCGTCGTGAGATGATTCATGTCCACGGATCAGCATTTTGACTCTGAGCATGTCAAGAAATCTTTTGGTAACATCTTCACCGAAAAGCCTACCCGCCCCTCTTGGAGATGAATATGTTCCTTTTACATCCTCAGCAGGGTCACTCCAGAGGATTTCTTCCAGATGCCTTTCCTTTGGGTGCTTTAGTTGAGCGAATTTCATGTCGTCTATTGAGGAAGCCTCACTCGGTACTCCACCATGAATCATTACAAACTGCTTCTCCACAACAACTCCATTGTACAAAAATTTGAACAGGTCACGAATTTTCGAGTAAATCACAGAACCTTCCTTTCCAAACTTTCTCTGAAGGTTCTCTGGCAAATCATGGGGATGAGCCAATAAGTCGTCAGGACCTTCATGGTTTCCCCTCATTAACACTATTCTCTGTGGAAAAAGCTGCTTCAATTTTAAAACTAGAAAGTAGGTTTCTGATGAGTATCGTCCTCTATCTCCGTAATCTCCTAAGAAAATTAACAGAGGTTTCTTTTTTTGAGTTACCTTTTCCAGGAACCTGGAGGTTTTTATGATGTGCCTTAAGCTTTCAAAATCACCATGAAGGTCACCGACTATGATTGCTTCCCCTGAAGGTTTTAACTTAACTAGCCGTCCTTCAATGTTCAATTCACCTACTTGCCCTTTTTCTGAAGCTATGAACTCGGTTGTCTCCTCAATTAGACTAATGAATTCTGTAGTGCTGAGTTTGAATGCTTGGTGAGTTATCTCAGCAAGTTTTATCATGGGCACCGATAATCCTGTGCGTACAATATATGCGTCGGTGTGCAAGATTTAGTATTTATGTTATTCTTATCTTCACTCTTTTTCGAGTAGTTACTCTTAAATAGTTAGAATGGAGAACGAGCTTTTTTGAAAGATGGGTTGGTGTAAAATGGAATCCAAAACTATTGCAGTAATCGCTGTATTCGCTGCTTTAACCATTGCCTTTAATCTTTCACCAATAAAAGTGCCTTTCCCATTGGCAACTTTCCTGATTTTCCAAATCTGGGAGATTCCAATTGTGGCAGCTTCATTATTGTTCGGTCTTCGGGTGGGTGTATTCATATCAATAATAAATACTGCGTCACTTCTTATCCTGTTTCCAGGAGATCTTCCCACAGGTCCATTCTATAACCTTGCTGCAGTCCTCAGTATGTTACTCGGAATCTATGTGATTCACAGATTTTTATCAGAGCGTTTTAATGAGCGACGAGAGGTTACATTACCAGCATTTTCAACAGCTGTCGGCACTCTATCAAGAGTAGGGGCTATGTCAATTATAAATTGGCTATTTCTTCCCTTTCCACCTCCAGTAGGATTTGGGATACCTGTAGAGCTAGTCATAGCATGGCTTCCTATCATAGGAGTATTCAACGCTATTCTCACGTTATACACGATTCCCATTGGCTATCTACTAGCTAATTTTGTGGGTTCAACCTTGAAAACTACTATCTAAAAAAGTGTCAATTTGCTAGTATTATTTTGATTTTCTCACGGATTTCTTTGGATCTTCCTTGAACTAGCTTGAATAATTCTTTAAATTCCTCATCCTTAGGAAACCTTTTATAGGCACCATAGGTGCAGAAGCCTAAGCCTTCAAGCAAATCGCCTACAATAACACCCAATAAAAAATCTCTTTTTGATTTTGAGAGGCTGAGAAATTTTTTGTTCATCAGGCGGAAATAAGTGTTTTCAAGAGTTCCCTGAAGTAACCTGTCAAGAGCCTTTTCTAACGTTTCTTGAATTTTTTGTTCCATTAAACCATCGCACTGTCAGTCAAACTTTTCTTTGACAATCATTTTGCGGACTTTCTTGAGATGATTGCAATCTGATCTTAGCCGTTTGAGCTCCTTTGCTTCCATTTGAAGCTTAGCAACTTTTATTCGAATTTCCTTAAGGTTGCCCATTTCAAATCGATGTGCAGTCTATTTTTAGACTAAAATCCCTTATGAAATGAGAATAAATATTCAGAATCAGCAATTTTAAAGCGTCTTTACATCAAACATGCAGGATAATTAGGAACGGATGAATGTTTGCTAAAACCATTTCCTCCTTTTCCCTTAACTGATTGCAGATTAATAAATCATATAAAGTATGTAAAAAGAAATACTGCATATGCAGTCAGCCAAAGATCCATCTCCACCTCAAGGTAAAAAGGAACGTGCACGACGAACCACGATAATCTTGAATGAAGATGAACGTACATACATAGACCAGCTAATTCAAAGCGGAAAGGAAGCAGGCCTTAAGCAGCTCATCTCAAAAATGCTCGCTGTCTATAGAAGCATGATGATCTACGACTGGAAATATCCTGGTGAATATTATGCAGGTATAAGTCGCATCGCGTTTATTAACACTGAGTTTATCAACACTCTTTTGCAAGATATTCCTGAGGACCATCATTATGCAGTGGGCAAGAAAGCAGGTGAAGCTGCAAAAATTAGCATGGAAGCCACACTTAACCTCAATACGGCTAACAAAGGAGAATGGTCGGAAGTTTTCAAGCGACTATGCATTCAAGGCTTAGGAGACTTCTACCAAAGGGACAAATACATAATCATCAAAGCACCTTACATTAACAACCTAGAAGTCCAACGGGGTTATCTTGAAAGCCTTCTAGGCATATCTCTCGAAACACGTACTTTTAACGCACCGTATGTCTACGAAATTGTCACGAAACAATGAACTTGGTACGTGAGTGTTAACATAATCAAGTGGCATCAGAATTATCCTATGCTAGAATAATTGCATGTCTACAAATTTCAAGAGAATTTCATGATGTGAATCCTGACTTCATATTTGTTAAATAAGCGATCATAGATTTTTAGATTCAGGTGAAAGCAAGTTTGTCATTAATGCTTAAGTCAAAGAAGGGTATTTCACCAATTCTAGCCACGCTACTGTTAATCGTTATCGCAGTCGCTGCTATAGTGGTTACTTACGCATGGGTCTTAACATTTACAACAAGCCAAACTGAAAGGGCTGGGGAGTTTCTCTCAGTTGCAAACTTGAACTGGTCCAACTCATCTCAAATCGTCGTTGATGTGATAAACTCAGGAACTGCTGACTCAGTGGTCTTAAGAGTATACCTTGGCACGTCATCAACAGGACGAGTGGAACAGACTTCAGTGACATACAGCCCGACATCAAGAATCGTCAGTAAAGATGGTGGAGTAATAAGAATTACCATTTCTTATTCATGGACTTCTGGAATACGATATTACTTTAGAGTCCTCACGGAAGCTGGTAACAACTGGGACCACAACGAAAGAGCACCATAAATATAACAAGCTTTTAAAACTGCCGCGTCGTCAATCTGCCATAATCAGCGCCCGACTAGTGTATTCACCATTAGCTCTTAACTATTTTTTAAACACCTTCCCTGTACTATGTTTGGAGTGTGACCAGAACTGGACCAGGCATTAGATGGCATCAGAATCTCGCTGTGCATAGGCTTCTTGATTTATGCCTCTTGGAGCGATATGAAATCACGTGAAGTCAGTAATAGTGTATGGCTGATTTTTGGGCCTACTGCTTTCTTGTTGAGTTTTACTCGGTTCTTGTTTTTCCCCCCAATTGCAGACACACTTCAATCGATGATTTTCTATGGCCTCTCTTTCTTTATTACTTCAATATTTTCAATAGCTTTATTTTATGTCGGAGCATTTGGGGGAGCTGATGCAAAAGCGCTCATGTGTATTGCCTTGGCAATGCCTGATCCAAGTATAATCGACTCATTGTCGGATTTCGTATTCTCAGCATCTAATTTTACAATTCCATTATCGGGTTTTGTCTCTCTAATCTTTCCTATTACAGTGTTTAGTAACGGTGTAATCATAGCAGCCTTAAGCGTATTTTACGCCCTCAGTCGTAACTTTTTGTGGAAAAGGCGGACTGGGCAGAACCTTTTTGAAGGATATGAAAGTGAGTCCTTTGGACGAAAGGCGCTGATTGTACTAAGTGGCTACAAAGTTACTGTCACAAAATTAAAGGAATCATTCCTTTACCCTCTTGAAGATTTTCAGAGAACACAGTCTCAAGAGATTAGGCGTTTGCTGCTTTTTCCAAAGGATGAGAAAAGGGATGAAATTGTTGAAAGGCTTGTCAAGGCTGAGAAGGATGGCAAGCTCAAAAACATGGTTTGGGCCACGCCAGGTTTGCCTATGCTGGTCTTTATCACCGTAGGTGCAATTCTCGCCTTGACAGTTGGGGACATTGTTTGGATAATTATTAGTCAAATCTTGTGATTCAAATGCTAGTCAGTGCTGACAGCAACTGTTGGCGGGGACTCCACCATTACCCATAGCCCAGTGTTGTCTAAATCTGAGTAAATAGGATCAGTGTTGTAAAAGTTTACAACAGCGCCGTGCCAACTTATGTCAAGCGGATATTGAAAAGAAACAGAAACCATCTCTACTGGGTTGAATTCAATAACTTGTCCAGAGCTGTGCACATTCAACGCTCCAGTATTTTGACCTGCAATTCCATCAAAATGGTAGAGCTGTTGATTCGCTTTGTCAGAAAACATTATTCCCGCTCCTATATTTTCTGACAAATATTCACTCCAGTGGTGAGCCCAACCTGTTGACGAACTAAAATTATAGAAAAGTCCAACCATGCTGGAGGTGATAGGATACCCTCCTGCTGTCCCATTCTCAGTAAGTTGTTGTCCATCGCTAACGCCAGAGACTGTAACTTGAATTGCTCTCAAATTAGTGATTGTTCTACTTTGAACAGAGTCTACAAAGATGGGTCTCAAGGTATAAGTGTAGTAGGTTGCATTTGCAGGAAGTGTTAACAGAATTTGTGCATACACGTTTGGGCAATTAGGGATTCCGCTGCTCCACTCTGCCTCTTGTTGTACAATGTCTCTTATTATGCCGTGATGAATTACAAAGGCTGGGCTTGCTCCATAAACTGGCCTCTCGTAATTTATTCGCAAGAAACGAGCTTGTGCATTCACACTGCTACCTACAATCGAAGAGGTTGCAGTGAAGCCTGAAGAGCTAAAGGTTAGAGTTAGCATTCCGTTAGTCAATGTTCTTGAACTTGGATTGTCTCCGATAAAATATCTATTTGTATAAGCGTAAGCTGTTTGGTTCGCTATGTCTCGTCCATCCCACCATAAAATAACATTTTCGACATTATGATTGACTAGAAAAACAAACATTTGTCTACTACTGAAAATGCTGGTGTTGCTTGTAAGCCCTGCTGGGACCCTATAATTTGATCCCCAGTCTTCAACTTGGAAAGGTACTTCGCGACTCCTTCCGTTAACGGTTTGATTGATGTGAAAGGCCTTCACTGGAATTGGGGGGATGGGTTTGCCATCAGTTATCAGCTGCAGGGATTGACCTAACCACTTAAGAGTGCCATTTTGAAGAGCTTCCACAACAATAGTGTCTTGACTAAGTGATGAGTATAATTCCTGATCCCAGTTGAAAGTATAAATATATTGAGAAAAGGTTGAGGCTGAAACCATAATCCCTCGAGGATCAACAACTTGAAGCATGTAGCATGATGGGTCGATGCCACTGGGCGTATTTATGCTATAAACTGAGTAAGTGTCTGTAGATGTAATGGAGTTAATGCTTAGGTTGTTGTTGATTAATTCCCAAGCAGCATCTGTATAATTGTAGTTGTAGAAGTGAAAGTTATTTTTACTTAATTTGGAATATGGTTCACCCCCATCGCGACTTATGTTGACAATTACAGAACTTGAAGTTGAGGGGTTGACGGCTACTTTAAGCCCAGCAAGTGTTGTATATCGCACGCCTGAAATGCCCAATCCATGTAATGAGTAAGTTATGTTAATGAAGCCTTCACTGTGGCTTGTGCGATTGAACCATGACGCTGTGATGCGTGAATAATCAAGTTGGAATGATGGGCTCCAACCAGGATGAGTACTAGCAATATTTTCGAGACCGCTATGCAGATAATTTCCAGCAAGGTTTCTGGCATATGTTACATTTCCAGTAACCTGTAACACCGAGCTATAGTATCCGACTGTGAATTCAAGAATTCGATCTATAGCCAAATTCACCTCGTCTATAGATGTTAGAATTTGAGGTCGTTCCTGCAAAGGATTGTTTCGTAATATAGAGTATGTTGTGATAATGGCGGTAACAAGTACAATTGAGACTAATGCGGCAGCTATTATGGAGAATTGCCCTTTTTCGTTGAGTAGTTTCTTCATTCTAGCTGCCTCCTTGTTGGCTGAGATGTAGCATGATGAGTCTTTGCGTAGCTCTTTCGCCAGCACTTAGAGTGAACTCAGACCTGTATATGTTTGGACGATAATACATGAGAAGCGCAAGAGCCGTGATTCGTATATCAGGTGTTCTTGTTAATCCAATGGCGGTGAAAGCACCTGTGCCTGTGTGCTTGAAGGTAGCAGCTCCGTACCAGTTGCCCACGGGGTCAAAGACGTTCGAGGTCACAGTTGTATGATAGGTGCTTTGAATAGAAGAAGGAAGTGCACGAGTTGAAGTTTGATAGGGCGATGGGTAGATACCATAGTAGTTAGAATAGTAAGATGTGTTTGCTGAGAAATATACAATGCCTGGGCTTCCAGTAATCCATGAACCATCATAACTGTAAAATGGATAATGTTCCATGTCTAATCCTCTGAGGAAGGAGTTGAGTCCAGCAGGACCTACCCTTACCGTACCATAAATTCCCCAAGTATTCTGACTGGAAGAGAATTCCCCAGTGTTACTAACGTAGTAAAATGGGTAGCCCACGATGCTTACCCAAGTCCAGTTATACTGGTTAACTCTTCTGCCAAGTTCATAGCAATATTGAGCATAGGAGTCTTGAGGATATGAATCGGCATATGTTGATGGGATTGGAACCGCTTCCCCAAATGTGTTTACTATCACCGCATTTGTAATATTCTCGTAAGGGAGATCTGAAATCTTTGAGCCATCTAGAAGACGCCCAAAATCTGTAGTGTTTTGTATTATTACAGTAGTGTTAAAATAAGGTGAAAGCAAGGAGAGGAGGTCTGTAGCTAAACTTTGGCCAGTATAGCCCGTTATCCACCATCCATTTGCGTCACTACAATTAAGAATATAGAGTGTTCCGGAAATTTCTTGGGGCGTGACTGTGAACTTTATATCGGTTGTTGTGACTAGGTATGTAGCTGCTTCTGAAGTGGTTCCGAGTCCACTTTCAGAATTCACTATCGAATGAAATTTTTTGTAAGTCCACGTGTTACCTATTTCAACCATATCATAGACTGTTAGATTGTAAACCATGTTGGGAGGCAGGCAAGCAGAGAGAGCAATCTCCAAGTCTATCCATGCTAGATCTGTTGGGTCCTTGAAAGCAGTTTTACTTAAATCCTTATTGGTGTCGAGGACTTGAAGAGTTGTGAAAGCTAGTTGTCGGAGGCTTTGAGATGAGATTTGCCTAGGATAAGGTAAAACTGCAAAATATGTGGCTCCAATAAATGCAGTTGCGAAGATAAGTATGACCAGTGAGACTTCGATGGTTCGCAACAATGCTCCTTACCACCCCCTGCTTGGCTCCCAAATTTGGTATCCTTCTAAACTCCAACAAGTAATCTTTGCGTTGTACGCCATTTGATCCACGGTCACTTGCCGTAGATCAGTAGCTGTCCAAACGCTCCCTGTTGGATTACCACCAAACAGCGCAGTGGTGGCTAGCGTGCCAATACCCCAAGGCATAAGGGTCATCCCAAATTCATTACCAGACCTGTAGGTCACAAGCAAGAATCCTGGTTGACCTATTGGGAGAGTTGTTATTTCATAATTTCTTGAACCATAGTTTAGATGACCGGTTGAGTTGGCTATTGCCCACTCTTGAAAATCGCGGTCTTCTGTTAATGTGAAAAATGTAGCATTGAACTTATAATCAGGCACAGGTGTTCCTGAATCATGCACATCCCAGCTGTGTGCAAGATAGATTTTTCCTTTTTCATAATCAACAACGAAGGGCATGACACCGGAGCCTTGTGTGAAAGTGCGGTGGGAATAGTGACCCAAACCAAGAATCCCGCTCAGACTTGCATATACAATAATTGTGTATGTCTCGATATCTCCATCAAGAGTAAAATTCAGGTAGGCCACACCAGAGGAGTCGGCTTTCGCTACCCCGGTAGAGAGCTCAAGGGCACCATATTGACTCGTTCCATAAGCGCGGTAAAAGTAATAACGTAAAATAGCTCCACTCAGCGGAAAACCTAGGCCTTTGACCTCAACTTTCAAAGTCAAGGGATTAGATTGGTGTTCAGAAATGGAAACATCTGCGATTGGTGCAATACTAAGTTGAAATCCATAGGTTCCGTTTATTCCCAGTAGCCTTGAAGCAGTCTCATAGTCTATTGTGTCACTTATGGGTATAAACAGGTAACTATCCGGTCCTATACTAACATTATTGTACCATATTCCTGAGTCGCGTGGATATTCCACTGGTTCTCCAGAAAGGGAAGTTAGTCGCATGAGGGCGAAAGAGCTAAGGGAGTAGCCACTTTCTCCTGGTTTTTGAAGTCCAAAAACAGACAAAGTAGTGTTTGTTACGCCCCAATTATAAGGATAGCCTGGGTTCAGTAGAATATTATCTAAAAGATCACTAGCTTTGAGTGCAACATGCCTATTTTGTTGATACAGAATCGCAGTTTGCAGAGTCTGGGTGAAAAGACCCATGAATAACACTATTGCAGCTATGAAAGTCGTAGCTGCAACCAAATGATCGATGGTTACTCCAGTCATAATCTCTTGTCTCCACTATCCAAACGAAAAGCTGATGGTTCCGTTAGAGAATCTTTCAGCTTTTATGGAAGCACTTGTAGAATTACTTACAAAGGTTGACTCCTCCCAAATTACGTTAGGACCTAACGTGACACGAGTTGTAGTAGTGATGTTTATTCCGGTTAAAGCCAAATATAGATCTATCATCGTACTATTCTCAATCTTCTTTTCAGAAGCTGTAATAGAGTATGGGATAGATTCAATGAATCGTGGGACATTCGCAGCCTGTGTAACTGTTCCAGGTACCACTCCCTCACGGTTGAGAGAGAAGTAAAGTTGCTGCATAGTGCTTCCAATATGACTTGCAACATCTTGAAGGGCGGTTTCCCTTCGTCGAATAGTCCAAGTATCCATCATCCAACTGACAGCTGCAGGGATTAGAATAACCTGCATCAAGAGAATTGGAACCATGATGGTATACTCCATGCTTACATGCGGTATCCAAACACCCTCCTACTCATTATGCGTGTACTCCAAGCGCTACGTCTACGCCTCCAACATAAAGCTCCACAGTTTTGTTAGCCAGTGTTATTGATTCCACAATCTGAGGAAATCTGAAGAAGGAATTATTGAATCCAAGCTCATCCATTGGAAAGCTTACTTCAATCCTAATACCTGTAACACTATCTCCTATCTTAGAAAGAGATTTTCCAGTTAGAGTAACAGACTCATAACGTTCAGGAGACTCTCCTTCCAAAAGAATGGGCAGATAGAGCCGAATATAATCCGTGTCACCAATACTTAGATTGAGCATTCTTATCGTTGGCACTATCACTACCCTGATAAAGCTACTATTCTTCACAGGGAGCTTTTCCACAACGAAAATCCTCGCTGTAGGTGCTGAAGCTCCGCTTAACAGAAAGCTATTATTAGAAGAGGGATAAATCAACTTAAAGAAGTTATTTCCAATGGAATAACGTGAAACTGGCATATTATAACAGATGATGCCTGTTGTATTGGTGTATAATACTTGGTTTACTTGTGTTGTAGTGTTTATGTATATTGTATAGTTCAGTGCATTCTCAAAAGCAATATCCCCATATCTGCTTGAATGACGTGCTGTCTCTGTGCGTCCAATCACCCATGCTACATCGTCAATCTGAAGCCCTATGGTTTGCATGAACTGCTGGGCAGAGTTAAACTCGCTCTCAGCTATCCTGTATACCAGGAAATTACTGGCAAAAGCGAGTGCAACAGCGATTAATGCCATCATGGCACCAGTTATTATTACCGTTGAAATAGCAGGGCTTATTGCCTTGTCTTTTCGGCAGCTTTGTTTTGCCATCAAAGACATGTTTATTCTTACCTCCTAGAAGTTTATTAGTGATGGAGCAACCTTAGCCGCAACGATGGCTATCACTGTTAACAAAGCTGAATGTTTGAAGCCTGCAGCGACAGATTCTTCGCTTATCTTACCCCCAACAAGCCCGATCAAATAGCTGTGCACAATTACAGAAGTGGAGAAAATGACTAGCAAAGAGTCTATATCAACAGGTGTTGTTGCAGCACCAGGACCAGCAAGACCAACTGTTTTTGTAGTAAATGTAAGCATCATAACGGTTGTAGCCACCAACATGAGAGCTGCAAAGTAAGGCATCATTATGTATGGTTTGACTGCCATTTTCTTTTCTCTCTCCACTTCTTGCGTTGTTGTACTGAACTTGGCAAGTGATTCAATCATTGCAATTGTTCCACCGCCAACATCAATTGTCTCCACCAGAAGAAACATAACAATTTGTGTCGCCCAGCTCTTCGTGCGCTTAACAAAATCCATGAAAACCTTCCTTAATGGGATACCCCAAGAAAGCTCTGCGGTTATCTTCTTCAAATGCTTGCTAAAACTACCATACTCTCGATCAGATAGAGTTTCAACACATTTTTCTGGAGCTAGACCAGTCTTCCTTGTCTCTGTGAGATCTTGAAGAAAGAGTGTAACTCCTTTCTCCGTACTTGCTTTTTCCGCTGCAAGCTTCATTTGTATGATAGCTGGCGGACCAGCTGAAATCACCAAGGCTATAGAGACAGCTGTTGGAAGGTCAACAAAACTTGTCAATGCAGTTAGAGATGGAATGGACACCATGCCGAAGAAGCTAGTGAGAATTGCAAGAACAACGATAGCCAATATGCAGCAAATCCCAAAAACCTTGTAGGGTCTATAGTCTGTGATTGGGGACTTTGGCTGCATTCCGTGTGCAAGGTAGATGAATACAAACGAGAGTAGAGGAGTAAAAACATACGTATATAAAATAATCCCTGAATACATTGACATGCCTGTGCTGTATATTGACTCCACGCTGAACAGGATGTAGAAACACAACGACATTAGAACCATTATGATGATAAATGATTCTAGAAGCATGCCCAAACGCTCAGCAGCTGCTCGAACTCTTGCAGCTCGTGTCTTGAAGAGCTCTTCAGACTTTGTCTCGAGGAAGCTGGTTATGTCCCCACCTATGATTACCGTTGAAGCATATCCTCCCACAAACTCACGGTAAATATCTAATGGGTTTCCCTTAGCAGACTTTTGCATGGCAGTCAGTGGATCCACGCCAAAAATTTCAACGTCTCTGATTAGGTTCTTTGCTTCCCGACTCATGCAAGGCATTAACTTCGCTTCCGCAAGCCTTTTGAAGCTTGTATATGGCGGAATTCCACCAGAAGCCATAACAGCCACGTAGGTTGCGGCAAAGGGCATTTCCCTTTCTAATCTTTGAGCTCGATCGCTAGCTTTAGACATTGGAGCGAGCAAAAAGATGATCATTATGTAGAAAGGGGTGGGCACCAAGAAGAGAGCAGGTATAAATGAAAAAAAGTATAGCACCAAAATACCGATTATGCTGACTGGAATGCACAGACAAGCTATGAAAAGCATCAAAGAAACATATGTTTCTGGGTATATCCTCATATTTGCTCGTTCAAGATGCTTGCTGAATTCGAAAATATTCTTCAAGAACCTTGAGGCAATCTTTCCGAAAAAACGGAAAGAAAGTCCTTCAAGTGTGTCTAGCAGTGGCAAGTGTTTCTATTTCTCCTATGGAGGCTTTTTCATAGAATTCTTCAGGTCTTGCGTAATATTCCGCAATGATTGCTGCAACACCTTTGTAACTCCTTATGTTCTGTTCTCTCATCCAATGCAACACATTTCTGCGCTGATCAAACTCTTTCTGCAAAGAATTTCTGCTGACTCCTGTACGTTCGGATACATAAGGAAACATGACACTATCATTGAATGAAGATTGATAGATGTCCTCGGCAGCTTTCCACTTAAACATCCTTCGATAATCCTCGTAATTGGCAACCTCGTTGACTTCCATTACGCGCCTAAATGCCTTCGTTTCATCCTCTACTTTCTTGTGGACCCTTTGAACAGACAGAACAATATTCATCAATGGTATGTACGCAGGTGCGATGTCCATAGGTTTTTGAGTAAGACGTTTGACAGCAGAATCGATGTCTTCAGCGTGCATAGTGCTCATGCCACCATGACCAGTAGCCATTGCCTGAAACATGACGTAGGCTTCGTTGCCTCGAATTTCTCCCACCACAAGAACATCCGGTCTGTGTCTCATTGAGGTCTTGACAAGGTCAAAAAGCGTCACCTCTCCAGTCTGGTTTTCGCCAAGACCATAGCTTCTTCTAGCAATCAGAGAAACCCAGTTCTCATGAGAGAGATTTAATTCAGCTGTTTCCTCTATCGTGATTATCTTGCTTCCAGGCTTGATTAGGCAAGCAAGAGCATTTAGCGCCGTTGTTTTTCCAGCAGCAGTACCCCCAAGAATCATGATTGAGGCTCTATTCTCTAAACATATCCAAAAATATGCAGCCATCTCTTCAGAAAATGTTCCAAGGTTTATTAAGTCGATGATGGAATATGGATCTTCTCTAAATTTCCTGATGGTAAAAGCAGTGCCAAAAGGTGTGATTTCACGTCGATAGCAGACCGCAAGCCTATGTTTTCCAGGAAGTGAAGCGTCAACAATAGGAAATGCAGAGCTCACATGTTTTCCAGCCATATGAACTAGCTTAACAACCGTATTATCTAATTCAGAGTCTTCATAAAAAACTAGGTTAGTTTCGATGCTTTCATGCTTTCGATGCCAAATATAAACCGGCTTCTTAATTCCATCACATGATATGTCCTCGATGTTAGGGTCACGCATCAGCGGATCAATTCGTCCGAACCCAACAAGATCTCGCTCGGCGTGATAGAGGATCTTATACCAGGAAACATCTGGCAACCATCCTAAGCTGATTCGATATTTATCAACGATCTCTCTTGCCTCTGTGGCAAAAAACTTCCTAGGATCTTCTATCTCTTGTTTTGGAGACTCGATTTCTGACAGCAAAATATCTAGGACACGATTATAAATCCCCTGTTCTAAAGGGTCCAATTGCAATTCATCAAGCATATACTTATACTCTCCTGTCTTTGGGTTCTGCACTATAGCTACATGTGCAAAAGGCTCGTACAATGGATATCTTTCAATTACCTTTAGACCTCTGGGGACAGGTTTTGGTGGTGGTGTTGGAACAATCCTTCGTTTAGGTTTCTTGCCAAACTTTGGCAGCTTGATCTTTTTCATAAAATTCTTTAGTTTTGAAGATGTTTTCTGTGGCAACGTTGCTCTCCTAAACAATTAATGCACATGACTATGTATTAAATATTGCGTCTTGCTAAAGCATAATTGAAATCAAAGTAAGAAATTTGGCTTCTAATGTCCCTGTAGGAAACAGGGAAATGCTTCTAATATCATGAGCCAGTACGGTGTGAAAATTAAAATGCCTTGTTTATATTTTTCTGAATTCCTAATAGCGATTTTCTGTTTCAAGCCTTTACTTTTTCAGTTCCTCAACTTTGCTTTTTAGCGATGGCATAATTTTGAAAAGATCTTCTACGACACCGTAGTCTGCTACGCCGAAGATTGGTGCCTTTGGATCCTTGTTAACTGCGATTATTAGGTCCGAGTTTTTCATTCCTAGTATGTGTTGGAAAGCGCCACTTATTCCAAGGGCGATGTAAAGTTTTGGTTTAACTGTTTTTCCGGAGCTACCTACCTGTCGATCGTCTGGAAGCCATCCTTTATCTACGATGGGACGTGAGCATGCCAAGGCTCCTCCGAGGGCTTTCGCTAGTTCCTCTGCTGAGGGAATCTCGCTTTCGTCTTTTATTCCCCTCCCAATTCCTATGAGTACATCCGTGGCTGTAATATCGACACCTCCTGGGGGTGGTAGGACATATTTGACAAAGCGCTTTTCAGTAATTTCGTCAGAAAGTGGAGATGTAATCTCAACGATTTCTCCATTTGAAGGAGATTTCTTTCCCGCTGGGAATGTTGCTTGGCGAACAGTTCCAATATAACTTTCTGCCTTTTTAAGCAGACAATTAACATTCACCTTGCCACCATACATCTGACGAGTTACAGTTAATGCATCATTTCTAAATCCCAAGTCGATACAATCTGTTGCTAAGGGTATATTCAGTGAAACGGCTAGGCTTGGAGCTAAATCTAAACCAAAAGAGGTATGCCCCATCAAGGTTAGCAAAGGCTTACGTTCCTTAATTATGCTGGCTAACACTCTTTGATAGGTTTCTGAGTTGAAGTTTTCCAATTGGGCGTCTTCTACCACCAAAACTCTTTTTGTATATTCTGAAAGAATCTTTGCATATTCTTTTACATTACTTCCAAGGAGCACTGCTGCAAGCTCTGTCTTTGCTGCTTCAGCCAATTCTCGACCTTTAGCCAGCATTTCGAAAGTTATGTCTCTGATTTCACCCTGCCTATGCTCAGTTAATACAAAGATTTCCTTCAACTAAACCAACCCCCTGGATTTCAGGATATCAGCAATTTTTGCGGCGATTTCTTCTGGGGCTCCTGCAAGGAACTCAGCTTGCTTTTCAACAGGTGGTACGTACATCTTCTCTGTTTTTATCCATGAACCTGATTCGCCAACCTCATTTTCGCTCAAACCAACTTCAGCTAAACCAAGGACTTGGGTCTCCTTTTGCATCGCTTTCCTGATTCCCATGATAGAAACATAGCGAGGTTCATTGATTCCAGTTTGAATTGAAAACACTGCCGGTAACTTAACATCAATTACTTCCTCTAAGCCCCCTTCCAATTCTCGATTAACTCTGGCGAAGTCTCCGTTAAGCTCGATTTTCTTCACCATTGTAGCGTGAGGGATCCCTAGTAGTTCTGCAAGAATAGGGCCTGCTGCTGCGAAGCCATCGTCGCTTGCAAGGGCTCCCGTTAATATCACGTTGAAAGGGAGGTCTTTAATGACGTTGTGAAGGATCTTAGCGGTTGCGAAGCTGTCAGAGCCTTCAAATTTTGGGTCTGTGAGTCTTATAGCTTTGTTGGCTCCTCTTGCTAAGCATTTTCTTAGAGTGCTGTCAGCTTCTTCAGGACCCACTGTTATAGCTGTCACTGAACCTTCGAATTTCTCTTTTATTTGCACTGCTTCTTCTAAGGCATAGTCGTCCCATTCATTGATGTCAAAAACTAATCCACTTTCTTCAATAGCTGTCCCCTTAGGATTGATTTTTAGGTCAGCCTCCGCAGTTTCGGGGACATGTTTTACACAGACAATTACATCCACGGTTTTTCCCTCAAATGCCTAGTTTCTCTTTCAGTTTATTACGTTTTTCCATGGTGACCGGGCCAAACTTCTTAATTCTTTCTGTAAACCTTGTGAACAAGTCTGCAGCCTTTTTGTAGACTGGTAAGGGCACGTAACTGTATCGAACTCTCATGCCTTTTATTCCAAGCTCTGAAAGAGAACGAATCATCTCGATCATTCTCTTTTTAGAGAAATGCTCATCGATATCCTCTTGCCCCTCAATTACTAGAATCCCATCTGCACCAAAAGCAAAAGCGTATTGGAGGTGTTTCAAGCTAATTATGGCGGTGGAAGGGACAGTTATTATGCGGATATTCTCTGGATAGTTGACACGATCCAGCCCTAAAAAGTCCATACCTGTATATCCAACACCTTTGTCTACAAAAGCAATAATCTTGACTTCATCGGATTTATCCATGAGTACTCCTTGAAGGTTGGCAATAATTTGTCTGCTGGTCGAATTCTTGAAGTCAATTGCTTCGTAAGGACAAATGGGAATACATGCGCCACAACCAATGCAAAGAAACGGATCGATTCTAGCTTTTCCAGATTCGATCGTTATTGCATTGACTGGGCAAACTTCAACGCATGAAGCTGTGCCATGGCACATACTTTGTATGACAAAGGCTTTTTCGGGGCTTGTGGTGATATGTTCTCCTTTAAGGAAGAGAGAAGCTTTAGCAGCAGCAGCCAGAGCATCGGAGACTGTGTCGCGA
The DNA here is from genome assembly GCA_020351305.1 of Candidatus Bathyarchaeota archaeon. GTDB lineage: Archaea > Thermoproteota > Bathyarchaeia > Bathyarchaeales > SOJC01. The sequence continues at coordinate 72,992 of CP070730.1, forward strand.
ACATCCTTTGGGCTTAAAGCACATCCACAAACGAAAATTCCAGTTCTAAGAGAATCTACAGGATCAAGTTTTGGATGTTTTTCCGTAATGAATCCTTCTTCTCCCAAAGAAAGTTTCATCTTGCCAGCTAGTTCCTTTAGTTTCTTAGGTGGAACCATAGGTGTAGCCAAGGCAACCATATCAAATTCTTCTTCTTTGACTTCGCCCATCAAGGTGTCTTCTGCTAATACTATGAGTTTACCATTCTTTTTCTTCCAAATTTCAGCTACTCGACCCTTAGTAAAGACTACTCCGACCTCTTCATCTCGCCAATATAATTCTTCGTAGCCTTTGCCTGTGGCCCTAATGTCAATATAGTAAATGTGAACATCAATTCCAAGCATTTTTTTAAGCACAAAAGCTTGTTTTAAACCATACATGCAACAGATTCGGCTGCAATAAGGAATATGATTCTTGTCTCTAGAGCCTGCACAAAGCACAACAGCCAGCTTTTTAACGTCATTGTCATTCGACATCTTTATGTAGCCTCCTGTTGGTCCAGAGGCAGATGTTAATCTTTCCAAGTCCATCATGGTAATGACGTCTTTGTAAATCCCATATCCATAATTCTTTAGCATATTCGGGTCGTAAAGCTCGTAGCCTGTCGCCATAATCATGGCCCCGACTTTCAAATTAATTGTTTTTCCTTTGTCTTCCAGGTTTATGGCTTTAGAAGGGCATACTTGTTCACATTTTAGGCATTTGGTGCAAGCATCAAAATCTATTGTGTAAGCTGAAGGCACTGCTTGTGGAAAATCTATATAGGCTGCTTTCCTCTCTGATAAGCCTTCATTGTACTCATCCGGTGCTACAGCTGGACAAACTTTGGCGCAAACGCCACAGCTTCTGCACATCTCGGTGTCCACGCCTCGAGGTTTCAGGAAAACCTTCACATCATAGTTGCCTGGACGTCCGCTAATGTCAATCACCTCAGAGTATGTGAGAAGATTTACATTGGGATTTCTTCCAATCTCCGCCATTCTTGGCGTAAGGATACACTGAGCACAATCCAAAGTCGGAAAAACTTTAGTCAGCTTCGCCATGTTGCCCCCAATTGTTGGGTTTCTTTCCACTATATGGACCTTATAGCCCAGATATCCCAATTCTAGGGCTGCAGTGATGCCAGCTATCCCTCCACCGACAATTAAGATTTCTCTTGAGCTCTTTTCACTGATTTTTTCCAAAGGCTCAAGCTCTGCGCTTCGCTCATAACCACCTCTTATGAGGCTTATGGCCTTCTTTGTTGTTGCGCTAGAAGGTTGAGGACCATGAACCCATGAGGCCTGCTCTCTGATGTTTACAAACTCAAGCATGTAGGGATTTAGCCCAGCTCGTTCTAATGCGCTCTGGAAGGTAGCTAAATGCATTCTAGGCGTGCAACTGGCGATCACAATCCGGTCCAGATTCTTCTTTTTTATGGCTTCAACTATAGTTTCCTGAGATGGTTTTGAACATAGATATTTTTGATGTTTTGTATCAACAACTCTTTCCCACCCCTTGACCGCTTCAAGAACGGCTTTGACATCCACGACATCCCCTATGTTCCCACCACACTCGCAAACATAAATCCCGATTCTCGGCGGCTCTTTTTCCATTTTTTCTTTCTCTCGTTTCCCGTGAAATGTTTTGGTTGATACAGAGGAAAACGCTTAAAAAACCTTTGTGGTTCATGTTACCCAAACGAGACAAGGAAAATGAGTGCACAAGAACTTGCTGAAAAACACAAACTTCTTGAGTGCATCCATTGCGGAATATGTACCGGAAGTTGTCCTGTAGCTAGAAAAACCAACTTGAACGTTAGAAGATATATGCGAGAAATCGCCATGGGCAGCAAAGTGACTATACATCCTCAAAATGAACTTTGGAGTTGCACCACCTGTGCAACATGTGGCCTTCGCTGCCCAAAAGAAATAATGCCATACAACTTTCTAATTGACATCAGAAGCCTTGCCGTCGAAGGAGGACAGATTGGCCCAACCATAGGAGAAGCATTGGAGAGTATTTTCAAAAATGGCAATCCATGGGGAAGAATAAGAAGCAAGAGATCCGAGTGGGCACAAGAGTTGAACATCAAACACGCATCGGAAGGCAACGGATTTCTTTATTTCGTAGGCTGTACACCAGCGTATGACCCCCGGATTCAAGATGCAGCAAAAAGTCTAGTGAAGTGCTTTCACAAAGCGAAAATCGACTTCGGAACCTTGGGAGACGAAGAAAATTGCTGCGGAAACGAGGTTTATGGGATGGGCGAAAAAGGCTTATTTGAATTTCTAGTCGAAGAAAACATCAAACTCTTTAACAAATACAACATTAAAGAAATTCTCACAAATTGCCCCCACTCATACCAATCATTCAAAAACAGATACGGACAAACAAATTTCAAAGTCCTACATCATACACAACTATTAGCAAAACTGATCAATGAAGGGAAACTTAAATTCTCAACGAAAATAGACAAGACAATCATCTATCATGACCCATGCTTCCTAGGAAAACAAAACGACATTTATGACGAACCCCGGAAAATCATAGAGAGTATCCCAGGAGTCAAACTTGTAGAATTTGACCGTAATAAGGAGCGAAGCCTTTGCTGCGAGGGTGGTGGAGGAAGAATGTGGATAGACATACCAGGGGAACGACTTGCTGAAACTCGTATTAAAGATGCAGCTGACGCAGGAGCACAAATATTAGCTGTTGCTTGTCCCTTCTGTCTCTTAACATTTGAAGACGCTGTCAAAACAACGGGTCTAGAAGGAAAAATTCAGATCATGGAAATAGCTGAACTGCTTTCACAAGCCATGTGAATCATTTTTTAGACACAATCTCTTAGAGCGACCGGAAAACTATAAACGTTAGTCTAGAGACTTATGTTTTCTCTTCAAATAACCCATGTTAGGTGAACTTGTTGGAAGCACTAAGTCATGATATAGTTATAGTTGGCGCTGGAATGGCTGGTCTTCGAGCTGCAATCACTGCAGCCGAGATTAACGACAAGATTGACATTGGTGTGATTTCTAAAGTATACCCAATACGTTCCCACTCAGTCTGTGCGCAAGGCGGAACAGCTGCTATGATGAGGGATGGAGATTCATACGATCTGCATGCTTGGGACACGGTGAAAGGATCGGATTTTCTCGCAGACCAAGATGTCGTGGAGTTTTTTGTGAAAAAAGCCCCTGAAGAAATCACCACACTAGAACATTGGGGCTGTCCCTGGAGCAGAACCGAAGAGGGAAAAATAAACCAACGCCCTTTCGGTGGTCATAGCTTCCCACGGGCATGCTTCGCAGCCGACATGACTGGTTTTCACGAGATGCACACACTGGATGGAAAAGCCAAGACATATCCAAACATTAAATTCTATGATGAATGGTTTGTCACCTCCCTCATGATTGAGAAAAATGCTGCAGCAGGTTTGACAGCCATAGAGTTGAAGACTGGTGAAATGTCAGTATTTCGTGCTAAAGCCATAATAATGGCGACTGGTGGCTACGCACGCGTCTACGAGTTTACAACATTTTCCCACACAGCGACAGGTGATGGAATGACAATGGCCTACCGGGCTGGTGTGCCATTAAAAGACATGGAATTCATTCAATTCCACCCCACAGGAATGGTTCCATCAGGAATTTTGATAACAGGAGGTGCCCGTGGAGAAGGAGGATACTTGGTCAATGCTAAAAGCGAGCGTTTTATGAAACGTTATGCTCCTGAAAAGATGGAGCTAGCCCCTCGCGACATAGTTTCCAGAGCAGAGACAACAGAGATTCAGGAAGGGAACGGAATCGAAGGTCCACACGGACCCTATATAGCTTTAGACCTTAGACATCTGGGCGAGGAGAAGATAAACGAAAGGCTTCCACTAATACGAGATGTGGCAATAAAACTAAGCGGAGTAGACCCCGTAGATGAGCCAATACCAATTAGACCAGCTGCTCACTATTCCATGGGGGGAATTCACGCAAACATAAAGACAGAAACATCAGTTCTAGGATTCTATGCTGCTGGTGAATGTGCATGCTTAAATGTGCATGGAGCAAATAGACTCGGCACTAATTCCACATCAGATTGCTTGGTTTTTGGAGCTGTTGCTGGCGAAGAAGCTGCCAAATTCGCTCTTTCACATGACCTTCGAGATTTTTCTCAAGAAAAAGCCTTGGCAGAGGAAAGGAGAATATTTGACGATATCTGGGGCAGAGAAGGGGATGAAAGGATTCCCGTTATAAGAGATGAGTTGAGACGTATTATGAGCGAAAGGGTTTGGGTTTTCAGAAAAGAAGACGAACTTAAGAGTGCTTTGAATGAAGTAAGAGAGCTTAAAGAAAGATTCAAGAACACAAGGGTTGAAGACAGAGATAGGCAATTTAACACTGGACTCGTAGGTGCTTTGCAACTTGACTTCACGTTAGATTTATCCGAAGTTACAATTGCCGGTGCACTTGCTAGAACAGAATCAAGAGGAGCCCACACAAGACTCGATTACCCTAAACGTGACGATGAAAACTGGTTGAAACACACTCTAGGCCATTATACAAAGGATGGTCCCAGACTCGCATATATTCCAGTTACTATCACGAAGTGGTCCCCAGCGGTGAGAGCCTACTAGGAAATGAAACAGTCATGAATTTGCAGATTGAAAAGACTATTAAATTCAAAATTCATCGCTTTAATCCTGAACAAAAAAGACGCTATCTCTCAGAGTATGAAGTCCCTGTCCGAAAAGGAACCACACTACTCGATGTTTTCATGTATATAAAAGATAATTTTGATGGGGCATTCGCGTTTAGACATTCATGTAGAATGGGAGTGTGTGGAAGCTGTGGGGTTATGGTTAATGGAAAACCCATGTTGGCTTGTTACACACAAGTGCTCCATCTGAACTCTGACACATTGGTAATTGAACCGCTCCAAAACATGCCTATTATTAAAGACCTAGTTGTTGATCTTCAACCATTCTTTGATACGTATAAGAGTATACGAAATGTCCTGATCAAGCCTGAAGAAGCATTGAAAAGGCTTGAAGAGTTTATTCAATCACCAAAAGATCTTAAAGATTACTGGGACTTGTCACTATGCATCAAATGCTCCATTTGCTACTCTGCATGCCCTGCAGCACTTGATGAAAGATTCCTCGGACCTTCTACATATGTCACTAACTATCGCTTTGTTTCAGATTCGAGAGATGAAGGGTTCGATGAACGATTGAAAGCTATGGTTGACAATGTGTGGCTGTGCACTTCCTGTAACTCTTGTACAGAGTTCTGCCCAAAGGAGATCAGCTGCGCGTCTTCCATTGTAGATGAACGCGGTCTTCTGGTCGAAGCTGGAAGCATACCCAGAACAGTCAAAGACATACTGACAAGCGTTGTCAGATACCATAATCCGCTGGAAATTCACCCGAGCAAAAGGATAGATTGGGCTAAGGACCTAGAGGTTAAAATGTTTCCAACAGTCTCCAAATCTGATGTGCTGTTTTTCATTGGTTGCGCCCCCTCCTACGATCCAAGGAGTCAAGCAATAGCCAAGTCAATGGTTTCAGTATTCAACAGTTTGGGTATTGACTTCGCAACACTGGGCACCGAAGAGCGGTGCTCCGGCGATCACGTACTCAGACTTGGGGAGAAAGGGTTGTTTGAAATGCTTGCCGAACATAACATCTCGATGTTTGAAAAGTTCGAAGCCGAGACGATTCTAACACTGTGCCCCCACTGTTTCAATACTCTCAAGAATGATAAACCATATAGTAACAAGCGACTTAATGTTCAGCACTACACCCAGTTTCTGGCTGAAATCATCAAAAGGGATGAACTCAAGCTTTCCAAATCTTTCAATAAGAAAGTTGCCTATCACGACCCTTGCTTTTTAGGAAAACGCAACGATATTTATGATGCCCCAAGAAAGATCTTAAAACTAGTAGATGGCTTGGAATTCCTGGAGATGAAAAGAACAATGGAGAACAGCTTTTGTTGTGGTGGAGGAGCTGGAAGAACCTGGACAGAGGATTCGACTCCTCAAAAAAGACCTAGTGTAGATCGAGTTAGAGAAGCCTTGGAACTCGGAGTTCAGGTCATAGCCACTGCCTGTCCGTTCTGTGTAACAACACTGGAGGATGCTGTGAAAGTGTTAGATGTCGAAGACAAAATCGTAGTAAAAGAAATCCTTGAACTGTTAAAAGAAGCGATGTGACCTACATCATCGGATTCTATTATTAGCAGGAAGCATGTACATGATGTTGTCAAGGTTCAATGCCTAATTTCTTATAGATTGCGTTCAGATTTCCCTGTGTTTTCTGTTTGATATCTTCAAACAGGTTGTTACCGTGGGAATCTATCGCCACTGTTAAAGGACCGAACTCCTCTGCTTCAAGTATCCATAAAGCTTCTGGCATGCCCAAGTCGAACCATTCGACGGCTTTAACATTCTTAATTGCTTTTGCAGCAAGAACTGCAGCTCCTCCAGTGAAGGCTCCATAAATAGCGCCATATCTCTGCATTGCTTTAGTAGTACGTTTGCCCATGCCCCCCTTACCGATGATGATACGGGTTTTGAAATTCTTGATGAAATCATCTTCAAATATATCCATGCGTGTGCTAGTTGTCGGGCCAGCTGCAACTATGACCCATTTATCTCCCTCTTTCTTAACTATAGGACCACAGTGGAAGACTGCAAGACCTTCTAGGTTGAGGGGGAGTCTTTTTCCTTCTTCATGGAATTGTAGGGCTCTCTTATGGGCCTGATCACGAGCTGTTACAATTGTTCCAGTTATGTATACAACGTCGTTGACTCTTAGTTTTCTTATATCCTCTTCCGAAATTGGCGTGGTGAGTTTGTACGTTGCCATTCTATCACCTCAATTCATGCGTTAAGTATTTAATCTGTCCATCTGGACGGACTTGTGCTGTTGCTCTCCTTGCTGCCCAGCAGTTGAAGGCTACTGCGGCTGGAAATGATGCCGGATGTCTAACAGCATAGTCAACATTTACACCTAGGACTGTAAATTTGCCGCCTAAACCCATTGGTCCTATGCCTGTTTGGTTCACAGCATCTAAGAGTTCTTTCTCAAGTTGAGCTATTTTAGGATCTTTATGGGGCTGGTTCAGAGAGCGAAGCAGCGCGTTTTTTGCAAGTTTCATAGCAATATCTGCTCCACCGCCGAATGCTACACCTAGAATATTGGGAGGACAAGGTTTCGAACCTGATTTAATTACAGAATCGATAACAAACTTCTTCAGGCCTTTAATGCCTTGACCCGGGACTAACATGTTCATGGTACAAACATTTTCTGAACCACCGCCTTTTGGCATCACAGTAATTTCAATGATATCGCCAGGCACAATTTCCCAGTTTATATAGGGAATATTTCTGCCTGTATTGTCACCTGTATTCTTTTGTTGGATTGGGTCTACGGCGTTTGGCCTGAGAGGGACTTCAGTCGTAGCTCTTTTTGTTGCGTTGAACAAGGCATTTTCAATCTTATCGAGCTGTCCTACTTCCGCTCCGGCTTTAATGTAGAATATTATCGTACCAGTGTCTTGGCACATGGGAGTACGTGTCTTTTCAGCTAGCTCAATGTTGTTGAGGATGGCTTTAAGCTGAGTTTTTCCTGCCTCACTAGTCTCTTCTTGGTAAGCGTTCCGTAAAGCTTCTTTGACATCTCTTGGCAATTCTGTTACTGCAAGGCGCAACAGATTAACGGCCACATTCTCTATAGTTTTCTCTAAACTCAAAGGGATTCCTCCAAAGCTTTGAGAACTTAGGTGTAAAGAACTCAGTCTTATAGCTTTTATGTGGGATTTAGATTAGGGTATGAATGTGTCGCTGAGCTCGTGCTTCAATGCTCTGAGGTTCTTGTTATCGTTTAACTTCCTATATTCCCTGAAAAGCTTTAGGTTGGGGGGTGATTTTGGTTGGAATGAGAGTGGGAAGTATGTAAAGGGGATATTGTTTATTAATTCGGAAGATTTAATACAGCATCAAAACCATACCTTACCTTCAACCAAAGGAGTAAATTATCCATGCCCAATCTACTGAGTAACAAACCACAACTCACTGGAATAGTGATATTGTTTACTGGAGTCGCCCTTCTAGGATTCACATTCATAAACGCTTTCATGCTTCTTCAAGAACCTTTTAGCATATTAGCTACTGGCGATCTAGCAAGAGTTTTTGGTGAAGCTCTTGCCCCACTTATTCAGGCCTGTATACGCCTGATGTATCTTGGTATTATGGGGTGGATAGGATCTCTTCTAACTGTGAGAGGTATCCCATTGGTGACACATAGATATGCTCTCGTTTCTGTCCCAGTTAGTGTAGCTCAAACTAAATCAAAGCCACAACCGGTAAAACAAGAACCAACACCAAAGTCTACACTTTCCAAGCCTACATCGCCAAAACCTATAACCGAACCCAAACAAGAAGAACCTAAGGCAATATTAATAACGCCTGAAAACCAAAGAGAAGGATAGCCCAATGAATGTGCCACTACGGGCGCTGGGCTGGGCTGTACGTTTCTTCTGGATAATAGCCCTCGCATTCGCTGTAACAGCTGTCTACTCAGCAACATTTATTCGTATCGACTTTGGCAAACCGATGTTGAATTTTACGGAAAAGGATCTCATGATAATGATCCCAATGATCTTCGACAACAAAGGTTACTACAACCTAGCTGACCTTAACATCACTACGTTCGTCGTAGACCATGATAATGAGTCTCTTTCTGAAGACACAACTTACCTAGCTCAAATTAATTTTCAAGACAACGCAACAATTTTTCACAATATCACATTAAGCATTGATGAGCTCATAACACAATCAGAATATTACCTCTTTAACGACTCAAGTCTCATCTTGTATGGGTCAACTCAACTGAGCTACGCAAACCTAATACCATTAGGCTTTGAATCAAATGAGATCATTCCATGGGGCGCACCGCTTTCTGATTTCACTATTGGCATACCTGAATTCAGCGCGTATAACAGGACACATTTCAGAGTAAATGTGCCCATTAGCTTCGATAATCATTCCCAATACTTCAGCGTAACTGGAACTATACGGATTGAGTTTTTAAATAATGGGCAAGTTATTTGGAGAGGAGCGACTTCGGTGGATGTTCCATCAAACACGACTTATAATGGAGAGGTTGAAACATTGGTTGAAGCTGCGATGGTTATAGAGAGCGGGCAAATTCATTTTTGGATTGAAACTCCGATATTTGGTTTTGGACCATTGGTGATAGAGAATGGATGAAATGGAAAGTGTCAAGCGGAATAAGTTTACATTGAAAACCATAATACCACGTTTTATCAAAGCTTTAGCTAAAGCGGGTTTCGTCTACATCCTTTTCGCGCTCTTATCATCAATAATGGTTCCGTTTGAGAGCATCTACAGCTATCAGTCCTCTTTCACAGTTTTGTTTGCATTATACCTATTCTTCATTTTCGTCATCGAACTGACAAAAGGCACAATTTTTCAGCACCTTTTCAGCATAGCGAACTCACTGATGATTGTTTTCTACTTCATTCATATATTAAACACTGGCGTAATCAACTTCTCAATCGAAGAGATTAACTTGGTAATTGATCTGCGCTTTTTCCTTTCCTTATTCGTTCTTGGTGGTGTTCTGGGCTTTGCAAAGAACATGCTACGACTTCTGAATTGGATGAATGAAAGAGAGGAACAATGGCTGAAATATCAGATCAAGTCACTATAAGAAGACCTCTCCAGACTTTGTGAACTAATATTCAGTCGTTTTCTAAGCCTTTCTAGCTTTAGCAAATCTTTTTTCTGTTGCCTTGGGTCGCTTGAAGTTATACGTTCAAATTCTATATAACTTCCTAGGTCTCTAACCGTATCTAGATGGATTTGAATATCGTCATAAAGATAGATTTCCCTAATCTTATCCACCACGCCTTTTATTGTCAAGATACGGTTGAGGATTCCCTTCAGAATTTGAGACTGAGATAATTGAAAGATGAAGACGGAATTTTTTTTTGGCTCAAAAACATCTTCTCTCTCATAATAGATCAATTCACTATCAGCCTTGCCTTCCACCTCTCGCAGTTTCAATCTACCTGTCGGAACTTCATAATAAGTATCAATTTGATGAAAAACACCAATTTTCTTAGCTCCAAACTCAATTAACCTATTTCGGCTCAACTCTAGGCTGTTCGCTCTTGCTTTCAACTCGACCATAATGTGCTGAACCTTTAGATTCTTAACAGACATGCTCCTTCACTGATGGATTTAATTGGTGATATTCCTATTCTTCGTTAATAAGGTAATAACTTTAGATTTTGTATAGCGTTCCCTATCAACCCTGGATTCTTAATGAAGCGTTTTTTTACGCGAGCATATGAGGAAAGTAAATATTCTGAAAGGTAGTGTCATTATGATCCGGTTTTTTTCTCAACTAGTCTTTTCGCCATCAAGTATGCATCCTCTCCATCAGCATAATACCTTCTGTTCCTACGAATTATTTGGAGCCCCAGTTTTTTATACATGTTTACTGCTGGCGTGTTGCTTGTTCTAACTTCCAAATAGATTTCCTTCGCTTTATATTGGGGCATGTTCTTCATTGCATTTTCCATAAGAGCTGCTCCCACACCTTTACGTTGATGTTTTGGCAACACAGCGATAGAAACCACATGTCCTTTTCTTGATATTCCAAACAAGCCAAAACTTGTCATGCCAGTCTCGATTCTGCACATGATGTATCCCACTATCTCCAATTCTTGTTCTGCCACGATGAAAGTTTGGGGAAAACGTTCGTATAGATCCATAAAGAAATAAGGAGAGTAGTTTTCAGGAAGGCAGATGCGGTTTATGTTCATGACATGTTCAAGGTCATTGGGCTTAAATTGTCGCAGTGTGAAAGTTGTTTGCATGCCTTGCTTACCAGCCAATGTTTAGGCGACATGAATTAAAATTAAATGTTTTGGCATCTCTGCAGGTTACATAACTAATAGCTGATGCAGTAAATATCAGATTAACATGAGCTATAGTACTTGGACAACTGTGACTGAATGCGATCTTAAGATTGCTCCAAAGTTCAAAAAATATGGCAATGCCGCGCGCGCCCCTATGCAGTCCATGTTTTCGAAAGCAATAAAAAGATGAAAACGTAAAACCTCAAGGCATGCATATATGAAGGCTCTAGCGCTACTGTCCGGTGGATTGGACAGCACATTAGCAGTGAAGCTAATCCAACAACAGGGAATAGATGTAGCAGCAATCAATTTCACCTCTCCTTTCTGTCTTTGTGGAAAAGGTGGGTGTGGTGCTGCCAAGGTTGCAGAACAACTAAAGATTCCACTTAAGACAATAAATGTTGGCAACGACTACCTAAAGATTTTAAGAAATCCTAAGCATGGCTATGGGAAGAACATGAACCCCTGCATCGACTGCAGGATCTTCATGTTTAAAAGGGCTAAAGAATTCGCCAAAGAAGTTGGGGCTTCTTTCATAATTACGGGTGAAGTCCTTAACGAGAGACCAATGTCTCAACGCAGAAAGGCATTAGATCTCATTGAAGAAGAGGCTGGCTTGAAAGGCCAAGTTCTGAGACCTTTATCCGCCAAGCTTTTACCAGCGACGGAGGGGGAGAGGAAAGGATGGTTTGATAGAAGAAAGCTACTAGATATAAGGGGTAGATCAAGAAAAAGGCAGATCGAGCTTGCTAACGAGTTTACTTTAAAAGACTATCCCTGTCCTGCTGGGGGTTGCCTGCTTACCTACAAGGAATTTGCAGCGAA
>CP070730.1:84880-92671 GCA_020351305.1 Candidatus Bathyarchaeota archaeon
CTTGAACCAAGCTAGACGACGACCGCACAGTTCCATTGCGCGCGCGCACTCTGCTTTTCATTAATTTACAAGTCTATTGAACCAAGAAGCACAAAAGGAAAAAATTATAGTCTTCACAATCTCGCGCGTGCGATTCGTGGGTAATCCGCGCACATGCAGAATAGGCAACTACTTCCTCCACTACTCGAGGTGTAATATGTATTACACAAAGAGAAGCAGAAGGAGAAGTACCCAGAGAATGAGATGGGTTAGTCGTTATTTATTTAAGAAAGAGTCTGCCCGGTTTTTCCAGGAAACAGTTTCGACTATTGGTGAGGCATATAGAGTTTTTTCCATCGTGTGTTTTTTGTTGCCCTTAACCTGAATGACTCCATTAGAGAGATGAATGAATAGACTCCACAAATCATCTTTCTGTTCGTAGGAAAAGCCAATAATTTTATTACCCTTGAAAATCTTCAAGAGGGTTTGCAGCTCGCGCTTGTATTTATCTTCCAACCAGTATCACACAGATATCTAGTCACAAATGGTTTGAAGGAGGTTATTTCAATCTCTTCAATATGTCGAGAATCGATTGGGAAATTAGGTTCAGCACCAAAATGCTAGAGGAAACTTATATATTCAATTGCTGTGCAGGAAGTGTCCATATTTTGATGGTTACGCTATTAACACGTACGTGTCTACGGACATTTTTTTACAACACCGCTTATTATAGGGAGGCGATTATTTTGTCAGCAATGCCAAAATATGAAATCTACAAGGATGCTGCCGGAAAATTCAGATGGAGATTAAAAGCTCCCAACGGTGAAATCATTGCTTCAAGTGAAGCTTACGAGTCCAAAGACAGCTGCAAAAGCGGAATCGAATCTGTTAAGACTAATGCTCCTAAAGCTGAAATTGCCGATACGACAGTATAGAAAAACTAGTCAGTAAATCATTTTCAGCTCAGTTTCCCTATTTTTCTAGGCTGAATCAACTTTCGAATGGTTCAATCTGTTCTTTCCTAGCAATTCATCCTACGCGCACTTTTTATTCTACTATTTTTGCTTTAAACCCTGGTATGGTCCCAAGCAGATAGAAGAGCCCAGCACACAAAGTGCACAAAGTACCCAAAATATCCACAAACTATGCTCTCCTTAGGAAATAGTTTAAAGAAGCTTGAAAGCATAAAGAACAAAGCAGCCCAAGCAAGGACAAAGCCAATTTCCCGAAGACCAGCTTTCTCTTCTGCCTCCATCACCATTTATTCATTCACACTCCTTGCGAGTGTCGTTTGTAGCACTTCTAGTATGAGCTTTATGCATGCAAGGGTTAATAAGGCAAGCTTGTGTTATAGGGGCTAAGCAGTTAGAGGCTTTCCGAAAAAGGGTAGAACGCTTTCAACGTTTTTCTTTTTTTGTTTTAAAGCAGTTCTGGCTGACAAACCTAATGAGTTGACAGAATGTCGTATTATTACATTCAACAGAAGAAATGGCAAAGAAGTGGGCGACCTAGATTTTACGTAGAACCACCAGTTGAAGTTGACAGAGAATATGAAGCTGAAATCAAGGAAATCGGTAGAAAAGGCGACGGAATCGCAAGAATCAAAGGATTCATAGTATTTGTACCGAACACTAAGCAAGGAGAACAATCCAAATTTAAAGTAACGAGAGTTGAAAAGATGTTTGCAATCGGCGAGTCAGTGATAGTTGATAACAGCTTCTAGAGTTAAGCACAAGGTTAAAGAGGTGATTTTTCGTATTGCAGAGAAAAATGTTTGAGATTAAATGCAATGACTGTGGCAAAGCTGCCACGGTGCCTTTCCAGCCTACAAAAGGCAGACCAGCTTACTGTCGTACATGTTTCCCCAAACATAGAACGCAGAATGATGTGAGATTCAAATTTGCTCGTCCAAAAGCATGGGTAAGATACTAAGATAATTGGAGAGGAAGAAAGTATAACCCGCGAGTGCTTAACACTGCGAGGGGTTCCAATATATTTCTTAACCATTTATGTTATGTTATAATCTGCCTTTATTAATGAAAATGAGGAAAAAAATGGGGAGTTTACGAGAAATAACCCAGGTGACATCTCCACTAAAGTCTTTGTCCAGACTAGATTATGACTGATGCGCACTTAGACAGCACGCGCGCGCTCCAAGTGCAAATGTGTTATAAAGAAAATGTGTGCAATTCGATAATTACCAAACGCTATTACCCCCAACAGACCGTATGTGTGCGCCTGCGTATTATCTCAGTAGCGGGGTTGACAAATGATCAAGAAAGCAGGATTTGACACAAAAAAATATTTGAAAGCACAGATCAAGAAGATACTTAATCGTGTCTCCTTATTTGACAAGCTATACCTGGAGTTCGGTGGGAAACTCTGCTACGACCATCATGCATCACGTGTGCTTCCAGGCTATGAAGTTGATACAAAAGTACAGATGCTTAAGCAACTGAAAGAAAAAATCGAAGTTATTCATTGTATCAGCGCAAAGGACATAGAAGGAAGAAAAATTAGACGAGATTTTGGGTTGACATATGATGATCAGTTGCTCAAAGATATGAATGACCTTCTGGAAATCGATTTGGATGTCTCTGCTGCTGTTGTAATAAACAGGTTTAAGAATGAAGTAACTGCGAAAAAATTCAGACAGAAACTCCAAAACAGAGGGATACCTGTCTTTGTTCACTATGAAATTCCGAATTATCCAAGAGATTTGGATCTTGTTGTAGGGGAGAAGGGATACGGAAAACAAGAGTACGTGAATACTGAGAAAGAAATCGTGGTGGTGACCGCACCTGGACCTGGCAGTGGCAAATTCTCATTCTGCATGGCGCAAATCTACAATGACAGAAAATATGGGGTGCAATCTGGATTTGCGAAATTCGAAACTTTTCCTATATGGAACCTAAACATTAACCATCCAGTAAATATCGCCTACGAAGCTGCAACAGCAGACTTGGGAGACTTCAACATTGAAGATCCATTTCACAAAAAAATCTACGGATTGACAGCAATCAATTATAGCCGAGATGTTGAAAACTTTGCAATAATGAAAAAAATAATCGCCAAACTAGTCAACGACGATCATCCAATGGCAAAATACAAGTCTCCAACTGACATGGGAGTCAACATGGCTAAAGAAGGAATAATTGATGATCAATTTATACGGGAAGCGGGCAAACAGGAAATCATGAGACGATATTTCAGCTATCAGAGAGAATTTGTTGAAGGTGATGCTCTATACACCACAATTGAAAACATGAAGAAGATTATGGAAAAAACAGGCGTCAAACCTGAAGATCGCTCAGTTGTATTGCCTGCAAGAAAGGCTGCAAAAGAAGGTCGAAAAAGAAAAGACATGGGAAAAGGATACAGGGATGTGTTCTGCGGTGCAGCAATCGAAATTTCCTCAGAGCCAGGTAAAGCATTAATAATAACGGGTAAAAATTCGCCACTACTATATGCAGAATCAGCAGCACTTCTAAATGCAACAAAAATTCTGGCTGAAATATCTGATGAGGTTGATGTAATATCCCCAAACGTCATTCATAGCATCATGCAACTAAAAACCGTGATTGGATTGAGCAACACGTCACTGGATGTCAAAGAAATCCTTAACGCGTTAGCTGCAAGCGCAGTATCGGATCAGATAGCGAAAAAATGCCTAAATGCGCTAAGTAAGCTGAAAGGCTGCGAAATGCACACAACACATCTCTTGAACGAAGGCAACGAGAAAGCACTGAAGCAGGTGGGGCTGAATCTAACAACAGATGCAAAACTTCCATTTCCAGAAAACTAGTAAAAAATGCACACGTCACAAAATGAAGCACAGGCATCCACCGCTGCACAAAAGATACTAGATATTATTGGCGATTTTTACTTGGGGTGACGCGCGCGGCGCGCAATCAGCAACATTAGCAGTATGCGTCGACCACAACCTACCAGAAGACAAAGAGTTATAGTTACAGCAGTCTTATGCGTGCGTGTTTTCTTCTGAGTGGAAGGTTTAAATTTTGTCACACTAGTATAGAGAGAGTTTCTAGAGGTGAATTTGAATGGGTAAACCTGGTTTCATAGTGAAGTTTTTTGACAAGGCATATGAAGACAAAGGCATTGAAGAGTTAGTTAATGCTCCTGTTGCAGCTATTAGTGGTGTGAGTGAATCAGACGCTAAGGACTTGGAGAAGGCATTTGGAATTAAGACGGTGGGAGACCTTGCTACGAACAAATATGTTGGATTTGCCCAAGGAATCAACTGTTTCTCCACTTGTTCTTGTGTAGTTTTAGATAAGAACTTTGAATCAAAGGAATACGAGGATCTGGCGAAGAAGCCTGCCTCAGCGATCTCTGGTGTATCAGAAGGCGATGCTGCTCTACTCAAGAAAGCATTTGGAATAGATAACATCAAAGAACTGGCTCAAAACAAGTATGTGGCGATAGCTCAAGCAACAGTGAATCTAGCTTCACTAGTAAAATACTTGAAAGATGTTGGAGCCTTATAAGAGCAAAGCACATCCAACAGCTACCTCCTCTTTTTCTACAAGGCAACATCGCGCGTAAGATGACATATCATTCGCGCGCGCATCTATTAGGAGGATTCGTGGGTCGGACCTCAAGATTCTTGCGATATTAGCTCTTATATAAAATTCAATTGCAATGATCCAAGATTCTACAATGTTGCATCCCGGCGAGGGTTGTTTTTCTCAGATTCAACCGTTACAATTTCCTCTTCGATAGGCTTCACAGTGAGTGTTAGTCCTTCCTTAGCCAAAACCTTTACCTTGTGATTAGGCTTTATGATCATATCTGATCGTGCCTTCCAATATTCACCATGAAACCGAATAAACCCTATTTTCTCCGGACCGATTTCATCTATCGTTCGACCAACTCCGTCAATAAAGTTAAGCGTAGTAGGTCGCTTTTTCCTTACCTTAAATATTTTATAAAGAACCAGAGTTGAGAAAACTGACAAAATTGCGACAAGAGCCACCACTGTGAACATAAAGGGCTGATACCATTCCGGAGAAATCAACCATCGTGAAGGATCAAATCGAAGCAAAAGCAAAGTTCCTACTGACAAACAACTTATTCCAACAGGTCCAAAAAACTCGAGTCCCGGTTCCCGTATCTCCACGAATATCAAAACTCCGCCTATGGCAATGAGTACAACAGGCAGTAAATCAACATAAAACCCCAACCCGATTAAACCTAAGATCAGGAGGAAGCACCCCATAATTTCTCCTTCATATCCAGCAGTGAAGAAACCAAAGATTACGCCGTAAATCCCAAGGGTGAACAAGAGATACGCAATCATAGGGTCTGAAATGAGACGTAAAACTCGTACACGTATACTTGCCCCAAAATAATGTATCGCTGCATTTTTTGTTTGAATCGTCAATTGCCTTTTTTCAGCCACTTCCACATGAATGCCGTCAACAACATCTAACAGTTCTTCTAGTGTGGTCGCCACTTTTTCTATAACGCCATAGTTTTTCGCATCCTCTGCTCCTATGTTAAGGTTTTCCATCACAAACTTGGCTGCAATCGTTTCATTTCTACCATGCATTTCTGCTCTTTGTATAATGAACTCCGTTAGCGAATTGGTCAACTTTGGATCCTGTATCAGTTCTCCAGTGGGGTAGGCTCGTGGAGCGCAAGATCCTAGAATAGAGAACGGCGTCATTGCTGCTATGTGTGATGAAAGAACGATAAAAGTGCCTGCAGACCATGCCGTTGCTCCTTTCGGATATACAAATGAAATCACAGGGATAGGTGACCGTTCAATTAGGTCTATAATTTTAAAAGTTGCATCTAGCAAGCCTCCAGGAGTGTCTAAAATGAGCACCACAGCTTTGGCATTGATTTTGTGGGCTTCATCTATCCCCTCCTTAATGAGTTCTGAAGCTGCAAAGTTGATCACCCCATCCCATTCTATAACAATCACCGAGTCGCCGTTGGATCCAAAAGAAGGGCAAACACCCAACCATGTGAAAAAAAGAACGATTATAACGAATATACACGCGACACGTAGTCTCATTTCTTCTTTACCTGTTCCCCTTTCCCCATGGCTGTACGGGTTAGGGCAACGATGTTCCCTAATTCGCGTAGATCAGTGGTTGAAGTGACCACCACTAGGTTCTTTTCTCGTGCGATGTCTGTCAGTGTTTGGAGCTCTCTCAACTTCAGTGTGATTGGGCTTTTCCCGTAGACTTCGGCAGCCTGCGCCATCTTCTCTGCTGCGATATATTCTCCCTCAGCCACAATGATCCTGGCTCTTTTCTCTCTTTCAGCTTCCGCTTGTTTTGCAATTGCTCTCTGCATCTCCGCTGGAAGTAGGACATCGCTGATGGCTACCGCACTCACTTTTATCCCCCAGGGATCGGTCATTTCGTCTATTTCCTCTTGAATATCCTTTGTGAGTTCTACCGTTTTCGTCAGCAGATCGTCAAGCTCAGCGTGACCCAAAACATCTCGCAATACTGTCTTTGCTAACATTTGAGTGGCATGAACATAATTCTCTACCTCGTTGATCGCCTTTTTGGGATCGACCACTCGATAATACACGAAAGAGTCGACATCGCATCGTATGTTATCTTTTGTAATAATTTTTATCATGCGTGCATCGTATGTTATGGTTCTTAAATCCACAACGCGTGGTCTGTCAACTCCAGGTATAAGAAGAATCAATCCTGGACCCTTGGCATCAATGAGTCGACCTAAACGGAAAATGACTGCTCTCTCGTATTCTTTCACGATCCTGATCGAAGAACCTAGGATGATTAGAATAACTATTATAATGACAAGCAAGGCGAGAAGTTCATACATATAAGAATCCCCGAAAAATCATCTATAGAGACGCCCTTAAAAACATATGCCTTAAGAGTGTCTATAAGCGCGTGACTAGTTGTAAGCCTCCTTTTAACATTCAAATTGATATAACTCCATTGCGCAAGCAATTTCAGAATGCTCAAGCGATTGAACATTTTTTGAAACAACATTGTCACCTTGCAGCAATGGTTAAACTGTAACAAATTGAAGCACACGCAGGCTGACTGGTTGAATGATTCACTGGTTCTATTTGCACAAAGAATATACAATGAACAAACTATAGAGAGCATCAGGCTGGTTATCCATTGAACGAGGTTATAATAGATATCGATGATACATTAATAGATGCTTCTAGAAGAATGCATAAACTTTGGACTCAGTTATTGGACCGTGAAATACCAGAGGAAGCAGTTGAAACCCTGAGCCTAGAACAAATTTTCATGAAATATGCTACAAAAGAGCAGATTTCAAGAGTGAAAGAATACCAAAAACGTTATTGGGATTTAATTCTGTGCCTAGACGAAACTGGCGTTGAATCATTTGAGTTACATAGGCCAATGCCGTTTGCTGCTGAAATCCTTCAGAACTGGAGTAGGAAATCGAAGATAGTCTATCTCACTGGAAGAACAGAAAACACGCGTTCCTTGACACTCGACGAACTGAAAAAGTTTGGATTTCCAACAGATGGCACCAAACTTGTGATGTACAAGCCTGAAGATTATACACGTCCCAAAGGGGAGAACCCTTCTGGACCAACATTAATCGACACAAGGGCTAAGTTAGCTTCAAAGATATGCGAAAGCTCCAATGTTGTAAGAGTCATCGATGATTATCCAGGCTACTTTCAAGTTTTCAAAAAATTGCTGATTCCTGATAGAGTTGGCTTTCTACGTCCCAAGAAATACCAACCACAACAATACCTAGACAGAGGAGCCACTAGAGTTATTAAAAGTTGGAAAGAGTTACAGAACAACCCAC
>CP070730.1:92771-108624 GCA_020351305.1 Candidatus Bathyarchaeota archaeon
CTGTGGGAATCAGAAACATGAAGCCCCATCCATAGCCCATCATACCTGAAAGGTGTCCACCACCAAGCCCCAGCATCAACGCTAGCACTATGCCAAACGACACAACGAGAAATATTGAGACCACGACTACACCTAAATCACGATTCTTTTCAGACATTTTGTTCATCAGTATATATTGTGTACAGATGGGTAATATTTAAATATATCTTAGTAGAATACATTCTACTGTGATATATGATGCTGAGTGAAGACGTTGCTTTTGACATGATAAGATCCTCTATTATCCTGCTTCTAAGCGAGAAGCCTCTTCATGGATATGGAATTATGAAAGAAGTTGAAGATAGAATCGGTAAGCCTGTCAGTCCAGGTGTGCTTTATCCATTTCTTAAAAAGCTTGATAAAAACAGACTGGTGAGCTCTAGTAAAAAACCTGTGGGTCAGAAGCCAAAAATCGTTTATGAGTTGACAGCTGGGGGGAAAGAGTTGGCTGCTCGTATCTATAAGCGAATTGCATCGATGGTCTCCTTGGCTATCGAGCCAAATCTGAGTGTTTGTGTTCACTGTGGCTGTAAAATATACGAGGGAGGATATAGAGAAACCATAAGTGGCAGAGAAAAAATCTTTTGTTGCGTTCATTGTGCTCAGGTATACAAAGACGAATTAGCATCAGTGAAACACGCTCGAGCGTCAAAGGAGGAGGTTTAATTGACTGAGCATCGAAAACTCAAAGAGAAGAAGGACAAGAAAGTTGTTCTCGACATTGGAGGAATGAGCTGCGTTACTTGTTCTCAGACAATAGAAAAACGATTGTCCAAACTGGAGGGTGTCACTCGGGCTACAGTTAATTTCGCAGCTGAAAAAGCCATTGTCGATTATGATCCAAATGCCCTAAACCCCAAAACTATCGAGGATGCAATAGCTGAGGTAGGCTACAAGGTTGTACACGAAAGCGTGTTTCTGAAGATTACTGGAATGAGTTGTATCACATGCGCACAGACTATAGAGAAGTCGCTAAACGAAAAAGAGGGCATATACAAAGCCAGCGTTAATTTTGCATTAGAAACAGCAACGATCGAATACAATCCTGAACAGATGAGTATAGCTGGGATTAGAAAAGCTATACAAGATGTAGGATACGACATCATTGAGCCGGAGGAAGGTTTGGAAGATAGAGAGCAAAAAGCAAGAGAAAAGAATATTCGAGTATTAAAATTCAAATTCGTATTTTCCGCTGCGATCAACATACCTGTAGTGCTCTACAGCTATTGGGCTCTACTTCCCTTCACACTCCCTACTCTCCCTGTACAGAATTTTATACCGCTTCTGCTGTTCTTTTTAGCCACTCCAGTTCACTTTATAGTTGGGCATGATTTTTTTGTGGGCGCTTACAAGGCATTGCGAAACAGAAATCCAAACATGGATGTGCTTGTAGCTATTGGAACCTCCGCAGCGTATTTTTACAGCGTGGCAGTAACGTTCACGGGTGCAGGCTCCTTGTATTATACAACAGCCGTGTCGCTGATGACATTTCTCATTTTGGGTCGATTGTTGGAAGCTATAGCAAAGGGCAGGACATCAGCAGCTATCAAGAAGCTTATGGGATTAAGGGCCAAGACAGCGAAGGTTGTCAGAGATGGCAAGGAGATGGAGATCCCGGCAGAAGATGTCCAAGTGGGAGACATTGTGGTGGTAAGACCTGGAGAGAAGATACCCGTAGATGGAACAGTTGTGGAAGGATATTCGGGAGTAGATGAAAAGGTGATTACTGGCGAAAGTATACCGGTGGAGAAGAAGGCAGGCGATGAGGTCGTTGGAGCCACCATGAACAAAACTGGCATGCTGAAGTTCAAAGCGACAAAAGTAGGGGCTGATACAGTTCTCGCCCAAATCATCAAGCTGGTCGAAGACGCATTGGGTTCAAAAGCACCTATTCAAACCTTAGTGGATGCGGTGGCGGCACGTTTTGTCCCAGCTGTCATGATAATCGCAACGGTTTCGTTCCTCGTGTGGTATTTCGTGGGATTGGGATTCGTATTCGCCCTCACGGTATTCATCGCCGTGCTAATAATTGCATGCCCCTGCGCAATGGGTCTCGCCACACCCACAGCGATCATGGTGGGTGTTGGAAAGGGAGCGGAGAATGGGATCTTGATCAAGAGTGGCGAAGCTCTAGAGACCGTTCATAAACTGCAGGCGATTGTCTTCGACAAGACTGGAACCTTAACGAAGGGGGAACCGGAAGTCACAGACATCGTAACATTCACAGCTCCGATGAACAACCCATTGCCAGAGAAAAAAGTCGCGAAGTTTAGTGAGGAGCAACTGCTGCAACTTGCAGCCATCGCCGAGAAGAGCTCTGAGCATCCCCTCGGTGAAGCTATCGTGAAGAGAGCGATGGAGAAGGAAATCAAAGTTACAGATCCAGGATTCTTCAACGCTCTGCCGGGACACGGTGTGGAAGCGAAGTACAACGGCAAGGAGATACTGCTGGGGAACCGGAAGTTGATGAAGAAGAACAAGATTGACATAGAGTTCCTTGAGGAGAAGATGAAGACCTTGGAGGAGGATGGAAAGACAGCGATGCTCATAGCGGTAGACAAGAAGGCTGCTGGCATAATTGCTGTGGCTGACACCTTAATGAAGTACTCTGCTGAGGCAGTGAGGACGCTTCAGAAGATGGATCTGGAGGTGATTATGATCACAGGGGACAATGAGCGTACAGCGAAAGCTATTGCGAGACAGGTGAACCTGAACAGGGTACTGGCCGATGTCCTTCCTGGAGACAAGGCGAATGCGATAAAAAATTTGCAAGAGGAGGGCAAAATAGTGGCGATGGTTGGCGATGGCATAAATGACGCGCCAGCTTTAGCGCAGGCAGACGTCGGCATAGCCTTGGGCAGCGGAACAGATGTCGCGATGGAGACAGGGGACATTGTGTTGGTCAAAGATGATCTAAGAGATGTGGTCACCAGCATCCAATTGAGCAGAGCCACAATGACAAAGATCAAACAAGGTTTATTCTGGGCTTTCGCCTACAACACTGCCCTTATTCCAGTAGCTGCTGGCATCTTATACCCATTAGCAGCCATATTGCTGGACCCTGTCTTTGCAGCTGCAGCAATGGCAACTAGCTCTGTGTCTGTTGTTGCAAATGCTTCGCTCTTAAAGAGGTTTAAACCAAAAATGATGAGGTTCACATGAAGAATTTAATTCAATATTGGGGGAGGTGAAGGTTTATGGCAAAAGATCCTGTCTGTGGTATGGATGTTGACGAGAAAACAGCAAAACACAAGACGACATACAAAGGAAAAACATATTACTTCTGTGCTCCTGGATGCCTGAAAGCCTTTGAAACAAACCCCCAAAAATACTTGAAGGGGTAGTGATCCCATTTTGACCTCTTTTTTTGGGTGATATAACTAGTTAGTAAAAAAGATGGAGTGAAATAATGCTTGAAAGAAAAAATGTGTCCTATCTGTGGGAAACCGGTTAGAAGTGATGCGTTAGTCAAGAAATCATGCAAGCTTTGTGGAATGTTAGTAGATGACTCCAAACCCCAGTATATTTATCACACGAACTCAGGCAAAAGCCTCTATTTCTGTTGTGAGAGATGCAGAAAATCGTACCTTGAAATTGCAGAGGACGCTTACAAAGATCGCCCATAAAACCTGAAGAAAAAACAAAGCCCTAAGAGACATCATCCGAAAAGAAGCAACAAGCCAAATACGCCCCACGGATAGCGGGCCCGTCGGGAATTGAACCCGAGACCACCGGGTTAAAAGCCCGGTGCTTTGGACGATTGCTGCACTATCCTTGCTGAGCTACGGGCCCCAAGTTTTAGTTAAAGCTAACCTGAGATTCATTAAGTTTGTGCATACAAATAATTATCTGACCAAAATATCAAATAATAATCTCTATTCTCAATAGGTGAATTTGTCTCCACCTGCAAAGATGCGTTCTAGCACCATGTTTAAATCAATTATCCCATCATTAGTTTTGGCTGAAACAGGAATCAGATGAAAACGAAGCCCTAATCTATAGATTGCAACCATCATATCACGACTCAATAGGCGTTTCGTGCCCCTTAAGTTCTCGTCAATGACTGTTTCTAATGCCTTTGGATTTGTTGACCAATCCACAATGTTGTCCACTTCTCTGGGTGGCAGGAGGTCGGACTTTGACAACACATGAGTTTGTGGAATTAGGAACCTGTTATGAACGGCAGCTGAAAGAAAGAGATTTGAAACATAGTTTAATGGGTTGAGCGAGAATACTGAATCGAAGAGGTAGATAATAGCTTTAGGTTCTTTCGTCAATTCTCCAACAATGTATGGCCCACTGGCTCTGAAAGCGAAAAGTTCCATTTGCCCAGGCGTATCAACGAGTAATAAATCAACGTTAAGCTCCTCGACCTCCTTACTTAGTGCCTCTACCTGTTCCGCGATAAGATCAGCAGCCATAATCAAGGCTCCATTTGGACCCAGGTGATATTCTTTCATTAGACTCTCTATGTTTATGTAGTCCCTAATGTCTAAATCAGGTGCATAAGGCAATGTCAAAACACCAGGGTCAAAATTTGCGATTGCCACATCTTGCTTGGACATTTTCAACCATTCTGAGAAAGCCGATGCAAGAAGGCTTTTTCCTGACCCTGCTGTGCCTACAATAAACGTAACAAACACGAATCTTCACCTGGGCAATCAACCTAAAATCTACGCTCCAGCTTATTTCCTTTTTCAAGAATTGGTTAATTTGCACGTGCATAATCCTTGTTCAGAATCTAGGTTGTTCATAGACTGCATGAGAGGGCATTCAGGAGAGATTGTTCTTCTAAGTATACTACTGCTTTAGCTGTAGTCTTCCATCTTTTGCTTTGATTATTTTTGAGAGTTGTCTTAGTGCTTTACTAACACGTTTTTTCGCTGTTTCGAGTTCTTCCGCTATGGTAGATAGATGAAGCTCTATTCTCGGTTTTTTCTCTGCACCCATGGGGTGAGACTTAATGTAGATTCGAGGATTATCATGCATAACTTGGTCTATTATTGGCGCTATCTCCGATTCCATGATCCCTGAGACATCAATGCTTTTTGCAAAAAATTTGAGATGACCTGCAACAGCTCTAAGAAATGGTGCGAGTGACTGTTCGAAAATGGCCTTCATCTCTGATGGAACTCCTGGCAACGCAAAAATTGTGATGCCATTGTTTTGGATTGATATCGCGGGTGCTGTGCCCACAGGATTTGGTAGGGGCTTTGCTCCCTCTGGGATTGTTGCCATCTTTATTCTTGCTGGAGTTAATTCAAACTTATCCTGATTCATTTCTTTGGCATATTGGGCATATTTTTCTTCAATCATCTCTAAGGCTTTCTCGTTTACCCTAGGCACGGAATTAGTAGCATCAGCAATGGCTTCGAAAGTCTTGTCGTCAAAAGTGGGTCCTAAACCTCCAGTTGTGATTACGCAACTTGGCTTTCTAAGAACAGCATCCTGTACTGCAGTAACGATTTCTTTAACATCGTCTCCAATAACAGTTATTCGACTAATTGAAAGTCCAATGGAAGTTATTTCTTTTGCCAGCCATGTGGCATTTGTGTTGAGAGTTTTCCCAATTAACAGTTCGTTACCGATAGAAATAATCTCCACACAGCTAGCCATTCTATCACTCCGTTGAAGGACTAAGCTTTCCAGAAGTTACATTGCATTGTGATAATAAAAGTCGATTGCTTGGGCTATGAGTTGTAAACGCTATGTGGTTTATTTACCCTCTATTTCTTTTTTCCGAGCCACCATTTCAAGTATTCTTTTTTAGCCTTTTTGCGTTCTTCGATGTCTGACTCAAACTTTGGTCGCAGCTGTTGTCGGAGTTCGATAAGCTCTTGATTGGTGACTGAAAGTCCGCAGCTCTTGCAAACATAGCGCTTTGTAGCAGGAACATATTGCATTTCGCCACCACACTCTGGGCAATAGGGCATCTTTATCTTTCTTCCTTTGAGAATACAGGCTGAATCAGAGAGAAATAGCTTTTGGTTGGCAAAGAAGGTTTAGCTGGCTCTTCATTTAAGTCAATTGCAGAAGATTATTATCTAATATTGTTGTTCTCTCCTTCTATGGAAGTACTGGATTTTGTCACTACTGTTGTTCTTGTAACTGCTTCAGGTGCCCTTGCCCCAGGCCCCTTATTTCTTGCCAATCTTTCCCAAGGCGTAAAGTCTGGAGCAAAGAGTGGCTTAGTGTTCTCTGTGGCGCACACTATAGTTGAGTTTACTCTTGTTATGTTATTAGCCCTTGGGCTTTTGGCAATTGCAGGCGAGTTAACAATCAAGCTTGTAATTGGGGTTGTTGGAGGAGCTGTTCTTATCGCCTTCGGCGTATCGCAAATCCATAACTCTTTTGCATCAAAGCCTGGGAAAACAGAGCCCGATCACCCGCGCATGGTGCGCAACGCATTTCTTATAGGTGCTACCTTCACGGGGCTCAATCCTTTCTTCTTCATCTGGTGGCTCACCATCGGCGCACAAATCATCATAATCTCCCTTGAGTTTGCATCTCTAGCGGGCGTTGTGTTCATGTACATTTGTCATGTGTGGATGGACTATGTTTGGCTCATAGCGACTGCTCATTTAGCAAAGAAAGGAATGAATGTTGCGGGGTTAAGAAGCTACAGGTTTGTTATGGCAGTGTTCGGTCTAATCTTAGTTTATTTTGGCCTTAATTTCCTATTCAGCTCTTTCAGGTTATGAAGTTATAAAGGCCTGCTTTCTTAGCGAGTAGTATGGCTTTTTCACGTTCAGCTCGGGTTAGTCGCCTTTGAAGGTCAGGAATTTCGTGGGCGCGCCACTCAGGACGGTACTGAAACATAATGTTTGTCCTCGTTGCATATCCAAGTTTTTTACCTATCCATCTTAAAATGGCTTCAACGCAGCAGTTCAAGTGATTCGGCAAAACTAAGACGCGAATGAGGAGCTCACCATATTCCTTTCCATGAATGTGATTGCGGGTACATATCTCCCAATAATTTTGAGTATCTGATATGCGTTTAGCACATTCATTATTTCCATATTTAAAGTCGAGAAGATAAAGGTCCACAAACCCTGCGAGAAGCTTAGCGGTCTCCTCGCTGTAGTAAGCGTTGGAGTTCCAGACAACTGGTACGTTGACGTTAACCTTTTTGAAGGTTTCAAGCCATTGAGCGAGCCAGGGCGTCGGATCGCCACCTACTAGATTGGCGTTCCTGCAACCTCTATTACGCAGGTTTTCAACAGATTTTGCTAGCTGATCAGAAGAGTAGATTTTTCCTGATTCCACCCATTGGGATATGGTCCAGTTTTGGCAGTGACTACAACGCAATGTGCAACCTAGAGTGAATATTGTCCCAGAGGGCACTAATTCTGGTTCTTCTCCCATGTGCTCAAACATGGCGGAGACCGTGATTTTAGAGCCGCATTTGCAGTAGCCCAATATACCTTCCTTTCGGTTGACATTGCATCTTCTGGCACAAAAATGGCAGCTCTCCACGATTCGGTTTGCGATTGTAACCTTCAAATCTAAGAAAGATTGAGCGGGGATTTTTAGTTCCTCTAGACTCGTTAAGTGGTTGTCAAGTTTGTACTGAAGCTCAGTGAATTCTTTTAGAACCTGGGAGTGTATTTTCCACAATGTTTCTATTGGATCATTACTCTTGAATTTGGTGGCTAGTTTTCGAGCAATCAAGAATTTAGCTATTTTGCTATTTTGCATGACTTCAAAATATCTACTCAAGCTTTTTCGAGCATTCTTGTCTTTTAACACAGTTGCTGCATCTGGCCTTAGAGTCAACCACATGCTTGCCCATCAAAAGAAATATTATCGTACACTAATTTATACGATTAGGATTACTTAGTGAAGTCAAGGCTGCAAAGCAGTCTACATTTATGACCTTCCCTGTTTTCACGATACGAGCGAAGAGACAGACGGTTTAACTCTGCATGAGTTATCCTTAGTCTTTTGTGGCATTGTGTAACACAATGGTTAAATATTACCGTTTGGTAACTTTTTATTACTGAAAGGTAACATACTTACTCATATAACCAAGGAAGCCTGAATATGACGACAAGCCAAAGACATCTGGTGGAGAAAGCCAAGGAAATTCTAAGAGAAAAGGGCTTCACAAAAGATGAAATATATGAAAGATTCTGGTTTAAAAATTATAGAATCAGTGCGGTCGGATGGAGCCCGAAGCAAAAGGTCGCTGTAGAATGCAGCTATTGTAGCCCTGAAAAGAGAGAGGATCTTGGAAGATTTTTTGATGAGGTTGTTTGTCTATCACTTAGACCGCAAACCCGTCCAGTTTTAGACAGGTATACCCCAGCAACTTCTAATGTTCTAGCAAAGATCAAATTAATGCTAGTTGAGGATGAGAATGTTATCTTTGAAGTGCCGCTTTCAAGAGAAGAATTGCCTAGGGAATTTTTAGAAAACGAGATGAACTTTGTAGAACGAGATTTTCAACATTTTTCGAAATTCTTCGATGCGTTATCACATCGGAATAGACTGAGGATGATGAAGCTGTTGATAGAAAATGAAAACTTGACAATGGGATTCGCTGAGTTTATCCGCGACTTAGGACTAAATCCAAAATTAGTGTGGGAAAACACACGGAAGCTTAGAGAAAGTGGGCTTCTTAGAAAAAACGCTAATGGAAGATATCGTTGCTCCGAATTTGGAGAGGCTAGTTTTATCATGCTCAGCCTTGTCTTACGGCGTTTGCGAAATATTCTTGAAGATATTGAAGGGAGGTGAAAATACTGTGATTGATCATTATGAGGATGACGAAGTTTTTCGGGATATAAATAGCTTCTACAAACGGCTGATGGAACGCATGTTCAGGGAGATGGAGGATTTTGAGAGGGCTATAGGGAGTAAACCGGTCAATAGTCAATGGGACGTTAAGTCGATTAACAAACCTGGTGTAAGAGGTTATGTTGCACGAGGAGGGTTTCAATTCGGCACCAAGCCTTTGATCTTCCCGAAGGGAGCAGTGAAGGAGCAAAGAGAGCCATTTACAGACGTTTTTGATAAGGAGGAGAATGTCAAGATTTACATGGAGCTTCCTGGTGCTGACAAAGGTGATATTAAGCTTAATGTGGCTGAAGGGCTTGCTGAAGTTAAGGCTAAAAGCTTTTTCAAGACGGTGAAGCTGCCTGCTGGAAATCTGGACTTTGAGAAGGTTGTTGCAAACTACAAGAATGGTGTTCTTGAGGTTATTATACCTAAAATCAAGAAGGCTGTCAAAGAAGAAGAGAAGCGGACTATAGAGATTGAATAGCGGGAGGTTGGATAAAGTGGGGACTAAGATTCTTGATATAGACTACAATGAATATGTCAGCTTGCTAGGTACAGCGCATTTCACTAAACGTAGTCTTATGGATGCTTATGAATCAGTAAGGAGGCTGAAGCCTACAGATCTGGCAATAGAGCTTGATATGCAACGATTTCAATATCTGAATCAGCGATGTGCTTATTGTGCTGAAAGCGAGTTTTGTGTTGGCAGATGTGAGTTTCTTGGAGCCGCTGACGCGTTAGGCAATGTAGATGCAAACATTTGGCTCATTGACATGTCTGAGAGGGAAATTGCAGAAAGGGTCCAACGTTTGATTCCTCTTTCCAAGTTATGGAGGTTTTCTTTAGTGAGTTTTCCTTTTCGGCAACGGTATAATGATGATGACATGTGGCTGTGGGAGAAAGGATATAAAGATGAGGTCTTGGAGAAGCATGCGCGACGGCTGGAGACTCTGAGGAAGAGGGCTCCCCATGTTTGGAGAGTTTTGATTGATGAGCGAAATGCTTTGATGGCTGCTCGATTAGCGTGGATAGTGACACAGAGGTTGAATAATGGTGGAGAGATTAAGATTTTAGCTTTAACAGGGGCTGCACATGTCAATGGTATTCGGGAGCTGTTGAGATCTCCTCTACGGATTGGCGATGAGCTTCATAGATTAGGATTGAGGTTTACGACTCCAAGGCTTATTCGACGGGTGGGCATAAACTAGACAACCTTTGATTACAGACCCGTGTAATGTCAGGCTGGAATCCAATTGTCGCCTTCACTAGTTGTCAGATGATTGTTTGATAAAAAGCGCAGTTAGAATGAAACACACAGTAATTGTGATCGACGCTGCGATGAAGGATAATTCGGGGCTAATTCGTTCATAAATGAATCCTCCGAGGAGACTTGCTGGAACAGTGAATGCTGACCAAGCGACACCAAAAGCAGCAAAGACTCTTCCTCTTCTTTCTTCTGGTATCAAGTCAGCCTCTAAGGATGAATATGTTGGTTCAAAGAAGGACCATATGAAGGAAGCTGTAATCCAAAGCGATAAAACATGCATGAAAGAGCCGCAGCGAATGAAAAATATGTATGTAAATGCATCCAAGGCAATTATGACTAGCAGTATCTTCCTTCGACTAAACTTGTCCAGAAGTTTGCCAACTACGAGTATTTTTGATGCGATTCCTATAGCGCTACCTAAACTTGTAATGATCCCCCATTGTGCGGATACAAGGCCGATTTTTTCCTCTGCATAGACTATCCAATAGGGTTCGACCAAACCATATTCAAAAGCCCACAAGATATAGGAACTTGTCAGAGCAAGGGCTGAGTGAGGCATCCACGACCATATCTCTAAATGCCCTTTGAATGCTTCTTTTACTAGGTTACCGAAATCTTTGAGGGTGTATCGTTTGGTAGGGTGCGTATTTCCGGAGGAAATGGTTTCTTCAAGCATGAACAGTCGTATTAATCCAGCAATTATGCCTGTTATTGCCAAGCCAGTATAAGCTCCTCTCATAGGGATTACTTTACCATAAATGTCGATTAGGTAGCCCCCTATTGTGGGCATTATAGCCCATGGGATGAAACTTAAGCAACTGTAAAGGGCAAAAGCTGTTCCTCGTCTTTGTCTTTTTATGGAGTCTGCTAGTATCGCCCAGAATGCAGGTTCAAATATCCAACATATGTTTGTGAGGATTATAGCTAGGGCTAGGAATTGCCAATTTGGTGCAATAGCTACTAGGAATTGGCTTAGTCCGAGGACCACTGTCATTAGACTGATTAGTTTTTTTCTTCCATGCACGTCAGCTATGTGGCCCCCTAGGATTGCGAATATGACAAAGGTAGCGCTCCCTATAGCTGTTAGTAAGCCTATAGTTGTCTCGGTTCCGCCTAGTCCAAAGACATAAAGAGAAAAATATGTGTTACAGATGCTTGCAGGGATGCCCCATAAGGTTGATGTGAGGGTTAACACTAGGTAATTGCGTGTCATAAAGCCGAAGCGTGGTTCGCCCTCTTTTCGATTCAATATTTTCACCCTCACTGCTTATCCTAGTTTTTTTCTGATAGATTCCTTGATACATGCGCATCCTCTACCACCGTAGCGGTTCTGCCTTAAAAAATTACCGACGTGAATACACGGTTATCCAAAGAGCATACGGGAGCACATTCATTTGCCCAAATCTTCACGTTGTACACACTCGAGAATTTCAAGTAAAATTTTACAGTCTGTGAATTTCCATGCGCGCGAATTTGGTAGGATGATTAGACAGTAATAAAAGAGCATTGTCTATTTATGCTCAGTAAGTATGCTCAGAATATTAGAAAGGCATTTGTTTGGGAAAAACATGTTGCATAGCCTAGCCTAGTTGTGATGCCTTAACTTTTGATTTTTCTTTGCTTAAGATACGTGCGCTGCCCCCTTTTCCTGACCATAAGATAGTGAATTTGCTGGGACGCTCAATCTCGATTCCTAAAACAAGCTTTGCTAAAATCGGGATAGTGAGTATCGAGATTATGGACAAAACTACCAAAGCGGCTAAGGTCCCTCCTGTAAAAATCCCATATTGAAGACCTAGACTTGCAGTCGCAAGAGTTGTTGACATCTGAGCACTAGTCATGATTCCCATTCCTAGGCTTGTCGTTGAATCAAAACCTACAAATCGTCCGCCTAGGAACCCACTAAACGATTTGCTCAATATTAAAGCAATGGCAATCAGGGAGGTGAAGAGGATATCTCCAGGCGCAAAAAGCGTTGATATGTTGGTGGTCATGCCTAAATTAAGAAGGAAAATAGGGATTAAAAACCCATAACTAATCGCAAAAACACTATCCTTAATTTTTCCTCGTTTGCTTAACATATCAGACAAGGTTAAACCAGCTAAGAACCCCCCCACCATGGCATGGACGCCGATTAACTCCGCCATGAGCGCCACCAAAGCCAATGTAACCATAACAGCTCTCATTGGTCCTGCAAACTCGGTTTCCTCAGACTCCCAGTAAAACAGCCACTCTTGAAGTAGCGGAATCAAGAAAAGGACAACAAATAGAAAAAGAATCAAAAAAAAGGGAAAAGCAATCAATGGAATTCTAGGAGCAGGTATAATAGCATTCAGAAAAATCGCCAAGAATATCAAGCTAACCACGTCTTCAAGGAAAACTGCTGACATAAGTGTCGATTTCATCTTTGATTCAACATTAAACTCCCTCAACATCGGGGCAATCACTCCAATAGAAGATGAACTGAAAACGACCCCAAGGAGCAAAGACGCAGAGAGACCTACACCCCACAGAAATCCAACAACGAAACCGGTTGCGAAAGGAATTCCCATGTTCAATAAAGAAAATATAAAGACATCTCTTGTAGCCTTCTTCAAGACTGAGAAGTTTGTGTCCAACCCAGCAGTGAACATAAGAAAAATTAACCCAAGAGCAGCAAGAAAATCGGTAACTTCTCCTGGATTAACCCACCCTAAACCGTAAGGACCTAAAAACATTCCTGCAAAAATAACTGCGGAAACCCAAGGTATCTGAAACCTCTTAAGAATTAACGGAAAAAACAATGCAGCAGCAATCCAGATCAAAAAGAGAAGAAAATGCTCCAAACCCGCCACCTAGCCATAACACAACTATAAACCCTGCTAGTTAATTTAAGTCATACGAGCTCGAGGATAACAACTCCAAGCTTCGCTCAAACTTCAAATGCATATATATGCGATTCGAACGTAGAGTTGAAATTCCAATGCTTATGCGGGTCTTATGTATTCCATTATATTCTCAAAAGAGAGATTCTTCACAACATTATCGCTTTCTAAACTCACAAGGAACACGTCACGTTTTGAAATGTAACGTCCCCACTCTGTTTGAAGGCTCCTTATAAAGGTAATATGGTCAGCATAATTTTTATGCAGGGAGATTGAAACTCTTCCCATCCCCATACCTGAACCAGTAGAAGCAAAGATTACATTGGGGTACTTCTTCAAAAACGAAGCTACTTTAGCTAAAAAATCTTTTGAGCGGGTAGCTGACAATTTTTCGCCATCAGCATTCCACGATAAGAAGTTGAAGGCCATGATTGTCAAGCCCATTTTAATGAGATTTGGAATTCCGGAATAGGAGATATATCCTTCTCTTTCCAGCATTGTTCTTCTCCTTGTTATTGTAGGTTGTGATACACCGATTTTTTTAGCAACCTTTCTATCGCTAATTTTTGAATTCTTCATCAACTGAAAGAGAATCTCGTAATCTAGATTCTTCAACGTTCTCAAATTGCATCAATAATCGTTTTTATCTCTTGCAGGATTTATTACTTTTGGGCAACTGAAAAATGTGCGCACATGTTAATTTTCTGTCTCATTTCAATCATGCAAAAATATGCCAAGCGGAATTAGCAATCTGGAAGAGCTTTTATCAATAGAAACGGGATAAGATCATTTTTGGAAAGGAAACTGAATATGACTCTGACTGAAGATCTTAAGAAAATGGCCTTGGAATCTGGTTTCGTATCCGTTGGCATTTCTAACCTGAATATGCTTCGTGATCTGCCCCACGGGTGGATAAGCACAGTATGTAACTTGCGCTCCCCAGAAGAGGAATTGTCATCTGTGAAATCTGTGATGTTGATGAGCTACTATGTGTGGGATAAATCCTTTAATTTGGCGGTGGATTCAACTTATCTACGGAATCGCGATATTTTGACACCAAAGGTGCCATTGGAAAGTTACCAGCTTTATTATGAAATCTTGAAAAACAAAGCTTGGGGATT
Organism: Candidatus Bathyarchaeota archaeon; assembly: GCA_020351305.1. GTDB lineage: Archaea > Thermoproteota > Bathyarchaeia > Bathyarchaeales > SOJC01. The sequence goes on from CP070730.1 coordinate 106,844, forward strand.
AGTTAACCACCTTACAAGGCGAGGTTATGAATCTCGTTTATCGCTTAACATCTCTTTGAAAACAGCTGGGGTGAGATGTGGTCTTGGGTGCCAAGGAAAAAACACTCTTCTGATTACTCCCAATTATGGACCTCGGATAAGGCTAATTTCGGTTCTGACAACAGCTGAGCTTGATGTGGATGAGCCATTTAATGACGACCTTTGCGGGGGATGTGAAAGATGCATCATAGCCTGCCCTACAAAGGCATTGAAGCCGTACAAAATCAGGATTAACCGTTGCCTGACATATGCTGCAGAAAAACCATTGGCTCAAGATGTACCAGACGATGTGCGGAAAATTGAGAAAAGACACATCAAAAGACCGACCCCAAACAGCTATATAGAATGCACAACATGCATAGAAGTTTGTCCTATTGGAAAACCTTCAAGTGCCTAGAAAATCTGCACGGGATTGCTTTGTCTCTGCAAAACTCCCATACACCTTTTAGGTGTGTTTAGGCTTATACTGGAGCTTAATAGATGGGATATCAATCAGAGGGATTGTGCATGTCAAGAATTGCGGGAGATGCTGCGCATGGCGGTGAAGGGTGGTCTCCACGAATAGAATCTTTAAGACAGGAGATTGGAAAGGTTTGGGAATCCTGTGGAGTGGACTCCGAATGGTCTCCCCTTAAAGGGGTTCTGATGCATCAACCAGGACCTGAAATTGAAGCCATTACAGATGCAAATAATGCTTTGATGATTGATGTGCCCAAATTGGCTCTTGCTCGACAACAACATGATGCTTTGGTCGAAATTTACCGGAAATCTGGCATCAGTGTGTTCTATGTCGAACCGCATGACATTCCTTCTCCAAACATGATGTTCGTAGCTGATCTTTTTTTCATGACACCTGAAGGCGCAATTCTAGCTCGCCCAGCATCCACTGTACGTGCAGGTGAGGAGCGATTCATTGCGCAGAAGCTTGCTGAATTGGGCATTCCAATCCTGCGTTGCGTACGAGGGAAAGGTGTCTTCGAAGGAGCAGATGCATCATGGATTGACTCAAACACATTGCTCATTGGGACAGGCCTCCGGACTAACGCAGAGGGAGCGACTCAAGTCACAAGTCTCATGAAAGAGATGGATGTGGAAGTTGTCAGAGTTGGATTACCTTATGGAGCGATGCACTTGATGGGGACCTTGCGTTTTGTTGACCGAGATCTTGCTGTTTCTTGGCGGACCAGAATCCCATATGCAGCTGTTAAGACTCTTCGAGATCATGGATTCACGGTCTCATTTATTCCAAACGAAGAGGAAGCGATCTATGGAATGGCCCTTAATTTCGTGACGCTGGAACCAAATAAGATAGTAATGCCAGATGGTAACCCCCGAACTCAATCTTTCTATGAGAACATGGGCATCAAATGTGAGACAGTTAAGCTGGCTGAACTCCACAAAGCAGCTGGTGGAATCGGATGTCTTACCGGCATTCTCAGAAGAGAGTCTACATCACAGACCTTGACTTAATATGCGCGCATAGTTTAGGAACGCGCATTTTTTTCATTAAATTTGCTCTGCCTGATGCTTTAAGCTTAAGTAGTGTATTGACAATTTTACCATCAAAGCTGGAAAAGGGGCGTAACCCAGAACTGTGGGGTCGTCGTCTAGCTTGGTCTAGGATACCAGCCTTTTTTTCGTCTGGCTTTGGTTTCTGAGTAGTTTTTTTCTTTGTCGTCTGCATCTAAAATCCTCTGATTATGGTAATTGAAATCAATAGTATTTATTTGTTTATGCTGGTA
>CP070730.1:108724-115276 GCA_020351305.1 Candidatus Bathyarchaeota archaeon
GCTCTGGGAAGAGCTTATGGACTTCACGTTCTAGGCAAAGAAGACAGGTCAGGTCTGAATCAGTCTATTCGTCATTGGGATTTAATCAGAGATATGAGGAAACCTTCTGCATATATCAGAATAGGCGATAAGCTCAGAGTACACTGGGACCAAAAGAAGAAAAAATGGATTGCCGAAAATAAGTGAAATTCATGCAAGTGAGAAACAGAGTTCGTAATTTCGACAAAAGATCTTGACAAAACAACCAAAGAATTGATACATTTAGGGCACCTGGGCGGTTAAGGGCACGCCTGAGTAAGTTTCTGTTGATCGTTCTAAGCGCTGCCAAAATCCTATGACTAAACAACATAATAATTTACAACTTTCTTCATGCGCTTTGGCGCCATTCTTTTGCTCAATCTTTTTAGAATACGAATCATCTGTGGCTGAAAACGAGCAAGGTCCGAAAGCGTCACCAATCCTGCCAACCGTCCCCTCACCACTATGGGCAGTTTTTTTACTTTGAGTTTGAACATCAACTTGGCTGCCTCCTCCAAATCCATATCTGGTTCCACCACAATGAGAGGTTTAGACATAACATCCTCTACTTTCGTCATTCCCGAATTTCCTTCCCGACTTACCACTCTCTTTAGCAAGTCCCGCTCTGTTAATATGCCTACAGCTTTGCCCTTTCTTGTAACGATAAGGCAGCCTATTTCAAATTTATTCATGATGTCCGCAGCCTCCTTCACCATTATTTTCTCATCAACCGTAATGACTTCTCTCACCATCACGTCTTCAACCTTCAACATAGGCTATCAACTACATTTAGGATACTAAATCTTGCAGACATATAAGTTAACAAAAGCCTTACAACAGAGCATTGTCTTTTTCCAAAGTTTGCTCAACCCAATGTAGAAGCAGAGATGTAATCCTCTTCATGGTAGCTGTGGAAGTCTTCGATGAACGTGCAGCGGTTAATTTTCATGAATAATTTATGTAGGACAACTAAGGATTATAGGACGAGTTGTTTTACTAATGGCTTTCAAAACTGTCGAAATCAGTCCTAATGTCTTCTGGGTTGGCATTGAAGACTGGAACCGTAGATTCTTCGATGCTTTCATTCCCCTGCCGAACGGCACCTCCTATAACTCCTACTTGATCGTAGGGAAAGAAAAAACTGCCCTGATCGATACAGTAAACCCCGGTTTCGAAAAAATTCTCCTAAAAAAAATTAGCCAAATAGTGCCCCCCGGAAAAATCGATTACATAATAATGAACCATGCCGAACCAGACCATGCGGGAGGCATCCTCGAGGTTATGAAGGTCGCCCCGAATGCAAAGGTCGTTGCCACCAAGTTGGGTGTTGATATGACAAAAATATACTTTGATGTTCCCTCTGAGAGAAGGATCTCCGTAAAAGACGGTGATACGCTGGAATTGGGGCAGAAAACTTTGAAGTTTATTGAAGCTCCTTGGTTGCACTGGCCTGAGACCATGTTCACCTTCAACATGGAAGATAGCGTGCTGTTCACATGCGACTTTTTAGGCTCCCACATCACATCAGACAAACTTTTCGCTGATGAAGTAGGCGGATTACTAATGCCTGAAGCTAAGCGATATTATGCAGAGATAATGATGCCCTTCTCCGCATCAGCTCAAAAGGCATTGGATAAAGTAAATCTATTGAATCCAAAAATAATTGCCCCGAGCCATGGTCCCGTACATCGTAATCCTCAATCCATAATTGAAGCCTATGAGAAATGGACCCGGGGACCGCTTGAAAAGAAAGTCATAGTTGTCTATGTTTCAATGTGGGGAAGCACCCAAACGCTAGAGAGGATAATTACCGAGACTATTTCAACCGAAGGGGTGGAGACGGTGCCCTACAACCTCACTGTTGCTGACATCTCTCATGTCTTGAGAGATTTAGTGGACGCAAGTGCAGTTGTCATCGGAACACCAACAGTTCTTGGTGGAGCGCATCCACTAGCACTTTATGCAACCGAGCTTATAGCATCGTTCGGTGTGAGAGGGAAGATTGCAGCTATATTCGGATCATTCGGCTGGGGTGGTGGAGCGACCAGAAGAGTGAAATTACGACTTGAAAAGGGAGGCTTTGAAGTGGTTTACACATTAGATGTTCGAGGACCACCGAAGCCAGCGCATATTGAAAAGGCTGTTTCTCTAGGAAAGGCAGTTGCAAAAAGGGTGAAAGAAGCAACCTAGCGCGCCCTAGCATTTCAGGATCGTGCTAAGGGATTTTCAGTAGAATCCATGCATTGGCTTCGTTGCGCATGCTAAGCTCTAGTTGAGTGATGGCATAGGATCTTCCCTTTTTCTACTAAGACTTCTGAAACTCGTCTTATAGAGAGAGACCTCGGGGTGCATTTTTTCCTTAAAAAATGATTGAGATTCATATGCCAATACTCTCTCCTTCATCTCCCTTGTCCAGTTTGCTTGTTGTGGTGACTTTCTTGAAAAGCTTCATCAGAATTGGATTTGCTTTGGTTTCATCTACGGTTTTGAGATGTATGGACACTAATCCTATCTTGCCAGTCTTAGATGCTAGATGTTCTGCTAACATACGTGCTGTTGTAGTGTTCCTGTCTCCCAATAGTATTGAAGACAAGAATGGTTGAGTTCGTATATCTAGTGCAGGAGGTACAGATGCTGCCAAAGTGCCTAACCGATCTTCATTCTCGCTGAGTAAAACCAAACCCGCGTTTTCAGTCTTTAAATAAATAGCCAAAAAATGTAAATTTTCCTCCAAAATCTCTTCCTTCACAATCGTTGCCCGATGCATGCAAGCCACCACAATAAACTTTATGTTATCAATATTTAGTTTTTAGCTTAGTCACGGGCATCACAGCCTGTCTCAGACAAATCATGTTTATTATATTATGAGAGCAAAAAATGTGCTACCATGCCTGCCAACTCCCGGGAGTACTCCCACTTTTGTGACACACTTTGTAGCAGGGACGTTTTATGGAATTCTTGAAGGTTTAGCAAGTAAAAAATATTTTAAAAAAACAGAAAGCGCCATGCTACTGCGGCATAAGCTGGATCGTAAAAAAAATATTATTTGGCGTTTTAGCTTTCCCGTCTTTGTTTCTTATGTCTCGATAGAACGCGCCCCTGTCTTTGACTGATTTTTATCGCAGAGCTAATATCTCGTTTCCTTCTTCGTTGGGGGATTTCACCGACTGATCGACTTGTTCCTTCCTCTCTCACAAATTCAACAACAATATTCTCAGGGAGGATTTCATCTAAGAGCCGCCAAAGCTCTTTTGCATAAGATGGCGCCCCATTACCGATTCTGATGCTTATGTGAATAGCAGGGATGCGCCTCAGAACATCCTTTATTTCTTTGACGGTTCTAGTTGAACTTGTGCAATTTTTGGTTTCGATTACATTTCCATCTCCCAGGACAGCAATACCAAAATTCTGGCCAGGATCGATCCCTATGACAAGTCTTTCGTACTCCTTTTTTCCTTTAACTATTCTAATGGCTTCATCCACGACCTCTACAGGATCTTTATCTTCCTCGTACTCAAGAATCATCTTATGTTTTATCTTAGAATGTTCTTTTCTTGTCGTTATGACGACTTTTATGTCTAAAGGCACCCTATCCTCAGGTGTCAAACTCAGAAAAGAAATGTTCCTCTTCTTGAGCTCGTTAACAAGCAAATAGTAGGCTTTTCCCGAAACTGTAACCACGGCTATCTTTGTTTTCATGACCAAGTCCTTTTAGTCGACATACTCATTATGAGCAAAGTTAATAATTTTTCTTAGTTATTAATTTGCCTGACATGTGAGCTTCCTTGCAAAGAATAATTCCCACTGGGTGCGGTGTGTTGGACGAGTATTTGAATGGTGGACTGCTAGAAGGAAGTATGTTGCTTGTCTATGGAGAAGCAGAAACAGGGAAAACAACATTAGCCATCCAAAGCGCTGTTAACTGTGCAAAGATGGGCTACAAGACCCTTTTCATAGACTGCGATAACACATTTTTTCCCAAACGCATGGCACAGATTGCTGGCGAAAACTTCGAAGACCTTGCACCTCAAATCATACTCATGAAACCAGAAGATTTTAAACAACAAGCATTTATCATCGATAGATTGAGCGAATATGTGAGCAAGAAAATCGGACTCATCGTCGTTGACACAATTACGAATCTATACCGTGAAAAATTGGGCGATGATGCAAGAAATACATTTTCTCTAAACCGTGAATTAAATCGCCAAATGGCATGCCTAACTCAAATCATAAAAACTCACAAAGTGTCATGTTTAATTGCCAGCCAAGTACAGAGCGTGGTTTCTCGGAAACAGGAGCTAGTGCAACCTGTTGCTACAAGAGTTCTAAAATTTTGGGCAGATGCGATAATCATTTTGAAGCCAACTGCCACATCAAATATAATCAAGGCAAAGGTGAAAACACGTACTGACAAGCAGTCAACCAAATTGTTTGCCTTGAAAATTCAAGAAAAAGGTTTACATGACTTCAAGAGATAAGTCTCCAGAGCAAAAGTTCAGTGATAGACATGCCTTTGGAATTACTTGTGGAAGCCCTCATATTCATTTTTCCTGCTTACAGTGCAAACGCTGTGCCTGTGGTTTTTGGTGGAGGGCACGCCTTAGATTTTGGAAAGATTTTCTATGATAACAGGCCAATATTGGGTACCCACAAAACCTTCAGAGGTTTCTTTGTAGGATTAATCATTGGGACACTAATTGGCTTTGGAGAAAGTTTTGTTTTCACCAACTATGATCCCATTCTAGGGTTTGTTCTCTCCTTGGGTGCATTGATTGGAGATGCCGTTGGAGCTTTTCTTAAGCGGAGACTAGGTATTCCACCAGGAGCCCTTCTTCCCATAGTTGATCAAATTGATTTTGTATTAGGCGCATTGCTTCTCTCTTTCTTAGTGAAACCGCCAACTCTCGCATTGGCATCGCTTATTATCATCATCACAATCCCTATTCATCTTCTAACAAACCTTCTAGCATATTTAGCGCGCATAAAAAAGAAACCATGGTGACTTCAATGCTTGATTATCTATCAAAGTCGCCTGATAGTGCTTGGGAACAGAAAGAACTCCACTATAGCCCAACCGATTAGAAAGAGAAGCAGCCCAATTAAAAGCGTAGTGAACGCTTCTCTGGGGCTATATGCATATTTTGTGCTCTGATACATTAGAACCAATCCTATAATACCTAGAGAGTAAAGAATCATAGAGGCAACGCTTTCTCCCAAAAGCTGCTCATTTAAAGCTTGAGGATAGAAAGGTATGATTCTTCCACCACTAACAAAAGCCACTACTGGTTGCTCCACAATGTCATAGATTCCGCCTCCAAGTAAAAAGATAGAAGCAGCCATAGCTAAGCCAGCTAAAAGAATCGTTGACGGCTTAAGTGTCACTAACCTCCAATAGACCTTCTGGAGGTAATAAAACATCGATGAGGCGCTTCTTCTTGCTTTACGAGACAAACTTCTTTTCGCTCCTTAGGTTAAGCGGGGCTTTCTTCCTTAATGCACTAGTTTAATCTACTTAAATATTCCCTAAGCTTGGGCAATATCCAGCTGCCCATATTTTGTGGTAACCTTTAATACAAAACCTAACTCATCATCTCATCAAGTGCTGGAGCAAATGTACGAATTAACTCTCTATCTTGAGGAAAATGCGCCATATATGAATAGGTTAAAAAACATTATGATTCTCCTTGAAAAAATACGGGAGAAGTGGAAAGTAAATTTCAGCATTGTAAAAACTGGGGCATTGTCACTATCTCAAGTTGAGAAGATTAAAAATGATATTCGTGCCATCCCTCCTCAGCTCAGAGGAAAAATTGTGAGCGCCAGAAACAAGGTTCTGCCTCTTTCAAAAAGCAAGAACCTAAACACTACAAACACACCAATCCTCATCTTATACTATAACAAACAGCCAATCAACGTCTATCCTCACATGCTTGGGGTAACATATTTTGAAATGGAACAGCAGCTAGCGGATATCTTTGAAAATGGTCCTGAAACCCACATGAGCGTTAAAGGCCTCTTAGAAGATCCTATGCAAAAGATTCTCGCGGACAATCCCTCAATTCTAGAGAAAGGAATGAAATTCAAGAGCGTAAATGAAGATGTAGGCTTCGGCATTGCAGATGTGCTTCTCCAAGATCCAAGCGGCAAGATAGTGGTAGTGGAGATTGAAACAAATGCAACCGAGATGGCAGTAGCACAAGTGTCTAGGCTTGCAGCAGGCTATACATCACAGAATAAACTCTCTGATGAGTACGTACGAAAAATAATATTGTGCCAGCGCTTTGACGAGAAAACCGCTAAAGCCTGTCAAGGTGCTAATGTTGAACTCTACCAGCTAACCGCAGAGAAAATTTGTAAATCTAACAGATAATTGAAAAGAAGAATCCTAGTAAAAACCAAACGAAACAGGGTGAATATCTGAAATGAACATCCAATCTGCACGCATTTTCATCAAAGATGCGTTCGTGTCCACCAAAAGGATGAAAGATTCGTGAACATAGAATATGGATGATAGCACAAAAAGAGTGAATA
>CP070730.1:115376-119592 GCA_020351305.1 Candidatus Bathyarchaeota archaeon
CAGCACCAGCTCTAGTTGGCATGCGAGCATTCCTAATAGAGAATTATACACCACAAGTGGTCGGTAACATTTTCTTGCATCTCTTAGCTCTGGATGTCAATGGATATTGTTCGGAATCTTCATCTTCTACCTAACAGACATATACATACGGAAAACTGGAAACCTAGCAAAATACTAAAGCAAAGCGTAGCATCTCAGAATTCTCTCGTTGTTGCTAGAATTCTAACGTAGTCTGCAGTGTCATCACATGAGTCCGCTACATGCTCCATTTCCTCTGCTAGTTCTCGAAGGAAAAGCACTGTTGCCATATTCATGTCATCTGAATGCTGAAGAAGAAGCTCTTTTATCTTCTGATATTCCTCATCGACTTGACCCTCCATCTCGTCGATCGTGATCGCAAGTCTCCTAGCTTCTGAAGGTTTTGTTCCAAGCACTTCAATGGCTTTTCGCAAAATTCTCGTGATTTCCACCAGTTTGGTGGCCATATCTACAAGAGGACCCCATAATATATCAGATATTTTTGTTTTAAGTGTCAAATCAAGGTTTCTCGCACCATCTTTAACATGATCCGCCATTTCGTCCAATCTCTTAACAAGATGCATAATATCTTCACGGTCTTGTGGAGCCATCGTCTCTTTCGTCAATTCTTCAAAAATTGTCCTTCGCAGTTCATCTATCTCATGCTCAATCTTGGATAAGTGCTCGATGTGAACTTCGACTTTCTTTTTGTCGTCCTTTGAAGCCGCCACCACAGCCTTCTGCAGATCGACAACTGTATCCATGGCCAGAATCATCTGTCTATCAGCAAGTTCAAGAACCTTCGATTTTCGTCTTCTCGCAAACCATCTTTCCATATTTCCCACCTTTTCCCGGGGCATGCATATTATTTGCTTATTGGTTTTTGGCTTTAATATGTTTGTTAAGATCTAAAGGTTCAATCATTAATTGCAAATGCTAAAGCAAACACGCATCTCAACTCGATCCGACTCTTGGGTCTGCATGGTTGAGTCAGATTTTATATATGCTCCCTTTTGATAATGGATTGGGAGGTTTTATGTCCAGCAAACCTTTTTCTGATTTGGCAATTATCGAATCGCAGTTGAAAGGCAAAACTCTCCAGGTCTATTGGTATTTGCTGAGATCATCTCGTCATGAAGCAGGCGTAAGGGAAATCCAACGCTCCCTAGGCTTTTCGAGCCCCAGCATAGCAGTTCATCATTTGGACAAGCTGCAGAATCTCGGACTAGTGACGAAAAGAGGAACAGGTGGGTATGTTCTCGTAGATGAGGTAAAGGTTGGACTCCTCCGATTCTTCACAAGAGTAGGTCACTTTCTAGTTCCGCGCTATCTCTTCTACTCTGTCTGGTTGTCCACTATGTTTATCACATATCTTCTACTTTATGGAGTGACGGGAAGTACCCACAACTTCTTTGCTCTGATCTTTGGTCTGATTAGCTGTTCAGCTCTGTGGTTTGAAACAATAAGATTGTGGAGGGAAAAACCGTTTTGAATACATGCATTTCGGTTGTTCTAAAGTGTAGAACTAAAAGCAACTTACAGATCTTTAGCATATGGGGCAAATTAGCATGAACAAAGCCCTAGCGTACAGTTTCATAGCCATTATACTTGGCTTATTGATGACGCTAATTCCTACGTTTTTCTTCCTAGCCAACGCAGACCAATATGGAAATCTTGCGGAGGTTTTAGGGCGGTTTTCAAATGCTGAGAATTTAAGGCTTCCGTTGCTGGATTATCCAGAGCAGGTCCATCAAGAAACCGTTTCTATAAAAGAAGTGAATATTTTCGGTATCAGTTTTGTTATATCTCTGATAATATACGTTTTATATAAACGGAGGGCATCAAAAACCGACTATGTCTGGCCTCCAGTTCACTCATATTAGAATCAGCATTTGCCAGAGAAGTGAGTTTCTATTACTTATTTCTTTAGAGCTTTTCGTGCGTACGTTACATACCCCGTGTGGCCCGTCATAAGTGTCTGGGGACGAGTTTTTCCAAATGCAACCTGCATTCCACGCATTATGCATTCAAATGTGCCAATGTCGACAAATCTATTTTCCTTTAACACCCCTGCAGTCTTGACAACTTGGTCGATTGTCGGACTGAAGGATACTATGTTTCCGCTGCCCATCAAGGCTGAATAAGCATGGGGAATGGCAAGCCATGGAGTAGCTAAATCTAAAACAACCGCGTCAACATTTTTCTCATCAATACCCAATGTTATGTCTTTATTCTTGAGTTCGATGAAGCTTTCAACTTTCGCTTTCTTCAAGTTCTTAAGGGCGATTTCCTGGAATTCTGACCTAATTTCATAACTGTAAACGCGCCCTTTAGGCTTGACGTAGAAGGCCAAGGCAGTTGTCAGGGCTCCAGCTCCAGTTCCTGCCTCAACAACATGACTACCTGGGCCTATACCGCCAAACATAACTATTAAGGATATGTCCTTTGGATACATTATTTGAGTTTTCCGTTGAGCTTTAAAAATAAAATCACGAAGAGTTGGCTTTAAAGCCACAAATTCTACTCCTAGGCTGCTGAACAAGGGTGTACCCAATTTCTTTCCGATAAGACTGTCGAATTGCAAGTATCCTTTATGTGTATGGAAACTCTTGCCCTTTTCCACCTTTACAAGGTAAGAACGCTTCTTGTTAAGATAGAGAAGGATGTTGTCATTCTCTTGAATAGTTTGGCGCTTAGGCATGATTGTCTTATTTGGCGATTTGTCTTTTAAGGAGTGTGTCCCCAAACAAAATGCTCTGCAAATTAGATCTTGGGAGAGTAAATTGCCATCGCAAATCGTCGCTTTATGATGTTAGGAAGCGGAAGAGAGATGGATGAAATCATGAAGCTTGCAAAGATAATTTGTGAATGCCTTCTTATTATGTGTGAATTGTAAGCTCTACGATGAGACTTTGCTACGAAAAGAAATATAAACTACGTTGGCGCTGTTGAATTGCACAGCTGGAAGAAAGCGTGCCAAAATTTGGATACTCTATCACAGATCTCGATGCTGAGAAAACCGTGAAAGCTAGCGGACGCGAGATTAGAATGTCTCCTAAGCATGCAAGAGAGGTTTGTAAGACAATAAAGGGCATGCGTTTAGAGAAAGCAAAACGACATCTGAGACAGGTTATTGTAAAGAAACAGCCTACTCCCTTTCGTAGGTTTGTAAAAAAACTTGGTCATAGGCATGGCATGCAAAGAGCCATGGTCGGTAAGTATCCTGTTAAGGCAGCAACAAATATTTTACGGGTTCTTGAAAGCGCAGAGGGCAACGCTGAGTTTAAAGGCTTAGATATTGAACGCCTTCGCATAATCCATGCATCAGCTTATCCAGGTATGAAGATTAAGCGTTCTATTCCACGAGCATTTGGACGCGCAACCCCGAAAAATAAACCTCTTACGCACATTGAAATTGTGTTGGAAGAAATTCAAGAGACATCAGAGGAGATTGTGTAATGTCTGTAGTGAGACATTTTATCGATGAAACAATAAAAAGGGCGGAAATTGACGAATTCTTACAGACAAAGCTTGAAAGAGCGGGTTATGGTGGCGTAGACATCACAAAAACGCCGTTGGGAACGCATATAGTAGTCTATGCTATGCGACCCGGAATTGTTATCGGTCGAGGTGGAGAGACGATTAAAGATCTCGCCAGAATTCTGGAAGAGATGTTCGAGCTTCCGAATCCCCAGATCTCTGTTGCAGAGATTGAAATTCCTGAACTCAACGCATATGTAATTGCTTCACGTATCGCTTCAGCACTAAGAAGAGGTGTCCATTATAGACGATCTGGATATTGGGCATTAAGCCAAGTCATTGATGCTGGAGCATTGGGAGTTGAGATAATTATTAGTGGAAAACTGCGCGGTCGAAGAGCAAAATATGAAAAGTTTCGCGCAGGATACTTGCCAAAAAGTGGAGAACCTTCATTAGAATTCATAAAGAGAGCTGAACTTCACGTCCAACTAAAACCAGGCATTTTCGGGGTAAAAGTACGCATAATGCCCCCTGATGTCGAATTCCCAGATAAGATAAACATAACTCCTCTAGAAGCCGAAGAGGAACCCATAGAGGCTACGAAGGAAGAACCCATAGAGGCTACGAAGGAAGAACCCATAGAGGCTACGAAGGAAGAACCCATAGAGGCTACGAAGGAAGAACCCATAGAGGCTACGAAGGAAGAACCCATAGAGGC
>CP070730.1:119692-135038 GCA_020351305.1 Candidatus Bathyarchaeota archaeon
AAAAATGCGGGAATCAAGGAATTGCTCCAAGCTATTGGCAAGTTCAGTGATTGCTTCCATGTGAAATTTAGAGACATACACTCGGACTTCAAAGTCCAGAAAGATATAGATGCTATTATCCTAAGTGGATCAAAAGCTCGAATAGTAAACTCCTCCAGAAGAAACATGTTTAGAGAAACTATCAACCTAGTTAAACGTCTCAAATTGCCAACACTGGGAATCTGTTATGGAATGCAACTAATCTGCTGGTTCCTTGGTTGTGAGCCCGCAACTCTTAGTAAGAGTGTAATCGACGTTTTTGAGCAAGTGCGGGTACTTGAAATTGATGAGATTTTCGCAGGCTACAAAATAAATCAAACAATAACTTTGGCACAGTCCCATAATGACTACATCAAAAGGGACAGCGTTGATGCAGCAGGTTTTCTTCTACTCGCAGACTCACCTTCATGTGAGGTTGAAGCAGTTAAACATAGACACAATCCATTCTACGGAGTTCAATTCCATCCAGAACGGACTGAGATCAAAGGTCAAAGAAGCCTTGAAGGCCACAAGATTCTTGAGAATTTCTTCAAAAATGTAGTGAGAAAATGATTTTTCGCACGTGGGAATAGAAGGCTTATATTTGTCGATATCGATATCGATATTGGTATCGCATTCGATATCAATATCGATAAGGGAGGTGAAAATATTTGTGCGGTTCGCATAAACATCATTTCGCCCATTGGATGAGGCACATAGCCTCTGTTCCAAAAGGTTTTTTGAAATATTCCGTTTTGAAGCTGCTTGCTGAAAAACCGCGGTCAGGATCAGAAATCATGAACGAAATCGAGAACAAGACTGAGGGTCGCTGGAAGCCAAGTCCGGGATCCATTTATCCCCTTCTGGCATGGCTTCAAGAGAAGGGATACACTAAGGAAACTGCAGAACAAGAACCAGGTATTAAGCGCTACACACTAACTGATCAAGGAAAGGCACTTCTAGAGGAACATAGTAAGAAGAGAAAAGAGCTTCGAGAGAGGTTTGGCGCCTTCAGACCCCCATTCTACAGGTTTCCTTGGCTCAACTCTTATCCTGAAAAAGCACACGAATTGCTTGAAGCAGGAAAGAGTTTCATGAAAGCGAGTTGGAACCTTCTCGATAGTCTGCGCGAGAAATACTCCGACGAAGCTGTCGCTCAAGCCAAAGAAGCAATCAAACAAGCAACCGAGAGACTAGATGAGATAGCTAAAAAATTAGAAAACACTGATTAGTTGTGTTTGCAACCATAATGGAGATATCACCCAAATTTCTTCCCATTTTTTGCATGCATAGCTAAGCTTTAAGTTGATCAGCAATTTTCTTTCCGAATTCTTTGCATTTGGGAAGTTCTCCATCTGTGATTGGCCCCTTTGTTCCATCGACCTTTATTGATAAGCTTGGGGTTATTAGTTTTAATTCAGGAACCTTTTCGCTTATTCTCTTCTCCATCTTCTTCACAGCCTTCTCGAAGTCTTCTCCCTCGTAGGTATCGAAAACAGTGACCCATTTCGCTACTAAGTCAAGTTCACCAAGTTTGTCAATGAACCTTTTAATACCACCAACAGGTCCCCCAAAGTGGTTTGGCGAACCTATCAGAATAGCATCAAAACCAATTATCTGTTCAGGATTGGTTTCCTCGACATCACCGATTTCAGTTTCTATTCCTTCAGCTTCTTTCATTCCTTCAATGATCTTCTCTGCTACAAGCTTTGTGTTGCCGTACTTTGTGTCATAGACAATGAAAACTTTCATCATTTCATTCATCATCCATTTTATCTATTCCCTAATTTTTAGGGTTTGTGGAAACTACTCCACACTGTAATCTCTTGATTCTCTTGAAGGTGTTTAAGTAAATGATGAATGATATGGCCTATTGCTGTGTTTGTTGTAGTCTTTGTTCTCTTCTCTGAATTTCTTTGTAGAGGTATTCAAACCACTCGAATAATTTCGGCATATTATACTGTTTTCTCATGCCTTCAATTATGGGTTTCAATTTTTCCCATACAACCGTGCTTGATCCGCTTAAAATGTACTCGATTGTTTCGATATCTATGAGCTGTTTGTATAACAAATATCCAAGCCCATCATTGTACCCCGTAATTGTGTGAAGTGCTTTATCAGACAGTGGGTCACCGTATTTTTCCTGATATTCTTCATAGTCCTTGAATTCTAGATTCCATATTTTAGATATGTATTCAATAAGTTCGCTCATAGTAACCCTTAGTGCTGGATTTAGTTGTATAATGAGCCCGGTGTGTCTCGTTCGTGCTGCATTTCGCATCTGAAAGATAGCAAAGATTACACCCACTACTACGCTTATTGCTGCTACTGCTGCTGAAATCGATGCTACATCCATTCTAACATTCTCCAAACCTAGAATTCTGCAGGAAATAGATATTAAAGCTGACTCTATGACTTGTGGGAGCTTGCATACATCTCTTCGATCGGTTTATCTATCGTTTCACATTTCTCTAACTGCTACTTTGATTCATCGAACATTCAAAATAATTGTGTATTGGTGTCTATGCGCATGCAGCACAAATCACAGCGCGTTCATCTGGATCACAGATCTGATACTGTCGGAATTATCTCATTCTGGAAAATCTCTAACGGGTTGTATTCATCAAGAGGGCATCGCATATTAAATATTGCATGATCAATGCCGATCTTCGCTAGTCCTTTTAAATGCTCGATAGTGCTTTTTGCTGTCTTTAATACTGGCGCTCTATAGCTAGTTCCATCTCTTCTTTTTCGCTCGATGAAATTCGGCAATTCTGAATGACCCAAGTGCACAGTTCCCAAAGTTGTTTTTTCGATTTGATTAAAAGGCCGCCCAACATTTTTGCAGTGCCTCTCAAGAATAGCCAGTGCATTCTTGACAGAGTCAAGCCCACCTCTTGTAAAGAGATTGCAGGCATCTCCGTATTTGGCGACAAGAAGCAAAGTCTTCCTTGGTCCCATTCCTCCAATGAGGATAGGAGGATGAGGTCTTTGAATTGGTTGGGGACTACATAATGTTTCCTTCAGTTTGTAGTAACTACCCGTGAAATCTCCATTGTTGCTACTCCACATTTGCTTCGCGATTTGCAGGGTTTCCTCCAACATCTCGAAGCGAATTCTCCAGTTGTGAAAGGGGATACCCAGTCCCACAGATTCTCTCTCAAACCAGCCAGCACCGATGCCCATATAAGCGCGTCCACCAGACAACACGTCCAGAGTTGTTACAGTTTTCGCCAGAACTCCTGGGTGTCTATAGATATTCCCGGTAACCATCGTGCCAAGCTTAACTTCATTTGTCAATGCAGCGATGTAGCTCAGAAGAGAATAGCCTTCATGCATATCATCTTCGGCTGGTCCCAAAAGTATACCACCTTTTTCTCCAAGTTGGAAAAAATGGTCCATTACCCATATGCTGTAGAATCCTGCCTGTTCAGCTGTAGTGACAATGTCTTTTATGTCATCAGCAAAGCCCTCAGGCCCATTGGGGAACGTGAAATTTGGGATCTGAAGTCCGATTTTCATAGAGACAAATACAATCTAGTGAACTTATAAGTTTGAGCACGGACTGCAATGGGTTTAACTATTGGTGCTAAGGGGGGGATTGGCCCCCAACCACTATCAGCCAACTGATTCATTGCGCCAGCGCCTAAGAAAAGATGGAGATGGCATATGAAAATTTTTAGATACGAAGGAAAAATGGTGAGAAATGAATGATTATGTGGATCAAGCAGCATCACATCCATTCCTTTTTCATCCTGGCTTTCGCCATTAGCGGCTATCTGGATCCCTGTAATCCTGTTTGTTTCCAAAGAGTTTCATCCGCTTTTGTGCATTAGAGGGCCATGACCCGCCCGTGCGCGCGAATTTCATGTATCTGAGTTAATCTTATACCCTTTGTACTCCCAAGCTTCTTTCATCATTGGATTCTTTTTCAGATATGTATCTACAATCTTTCTTGGAACCCTATTGAGCGGACAGGAAAAATTAACGCATGAAATGCAGATTCTAGTGATTAACCTAGAAAAGAAAATGCTTCCTCCAATTATACTAGCAATCGTTAGAACTGTTAGAACAACTATCGTTTCATTCAAACCTTCTACGAAATTCAATAGATTATAGATTGTGTATAATTCTGTTACAATAGAAAATAACATGAAAAATAGTGCTCCTCCTAGAAAACCGAGTTTTTCGTAAGTATTAATAGGATCCGGATTGTATCTCCATATTTTGATCGTTCCATGATTCGCGAGGCACTATAATGTCCTGCCCTCGTTTGCATAATAAGGACAATGACTGCAGAGAACGCGAATCTCAAAAAAGCCAAAGAAAAAAATCCAGAACACAAGGTAGTAATTAAGGGAATCCATGAATGAATCACCCCGATAAATATAAACGCAGAAAACCCGGATGCTAGAGTCAAACTTCCGATCTTATAAAATCTCAGTAGTAATCTTCTATCCCATTTACAGTCCAGTTTTCCTTTAAGTTCGCAATTTGAACAGTCTGCATCATTATCCCAGGTGCAAGTCATCTCATTTTCCTTCTTGTTCCTCTATTTAGGAGGCTCTAGTTAAAATTCAAACGGCGACTTGTAGAGATATCTCCAGCGATTTCCCTCTTTTTCTATTCTGCCTTTTTCTCTTGCGAGGAAAAGTCCTTCTTCACTATAATTGGGATCAACAAGCCATAAACTGAGATGAATATGAGTGGTGTGTGTAGGACTAAGTTCCACAGAGTGTATCCAGGCATCACGAAGACCGACATGGCGTTGAATGAGCCGATTAACAATCCAACGAAACTTGTGATTCTTAGTAGAAATATGCTAACATTTGGATAAATCAAAGTCAGAACAGCTACTATTAGTGGTGTTGTGGGACAGTACATCACTCCAAAAGAAGATGTGAGTAGCAGCAGGGGATTGAAGTATGGATTCAGCTCAGCGTTTATCGGAGACCAAAAAGCAAGAAAGACAAAAGGTACCACCCAGTATCTCCAAGCAGGTAACCTTTGAAAAACATATACATTGAGAGGTTTATGGACTTCCCCCATCCAGAACAGACCCACGATTAGAATAGGAACCACATTGCCGGTTAAAACTACAAGTCCATAGTTCTCAGTAACAGCGATGTGGTTGCTGAAAGCGAAGAATAGAAACAGAATTCCAAAAAATGCATCAGCGATTCTGCCAACTCTCGATCCATATCGATATAAGGCGAAAAGAAGCATAATGGTGATTACATGAATGGTTGGGCTGAGCCATAAGTACGCAGTAGAGGTTTTCATGAAAACATCTCTAATCACAAGTGTACTCTCTTCTTGATCAAAAGGTTCAGCAGCAATTATTGGAAGAAATATGCTTAAAAGGAGTACTATAAGAGCCAACAAAGTCTTTCTGCTTTCGTTCATAAGCTCCTCTGGACAAGCATAACTACTTTAGGTTTGCCAACATTCTGCGCGTGTTATGTGCGAGAGAGTAAAGTGAGACTATGAGCGTTTAAGCTGGGGGATAAATTATGCACGCGCAACAAAGAACGGTTTTTCGTGTTTAAGTATAATAAAAAAGTTCTTCCCAATACTATTACGCATGCTTGGATAGAACTAAGAAGTATATAGGAAAGCGACCTGAATATACTCTCATTCCAGGTTTACAGCTAACCCAAAGCTTTTGATTAGTTTCATGGCTCGATTCAAAAGCTTATCCGAGGGATATGCACAGGCTCTTACTACCTTACCCAGTCTCTTGGCTTTGTTAACTCCTAATCGGTGGTATGGGAGGATACTGATACCTCCAACGTTTTTCAAATCAGAGAGTAGCTCGCACATACTGGTTATGTTGTCTTCGGCATCATTTATCCTTGAAATCAATGGAAAGCGAACGATAATTTGATTGCCTAGTCTGTCTAGTATTCTCAGATTTTCAATGATTGACTTATTGGAGACTCCTGTGTGCTGTTTGTGCTTCTTACAGTCCATTATTTTCAGGTCGTAAAGAAACAAATCTACCACTTTGCTTATCTTGGTCAAGATTCGCCTCTCCGCATAGCCACTTGTGTCTAAAGTCGTGTGGATGCCTGAGTCCTTGCATTGGTTTAAAAGGGTCCGCAGAAAAGCAGGTTGAGCAAGGGGTTCACCACCAGACACCGTCAAACCACCAGTTTCACCATAGAATTCGTGGTCCGTCTCAACTTCAATCATCACGTCTTCCGCTTTCAATGTTTTCCCCACGATCTCTCTTGCATTCGTAGGGCATTTTGTGGCGCATTTGCCGCAGACTTTGCACTTGTCACGCTTTGTGACTAATGAGTTATTAGAAAGCGAGATTGCAGAATTTGGGCATGCTGACTTGCAGGTTTGGCATTTTATGCATCTGTTTGGCCAGACCATGAGTTCACGTCTGAACTCTTTACCCTCAGGATTGTGGCACCACCAACAGGAGAGAGGGCATCCTTTGAAGAATACGGTTGTGCGTATACCGGGACCATCGTGTATAGCATATCTTTTGATGTCGAAGATTAGTCCTTCAGTCACTACTGTTCACCATACTTTGGAGTTTGTTGAGCTATGTTTTTTGTGGCCTTTCTATTCCAACTAGGAACCAATTGTCTTTTCTATGGTTTGTGCTCTGTTCTGGATATTATTTCGTCTTGAAGTTCCTTATGTAGATCTACGAAATAATCGCTGTAGCCGGCAACCCGTACAAGTAAGTTTCTATATTTTTCAGGGTTGGTTTGGGCGTCACGGAGTTTCTCCTTGTCAACGATGTTGAACTGTACATGGTGACCACCAAGCCTGAAGAATGTTCGGATGAGCTGTATAATTTTCCTTATATCTTCTTCAGTTTTGAGAACCTGCGGTGCGAATTTCATGTTTAGGAGAGTCCCGCCTGTTTTCGCGTGGTCCCATTTTGTCACTGATTTCATTACTGCGGTTGGACCCTCTCTGTCTACTCCCTGAGTTGGTGAAACACCTTCGGAAATGGGTTGTTCAGCTTTTCTACCATCAGGAGTGGCTCCGCATAGTTTCCCGAAGTAGATGTGGACTGTCGTTGGGAGCAAGTTTATTCTGTACTTCCCTCCTCTCGTGTTGGGCTTTCCATCCAACGCTTCAAAATAGATATCAACGAGTTCCTTTGCGATATTGTCTGCATAATCGTTGTCATTGCCGTACTTCGGGGTTTTGTTGAGAAGTATCTGACGGATTATCTCGTATTTGCCTTTGAAGTTTCCTCTACATGCTTTTAGGAGTTCTTTTAAAGTAATATCTTTTTGGTCAAACGCATGGTACTTGATTGACGTAAGACAGTCAGTGAGGGATCCTAGTCCTGTTCCTTGAATATAACTTGTATTGTATTTTGCGCCGCCATTATTGTAGTCTTTGCCAGTCTCGATGCAGTCGTCGATGAGCACAGATTGGAAGGGCACAGGCATGTGCTCTGCGAAGAGCCTTTCAATTATGTTATTGCCTGCTATCTTGATGTTAATAAAATGCTTCAGTTGGCTCTTGTAGGCTTCAATGACTTCATCAAATGATTGGAATCCCGCAAGGTTCTCTGTTTTAATGCCTATTCTTTCTTTTGTTTGTGGATCCTTGCCATAACTCAGAGCAACCTCGAGGATTTTCACCCAGTTTAGGTAGCCGGTTAGCACCGTCGTTTCCTTTCCGAAAGCGCTTATAGTTACACATCCGCTGGGTCCACCAAGTCTGGCTTCCTCTATGGTTTTGCCTTGGCGGAGTTGTTCTTGGATTATTATGTCTGTGTTGAATATCGAAGGCTTAGGGTGTCCTGTTCGTATTATTTTTAAGGCCTTTTCAAGAAAATGGTCAGGATTTCTGCTACTTATCTGGATGCAGGTGTTAGGTTGCATCATTCGGAGTTCGTCTTCAACCTCAAGGATCAGGTATGACAGTTCGTTAACTGCATCGTTACCATGCTTATCGACTCCTCCAAGGTTAAGTGTGGCGAAGTCTTGGTAGGTTGCACTCTGCTCCATTGTCACATCAACTTTCGGTGGGGCTGGCTGGTTGGAGAACTTTATCCAGAAGCACTTAAGCAGCTCCCTTGCTTCATCTCGAGTCAACCTCCCATCTTCTATGTCTCTTTTATAGAAATGGTAAAGATTTAGGTCCAGTCTTCCTGGATTTAAGGAGTCCCACGTGTTAACCTCCAAGGTGACACCAAGGTGGATAAACCAGTACATTTGTAGTGCTTCCCAAAAGGTTCGAGGGGCGAATGCTGGAACCCTGCTACACACCTCTACAATCTTCTCGAGCTCTCTTTTCGTCTTGGGCTCTCTCTCTTTCCTTGCCATCGCTCTTGCCAGTTGAGTATGTCTAGATGCAAAGCCGATCACTGAATCACAGCATACTTCCATGGCTTGAAGTTCTTGGTCCTTGCTGTAGGCATCAGGGTCATTTAAAAAATCTATTCTCTTCCGGTGTTCTTTTATCAGGCTCTTAAAATCGGTTAATCCCATTCGATATATCTTGTCATCCATAATAGCGTGCCCAGGTGCTCTCTGCTCCATGAACTCAGTGAAAACACCAGCTTTGAATGCCTTCTTCCATTCTTTCAGCATGGCATCAAAGATTTTACTTCTTAAGTCTCTCCCTTTCCAGAAAGGAATTATTTCTTCCTTGTAAATTTGCTTAGTTTCTTCGCTAACGCGGTATGGTGTTACTTTGCGTGAATCAAGAACATCTAAATCTTCAAGAGAATGGCAGCACAGTTCGGGGTATGTGGGAACAGCCTTTGGACCACGTCCTTTCTCACCTACTATTAGCTCTCCATTTTCTATGGATATGGTTTTGTTTTCCAGTAAATGTTTGAAAGCATAAGCTCGAAGAATTGGTTCAGATAGCCCTTTCGCTGCATCGCTTTTGTAAAATTCTGTTATAAGCATAGCTCTTTCAGGATCAATGTAAGGTACTGTGTCTATGCCCTGCTTCCAAAGATACCTAACTCTTTCAGTCATTACCATGATTTTTCCCTGACTTCTTTAGAAGTTCCTGTATAACCAAGAAGAGAATACGCGAGGCTTAAAACAGTTTACAGATAATTTCGAGGATTTAGTGTATATAAAAGAGTTTGCGAGAGACACTTGAGTGCATCAGAGTTTTCTTTCATTGTCTCGAAAACTACTCGAGCTTGATGCATGTTGTACGGATAAATTCGAACTCCCACAACAGGGGAGACATCACCCTCAAACTCCCCTTTTTTCTGCCTGCATGGCTATTACATAATCAACTACTGAAGCTTTTCTATTCCCTCGCATATGCTTTTGATGTTTTTACGGATTATCCTGTAAATTGTTACGATCAACAAAATCCACACAATGCAAAATGCATGTATGGCAGCATGTATGAATTGATTATGTTGGTGAATCACTGAATACTTGTTTTAAATTTTGTTGATATTCTTTGTAGGCTTCATGCCCTTTTTTTGTTAGTTTGAGTGCTGTGTGAGGCTTTCGTTCAATGAATTCTTTCACGATTTCTACGTAACCTGCTTCTTCAAGCTTACTCAAATGGGATGACAGATTGCCCGGTGTCATCTGCAGTTGATGTTGAAGGAAGATGAAGTCTGCGCTTTCAACGACATAGAGTTGGGTCATAATCATCAATCGCGTAGGTTCGTGTATCAATCGGTCAATCTTCCTGAGACTAGAGGGATTCTTCGGCATTTGTTTCGTCACCTGGTGCTAGTGGATATTTTCGAATGAATCGCGTTAGAAGAACAAAGCCATTGATGATAATCACAAGGCCAATTGCTAGAAGGACATACTCAAATGGGATTGTAGTGAAGTGCCCTGTAAGAAATGATGTTAGGACTAATATTCCATATGCGTAAAGCCGCTTTAAACCCATGGTGTATGCGAAGAGGCTTGATATTGCAGCTGCCAAAATACCGACAATGATCATGCCATTTGGAATGATCAGATTCCTAAGTGTTAATGCCCAACCCTGACCCATGAATGCTCCCAAACCAAACAACATAAATGCTCCCAAACCTGCCACCGTTAGTCCGAGGAATATCGCCACCATCTTGTTCGCTCCTCTATATCCAAATTTCACATAGCCAATCCTTGGCATAGTTATCCGTTTTTTGACCGAAATCCAAATAGGCATCATAACCGCAGGGAAAATTGCTGGGATTACAAACCACGTGCTAAATTCTATCGTAGTCATAAGTAATATGCCTAAGCCAAACAACAACACATAGACGCCGACAAATATGTCAAGCAATCCGTCTTGATGATAGGCCATGTATGTCCGTCTCTCGACTTCCCTCAAACTTGATTCGTTCATTTCTACATCACTATTATACATAAACTACTTGCTTGTGTAAATAGCTTTGTATTGCAAAGTAGTTTTCGCAATGTATTTACACGCACGATATTTTTCAGCCTTAGTTATGAAGCCCTTGGCGGTTTTTACCGCGATTGTGAAGAATTAAACATAAAATGAAGTTTATGACCCCCACCACAGGTCGAATCATTCTCGGTCTGGGAATTTCAACAAAGCTTGCGCCTTTGATTCCTGCTATAAGCGAAACCACACTGAGGGAAACTATCAGGAAGACCTTTCGCTAAAGTTCTTCAGAGTTTGCTAGGGTATCTGCAAAATTGTCTAGGAAGAAGGATCTATACTTGTGCGTACGCGCAATCCTCGCTGCTTTTCTCCTGTAGATAGCATACGTAGAGAGAAAAATCTAAAAACTAATCAACTCAATGTGGTTTTATGCCTTACACTGGATTGAAGGGACCGTTTTCACTTAACGAAAAGATAATTGAAAGTGCTGTTAGTGTAACCCCTGGAGTGTATGCACTTGGCTATATAGAAATAGGCGGTGATTTCATACCAAAATATGTTGGTAGATCTGATGTTAACATCAACCAAAGCCTAAAAGAATGGGTTAACACCGAATACTCAAAATTCAAGTTTGAGTGTTGTGACTCCGCGGAAGCAGCATTTGCAAGAGAATGTAGATTATACCATGACTGGAAAGAGCAGCTGAACAATCAAGAGCATCCAAAAAAACTGGATACTAGATGGAAATGTCCATGCTGTGAGTTATACGAAAGCACCAACCAAAAATGATGCGTACGCGCCTTATTGTGAGTCTTTGCCAGAATCCAGCAAGCCTCTGAGGTACGCGCCTATAAACATGGCAGCAAGTCCCACTAAGACTGGGAAATTCCCGGTGCCCAGGCTGGCCACCGCAGAACCGGGACATTGCCCTGAAATCCCCCATCCTACACCAAAAATGGCTGCGCCAATAACCGTGCTCCACGACAGAATTCTCCGTCTCGGCGTAAATTCGCCACCCAGAACCGGGGTCTTTAGGATTTTTGCCACAACGTTAATTGCCAAAGCTGTAACCAAGGCTGCACCTCCCAACACAAAAATCAGCCCCAAATCGCTCAACTGAAGAAAGCTCAACACAATCTCCTGTTTGGTCATCCCACTATAGGACAAGCCAAAACCAAACAGGATACCTCCAATCAGCACGACCAGGTTCCGTCGATTCATGGTAGGACCCCCAACAACTGAACCAGATGAGCCGTGACAATAGCCACGCCCATAAAAACGATCACCGCAACAATCGAGGTTCGAGAAAGCGACGCTACCCCACTTATGCCATGCCCCGAAGTGCACCCACCCGAAAGCCGAGTTCCAAACCCTACTAGTAATCCTCCTAAGGCCAATCTCCACAGCTGCACTGAGGTGGACCAAAACCCAGTTGGCGAAAGAGTGAGTGTGTGAAGAAGAGCTCCAATCACTAGCCCTAGGGCCAGGGTCACCCTCCAGCTTCTCTCCTTGACATTTTTTTCTTGTTGGAAACCTATTCGTTTCGAGAACCACGACAACGTCGTTGTCAAGAGACTGCTCTGGGTTGCATGCAGTCCAGTTACCAGATAGATCAGTCCTACTCCAAGACCAACTAGTACTCCACCCACTAGATACGGTTCTATCCCAAGAGGAAACATGAATAATGCAGAGGCCCGTTGCTGATTTAAGCTTTCTCATCTGTGCGCGTCACTGGATAGCCAGACTTGATCCACGCCTCAATGCCCCCTAAACAATTGTAGACCTGATCAAACCCTGCTCTCAGCAGTACGCTTACACCAAAACTTGACCGATTTCCTGTCTTACAGATCACAACAATCGGCAAATCACGAGGAAGTTGATCTACCTGTTCTGGAACATGACCTAAATAGATCCGGGTAGATCCCACAATATGCCCTTCCATCCACTCGTTCACACGACGAACATCTAAGATCCTAATTGTTTCCTTGGAGTCAACCATCGTTTTCAGATCATGCACAGT
Organism: Candidatus Bathyarchaeota archaeon; assembly: GCA_020351305.1. Lineage (GTDB taxonomy): Archaea > Thermoproteota > Bathyarchaeia > Bathyarchaeales > SOJC01. Next base: position 132,039 of record CP070730.1, read on the forward strand.
GACTAACCCCGCCTTGGCTAGGGGATATCCTTCCTTGTACCACGCTTCTACCCCACCCCTCAAGTATCCCACAATATTATCTAAACCCAAACGCACAAAATTGCGAACGGCAAAATCAAGTGCCTCCAGATCGTCAACAACCAGTAGAATCGGTTTGCTATACTCTGCAACCCAACCTACGTTCGACAATCGCTTGGGGACCAAACTGAAAGCCCCTTTGACGTGAGCGGCTCCAAATGCCGCTGCAGTTCGAGTGTCAACAATGTACGCAGTCTCAGCTGCTTTCTTAAATTCTGAGGGAGTCAACGCCCGAGGATGAGGTATCGCCCCCAATATTGAAGGACCATAGAGGTTGAACTCTTCCATCTTCCTGAAATAGGGTGATGTTGCATGATGCTCAGCGGTCTTCTGTTTAACAAACTCTTCCTTGCTCAGACATAACATCGGATTCGTCTTCTTTTCGATCCCAATGGTGCTAATCTCTCTCTCGCTAATTTTGCCCCCACACACTGAACCAGCGCCATGAGCCGGACACACTATCACCTCATCTCCTAACGGGAATAGTCGGTTGGTGATGCTATCATATAACTTCCCTGACATCACCGGAGCCATTTCTTCTCCAAGAAAATCTGTTCTCCCCACATCCCCGACGAACAGGGTGTCCCCAGTAAACACAAGTACTGGTTGGTCGCCTGCCTCTGAATCAGTTAACACGTAGCTAGTGCTCTCTGGAGAATGACCCGGTGTATGTAACGCCTGAATCTTCAGTGACCCAACCTTAATCTCTTGGTTGTCTTGGAGAGTCTCACCGAATCTCCAAGGTAATCCGGGACCATGAAATATGGTTGCATCAGTAAGATTGGCCAGTTCCGAGGACCCAGTAACATAATCCTCATTCCTGTGAGTCTCAAAAATATACTTGATTTTAGCAGCCCATCTGTTTGCGATTTCCAGATATACCTGACAATCTCGCCTAGGATCTATCACTGCTGCCTCATCATTGCTGCCTACTATGTAGGAAAGGTGGGACACGATCTCAGATTTTACTGTTTCAATCAACATGTGACAAAACTCTACTTGCTATTCAACTTGACTTTAGACTTTGAATACCTATCTCCTATAAACCTTTTTTTAGGGAACCGGCAGGATCCAAACCACAGCCAAAACTATCAACAACGCTGGAATGGCAGCCAACACACCTGTTTTAACCAATTTACCTCTGGAAACCCGTCCTGTCGAATAAATCAAGGCCGTAGAGGGTGCCCCCACGGGCGTTATGAAGGCTATCGTGGCAGAGAGCGCCACCGCCATAACAAAAGGCACAGATGGTACTCCCAAGATATCTGCTGTCTCGATCGCTATCGGAATCAAAATAGCCGCTGTTGCGCTGTTCGAAATGAAATTTGTCAACAGCAGCGAAATCAGACTCAAAGCCACCATTATCAATATCAGGGGAGCCAAACCCCGCATCGACGCTATGGCTCCACTAATTTCGCTAGCAGCGCCCGACACAATCATAGCCTCGCTTAAGAGAATTCCTCCTCCGACTAAGAATACTAATTCCCATTGAATTGACTGCAAATCTTTTAAGTCAAGCAAGTTAAGCCCAAACATAACCAACACAGCAATGACAGACACAATCGCCGCATTAGAAATTGAAGTCGGCAACCCAAACCAACCTTCAAATCGACTACCCACAAACCAGAAGAGTATCGTCCCCAAAAAAATCAGAATGACCTCCTTCTGTGCAGGAGTGAGGCTTTCAATCTCCTTCTTCTGTTCAATTATTTCATCCAGATTGAGCACAATTTTCGGAGAAGGATAAATCTTCTTCAGCAACAAGAACGCCACTGTTAGTGAAAACAAAGAAACCGGCAAACCATAGTATGCCCAATCGATGAACCCAAACTGACCGGTTTCTCCTAGCAATGCCCCTGCAATCATCGCCGGGGTGCTTCCTGTAAGCATCGCAGTCCCCCCAATCGAGGTGCTAATTGACACCCCTAAAAGCATCTTCCGCTTAAGGTTAACAAGCTCCTCCGGCATCGCTGCGAGTATAGAAAGAATCACAGGCAAAATCACCGCTATGGCCACAGTGTTTGACATCCACATACTCAAGAAGGCAGTCGCAGCCATAACCAGTAAAACCAGCCTATCTATATTTCCTCGAGAATAAGTTAACAGACCAAAACTAATCCATTTATCCAACCCATGTTTTTTGATGGACTGCCCTAAAACAAGCCCGCCAATCATCAGAAAAATAATCGAGTTAGAAAAAGGCGCAAACGCCTCATCTGGAGAAAACACGCCTAATATAGTGAGTACGGCAGGTATCATCAACCCAGTGATCGGAAGAGGAAACACCTCAAGCATCCAGCAACCAGCAGCAAAAACAAGAGTAGCAAAGGTTCTACGCGCCATCTCCGGCTGGCCAAAAGTAGCAAAATAGGTAACAGCTGCAATTGCCAGCACCAAAAACAAGGTTTTCCTTGAAGACACAAATCTGTGAAGCTTAACAGGCGCTTCATATGTAACCCACCTAATTCGCTTACACCAAAGGCATTCTGTCTTCTCTCCAAAATCTCTTTTTTCCCTGTTCCTTTCGTCCTCTCCCATCCCTCAGTATCTCCACGAGAACTAGAACTTTAAGATAGCCAACAGAATTTAACTGTTTAACTGCACGCGCTGAATTTAGGGACCAATGGATCAAAATCTTTAGAAAACGCAAATGACTGTAAAACACCGTGGGTGTAACTGTGGCGCCGGGGGTGGGATTCGAACCCCCAACACAGTGGAGATATCACCCCCATTCTTCCCCATTTTTCTCTTTTTAAGGTTAAGCAGGGGAGCCATTGAAGGAAAGCCAAGAAAATTTATAAATAAACTTACTAAAGACACTCGAAATGGTGTAGACAAAAATGGATTCAAACAGAAAGGCCGCAATAATCGTGGGAGTATTATTCATAATTGCGACATTAGCACCTATTGTAAGTGTTGTTC
>CP070730.1:135138-138082 GCA_020351305.1 Candidatus Bathyarchaeota archaeon
CACCGAACCTCAGCGTGCATTGTATCTTTTGAGGACCAAGCATGTTGAGAAATCTTGACATCTCTATAATGTTGTGAATGCCCACTTCTCTCGTGTAAACCTCAACAGAAGGATCTGCATAGGTCCCCAGAAAGATCTTTACGTAATGACCGAAACTCTCCTTTTTTACCTCAAAGCCTGCGTTGAGCAAGAACCCTGCTTCGTGTGCTCTTTCAAGAATGAAGCTAATTAGCGAGCTTTTCTCCCTAGTTCTCTTCTGGAAGACTTTCGCTCTATCGATGAAGGTATCGAGAGTCCAGAATTTTGCCATGCAGAAGGTCGCTAACTCCTCAATCTTCTCTTTTGATAAGTGGCGCGTTCTGTAAACGGAGTGCATTTCGTCAAATTTATCCCAATCCGTTTCGAAGATCACGCCGTCCTTGTCCAACTCCTCATAGAATTTCGTCCCGGGAAACGGGGTTACGATGCCAAATGCAGCAGCCGTTAAACCTATCTCTTTAGCGTATTCCGGGAACCTTCTGATGTCTTTCTCCGTGTGATCTGGAAGGCCTATTATAAGAGTACCCCCAGCATTACCGCCATTTTCACGTATTGCCTGTATTGCTTTCCTATGAAATGGTAGATTGATTCCTTTGTTGGTCGACGTTAAGTCTTCAGGTAATGGGCTCTCTATACCCATCTCAAACGAGGTTATACCTACCTCGCACATCTTCCTCACGACCTCAGGGTTTCTCGCTATAGAGTCAGCCCTCACGAGGGCACTGAAGGTCATATTAAAATTGTGTCCCTGTAGCAAATCGCATAGACTGTTTACTCTTTTGGGATCCGCCATGAAGTTGGGGTCTGCAATCATGATCTTGACCGGTTTCCCTCCATGGTGTTTCGATATCTCCAAGATTTCTTCCATTACATTCTTCGGTGAACGGCACCTCAGATGACCTCGACTCATGTATGGCTCGCAACAGAAGTTGCACTTCCCGATGCAGCCCCGCAATGTTAAAAGCGCATCATACTCCATTGGTCGGACAATGTCTCTGTATGAATGCCGCCTTAGATGCCGGGCCGGAAAGGGAAGGATGTCCAAATCCCTGATCAGTGGTCTATCTGTGTTGTGAATTGCTACTCCATCTTTCTTGTAGGAGACTCCAAGTACGCCTTGTGGGGAGCCCTTCTGGACCAGTTCTCGCATTGTAAGCTCGCCTTCACCGCGAACGACCATGTCAACTTCCGGACAAGTAAGTAACAATTTCGGGATAGAGGTAGGGTGATATCCACCTAACACGGTCGTGATCCCGTTCCTCTTGGCGATCCTTGCGAGACGCAATCCTTCGCTATGATCTGTTGCAGACATTGTAATGCCAATCAATTCGGGTTGATATGAATCAATGAAGAATTGAAACGGTTTACACTCCAACTCCATGTCAATTATTCGGATGTCCCCAACAACATCTTCGATGAATGCCGCGATGTACTCCAATCCGATGGGTATCGAATCAAAGAGGAAGCCCAATCCTCTCCTTCCGGACGGCTTCACTAATAGAACCCTACGGAACGGCAAATCGAACTCATCCATTGAAATAAAAAATGAGTAATTCAAAGTAAAAGCTTATCGGCTAGCTAGCTACGCGTGCGCTTGCCTTGGATGATCAAGACTTAAAGCGTAGGCTTCAGTTAGTAATTAGGAAAAGAGATGTGGTTGCACTTCGAGTTGACAACCACATGGAATAAAAAAAAGGAAAAAAGAACTGATGATTCTTGAGTGTGGGGCGTGCGGCAAAGATTTCAGATGGCCGAGGAAGGTTAACTTCTGTGCTTGTTGTCAAATCAGTTTCATGGTTTGGCAAACCGAGAAAATGGATAGGGAATTTGACAGGTTGTTTGGGGATTTGAAGTTGAGTGTGGTTGAAGCAGGGAGTCGGAAAAGGAAAATAAAGGAGGAGTTCACGCCGATGGAGTGGATGACAGAACAATTCCAATCAAAAAAAATTGGTCTGCAAACTTACATACGGATGATAAGCCGGTTGGAAGAAGAAAAGAGGTACAGAGATGAATCAGAAAGGCTTTCACTTTTGAGGAAAGACAAAGAGATCGACCAAATGACATTCGAGAGACGCCGCAGGGAACTCGAGCAAACTCATCAAGAAAGACTAGAAAAACTTGATGGCTTTCGCCAAGACTGATCTTGCTTGCATGCAAGGTAGCCGAAGGGTTACCATTCCTAGACGTTAATTCATGCCGAACCCTCCTTTTGCATCTAGCTTTTGTTAATTTTCCATATAAGTGCGAGGCGCGCGCATCGCTGTTATCTGCAAGATAACTTCAAGACGCGCATCACGCGTAATACTTTGGCACTGGCGTGACAAATCCACCAACTATCACTCCCTCTACATTATTTTTCCTTTGATGGGAGCACCACACTTTGCACAAGTTGTGGTGGTTTTTTCTCCACACCACTGACAGAAGTCCTTTCGAGATTCTGGGGAGCGTTCATATAAATCAGTTATTTGATGCCCATTCATGCAAACTTACATTGTGTCATAAGAACCCATTTCTGATCATATTGATTCTATAAATCATGAATATAAAATAACTATGTCAATTCGAAAAATAAAAGTTGAACACACTTCTGGCAAGACAATTTCTTAATAAAAAAATGGGGAGTTTGCGGGAAAATTTCGGGCGACATCTCCACTACAAGGATGAGCTGAAATGGGTTCTATGACTAATTACTCATTTAGTTGATATTTTCATAGAAAACTGATTGAATGACTGTTTTGAATCCTTTTTTTCAGCACACTGCTTTGGTAAAGCCAGACAAGCTCACGCAGCTGCTTCATAAGAAAGCATCGGTTTTACGATGAATTTAAGGTAAGTGAAACAACAGCAACATGTATACTGGAGAGAGAAATCGCGGCGATATCATAAAAGCCCTCCGAAAAAGCTA
>CP070730.1:138182-163051 GCA_020351305.1 Candidatus Bathyarchaeota archaeon
GCAATAACGTATCCTCCGTCAACTGTCTGGACTACAGATCTCGCATCCTCCATGTCTGTTCCTCCGTATGTTTGGTTCCATAGGTGGTTTCCGTATGCGTCAGTTTTAACCAGCCAAAAGTCATAGCCCCCAGCGCCAAAATATCCGGTATAGCCTACCATGGCGTATCCTCCATCTACAGTTTGGATAACTGAATAGGCATACTCAGTATCAGTCCCTCCGTATGTTTGAGTCCAACCAGGCGTGAGCCCCGTTTCTCCTAGGCTTCGTTGCTGAATCCCTTCATCTACCGCTGTTTTTCCTTGAATATCCACGATTATGTCTGTGCTGTTCAAGTTGTGGATTATGTAGAAAGGTTCTCCGCATTTGTCGGTGATGTTAATCCATCCGCTATCCGATTCCAGGCTAGCTTTTGTCACAGCTTCTCCAGAACTGCCAAATCCAGCTATAACGGCTGTAATGTCCGAAATATCAACTACACCATCATCGTTCACATCTAACCAAAGGTTGTATGCTGGAGCACTTGAAGTTAAACCTACAAGAACCATTGAAATTAGTATGCAACAAATGGAAAATCCATACAGCAATCTACGGTTTCTCAAAATACTTTCATCTCCTTCCAAACACTTGATATGAAGAGAATTGTTTGAAAGCCGATATAAAGAACTAAGGAAAAAAGTTCTATTATCGATTTTCATTCGCGCACGCAGATAGGAGAAACTTTAAACAGCTGAAATCTCTGTCAAAACTAAGGAAGTGAGAGAGAGATTTGCTCTTGGTAGCAACCCTAATATCGCTTTTGATAGCATCAATTTTGTTCTTCCTACTCGGAAGCATAGCTGGAGCGCCTTGGGTACCAACATCCAAGAGTGTGGTCCGTAGGATGCTTTCTATGGCTGATATTAAGCCGGGTGAAGTATTGTACGATCTTGGAAGTGGCGATGGACGAATTATCGTAATGGCTGCAAGAGAGTTTCTTGCTTCATCAGTTGGAATAGAAATTAATCCTTTCTGGATTTTCTGGACCAAGGTGAAAGTTCTCTTATATCGACTAAGTGGCAAAGTAAACATTGTTTGGGGTAACTTTTTCAACCAAGATTTAAGCAAAGCCAACATCGTAACGCTATATTTGCTACAGCATACGAACGAGAAGTTAAAGCCGAAGCTCAAAAAAGATTTAAAGCCTGGAACTCGCGTCATCTCTCATGTCTTCACCTTTGATGGATGGATTCTTGAAAAATCCGATCATAAATCACGAATATATTTATACAAAATTCCTTGATCTGGTACGAATGGTTTGTTGTTATTTGTGGTTATTTGTAGTTTTGGCGAAAGGAAGCACGCGCATCCTTCAACATAGCAGCATATCGACACCTCTTGACTCTTCTCCCTTTGACCGTTGAATGCGCGCGCGCCGTTGAAGGACGCTTAGTGGTTACATTTTGTAAGATTCTTTGTAGTCACAATTTGTGACTGCAACATGTGAGTTGCCTTTTTTAATGTCGACAAATACTCATTTGAATGGAGAAATAAAAAATGTCAAAGACCGTTCCCCGTGGAAGCACAGCCACCTTCAAAATCGTAGAAGGAGATTTAGAGGTCTCTCGACACTCAGTTGTGAAAGGTGAAGGATCACCCCCTGAAGTAAAAGTTTCTGGAACAATCTACGTCAACGATGACTGTGTTTTTGACTGCAACCTATCAGGAGAGAATCTAGAGGGTGAAGGAGAGGTCACAATCAAAGGAGACCTTGAAATTCAAAATAGAGTTGATGTTGATGACGGTCGTCTCTATGTTTCCGGGAACCTCGGAGCGAAAAGGGTCAGCGTAGGCAGAAGCCTAAAGGTGGAAAAAAACCTCAAAGTAGATGATGTAGACGTAGGCGGGAGGCTGGAAGTAGGTGGCAACACAGAAGCATTGAACATAGATGTAGGTGGAAAATTTCAAGCTGAAGGAACAGTCAAGACAAGGAACATCGATGTTGGGGGCGCGGTTCGAGTTGAGGCAGAAGTTGATGTGGAAGACAAAATCGACGTTGGGGGCGCAGTGGTAGTCCGAGGCGGAAAAGCAAGCAGAGTTAATGTTGGTGGAAGCCTAGTCTCAAAAGAATCCCTCAGATTCGAGAGGATCAATGTAGGCGGAAGTGTAAAACTCGCTGGTGGAAGCAGTGGAGGAAGCATAAATGTGGGCGGCGTGTGCAAGGTTGAAGGAGATTTAAAATTCGATGATATCGATGTGGGCGGCATTGCTGTTATCGCTGGCTCAGCTGAAGGCGCGAATCTGGATGTAGGTGGGAAGGTTCGCGTTGACGGATCTATAGCCCTATCCGGACGATTCGAGGTAGGTGGGAAAGCAAGGATAGACGGAACACTGAAAGCGAAAAGCGTAGAGATCGGAGGCTCTTTGCATGCTAAGGAAGCAAGGGTGGAATCAAGAGTCACTGTAGGCGGTTCCATAGAAACTGATGATGGCGTTCACGCTTCCTATGTTGAAGTTGGAAGAAGAGGTAGAGTAAAAGGACCTATAAATGCTGATGAAGTTTTCATAGGAAAAGGCGCTCGCGTTGAAGATATCTCTGCCAAAAAGATCACATTAGAAAGAGAGGCAGAAGCTAGAAATCTTCACGGAGACAGCATAAGACTTGGTAATAGGTGTAAAATATCTGGAGAAGTAAAGTATACAGAAACCTTAGAAGCCGATCGAGATGTGAAATTCGAAAGAGAACCACAGAAAGAATCTTGATTGCAGATCCAACTGGAGCATAATTCATATTAAAAAACTTCGCATTCAACACCTAAAACCTTTTTTTTTCACGCACACGCATTTTATAATCAGCAAGCTATCAATAGGATTATTCAATTGATAGTCAGACCTGTGGGAAGCACAATTGCCAAAGCGAAGAACTCGATATGAGATCTATGCCGAATTACTAGACCTTGTTTCAAGGAAAGGCTTTTCTCGAGTCACTAGAGCATCTTATGGCGCCAATTTACCAGTAGATAGAGCTAAAGAAACATTAAGTTTCCTAGCTACCAGAGGTTTTCTAAGAGAGGATAATCTTGACGATTCTGTGATTTATAGAATAACAAGCCGAGGACGAGAATATCTTGAGACCTTTAGGCACATGCGCAAGCTTTTCGCAGCCTTGGATAAGGAGAGCTTATCCCGACAAGCACAAAGCCCTGAGCCAGCAGAGTTGATATCCCAAGAGGACATAACATTATCGCTAAGTAAGAAAGATGTAAAAGTGAATGAAGATTTTTCACTTGAGATAAAACTGAATAATAGAGGAAATTCGCCTATCACACTTAAAAGAATTGATGGAATTTCCTCGACAGATTTTAAAGTTGTTGACAAACCGACAAACATCCACCTTAAAGAAGGTTACTTGGACACAAGTAGAATGATCATTCACCCAAAGAAACCTGCTGAAATGATGCTTACACTGTGCCCTAGTCGCGCAGGATCATTATTACTCAAACTAAGGATAATGTATTCCGATCAAACTGATCGCGAGTTTGTCCTGGAAGCCGAACAATTAGCTATAAATGTTGTTGGAGATGAGACTTTTCGGGTTGGAACAGGACTTAAAGACCTTGATAAACTGCTTCTCGGTGGAATACCTGATAGGTACTCAGTCATACTTACATCCGCGCCATGCGATGAAAGAGATCTCTTGACCTCAAGGTTTCTACGGGAAGGAATCCAAAAAGATGAGGTTACTTTTTACCTCACAATCGACGCCAACATTCTCAAGCATTACACTGGGCAAATTAAACCCAATCTGCATCTATTTTTATTCAATCCCCAAGCGGATTCCATATCTAAATACTTTCCTAATGATTCTAAGCTTAAAACCATCGACAATTTAACGGACATTACCATTACATTGACTTCTGCTTTTCGGAAAATAAATAGACCACCAGAAATCCCCAGAAGAGCATACATAGAAATACTCTCAGATATCCTCCTACAACATGGAGCAGCAAGAACTAGAAAATGGCTAGCAGGCATATTAATAACCCTGAAATCGAAAGGCTTCACATCTCTCGTGCTGCTAAATCCTCAAATGCACTCAGCAGAGGAAGTCCAAGCTGTCCTGGATCCTTTTGAGGGAGAAATCGACATTTACCAAAGAGAAACTAATGGGGCTACTCAAAAGTACCTCAGAATAAGAAGAATGCTCAATCAGCGGTATCTCGAAAATGAGATGTTACTAGAAAAAGAAAAACTTAGATTGTGAGTTCTAAGTCGATCTACACTTGCAGATTGATATCATGAATTATGTGGTAGGATTAATCCCCGAACAAGGGCATATTAGGGAAAACTTCAATTCCATTCTTGTTTATCGAATAAGGTACTAAGCTTGGGTTTACTTTTGCTTCCCTCATCTTCTCAACTTGAATAGCTCTTGTCGTCGTAGATTCAGAGAACAACGTCTGAAGCATTATTACGCCATGAACCATGAATTCCTCATCCAACGCTTCTCTCTCAAGACCAAGATGCTTTAGCTCAGTAGTAACAAGGCAGGTTACATTCATATCCGCCAAAGACTGAATCAATTCCACAACAGCTGTCCTTCGTTCAACAGGATCAGGAAACCGATACGTAAGCATCGCCAATGTATCAACCACAACCCGTTTCGCTTTATAGGAAGCGATCTTCGCCTGCAGATCTTCAATCAATCGGTCAATGGATAACTTCTTGCCACGCAAGCTTCTACTCTCTTCTCGGAAGAGCTTTTCTTTGAGCATTGCAGCTTGTGACATGCGCGTAGCCTCAATAAAGGCAAATTTTCCCTCATTCTCCGCCTTTTCAAAGTCCCACCCAAACTGCTTCATCTCAGAATAGAAATGCTCCTTGCTTTCGTCAAGGCTCACGAAAATCCCGTTTTCTTGATTATCATAAATCCCTTTGTACAAAAACTGGCTGCACAGAATTGTTTTCCCAGTTCCAGGACCTCCTATCACTAAGACCACTCTTCCATCCGGAAAACCATCATCAACTAACTCATCTAGCCCTGGAATTCCAGTAGCAACTTTATTTGCCAACCTTTTCACCTAGCTCTACTACATAAAAAGTGCTAATATTTATAGATTATTATATCCATTTTCAACGAAGAAAATAGACTCCAAGTCCGTTGAAATAGAAATCAAACATAAATTGCTCTTTCAAGATTGTAAGGCGGCTAAAGCCTTAACTAAAGTCTTAATCATTATTCTTTAATGGTCTGCAAATCATGTCCCAACCTAAATCTTTGCTTCGAATTATTGCTGAAGCAAAAAAATTCGAGAAGAAACAGGATTGGCTTCAAGCGGTTAAATCTTACAAGAAAACGCAAACCAACATATTGAAACAAAAAAACTATCAGAAAGCAGGAGAAATTCAGGAAAGAATTGGCTTTTGTTTACAAAACCTTGCTATGCAGGCCAAAAACCGAGAAGACTTTACAAAAAAAATACAACACTCGATTGAAGCTTACAAAAAAGCAAGCAGCTTTTATCAAAAGCCCTTGAACAACCCAACGACTACAAGGAGCACGCATGCATTTCGTTGTGACGCCATTATTAAATATCTCCGTTACTGGCTGAAGCTTGATCCTTCTGAGAAAAAGAAACTTCTTGATGAATGTCTGGATCTGGAAAGTAAAGTTCTAGCATATTTCTCGGAATCTAAAGAGCCATATGAATATGGAAAAACCTACAGTGCACTTCCACTGGTTTTTTTCATCCGAGTATTCCTTGAAAAAGACCGAAAAACTGTGGTACAAATCTTGGAGAAAGGAGTACAATGGGGAAAGAGAGCAATTGCAGAACTCTCTGAACTCAATGATCCTTACGAAACAGCCAGAGCACACCTCGCTTCAGCCATTTGCTTGAGCGATGCTGGATTTTACTTAGCTTCAAAATCAGAGGACATAGATAAGAACCGCTCAGCTGCTGTCGAACACTTGAATGAAGCTGCAAGACTCTCTGAAAAAGCTAGCGACCCGCTTCTCCTAGGGTTATCCCATCTTTGGCTAGGTATAAATACTGGAGAAGAAGAGGCCGCCAGACACCATGAGAAAGCCTTAGAATATGGCAAAATTACTCGAAATAATTTCTTGGTCGCACATAGTCTGGATTATATGGCATACAATAAATACTGGAAAGCTCGTGCAACAGAAGATCCTGAGAAAAGAAGAGAATTAGCTGAGGAAGCTATGCAATTTTATGAAAAAGCCCACCATCATTACAATATTATATCATTCATTAGCCCAAGAGGAGGTTTCATTGGTCCACCTTCCGGACAGGCTGAACATTACTATCAGCTAGCATTATGGGAGCCCGTCCTCAAAAAACGAAGAAATCTTCTGGCAAAATCTGAGAGGCTAGGGATAGAAGCCTTGAAGGTCGCTGAGAACTCTGAAATGCCAATGACCATAGCGCAAGTCTTACATGTAATCAGCAAAACGTTTCTAGCCCAGGCGCTTATTGAGCCCGATCAAAAGAAAAAGAAGAGCCTCCTCGAAAGTGCGCTGAGATATCGAAAAAAAACAGTTGAAATTTTTGGGAGTTTGACACCTTTTTTTTATTGGAACCTAGGAGTAATGCAAAACTATCTCGCAGAGATAGAAGCAGAACTTGCTGAAATCGAACAAAACCCTAATCGCAAGAAAGAACTTCTCGAAAAAGCAGCACGGAGTAAAAAGAAGTGCTTACAGCTATGCAAGAAAGTGATGCCATACTTCGAGAAAAAAGGCGAAATTTCTCTCTTTGCAGCGCTCCAAAACTATCAGGATACATATGTTACACTGCAGAATCGTCTTTATAATATTACTAGTAAACCAGGGCACTTAAGAAAAGCAATTCAGGCGTTAAAAGAGGCAATCGAATCAGCTAACAAATTGGACATGGTTAGCCATATAGCTGAATCTCACTGGAAAATCGCTAAAGCACAAAGCGCTCTAGGAGAATATTTGAAGGCGGCAAAGAACTTCGAAAGCGCCTCAAAGATCTACATCAAAGCTTCAAAAAAAATCCCCCAACTAAAAGAATTCTATCAAGATCACTCTACTTATATGAAGGCATGGAGCGAAATCGAGAAAGCACGATATAACCACGCAAACAAACAGTATAGTCAAGCAAAGGAGCATTACCAGAGTGCTGCTGACCTCCATAAATTAACGAACCGATGGAACTACTTCAGCCAAAACTACTTAGCTTGGAGTCGACTCGAAGAGGCAGAAGCCCTGAGTAGAGCAGAACAGACCCAAAACGCAACCCAATTATTTAAGAAAGCCATCGATCTCTTCCAAGAAGCGAAGAACGCTCTAATAATAGCATTAGATGGAATTGATGATGCAGATGAGAAAGATTTAGCAAACAGATTGATCAAAGCCTTGGGCATAAGAATTGAATACTGCTTTGGAAGGACTGCATTAGAAGAAGCTAAAACCCTAAACACACTAGGGAACAACACTGCTGCCTCAAACAAATATGAACTAGCAGCAAAAAAATTCCAAGAAGTACTTGACACCATAGAGCTCGAACCTTCTTTCACAAAGGAAACAAAAGCCAAAGACCGTCAAGAGCTAATGCCCATAATATATCTATGTAATGCTTGGCAAATAATGACAAAAGCAGAAACCTAGGCTTCCCCAGAACTTTATTTGGAAGCTGCATTATTGTTCGATGAAGCAAAAAACCACAGCCTTGATCAAGAAGCCAAGCTGTTAGCTTTAGGGCACTCCCATTTCTGCAAAGCCCTTGATGCAGGGACAAGATTTGAGTACTCTGGAGACAAGAAGCTGCATGCATCCGCAACTCGACACCTACAAAACGCAGCAAACTATTACCTCCGGGCAGGCTACAAAAGCGCTTCAGAATATGCTACTGCGACACAAAGGTTTTTCGACGCTTACATCTACATGACTAATGCTAAGAATGAAGCAGATCCAGAAAAGAAAGCAAGATATTATATAATAACTGAGAAGCTTTTGCAAGCTTCAATCAGTTCATATATAAAAGCAAATCACCCTGCAAAAGGTAAACATGTCCGTCAGCTTCTTGAAAAAGTCAGAGAAGAGAAGAAGCTCGCTATGTCTCTTAGCGAGATCCTACATGCTCCAACGATCACATCATCAACAACCAGCTTCGTCACCCCCACCCCAAGTGAAGAATCAGCAGTTGGATTAGAAAAGTTTGAACGCGCAAACATTCAAGCCACTCTGGTTACTCCTGAAAAGCAAGTTCCGGTAGGAGAAGAGACCAACATAAAAATGCAGATTACTAACTTGGGAAAACAAGCTGTTCTACTAGATAAGGTGGAAGGGATGTTCCCTAGAGGTTTTGAAGTAGTTGCTAAACCCAGTTATAGCAACATCGAAGGCAAATATCTAGAAATGAAAGGAAAAAAACTCGACCCCTTGAAGACAGAAGAAGTTGAACTCGCCGTGAAATCATTCGATGATGGCACATTTAAAGTGAATCCGAAAATCGTCTTCGTAGACACAAATGGACATCAGATGGTCTCAGAGGTCAAACATGGGCTAATTGAAGTCTCAAAGGTTGTGCTCAAAGATCGTGTCCCAACGGGGCATGAACATCTTGATAATATCCTTTTAGGTGGAATCCCAGAGAAATACGCTGTAATACTCACTTCACCATCATGCGATGAAAGAGACTTGCTGATTTCCAGGTTTCTTGAGGAAGGGATCAAAGAAGGGCAGATCACGTTTCACGTCACCACAAAGCTGATGGAAATAGAGAACCTCAAAGAAAAATTCCAATCAAACTACTACCTCTTCATCTGCAATCCTCAATCAGACGAAATTATGAAAAGCCGGCCTAACGTATTCAGATTGAAGGGCGTCGAAAACCTGACAGAACTCAATATTGGCTTGATCTCAGCTTCAAGAAACCTCAACGCCGCCATCAAAGCGCCAAGGAGATGTTGCATTCAGTTAGTCTCAGATGTCCTTTTACAGCATAAAGCTCTCCAAACCAGAAGATGGCTCTCTGGACTCCTCACAGAATTCAAATCAAAAGGGTTCGTAATTCTAGCAGTCATGGACCCTGAGATGCATTCACTACAAGAAGCTCGCGCTGTTTTAGATCTTTTCGACGGAGAAATCAACGTATATGACAAAAAAATAGTCTCACAAACTCGCACTTTCCTGAAAATTGTGAGGATGAGGAATCAACAATACTTGAAAAGTGAATTGCCACTTAACTAAGGAGTTATAAACTAGATCCATGCGCGCGCAGCAAATGTCAGAGCTTATGTTTTGGCTAGACTTTTCTCAAAGTCCTTGACAAAAAATCTTTTTGCCCCTGTTTATAATGCGCGCGTATTAACTCATTTCTCGGGAAAGAGATCAAACCAATCATCTTTCCCTCTGATTTCAACTCAATTGCGACAAAACTATCTCCCCCTCCTGAACCAATCACCAGTCTGCTTTATCCCGTCTGCAGTCTGGGGCCACTTATGGTTATATTTCGCGAACTCGCTTTCTTCATACATTCGAGTAGTTTCTAAGAGGTTTACCCAATCTTCATTCTAGAAAGTTCCGAATACGTAACCCACCAGTCTCGCGATCGATCATCTGATTTATCCTCTAATTTCATCTAGCTTTCTGGCAAGATGGGCAGAAGTAAATGGAACCTCCTCCAAACTGCTCCTTCACAATAGGAGTCTCACAAACTGGACAAGGCTCATTAACTACTTTGCTGTGCAACCTACGCTTATAACCCCCCCAATTATCAAGAAGATCTTTTTCACTATCCCTCCCACCTAGATCAACCATTTTCTGAAGCTCAACTCGGGTTGTTTCATAAAGCCGCTTTCTCTCTTCCTTTGAAAGAGAACTCATCTCTCTCTTAGGATGGATTTTCGCCAGGAAGAAAATGTCCTGTATCACACCATTACCAACTCCTCTAAACCCTGGCTCTGAGATAAAAAATCTCTTAGCATTACGGTTCCTATTCTCAGGTATCTCCTCTATCAATTTTTCAAATACCTCTGAAGTAAATTCATCTGAAAGTGGATTAATCCTATCATAGCCTATATTGGGATGTTTGTCCAGGTCGCCTATCTTGAATAAACGGACTTCTCCCCAGCCCGAAATTGTAACAGATAGGAACGTATTATCCTCAAAGGTCAAAAGCAACTGATGCTTCTTAGGGAGTGTCCTTTCTGTTTCATGGTAGATAATTTTCTCTCCTCCGCAACCAAGACTTAACAAGTAGTCAGCATCCATCTGCATGAGAATGACATTTCCATTTGACCAGCTTTTCGTAATAGTCCTTCCTTTGAGTATTCGATCAAAATCTGCATCGGAATATTCCGCACCCAACTGTTCTGTGCCTTTCTGGGGGAAAGCAAATTTATGGGGATTCTGACCCCTTAAGGCGTATCTTATCCTCTTTCCGACCAATGTCTCATTTATCTGCTTAGAAAATGCTATTGCTTCAGGTAGTTCTATCATTATAAATAACCTTGTTTTAGCCCTTTCAAGACAATATATTTTTTTCCTTTTAATGAACAGAAATGCACATTTGTGTAGGCTACAATGAGATTGAACTCGCACACATTTACATAATGCTCAACGTGCGAGCGAGCAAAAAACAAGCCTTAGGGGTTCAGCTACTCTCAGTATAATGGAAACCACTATAAAGACACGCAGTGGTTCAAGCTTGGAAATAACAACGCAAGTTCTATTCGTTGTCAGCCTTCAATGATTTCCTCTTTTTCCTCCCTCTCCCTTATGGCAACCCTTGAAAGCCACTGAGCATCAAGCTGCTCTTTGCTTTCTTGCAAGATATCAATAATATCTTGTAGGTCAGCGCAGGGGACGGAAAAGTGAATGTTGGAGCGACCAGAGTAAGGCTTTCGATTAATCATGATTTTGATGGTGCTATAGTTTTCAAGAAACACTTCAAATTGCCCGTAAATCGCATTAACTTCGCCTCCTATTAAACCACAGGCTAGAGGAATAATTTTTGATTTTCCCATTTTCCAGGTTGCCCCCACTAAGATAATGTCGAGAGATTAACTTAAATCTTACGATTTAAGGAATCAAGGATAGAACGTACGCACAGTGAATTTTATTATATTACGCGGGCACCCATAAGAGCGGCTATGATTCATTCTTCTGTTGGGAATGGAGCGCGCGCATCATTATATAAAGAAAAGCTTTAGGATCTGACATATGACTCTAAGGCATGTTCGAATACTCTTTATGATGTGGAGTGAAGGTTGACTGAACCTCCATCTCAGGCATTGAGATTCCAATGCCGTCCTTTTGTGCGTCAGTAATCTCAGTTTGCACCTCGGTTTGTGCTTTGATAACTAGCACCCCTTCAAGCTTGGGCTCGCTTAATTCTTCAGTTAAATAGGATTTAACCACGTTGAATCCTGTGTCGCTGAATAGGCTTTCTAAATGAGCTTTAGTGCGGTTGCGAAAATGGAAGGGTTCGTTGATTAGATGGGAAAAGAGCATATTGGTAAGCTTTCCCAAAGGTTTATTGATTATGGGAAAGCCTCTTCGGTTGTATGAAGAGGAAAAGTCCATTACCAAAAGCAGCCCACCATTTTTCAGTTTCCCATTAATAGATCGCAGCAAATCGCCTACTTTTGTGTCGCTGTAGAAGGATAAAGTGGACATTATTATTGCCACATCAAAGGGTTCATTCTCAAGTTTCAGGTAAGGATTCATAATGTCGTCGTTAACTAGCTCTACGTTGAAATCTGCTAAATTTTTAGAAGCATAGGTGATCATTTCATTGCTGATGTCGATGCCACTTGTTCTGAATTCAATCTTTGGGTAATCTTTAATGAGTTTTGATAGGGTGTGGTGGATAAAGCCGCCAACTCCGCATCCAACATCTAATATTGAGAAAGCTTCATGAGGAAATTCTTGTATAATGTTTTCAACCTCATGAAACATGATTAGTACACGATCCTTAACATCTGTCTTGAGCTGTTTTACATATTCGCCCAGAAGCCATGAGGTGTCATTTTGTTCAGAATCGTAGTATGCCCCGCTCCAGTGTTCGGCAAGGGTTTCATGTATCTTGCGGCATTTTTCAACTTCTTCGTCGGTAATCATCTTTCAAGTCCTATGCAAGCATGGGCATTCTTGCACTTTTTATACTTGGCTTACTCAAACACTTCTTTTTTTGAAGTATGAAGCCCTTGCCTTCTTTGATCACAAATGGCACCCATTCCACTCTATGGGGCATGAATCTGAGGTGTCTTATTCTGAATTGTCTTTTGATTTTTCCTTTGAATTCCTTAATTTTCATATCAAACACCCCATCTACCAAATATGCGATTGAATTGTAGAATTCTTCGTTGTGAACCCCACCTTGAATAACAATCATTCCAACATCCTTTTGGCTGAATATTCTGGCTGAAAGTGACTGCAGAAATTTAACAGTGTCATTTTCTGGATTGTGAAGTAAGAGCGGAGAGATGGAATCAAAAACTACCAATGCACTTGATTCTTCAGATAAACTGCTGCGAGCTCGCTCTATCAAGATAAGCAGCTCTGCCAAGTTAGCTAAGCTTTCCACATGGTAAGCCTCTTCTGAATTTCCAGTTAACCAACCGTATCCATCAACAAAAACAAGTTTTTTCTCATTTTCCATGGTCCAAATATCGATTCCCATTGAATTCAAGTCATTTCTTATATGTGCTGGTGCGCTGTCCATAGTGACATATAAACATGTTGACCCATTGCCTAGGAAGCTTTTTGCTAAGCTCTCACAGAAAACTGTCTTTCCAGCACCTGGGGGACCAATCAGGGAGATGCTACTACCTTTTGGTAGACCACCATTCATAAACGTTCGGAGAAAACTTGAAGGTAGTTCAATTCTCTTCGCTGCCTTAAGGCTCGAGGTTTTCATTCATTGCCCTCTAGCCTACGAAGTCTGGATATGTAAAGCTCCCTAGCTCTTTTCACTTCTGCTGAAAACTGAAAGTCTTGAGGAGTTTGCTCCTTTAGGTGAAGTTTGGCGTATAGAAGATCTAATATTCTCTTTTCAAAAGGCTTGGCCCCAAACCCAAATATTTTCTCTAAGCCCTTCTCAAGCGCTACAGCGTCTTTCACACTCATTTTTGATTTCATCCAGCCGTCCTGTGGAGTCGTGGCGTCTTTCAGAAAGATGCCAAGTACTTGAGCTATTATATTGCTAAGCCAATACATGCCCTCTGATACAGCTTCAGCAAAGATGCTATCAAACTCTCCCAAGGGTCTGTCTTGGCTAACTGGATTTACAAGAGCCCCTTCATACTGACAGGTTTCTTCCAATTTGTGCCCTCCAAGCTTATGTAACATATGGTCTTAGCGAAAGCCCTTCATCTGAAATTACGATATCACTATAATTCTGGTTATGGTTGGTGCCGCGCATCTTTCGTAGAACTGCTCTCTTTCTGATGCCTGATCGTGTGTCAAATATTTGGAACAGGATTATGCCATCAGCGACGAACTCTTCGAACCCTAGTCCTAGGCGTGAATCCCCAGTTGGAACTTCTACAATGAGCAAAGTAGTGCATCCAATTTCACGCATAACATCCTCCAGTAGATTCAGGATTATTCTTGCGTCTGCTTTCTTGTTGAATGCTAGAACCATAGCAGAAAACGAGTCGATGACCAATCGTCGAGTTTTCATTGATTGGACTTCTCTCATTGCAATGTTGAGAGAGTCCACGGAGAACTCCTCATCTACTGGTGTTACCATATCTAAGAATTTAAATTTTCCATCGGCCTCTAGTTGTTTAAAATCAAGTCCAAATCTTTTCATGTTCTCGCAGAAAACGTGTTTTTTCTCGCCAAAAGATATGTAAACGCCCTTTTCACCAAATTCAGTTGCGCCATGGTATAGATACTGGGCAGAGGCGATAGTCTTGCCTGATCCAGGGGATCCAGCTAAAAGAATGAGACTGCCTTTTGGGAAACCTCCTTCAATCAAATCATCTAATCCATCTACGCCTGTAGAAACTCTCGTTTTCATTTTATTATCCCACCAATTCCAATCGAAGCAATAGCTTATCTGAATACTTAAGAAGCCATACAGTTTTATAAGGTTTATGTAGTAAAAACCAATCATACAACGCGATAAAAAAATCTATGCACAGCATATTCCTGTATGCACGGTCGAGAGAACAACATTAGTTCTTCCCATCTGCCCCTCAATTGAAGAACATGGATTCAGATTATAGACTCTGGATTAACAAACCAATTATATCTAGGCAAGCACTTTTTTCTCGGTGTTCATGTTGAATGCTGAAGAAGCACAAGCGCGATTAGGTGTCTTAGTCAATGCTTCGAATGCGACACAACCAGATTCTCCGGTTGAGCACATAAAAAAACAACGGCTTTCCGCCCTCGTAGATGGGATCAGCATGGGAGTCGGCGTTGTTTTCATTCTTCTTGGAGTGTTAATGCCAATAACAAATGCTGGAATGCTAGTGCAGGGATTACTGTCAATCATTGGAGGCATTGTAGTCGTGTGCTTAGGGGCTATCCTAGAAGTATATAGCTGGGCCAAACTCCACTAAACTGCTTGCGTTACTTACAGGTCACACGCGCGCCTTCGCACACTGAACAACTATACCAAGCTTAGAGCATTAATCATGGTCAACCAAATAGCAATATCCTTGTTTGGGGGCTTTCATTATATGCTGCTGTTTTCAACTTCATCGAGCTAGTGCTTCGCTGTCTATTCTCCATAGAAGCTTGATTAACTTTTTTCCTTCTCTTTTTATCTCTCTTTTTGAGATAGTGTTTTGCAATGGACAAAGTGTATCCACTACTATTCCTTCCCGTTCGCTGTAGATTACAGGATAAATCCGGCATCCCACTGGTCTAATCTCATAAACTTTACAACGACATTTCTCGGCATCATAAAAAACACAGACTCCGTAGCGATTTTTCAGCCTTGCAAAGCCGTACCTGTCGTATCGTACAAATTTCCTTTTGTCATAACCCATTCCCTCTAACTGCTCAATATCCATGTTAGAGAGCATCATTTCAGTTTTTTCGCAACATATACCACAGTGCGAGCAGTGCATGAGCAGAATATACTCCTCCTCCTTTAATGCTTTGATGGCTGCACAATTCAACAAGAAATATCTCAACTAACACCATTTGCTCAGTATTGCGTGGGCAAAAGACTTTTACCCTTACGCCATCAAAAAGGCAATCTATGAGAGCTATCGACGCAAAAATTTTAGACGAGCTTGAGATGTTTTTTGGAGACAAAGACTGCTTTTACCCGCTTCGTGAGTGGTTTGGCACCGCAAAGGCACATTGGATCAATTTGGAACGCCTTCTCACAGTTGGAAATTACATAAAAAAACATAATCCTTCCATAGCTGAGAAGATATCTGCACATGACAGGAGAATTGTTGACCTATTTCATAAAGCTAGGGACTTCGCGAATGTATGGGGGCGTAAGCATAAAGAAAAAAACAAACTCTCCACCGAAGATTATGTTGAAGCTACTAATGAAAGCTGGGATGCATTAGATGAGTGGGTAGCCACCCAGGAAAAACTGCGACATTCAATTCTAGAATTTATGAAATTTTTGCACTCTATCTCGGAATCGTAAGATGAGCGCGTACAAGTGTGTGCAATAGCTTAAATATTCGCGCATATCTGCAATGATCAAAACGAGGTTAGAGAAATGCTGTATTGTCAACAATGTGGAACTGCCCTTCCCAAAGATGCAAATTTCTGTCCTGCGTGTGGGATTCAGGTCTTAGAGATAAAACCCGTTGAAAGGCATCATGTTCTCAAGGTAACTGGAAAGCCTAAACTTATCGTGATAAATGCTGCACCCGGATCAGTCAAGATCGAATCTGGTTCAAAGGAAGACGAGATAACTGTTGACCTAGACTTGAGACTACCTCAGCATTTAGACTGCAATGTATCACAAGATGAAAACATAATAAAAGTTAATTGCCGTGCGCAAGTAGGTGTCTGGGGATGGCCATCATATATCTTTAGGTCAGGACCAAGAGCTAACATCTTTATCTCAGTGCCTTCGAAAGCAGATCTCGACCTAGAGACTCGAGCGGGTCGCATTGCAGTTTCTGGCGTAAAGGGCACTATCACAGCTGAATCCTCTGCTGGAACGTTAAGCATCCAGAACTGTGAGGGTTTAATTAAGGCAAGAACTAGAGCAGGATCTGTAAATCTTGAAAATGTAAATGGAACTGTTACTGCCCGGAGCTCTGCTGGATCTATAAAATTCTCTGGAATATTATCAAAAGGCGAAAATTGGTTCAGAACAAGTGTTGGGAGTATCGATATCTCTTTGAAAGGTGAACCTAACTTGGTCGTTGAAGCATCAACAAGCTTAGGAAGCATTAGATGCGTTCCAGAATTAGCCAATGCTTATCAAAGAAGAAATCATTACACGGGTCAAATAGGAGCTGGGGCGGGAAGGTTGATTGCGGAGACAAAAACTGGAAGCATAACAATACGTCATTGACACAGCTTATCATCAAGGTCATACCGAATTAAGCATCGCAATCCTCCAGAATCTTTTTTGACACACCCCAACTACTTGAATGTCTATAGTTTCGCGTTTTTCACACAAACTCCATCACACTTAAAATAATAAAGACTCTTATGCCAAGTCAAGCAGTCTATAGTTGGAAACGCGAAAGAAATGAAATTCGCCTTCATAAGCCCTGGAGCCAACCAAGAACTATCCTTAACAGAGAAGAGCAAAGTCGTAGGTTCTTGGCCCCCTCTGGGCATACTTTACATCGCTACCTTACTGAAGGATGAGGGTGTAGAGGTTTCAGTTTTAGACCAAGCTGCAGAAGGCTACTCCATCGTACAAACAGCAAAATGGGTAGAAAGGCAAGATCCGGACATACTAGGCTTCTCAGCTCTTGCAAGCTCAGGAAAAACTGCTGCAAGAATCGCCCAAAAAGTAAGAGAGATCAACCCTGATATCACGACTGTGTTCGGAAATTACTACTCTACCTTCAACGACCAAAGAATACTTACTACATATCCTCAGACAGACATAATAGTGAGGGGCGAAGGCGAAGAAACAACCAAGGAACTTGTGAAATCACTAGAGAAAAATCATAGTCTAAAGAAAGTGAAAGGAATTACCTTTAGGGAAAAGAATAAAATTATAACTACGCCAGATAGACCTTTGATTAAGGACATTGACACGTTACCAATACCTGATCGCGCATTGTTAAAGACCGAATACCATTCAACCCTCATCGGGGCCATAGGTGCCCCAAAAAAATTTACTACACTTCTATCCTCGAGAGGTTGCCCCTATCGGTGCAAATTTTGTGGCTGCCAAAAAATCGCTCACGGTACCTGGCGCCCAAGATCGGTGGAAAAAACCTTTGAAGAGCTTCAAATGTTAGCAAGCGAAGGATATCGGCAGTTCCTCTTCGTAGATGACAGCTTGACGATAAATCAGAAAAGAATCATAAAGCTCTGCAGAAAGATTTCAAAAGAAAGGCTAGATGTTGAGTGGATTTGTGAAGGAAGAGTGAATCACTCATCCTACGAATTGATGAGGTCAATGGTAAAGGCAGGTTGTAAGATAATCTACTTTGGCATAGAGAGCTCATGCCAAAGAATCTTAGATTATTATCAGAAACAAATAACTCCCCAACAATCCAGAACGGCTGTAAAAACAGCGAGAAAAGCCGGGATGGACATAATTGTTGGGTCCTTCATCATAGGCGCTCCTGGAGAAACGAGACAAGAAATTGAAAAGACCCTTAAGTTTGCTCAAGAAATCCACCTTGATGTCCCCCAATATAACATTCTGGGCGTATTCCCAGGCATGCCCTTATGGGATGAATTTAGAGAAAAAGGGTATTTGACCGAAGAACAGGAAGAACAACATTGGGAAATGGGGGTTGCAGTTGCCAACATCCATCCAGACACTGTGTCTTACGAGGAAATCAAAGAACTAATTCGCCATTACTACCGACAATTCTTCGTACGACGCCCAAACTTCTTTTTAGAGCAAATAGCACGGACATTAAAGAGCCCCTTCAGGTTTGAGATAATAAAAGCAAACCTAACACGTGTCAGTGATATCATAAAAGGATGGAAAGACTTCGTTGCATTCGAAGGTGAAGAACAGACCACTAGAAGCCTAGCGGACTAGTTCCCGTTTCTTCCAACGCAAATTTTTGCTTCTACATTTCCTGCATTTCACAGCAGATGACGCATTTCGCACGCCGCATTCTCGACAAATCTTCATATAAAGCCTATGACGCTGAGCAATAGTTTTCTTCTGTAAATCTGTTACTGGCAAAGATCGTAACTCCATCAATCCTCTCTTTCAAACATGGTTAATGCAAATGTGCCTATCCATAATTTCTGAATGTTTCTGTTAATCAGATCATACTTCATTTAAAAGCCTTCTTTCACCCTTAATATTTTGAATATCGGTAATGTCCTGAGACACTTCAATGCACCCAAGGTATTTTCCATCTCTACTTCTCACAGGAAAATACCTTATGTAAATCTTTCTTTGGTCTATATCTAACCAGAAGTCAGCTGATTTTTTTCGACCTTTTTTCAGGTCATCCACGACTTTGTTGACTATATGAATGCTCTTTGGAGGATGGCACTGCTGGACTTTGCGTCCAATTATCGCCTTTGTTCTGGGGAAAATGCGGTCTTCAGCTTTGCTGAAGTAACGAATTGTATCTTCCGCATCCACAAATGTTATCTCTATAGGGAGAGTGTCAAGCATTGCCTCCATTTGTCCTCTGGTTAAACTTCCAGTCTCAAAACCTATCGCGCTGCGGGCCTTTTTCTCATTATCAACCATTTCCTATACATCCTTTGATGGAGACTAAAGCAAAGTATATTTCCTGCTTCTCTTTCCTACTTTTTCTAAGGCGTCTAGCTGTTAAGCATTTCCCTTTTGAAGAAATTTCTGCACGGTATGAGTAAGTGGATTCATCCGTTTGTGTGTTCTATGTGCGCGTGCCTTCTCCTTCAAGTTTACGTGCTTTTGGAGTGTATACATGTAAAAAATTCGCAATGTCGCTTGGCTTCTCAGCTACCTTCACTCCAGCATTTCTGAATGCTGCAATCTTACTCTCTGCAGTTCCCGCCTTCCCCATGACAATTGCACCTGCATGCCCCATTCGTTTCCCAGGGGGCGCTGTGCGTCCAGCAACAAATGCTACAACATTCTTCGGATACTTCATTGTAGCAATGTACTCCGCTGCTTGTTCTTCAACGTCCCCACCGATCTCACCTATCAAAACTACAGCATTGGTCTGGATGTCTTTTTCAAACATCTTTAAAGCATCCACAAAATTCAATCCTACAATTGGATCTCCTCCCAATCCGAAGCATGTGGACTGCCCTAGACCACGTTTCGTAAGTTCAGCTGCAATTTCATAAGTCAGAGTTCCACTTCTAGAAGCAATACCTACGCCGCCTTGCTTGAAAATGTGAGCAGGCATTATTCCCAGTTTGGATTCACCAGGCGTGATGATGCCAGGAGTGTTGGGACCAATGACGGTTACACCCCGTTGCTTGGCATGGGCCATAATCTGGATCGAATCTCTTATGGGAATATGTTCTGTGATCACAACAACAACCTTAATGCCCGCTTCCATCGCTTCATGTGCTGCGTCAGCAGCAAAAGGTGCAGGTACAAAAATTATTGATGCGTTTGCCCTATGCTTGAGAACTACTTCTTCAACCGTATCATAAACAGGAACGCCATGAATTTTCACTCCTCCTTTGCCAGGAGTTACTCCTGCAACAATCTGAGTCCCAAAATCCAACATCAAGCGCGTATGAAAGTTACCTTGAGCCCCTGTTATGCCCTGAACCACGACTCTAGTGTTCCTATCAACAATTATTCCCATTTGCAACAACACCTCTAGAGCATATCCACCGCTTTCTTTGCCGCTTCTTCCATGCTATCCAGAACATGGATTCCAGCTTCAGTGAGCATTCGGCGCCCTTCTTCTTCGTTTGTACCTACTAATCGTATTATTATGGGCTTCACAAAGCCCATTTCCTTCTGCACTTCTAAAATTCCTTTTGCGACTTCGTCGCAACGGGTTATCCCGCCTAGGATATTGATGAAAACCACATGTGCTTGTTGGTCTGTTAGTAGTATGTTCAGAGCTTCTACTACCTGTTGCTTTGAGGCACCTCCACCCACATCAAGAAAGTTAGCTGGCTTGCCCCCATAAAGCTGAACTGCATCGAGAGTAGCCATCACCAGTCCCGCCCCATTGCCTATTATGCCAACGTTGCCATCGAGCTGCACATAAGCCAAGCCTGCTTTTTTAGCCCTTATTTCTTCAGTCGTTAGTTCAGTTTTGTCTTTTGAAAATAGACGTTCTTTATACTGAAGGTGGCGATAGAGAGCGTTGTCATCAATGATAAGGCGAGCATCTGCTGCAACAAATCCTCCATCAGCAGTTTCAATTAGGGGATTCATTTCAATTAATTCAGCGTCATGCTCAGTAGCTACCTTGTAGAATTTTTCAAGAATCCCTGCAAGTCTAAGCATTTGTTTGCCCGAATACCCCATCTTATTTGCTATCTGTCTTGCATGATAGCTTCTAAAACCTAAGGTTGGATCGATGAAAACTTTAAAGATTTTTTCAGGTTTATCGCTAGCGACCTCTTCTATATCCACTCCTCCAGTTGTAGACGCTATTGCTACGTAGCAGCGACGGGAGCGGTCGATTGTGATACCGAAATAAAGTTCCTTCTTCACTCTGATTTTTTCTTCAATCAAGACACTGCCAACTCTTAACCCCTTTATTTTCATGTTTAAAACCTTTGAAGAAGCCTTCTCAACTTCTTTCAGTGAATTAGCGAATAGAATCCCACCAGCTTTTCCTCTCCCTGCAACAAGCACTTGGGCTTTGACTGCGTAGGGTGGGTGAAGTTGAGAAGCAACCTTCTTCGCCTGAGTTGGAGAAGCTGCTAGTGATCCGGTTGGGGTCGGAATGCCGGATTTTGCTAAAATGGTTTTTGCTTCATGTTCGTAGAGTTTCAATGAGTAACACCTTTCAAGAAGAAATCATTTTAACGTTTGAATCGCGATATAAGTCCTTGTATCTAGAACTCCTTCGACACCTGCCAACATCTTCAATGCATAATCCAGTTTTTCTCGCTCAATAACTAAGATAGCGTCCATATCTCCTGCCACTCGGTAGACACGTTGAATTGGGAATGTAAAAATTTCTTCATAAGCTTTTTCTCGTTTCAAGGGCGAGATTTTGATAAATACAAATGCAGGGTTTGCTGATATCCCTAATAAGTTGAGGCCCTTTTCAGTAACATCGATGAAGCCTCTACCTGTTCGAATATAACCTTGGTCTCGGAGCTTACGTAAGTGCACGTTTAGAGCTTGGCGACTTATTCCTAACTGTGACGCCAGTTCGTTTTGCTTAATTCGAAAAGAGTAGATTGTGATAGGATTGCCTTTTTCATAGAGCATGCGAAGCAATCGCACAGGACGCCCAGTTACAACAGCTTCTGCAGTCAAGGACCTTCACCATGATTTTAGACAAGACGGAAGTTTACAATAGTAACGTTATTTAAGTTTACTGCAGTTCAAAAGAGGCTCTTTGGTTTTACACCGTAATGTATATATCTATTTTACTGCACCTTAAGAATCCACAAATATATGTATGTGTATATTACGTGTGGCAAGGAGTAAGGGCGTAGAACACACACGATGTATTCGCTCTCTCCTTCTGCTTTGGAGGGCACCGAAAAAGGTGAAAACACAGCTGTGTAATTTCTGCTTAAAAAGCGGAATATTATGTGCAAAATGTCAAGCAAAGGTCAAGTCTGGTGAGATTAGTGACACAGATCTTGAAATTGCTCGCTTGCTCTTATCTCTAGAGAAAAAATATCCGCCCTTACAGAAAGTCTACTTCCATAAAGCCGTTAAAGCAGAAGGGATTCTTGCTTTGATTGTAGGGCGAGGAGATGTTGCCCGCCTATTAGGATATGGTGGAAAAATAATCAGGGCAATTGGTGAGAAAACTGGTAAAAGAATTCGAATCATAGAACAAGATGTGGATAACCGGAAATTTCTTGAAGACCTCTTTGCGCCTTTACCCGTAACAACAATAAATACAATCTGGCTCCCAGACGGAACAACCGAAACAAGGGTCATTTTGAGAAGGAGGGGACGAGGGCCATCATCAATCAATGTTAAAGCAATGAAGCAAATTGCCAAAGAGGTCCGCAACATGGTTCTGAGAGTAGAGTTTTCACGTTGAGGGGAGACAAGCGCAACATGAAGCTTGATCCGCTAGGAGACTGGAGAAGAACATTATACTCTGCAGACTTGAAGCCTGAACATGATGGGGAAGATGTTACTCTCTTAGGTTGGGTTCAAGAAATCCGAGACTTAGGGGCAATAAAATTTTTAATCCTTCAGGATCGCCAAGGTACAGTCCAGATAACTATTCCAAGAAAAAAAGCAAGAAAGGAAATCTTGGAGAAAGCAGATGGTTTACAGACACAATACTGCATTGGTGTTAGAGGCGTTGTAAAGAAAACAGAAATGTCGCAAAGAGGCTTCGAAATAATCCCCAAGGAAATTAGAGTCCTAGGAATAGCAGAACATCCATTACCACTTGACGTAACTGGCAAGACCCCTTCTGCAATAGACACCCGACTGAATGCTCGTGTTCTAGATCTTTGCAATGAAAAGAATCGGGCAATATGGAGAATCCAGCACTCAACGCTAACAACACTTCGTACTTTTCTTTCAGATAGAGGTTTCATAGAGGTTCATACGCCAAGAATCATCGCAACCGCAACTGAGGGTGGAGCTGCGTTATTTTCTGTGGATTATTTCAACAAAGAAGCCTATTTAGCTCAAAGCCCCCAGCTTTACAAGGAAGAGTTGACTCTATGTTTCGAAAGGATTTTTGAAATCGGACCTTTTTTTAGGGCTGAAGTATCTCACACACGAAGGCATCTTAGTGAGTTTATCTCGATCGATATTGAACAAGCCTTCGCCACATCAGAAGATGTTATGACGACCCTCGAACAAGCTATGGCTTGCACCTGTGAAACTGTGAAGATGAATTGCCAAGAAGAGCTGAAAATTTTAAACCACAAAATAGATATCCCAAAATTACCCTCAAAACGTTTCACCTACACTCAGATTCTGGAAGAACTGGGAAAAGAAGGGATAGACATTCCATGGGGAGAGGATATACCCACAACTGCCTTCAGAACCCTAGGTGAGCTTCATCCTTACTTCTACTTCATAACGGAGTGGCCTACCATATCAAAACCCTTTTACATCAAACCAAAGGAAGAAAACCCCGATGTTAGCACAGGATTCGACTTCATGTGGAAATGGATCGAACTCGCTTCTGGAGGAACTCGTGTACACTCAAAAAGCCTTCTAATCAAACGACTAAAGGACCAGGGATTGAACCCGGAATCCTTCAAACACCATCTACAAGTCTTCGACTATGGTCTACCTCCTCATGCAGGCTGGGCAGCAGGTTTTGGAAGAATGTTGATGATGCTGACCGGCAATCGGAATATTCGAGAAGTTGTTTTATTCCCCCGAGATCGCACTAGACTCACACCATAAAGAAGGAAACTCACCTTTTCTAGAAAACAACTTCATAAACATATAAGAAACCGTGAAAGGAAGATTCTTAACAAGGAGGGGATTATCAAATTGAAGAAGAAGGTATTTGTCATAGCGATTATAGTCCTAATTTCACTTGGAATGCTAGCATCAATTTGCTTACTCAAACCGACTCAAGCTGCTTGCCCTTTGGGTATGGAAACCACATGTCTAGGAACCATAGACAAGGAGCCAGATGAATTTTTCGAGATTAAAATAACCTTTAGGAATAATGGTGAGAGGAAAGGCACATGGGAAATAGCGGTGACTTTTGAGGGGGATGACTGGACATGGAAAGGAGAAAAGAAACTGCTTGTTCTGAATCCTGGTAAGAAGAAAACTTTGAGGTGGGAAGGAGAGGTGCCGGAAGTCGCAGCAGCAGACAGTATTGCCAGATTGATTGTGTATTATGATAACATGTTCGTTGCAATGAACTGGTGGATACATGTGACTGATGAAGCCGAACTATGTATTGTTGATAGTGAAGTTAGTTAATGCTCAGCTTCTGTGAAGCAAAATCAGCAGTACACGCACACAATTAGGCGTCATGTAAAGATGGCTACAAGGGTGTTGCTGTTGCAGATTCAGCAGTTTCAAGTAAAACTGTGTCCCATAGCTCCAAGTAAAGGAAAATGTCATTTTTCAGCCTTTCAAAGAGCTTCACTCGAGAACGGACTTTACTCAAGTCTCTGTTAGTCATTTCGATTTTGCCACTGAGAAAGCCTTGAATGATCCGTCTTTCCCTATCTGTGAAAATGTAAGTTCTCATGATGATCACAATAAGTCTACTGTAGGGAAGCTATAAATGATTTTCCGCCTGCAGTATTGAACAACATTCAAGTCTCCTTACTACAACATGAATGGAGGATAAGCTTCTGGGCGCTTGCGACAGGTATCTAGTGTGCATGCGTATCAGAATCCTGCCTTTGCAATATATTGAAGATGTTTTTAAGGATTGATTTATTATTAATTTTGGTGATAGTTTGAACAACAAGGTAAAATTTGGCATATATATTGCTAACCATGGAATTACAAGTAACCCACAAGATTACATCAAGTTAGCTAAGAGTGGGGAAGAGTGTGGATGGGAGGGTTTCTTTTTATGGGATCACGTTTTTCTACCGTGGGCACCAGATCAGGATGTATTGGATCCATGGATTATATTGTCTGCTATAGCTACCCAAACAAATAAAATCATTATTGGTACAACAGTAACACCATTAGCAAGAA
>CP070730.1:163151-173470 GCA_020351305.1 Candidatus Bathyarchaeota archaeon
AACCCATAGAGGCTACGAAGGAAGAACCCATAGAGGCTACGAAGGAAGAACCCATAGAGGCTACGAAGGAAGAACCCATAGAGGCTACGAAGGAAGAACCTACAAAAGTTGAGACCACAAAGCCAGTGGGAGAAGAGAAGAAGGAGAGGAAAGAAGAGAATGCCTATCATTAGACTAAAAGATGCTAGAGAAATGTCTACCGAAGAGCGAGAAAAAAGGGTCATAGAACTACAAACTGAGCTTGTGCGGCTTAAGACTATGATAAAAGCGGGTGGTTCCATAGAAAACAATGCTCGAATAAGGGAACTTCGCAAAGCCATTGCCCGAATTTTGACCGTAGAACATGAGGCAAAATTGGCTGAAGCAAAAGGGGCGGGAAAACATTGAAAGCCACTCCTGCAATAACTAAGCATGAGTTTATTGGTCTTGAAGCAAAGGTTGTGAAATCCTCTAACCCAAGCTGTATCGGTATCAACGGGACAATCATTGATGAAACACGAAACACCTTCATAATTCAACATGATGAGAAAAATAAAATCATAGCAAAGGATCAAACTGTCTTCCATTTCACTTTCCCTGACGCTACTGTTGTAGAGATTGATGGGAAGATTCTATTGGGGCGACCTGAAACACGATTGAAAAAGCGAGTTAGGAGGATCTGGTGAAAATGGCAGTATTATCATCAAAGAAACCCAAAAAATCATGTGACGATCCAAACTGTCCTTTCCATGGAACTCTATCAGTTAGAGGACGTACTTTAGATGGTCTAATTATTAGTGCAAAAATGGATAAAACTGCCATAATACGCCGTGACTTTCTTCACTACGTTTCAAAGTTTAAACGATACGAAAGAAGGCATAGCCATATACCTGCTCACAATCCGCCCTGTCTGAAGGCTGAGAAAGGTGAAAAAGTTAGAATTGTTGAATGTCGCCCTATAAGCAAAACAGTTTCTTTTGTTATAATCGAAAAGCTGGAGGAGAAATAGTTGGCTGCAAGAGCGAGACCTCGGGCGCTTTTCGCGCGAGCAATGCTTGGGCAAAGACCGAAAGTTGCTAGAGGTGTTCAAGTCACCACCATGTTGAAGTGTGCTGACAACACTGGCGCTAGGGAACTCAGACTTGTGCAAGTTATTGGGTATAAAGGAAGGTTGAGACGTGTTCCATCAGCAGGCGTAGGTGATCTAATAATGTCTTCTGTACGCAAAGGAACACCTGATATGCGTAAGAAACTTTTTCGAGCAGTCGTTGTGCGACAAAGAATGCCTTTTCGTCGCGCTGAGGGCAATTGGGTTCAGTTTGAAGATAATGCTGCAGTAATAATGACGACTGAAGGAGAGATGAAAGGCTCAGAAATCCGTGGCCCCGTAGCAATAGAGGCAGCAGAGCGGTGGCCTCGTATAGCGAGTGCTGCAAGTATTATTGTGTAGGTTAAGGATATGCAGATTACAAAGCCGAGAACCCAGCGTAAAAAATTGTTTCAAGCCCCTGCGCATCGTCGTCACAGACATTTCTCAGCGCCTTTATCCCCTGACCTGAAAAAGAAACATGGAGCAAACGCTTTCCCCGTGAGAATGGGTGACACTGTTCGTCTTATGAGAGGTGATCGCAAAGGATTCGAAGGCAAAATAATAAGGGTCGACTATGACAAATACAGAGTATTTGTTGAGGGGGTCACACGCGAAAAGGTGGATGGAACAGCAATTCCAATTCCAATTCACCCATCAAAGATAATTATTATAAACCTCAGCTTAGACGATAAATTGCGCAGGGAAGCATTGAAGCGCAAAAAACCTTCTTTAGAAGCCAAAACTCAACCCCAGATAGTTGAAGCTCCTAGTGAAAAGAAGAGAAAGTCTCGAAGGAAGAAACGAGAAAAAGAACCGGAAAAGCCTGTGCCAAAGAAAGGAAGAAAAACTAGAAAAACGAGGAGCCAAGGCGAAAGAAAACTAAAAAATCTAGAACTAAAAAGGAGAGCTAACTAAAATGGGAAAGAAAGGTGGAAGCAGACATTTAAAACGAAAGCCAGCGCCAAAATTCTGGCCTATCCACCGTAAAGAGTTCAATTGGACCGTGAAGCCAAAACCTGGACCTCACTCACTTGCAGAAAGCCTTCCTCTAACATTGGTCATGAGAGACATTCTCGGCTTAGCAAAGTCACGAAAAGAGGCAAAGACTATTATCTCTGGAGGAAAAGTGCTGGTAAACGGAAAAACCCGCAGAGAAGAGGCATTTCCTGTGGGTCTAATGGATGCCATAACTATCCCAGATGCCAAGGCAATCTACCGTGTTTTATCACATGAAAAGGGGCTCATTCTACACCCAATAGAAAAAGAGGAAGCAACATTCAGACTTTGCCGAATAGAAAACAAGACAGTCATTAGCAAAGGATATGTTCAACTTAGCCTTCATGATGGCACCAACAAACTTATACAAGTTGCAGATCCAAAGAGCCCTAAAGAGGATACTTACCAAACCCTTGATGTCATTAAGGTGTCTATCCCAGATGGTGAGATACTTGGGCAAATGAAACTAATGAAGGATGCGACTGCGCTGATTGTCGGAGGAAAGAATAGAGGCACATATGGGAAAATCGTAGATATTGAAGAAGCAGTAGGGAAAAAGCGCCGCTCATTACTGGCAACAATAGAGGAAGCGGGTGGAAAACGTTTTCAGACAATTCTTGATTTCATTTTTGTAACGGGGGACAGTGAACAGTCTATATCATTGCCGGAGTGAGATCGCCATTGGAAGAGAAGAAAATACAAAAGAGATGGCAGAAAACCCCTCTGTTGAGACCAAAAATTCGCAAGGTAACAGTCGACATATCAGTAGGGCAATCTGGAGAACCTCTTGAAAAGGCTGGAAAAGCTCTTGAACAATTAACAGGTCAAAAGCCAGTGAAGCGAAAAGCCAAGAAAACTATTAGAGACTTTGGGATAAGGAAGGGTGAGCCAATCGCTTGCCTTGTAACACTTCGAAAAGAAGGAGCCATGGAATTCCTTGCGAAGGCACTTCAAGCAGTTGACAACAAAATATCAAAAGACTGCTTCGATAATCGCGGTAATTTTTCATTTGGCATTAAAGAGCATATAGAGATTCCAGGTACGAAATACCTGCCTGAGTTCGGGATTTTCGGAATGAACATCTCAGTTGCTCTTGGTCGAGCTGGCTATCGT
This sequence comes from Candidatus Bathyarchaeota archaeon, assembly GCA_020351305.1. Taxonomy (GTDB): domain Archaea; phylum Thermoproteota; class Bathyarchaeia; order Bathyarchaeales; family SOJC01. The sequence continues at coordinate 166,330 of CP070730.1, forward strand.
GTTAAGGAACGACGAAGAACTAGATCAAGTATTGGTACAAATCATTCATTGACAATTGAGGAGGCAATGGTGTTCACAAAGGACACCTTGGGAGTTGAAATTGTCTAAGGTGTGTTTGATGGGGAAGCAGAGAGAAAAAAAAGAACGAAAGTTTGGCAAGGGTAGCAGACCTTGTAGAAGATGTGGCTCCTTTGGATCTGTGATTCGGCGTTACGATTTATATATATGCCGGCACTGTTTTAGGGAGATAGCCCAAGAACTTGGATTCAAGAAATTCGAATAGGCTAGTGGAAAAATCATGACTGATACAATTGCGAATGGCATGACTGCATTGATGAATAATGAGATGCGCTTAAAGCGCGAATGCATCATTAGTCCAGCCTCAAAGCTACTTGGCAGAGTTCTGAGAGTGATGCAGCTGAATGGCTACATTGGCGAGTTCGAGTTTATAGATGATGGTGGAACAGGGAAATTCAAAGTCCAACTTCTCGGTAGAATAAACAAGTGTGGCGCAATCAGACCACGCTTTCCGGTACAGGCAGACAAATTTGAAAAATGGGAAAGAAGCTTCCTTCCTTCAAAAGACATGGGCGTGATAGTTGTTTCCACGCCCCGTGGAGTGACTTCTCACAAGAACGCAAAAGAGGAAAGAATAGGAGGGCGTCTATTAGCATTCGTTTACTAGGAGCAAAAAAAATTGCGTGTCTTAGAAGTCGAAAAACTGGTCGAAATCCCTGAAGGCGTAGATGTTAAGATAGATGGCAGAGTGGTAACTATATCGGGAGAAAAGGGAATTTTGACTAAAGACTTCTCACACGCTCCATTATCAATCCAGAGAGAGGACCAGCTGGTGAGAATTAGGACAGAATGGCCTCGTAAAAAAGAGGCCGCAACCGTGGGAACCATAAGCTCTCACATAAAAAACATGATAATAGGAGTTACAAAAGGTTTCACTTATAAGTTGAAAATTGTGTTTTCCCACTTTCCCATATCAGTAAAAGTGGAAGGTAGCAAAGTTATAATAGAAAACTTCACAGGTGAACGCAGCCCACGAAAAGCGACAATTGTAGGAGATGTAAAGGTTTCACCTCAGTCTGAGGATGTAATAGTTCAAGGAATTAACTTAGAAAATGTGAGCCAGACAGCTGCGAACATTGAGCAAGCTACAAAAGTCAAGATCAAAGATCCTAGGGTGTTTCTCGACGGCGTATACGTGTACGAACGTCTCGAAGGTGTAGAAACATGAATGAAAAACCAAGACCGCGCAGAACAGTGACCAAGCAGATCGTACGGTTACGGAAAGCTGTGAAGGCGAACAAACCCAAGTTCAAACGTCATGAGAGTTGGCGTTACAAACGGTTGAACGAACGATGGAGAAAACCCCGTGGATTAGACAACAAGATGCGATTTAGAGTGAAAGGTTGGCCCAAATCCGCAAACATAGGGTATGGAGGACCACGAATAGCCAGAGGTCTACACCCTTCAGGCTATATAGAAGTGTTAATTCACACTCCCGACGAGGTTAGCAAGATGGATCCTAAGATTCAAGCAATTCGAATCGCTCACACTGTGGGAACGAGAAAACGAATCCAAATAACTTCACTAGCACGAGAAAGAAAAATCCACGTCCTAAATCCACTTGTCCGAAGAGAAATTGTAGAAGAACCTGAGGAAGAAATTGAAGAAGGAATCGAAGAAGAAGAAATCGAAAAGGAAATTGCTGAAACCCCAGCTCCGAAACCTAAGGAAACAGGAAAAACAAATGAAAAGCCGAGACGTTCCAAACCTAAGAAGCGCACAAGGAAAGTGAAAACAAATGAGCCTTAGAAGCCAACGTCGCCTTGCAGCGGAGATTCTTAAAGTAGGTCAAAAAAGAGTATGGATCGATCCTGAAAGAATGGATGAAGTTGGGACAGCAATAACTCGAGAAGAGATCAAAAAGCTCATTCATGAGAGAGCTATTCAGCGAACGCCCGAAAAAGGAATCAGTCGATCTCGTGCTCGCCTTTTACATATCAAGAAAAGAAAGGGATTAAGAAGAGGTCCAGGCAAGAGAAGTAAGTCGCGTGTTTCTAAAAAGCAGATTTGGATGAAGAAAATTCGAAGTTTACGTAAGAGACTTCGAGAATTAAAGGAAAAGCGGGTCATCACCGAAAGAACCTACCGTCAATTCTACACAATGACCGGTAGTGGTGTCTTTGAATCAATTGCTGAACTCGAACGCAATATAAAGGCTAAAGGAGCATGGAGGACGCGCTGATGGCAAAAGGACCATCCTACAGTGTTCCGTATCGTCGACGTAGAGAGGGAAAAACTGACTACAAAGCAAGAAAAGCACTAATAATCTCGAGACTTCCCCGCTTGGTAACAAGAGCTTCATCAAAACACACGAATGTCCAAATTATCGAAGCTACTCCTGAAGGAGACAAAGTTATTGCATCAGCCAACTCTCAAGAACTTAGGAATTATGGTTGGCAAGCTGCGTGTGGAAACCTACCGTCTGCATACCTCACTGGGCTACTATGCGGCATGAGATCAATTGGAAAAAACGTGAAAAAAGCAGTTGCAGACATTGGTTTACATCAACCTACTAAGGGTGCCCGAATTTTTGCTTCATTGAAGGGCGCTATCGATGCTGGTCTAGAAATTCCACATAATATCAAGAAACTGCCAGACGGAAAACGGCTAGAAGGACAACACATAGCCAATTATGCAAAGAATTTAGCCTCTTCAAACACAGAGCTTTATGAGCAGATGTTTTCTCTATACTTGAAGAAAAAACTTAATCCAGAAAATCTGCCAGAACATTTTCAAGCCACGAAAGGGAAAATCACACTCACCCCCAAGAAGGAGAAGAAGGAGAAGAAGGAGAAGAAAAGTAAAAAGAAGGTTAAAAGCCCATGAGAGGACGACGACGAAGACGCGTAAGAAGACAGAAGAGAGACGTTAGTGAAACGTGGGAACCTAAGACTTCTCTGGGAAAAATGATCAAAGCAGGGCAAATCTCTTCCATGGAAGAAATATTTGTGGAGGGATTGAAGATACGGGAGCCAGAGATTGTCGATCTTCTACTCCCAGATCTACAAGAAGAAGTTATCAACATAAACTTGGTGCAGAAACAGACTGATGCTGGAGAAAAATCCAGGTTCAAAGCGATTGTAGCGGTTGGCAACCGCGATGGCTATGTAGGTTTGGGTGACGGAAAGGCAGCGCAAGTGCGTACAGCGATTGAAAAAGCAGCCACAAATGCTAGGCTCAATATCAGTTTTGTCCGGAGAGGATGCGGGAGCTGGGAGTGTGGGTGTGAGAAGCCGCATTCAGTACCATTTCAGACAAAGGGAAAATGCAGTGGTGTAGAAATTCTGCAAATCCCAGGGCCCAGAGGCCTTGGTTTAGTTGCTAGCGAAACAGCGAAAATAATATTGAATCTTGCAGGAATAAAGGATTGCTGGACAAAAAGTTTTGGGGCGACAAGGACTATTCCCTCATTTGCCTATGCTGTTTTTGATGCTCTCAAGAAAACCTATAGTCTCACTACACCTGAAGACTGGGTGAGATAAAAATGGCTGAAAAGCGAAAATGCTTGGCTGTAATTAGAGTTCGAGGCGCAAGCAACTTGTCTCCTGATGCAGAGAAAACACTTGAAGGCCTTCGCCTAAACAGAAACTGCCACATAATACTAACGGATAATCGTCCAAGCTTTCTAGGCATGCTGAAGAAAGTGAGGAACTTGGTCACTTGGGGCGAAATAACAAAGGAGCACATACTCCTACTCCTTAGAGATCGAGGAAGACTTGTTGGCAATAGAAAGCTCAGCGACGCATATGCCCAAAAAACTGGTTACCAAACCTTGGAAGAGTTGGCTGAAGCCTTATTCAAGCTGGAAGTTGAGTTTCACCGTTTGCCTGAGATCAAACCAGTTTTTCGCGCACACCCGCCAAAAAAAGGGTACAAAGGGAAAATAAAAAAGAGCTACGCTGCTGGCGGAGTAACAGGCTATCGAGGTGAAGCAATCAATAAACTCATAGAAAACATGATTTGATTCTTATCAAGAATTATGAACAACATGTTTTGAAATTTGAACAATGTGTGGTTTGGAAATGCCTCATAAACTTCGCAAGACTCGTAAAAAACGAGGTACAAGAACAGTTGGTTGGGGTAGAATTGGTCAGCATCGCAAATCTGGTCAAAAAGGCCAAAGGAAGGTTGGTCGCCGTAAACATCTATGGACATATGTTTTGAAATATGAACCAGATTATTTCAGCAAGAAAGGGTTCTATTCACCACAACACAAGAAATCTAATATTGTGAACGTTGGGGAACTAGAAGAATTGGCTCTGAAAGTCTCGGAAGAAAAAGGCTTGGAGAAAATGAATGGATTATCTTACTTAGATCTTAGCCAACTAGGCTATGATAAGCTTCTTGGTCTAGGCAATTTGACCAAACCTTTTTCGATAAAAGTTGAATCTTATTCCAAATTGGCTGCCAAGAAAGTGGAAGAAGCTGGCGGTAAATTAATTACACAAATAACCCCCACCAACGAATAATTATGTGCAGCATTATTAATATTGAAAAACCTGGATGGAAATAAATGGCTGGTAGATTCCTCGGGCTATTCAAACCAATTGCACGGTTCTTACCAGAAGCAAAGCCAGCTGGAAGAAAAGTTGGGTTTAACGAGAAGCTGTTATGGACTGCCTTACCGCTAATCATCTACTTGATCATGGCTGAGGTTCCACTGTATGGCTTGCAGACTGGTCAAGGTTTTGAAATGACATATTTGAGAGTCATTTTTGCCTCCAACCGAGGAACTCTTCTAGAGCTAGGTATAGGCCCGATAGTTACCGCTGGCCTAATTCTTCAACTTCTAGCGGGTTCAGGGATGATCGGTGTTGATATGTCTAACCCTGAAGATAGAGGACTCTTCACGACCGCAAGTAAGTTCTTTTCAATACTATTGACTGGAATCCAAGCGTTTGCTTATATCATTGGAGGAGTCTATGGCGCTCTACCAGCACCAACAAGCATCGTCATTTTCCTCCAGCTCCTATTTGCAGGAATAGTGATCATTTTACTCGATGAGATGATTCAGAAGGGTTGGGGAATCGGAAGTGGGATTAGCCTTTTCATCATGGCTGGTGTAGCGCAAAGGATTCTTTGGGACAGCTTTGGCTTAACAGTTGGCCTAGGAGATGGAAAAAGCTATGGAGCTTTTCCCGCACTTTTCCAAACAATTGGAAGTGGAGATCCAATAATCTCATTTGACCTATTCCATAATACGACTACCAACCAACTCGTCCCTGCAGTGCCTAATGCCTTTATTAGACCTCAAAATTTGCCTGCTTTGCTTGGACTCTTAACTACCGTGGTAGTGTTTCTTGTTGTTATATATGTGGAAGGAATTAGGGTTGAACTTCCTGTTTCTCATGCTGACTATAGAGGCTATCGAGCTAGATATCCAATTAAGCTTCTTTACGTTTCAAACCTGCCAGTAATCTTCACATCCGCTCTATTCGCCAACGTATTCTTCTTCTCGCAGCTTATTTGGAACAACTTCAACCAAGGTAATTCAAACATCTTCCTAAATCTTCTAGGTACATACCAGCTTGTTGGAGATCCGCAGCAGCCGACTCCTATAGGTGGCTTGGTCTATTACGTGATAGCGCCTCGTAGCATCCTAGATGTCGCTTTGAATCCGTTAAGAGCAGTAGTGTTTGCCTCTCTCATGGTCTTGTTTGCAATAATTTTTTCAATCACTTGGCTAGAAGTAGGCGGACTTGGGCCTTCAACTGTTGCTAGACAATTGGTAAACTCAGGAATGCATATCCCGGGCTATAGGAGATCAGTGCGCCCAGTTGAGATGGTGTTGAAACGTTACATCCCTGCAGTTACAATACTTGGAGGAATAGTAGTAGGCCTCATCGCTGCACTTGCTGACTTCTTCGGAGTCTTTGGAACAGGCATGGGCGTTTTGTTATCAGTTGGCATCATCTATCAATATTACCAGCAGCTGATGCAAGAGCGAGTGGCAGAGATGTATCCTGCGTTTCGCCGGTTCTTGGGAGGATAATTGTGCCTGGATCAGCAGGAGACAGATAACTTCAACCTTGTCGTGTTGATTATAGTTGACATTGTGGTGTTTACGCGCGACTATATGGAAATAGTTAATAATTGAAATCGAGGAATTGAGCGGTATAAGGAGTGTTTAACATTGCTAGAATGGCTCTTTTCAACTCAAGCACCTGGTGCAACTATCTTCATCTTATTGATATGCATTGTTATTTCATTTGCTAATTCCCTGATTAACCGCCTTTTAATTAACCGGCTAATTGGCTGGGAAGAATATAAATCAATGCAAAAAGAGTTGAAGGAGTTTCGCTCTTTAAGTACTCGAGCATTACGATCAAAAGACCAGAAAATCCTTAAGAAACTTGAGAAACAACGACCACGAATTACTCAAATACAAAGACAGATGTCAAAGCCTCAAACAATACTTCTCTTGATCTCCTTCAGCTATATCATCATCTGGTGGTTTTTCCTGATACCATTGTACGGAGCGACGAATATTGCATTCATTCCAGGCTTTGGCGGAGTATCAGTTGTCTTATGGTATTTCCCATGCTCATTATTTTTTGGCACTGTGGCTTCCAGAATCTTGGGTGTAGGAGTGGGGGCAATGGAATGAAATGCCACACCACATATTCAACAAATTAAAAAAACAAGAACCACAGAACCACCTCCAAAGTAATCTACGGCATCTCAAAATCGCGCCAAAATAGGCTGGAGATCACTATGACACAATCCAACTCCCATTCAAGAAAAAAGTTAATCATATGTATATCTGGAATGGCGGGCTGTGGCAAAAGCACTGTCGCAAAGAAGATCGCCAAAAAGTACAATTTACACCATTTTTCCGGAGGTAGTGCACTAAAAGCCTTAGCACTAGAAGCTGGTTTCAAACCTGTGAAAAGAGGATGGTGGGAAAGCGAGGAAGGAATGAAATTCCTAAAAAAGCGAATGCAAGCCTCTTCTTTTGACCAAAGAGTTGACGAGATGATGTTGAAACAGGCAAAGAATGGAGATGTTGTCTTTGACAGCTGGACCATGCCTTGGCTTTTAGAAACCGGCTTCAAAATCTGGC
>CP070730.1:173570-176709 GCA_020351305.1 Candidatus Bathyarchaeota archaeon
AATGAAGCAACCTGTTATCGTGGGTGGGATGTAGGCTTGAGAACTGCAATGAAAGATTTGCATGCAGCACGTTTTTTACTCGCCCTCTGCTAAAAGGAAACAGTAGACTAAGATTCTATTGATAAACTTAAGGCCTTCATGGAATATTAGTCAATTAATATTTGGAGAATTATCAGTGGGATTTCAACTAACACAAGAAGAAGGAGAGTTCCTGGTAAAGCTTTCTCGAAGAGCTGTGGAAACATATCTAAAAAATGATAAAATGATCAATGCACCAGGGAATACACCTTCAAGACTGCTGCAACGCGGTGGGGTTTTTGTAACTATTAAAAAAATTTTGCACGATCAGAAAAAACTAAGAGGGTGCATAGGTTATCCTTACGCCACAACCAAACTAGCGCAAGCAGTTATAGAGTGCGCAATAAGCTCTGCAACCCAAGATCCACGTTTCCACCCTATATCTACTGATGAGTTTGATCAAATTGTGTTTGAAGTCAGTGTCCTTACACCACCTGAGATAATCGGAGTAGACAATCCAAGGCAACTCCCGTCAAAGATTATAGTAGGTGAAGATGGCCTTATCGTAGAAAAAGGAATTTTAAAAGGTCTTCTATTGCCACAAGTACCTGTAGACTGTAACTGGAACGAAGAGGAGTTTCTAAGCCGATGCTGCATAAAAGCAGGCTTGACACCCGATAGTTGGCTGATAAAGACTACGAAGATCTACAAATTTCAAGCAATAGTTTTTGAGGAAGAAGAAGCTCGAGGAGAAATAAAAAGAAAAGAACTTTACAGGAAATAGTCTAATGCGAGTTCAGTTTACACCGAGTGGGGTTGGTCTTGGGCATGCAGGTCGGTGCATTCCTATAGCGCGAGGGTTAAAGGAGAGAAATAAAAAAACGGAGGTTTTTTTCTCTACATATCTCGATGCCGTAAACTATGTTCGGCAAGAAGGTTTCCCCACGGTTGAAGTTCCGTCAATGGATTTCCAGGTTAAATCTGATGGCACAGTGGACCTTAGAAGAACTGCAATTAACCCTGGACCTTTTGTTGCTTCTTTCAATCTTTTAGAACAAATAGGCAAGGAAGTAGAAATAATGGGAACTTTTAAACCTGATGTTGTGGTTTCTGATTCGAGAGCAACACCTCTAATTGCAGCAAAAATAGTCAATACACCAGCGATATGCATCCTTAACCAATTTCAGGTAATCATCCCAAGAAGAACGCACTATTTGCGCCTTGCTAAGTTTGCAGATACAATAACTCTGGCAATCCTTGGAAAGATTTGGACAAGTGGAGTGAAAGTGATGATCCCTGATTTCCCCCCACCATACACTATTTCCACTGGTAATTTGCGTACCCCAAAAGCTTATAAAAAGAAAATAAACCTCATAGGCCCAATTCTGCCTGTTCGCCCAGATGCCCTGCCATCTAAGGGAAAACTGCGCAAGAAACTTGGTTTACATGATGAAAAACCTGTAATTTTCGCCCCTATAAGTGGGCCTTTGAAGGAGCGGGCCTATCTTATAAGCATGCTTCAGCAAATTTTTAGCATGTTCCCAGAGCACTATCAAATTATTATGTCCCTTGGAGACCCAAGGGACAATTCAAGCTCTCTCCAGCATGGTAACTTCACAACTTTTAGATGGATTCCAAACCGCTTTGAATACATGAAAGCATGTGATGTTGTGGTCTCTCGAGCCGGGCATGGAACCATAATGCAAACGATGTGCTATGGGAAACCCACGATTCTAATTCCAACACCAAGTCACACCGAGCAAATAAATAATGCCCGAAAGGCTGAGGATCTCGGTGTTGCTTTGATCATTAAACAAGATGACCTCAGCAAAAAGATGCTTTTTTCAAGGGTGAAACAAGTTCTCGAAAACAAGAACCTTAGAGAGCGCGCCCTTGAGGTTCGGAGTGAAGTTTCAACAATGAGTGGATTAGAAATGGTCGTCGAGACAATTATCGATGTGGTTGAAGGAGGCGAGGTTCATATTCCTGCCTAAAAGAATTTTAGAAGAAAAGTTACGAAGAATTTTAGAAGAAGACCTCGGTCAGGGCGACATAACAAACACAATAACTATTCCAAAAAATTCGTTCGTTGAAGCGGAGATTATTGTGAAGGAAGAAGGCGTAGTTGCAGGTATTGAGGAAGCTCTGATCTTATGCGAAAGCCTTGATCTGCAAGCTCAACCTCTTGTGGTTGACGGCTCCCAGATTAAAACCAAAACTGCTATCCTTACAATCACTGGAGATGGTAGAACACTCCTCTCAGTAGAACGGACTCTTCTCAACATTCTCTCTAGGATGAGTGGCATAGCAACATCAACAAGAAATTTAGTGAACAAAGTACGAAAAACCGGCTTCAAGGGGCGCGTTGCTTGCACTAGAAAAGTAGCCCCAGGGTTCAGCTATTTTGATAAAAAGGCTGTTTTTCTTGGAGAAGGCGACACACATAGATTGCATCTTGATGATTTGGTTCTAGTAAAAGATAATCATATCAAAATCGTTGGTAGCCTCAAAAAGGTGATGAAGAAAATTCGTGAAACTGCTTCTTTTTCTAAGAAAATAGAAGTAGAAGTAACATCTATTGAAGAGGCTTGTGAAGCTGCAAAAGCCACATGTGACATAATTATGATGGACAATTTTTCATCAGAGGAAGTAGCGGAAACAGTATCTCTATTGAGAAATGAAGGAGTTAGAGACAATATATTGCTTGAGGCAAGCGGAGGGATAACAGAGAAGAATATTCTTGAATATGCAGCAACAGGAGTTGACATCCTGAGTATTGGTGAGATTACTCATAGCGTTAAGACCTTAGACATGAGCCTTGAAATTATCAAAGCTAGGAAACCCAAGACATCATAACTTTCTAAGCTTTTAGAACGATCTCTCCGATTTCTGTATAGAAAGAAAATACAAGGCAAAGCTAGCCAAGACTCATATTTATCATAATCCACTCAATGACAGCTGAAAATGACAAAATTAGAGCACAGATAGTAATAAGTATGCATGTTCGAACTGCTTCCCTCTTGCTTCGTTGTCTAAGCATTTGCAGAAACCAGATGGTGCTTTGCGCCATAGCAATTGAGTAGGCACAAAATTCAAGCCAAAGAATGGGTGTAAAAAATAG
>CP070730.1:176809-186144 GCA_020351305.1 Candidatus Bathyarchaeota archaeon
AATGCCTAGTAATCGCGTGTCATTAACGCGCGGTGAATACGTCCCTGCTCTTTGCACACACCGCCCGTCGTTCCACTCGAGTGGGCTTTGGGTGAGGCGCGGTCCTTGTGGCTGTGTCGAGCCTGAGGTTCGCGAGAGGGGAAAAGTCGTAACAAGGTGGCCGTAGGGGAACCTGCGGCCGGATCACCTCCTAAGTAAGAAGCTTTGCTTGTGGGTTGGAGGGGAAAGAGATGTGTGCGCTAAGCTTAGCACTGTTCTAACATTTCTGTAAAGAAAAAATAGGTGGGATAGGCGGTCTACAGTGTCCCAAATATCTACTTTTTGAGAGTAATCTCCATTGTTGAGACGTTTCTCGGGTTACCGCCTTCTTTTGGTGTGATTTGCTCTGTACCAATGGAAATGGCGTGGACTTTGGTGTCTTTGAGGAATCGGTTGCGTATGATTTCAGCGACGTCAACAGCCGTACTTATGGCGCGGCCGCGTGCCTTTAGAATAACCTCTGTCGTTGTGCCCATGTTGAAGCCAGTAATCACTGCCATCACGTAGTTCATTGGAGGTTTGTTTCCGATGTATATCACGTCTTGTTCTTCGCTCATTTTGAATCGCTGCCTTCTTTGCATTTACGGTGACATAGGCAATGGAAAGACTAGTATTTGAATGTATAGGAAGAGAAAACCAGAACTAAAGCATACAGGAAACCATACTCAGTAAAGTTAATAGGAGACAGTCGTTACAACCATGTAAGTTCAACCCAAGAAAGGAAACTTCCAAGCATGCCCAGATTCAAACAAACCGCAGAAATCCTTCAACTCATGGCTAAGAAAGAAAATATACGGGACATTGGCATAATCGCCCATATAGATCATGGCAAGACCACAATGACGGACAGCCTTCTCACCGAAGCAGGTCTTCTCAGCCCCAAGATAGCAGGTCAAGCTCGAGCCCTTGACTACCTCGAAGAAGAACAGAAACGAGGAATCACAATAAAGACAGCTAACATCAGTCTTCTCCACGAGGAGAACAACATCTCATACCTCATCAACCTCATCGATACACCTGGTCATGTAGACTTCACAGGAAAAGTTACGCGCGCGCTAAGAGCTATAGATGGAGCAGTAGTCGTAGTTGATGCAGTTGAAGAGGTTATGGTTCAAACCGAAACAGTCACCCGCCAAGCCTTGAACGAGCGTGTGAAACCAGTACTCTTCATAAATAAAGTCGACCGTCTTATCAAAGAGCTTAAACTTGGTCCAGATGAAATCCAAGCGAAACTTGCTCGCATAATTCGCGACTTCAATAATCTCATAGCCCTATACGGTGAAGATGAACAAAAAAACAATTGGAAGGTCGATCCAACCAAGGGCACTGTGGCCTTCGGTTCGGCGCTGCACCGTTGGGGATTCACCATGGACATCGCCAAGGAAAAAAACATCAAGTTCAAGGAAATCATAGAAGCCTACAAAAACGAAAAAGTTGAAGAACTAGTAAAAAAGCTCCCCCTCCACAACGCCATTCTAACAATGGCTGTGAGACATTTACCTAATCCCATAGAAGCTCAAAAATATAGGATTCCAAAGGTATGGAAAGGTGACATCGATTCAGAGCCAGGAAAAGCTATGCTCAACGTTGATCCCAAAGGCCCAACTGTAATGTGTATTACTTTAGCCCAAATGGACCCCCATGCTGGACTTGTAGCCACTGGTCGGCTATTCTCTGGGACAGTAAAAGAAGGAGAGCAAGTATACCTCGTAGGAGCCAAAAGAAACTATCGTGTGCAGCAAGTATCTATGTATATGGGAGCCTTCAGAGATCCAGTAAACCAAATTGATGCAGGTAACATCGCTGCACTTCTAGGTCTCGACCAAGCAAGAGCTGGTGAAACCCTAGTCAGCCTAAACCACAAAAGTAGCATGGTGCCTTTTGAACGCATAAAATATGTATCCGAACCAGTCATAACAATCGCCATAGAGCCTAAACACCCTAGAGACCTACCACGCCTTATAGACGTCATGAATCGCTTAGCCATCGAAGACCCAAACTTGGTAACCAGCATCAACAAAGAAACTGGCGAATACCTGTTAAGCGGCATGGGTGAATTACATTTAGAAATCGCCGTTAAGTTTCTCCGAGATTATGCGGGAGGAGATCTCGAGATAATAACATCAAAACCACTAGTAGTTTACAGGGAATCCATAATGTCAAGTGGCATAGTTGCCATGGCAAAAAGCCCGAACAAGCACAGCAAGTTCTGGTTACAAGTGGAGCCTCTTGAAGAGAACATAATTCAATTGATTGAGAAAGGTGACCTTGCTGAAGAAATGGGAAGAAAGAGGATGGGAACTGTTCTGAAGGAAGCTGGTTGGCCTACAGATGAGGCGAGAAATGTATGGGCATTAGAAGAACATAGAAATATCTTGCTTGACCTAACTAAAGGAGTGCAGTATCTACGTGAAGTCCGTGACATGTTAATCGCTGGTTTCAGATGGGCATGTCAAAATGGACCATTATGCGAAGAGCCAATCCGAGGATTGAAAGTCAAAATAATGGACGCTTCATTGCATGAGGACCCAGTGCATAGAGGTCCAGCTCAAATCATGCCAGCTGCTCGAAGGGGAATCTTGGGATCTTTCCTGTCTTCAAAGCCTGTCATTCTAGAACCTGTCTACAAAATCGGTGTGTCAGTTCCAGCTCAATGGGTTGGTGAAGTCTCAGGCCTTATCACAAGGAAAAGAGGGCGCATTGTCGCCTCGGAACAAAAGGGTCCCTTAACGATGATTACGGGCTTTATCCCTGTTGCAGAAACTTTCGGATTATCTGCTGAAATGCGGTCATCTACATCAGGGCATGCCTTCTGGCAAACAAGCTTCGACCATTGGGAAAAAGCACCGGAAAACGTTGCAGCAGAAGTTATCAGATCAGTTAGAGAGCGAAGAGGTTTATCGTCGGAAATACCAAACATTAGCAGGTTCATTGACGAAGCTTAGAACTATAACCTCTCATCAACCATAAGACCATAGCAAGCAGCCATTACATCCTTGAATTAAATCATCTTAAACTGCAATACAAATAGAAACATTTGTTTTCCCGTTTTATTACTTCTCTAACCTTTTATGATATTCAATGAGGGTAGAGTGATCTAAAGCGATTTGGGTATTTCCATTAAGACATTTTTGTCGTATCCGCCAAAGACTGTCGCAGCGTGCGATAGATAGCCTATATTTTCCGGATCTATGCCCATAAGCTTAGCAGCAACTGCATCTGCCTCTACTGAATTCTTGCTTCCTACGAAAATGTTTGAATCCTTTATTTTGTTTATCCAGAAGCATGGCGAAAAAAGACTTCGATAAATCTTATTGATATCTACAATTCTTTGAGATAGATGGCTTTCGCCTTTATCTTGCCAGTCTCTATGGCGTGCTGGGTTAGGAATTAGACTGAGCAAGCTTCTGGTTGAAAGTGATACTTGTCCATGTATTTGATGGCTAACGTTTAGGCTTATGAAGGAGCTTCCTTTAAGCTCATAAACTCTTGTTGGAACGAGATTGTACATTTCTTGGTTAACTAACACACCATATTTGCTGTCAACAAAATCCTTAACTTCACCAGAATCAAGGTTTCTCAGTGACCAAACTTCTTCTGTAACATTTATGTATTCAGCATCATGTTTTTCCAAGACCCTGTCAATGCCATTTGACGTTAGAAACGATTCATCCTGTTCTTTAATCAACTGCCAATGAGCTTTGGCTTTACTTGGGGTTATGAAAACTTGACTTGGCGTAAACTCTTCTGGCTTTTTATCAGTAACAGGCTTAGTCCGCGACATTGAATATCCTTCAATTAGCTTAATTCTTCCCCTCAAAGTTGAGAAAAGCCAATCGAGGGTTTCAGCTGATGTAAAGCTGTGCGTATTGTCCCAACCAGGCTTTACAATAAAAACCATACCTCGAACATCCAATTTTTTCATGAAGCGATGAAAGTCCTTGATGCTATTAATTCTGCCAACAACAACCATTAGCTGAACCCCTGTTAGCCCGTTATTAAGACTACTGGACCAAACTAATAAAGTGATTTATTAATATCCTTCTCTCAGAGGATATGCATAAGATTCCTTAACAAGCACGCAATTTCTGGAGCTTGTAATAGAAATTATGTGCTTAAGATAGCTTTGTTTGTTGAATGATTGCTAGACATTCTGGAGCAGACTGAGCAGCTTCATTGCAAGTTTTTTACCTTTTTCCGTGATATTGTATTGCTTTTTAAGAGGATCGATAGGAGTTGCCTTTGCTAAGTCTAGTTGAGTGATTTCTATCATACGAGCTCGATATGTCCCATCGCTGAGTGTGAGGTTATGTTCGTTCATGTAAGTTTTGGCCTTTTTCCACTTTCCTTTATCCATAGATAGAAGGAAGAGACAATCGATGGCATGGTCCTTTTCAAGCATTCTTTTAATTGCTGCAACTTCAGGGGTTGTGAGGGCTTTTGTTATCTGTTCTTCCAGCGTCTTTTCCTTTTCTTTTTCTCCCAAGGTAATTTCGCCTACCAAGACAATTTTGTTATTTGTTTATGTCTTGGTGCTTAAAAGATTTAACCTATATTACGATATTGGAATATTTCGTCACATGTCACAGTCAAGAATTCTGATAAAAGATACATGGAAGATTTTACAATATATACCTCTCTAGTTAAAAGGGCTAAACATTATCTACACGAATATTTTCAGTCTTAGTTTCCTATGTCAGTGTTGACTAATGATGAATACATAAAAGGAAAGATAACACGCGCGCAAAGCTTATATTGAACATAGCCTTCCTTCAACACCGCGGCTTACTAAAACTGCACCATGTTACCGGTAAATCTTCCACTCTAGCATGGTTTCGGTTTTGGTCGCTGGCACTGAAACAAGGAAGAAAAAAATTGAAAATAAAAGACCTGAGAAATGGAATGAAAAGCGTAGACGTAGAAGCGAAAGTTCTCGAGAAAGAAGCAACCAGAGAAGTTATGTCAAGATACAAGAACGAAACATATCAAGTAGCGAATGTCATCATAAAGGACGATACAGGACAGATAAAGCTAACTTTATGGAACGAAATGATAGGGCAAGTCAATGAAAACGACACCGTCAAGGTTGAAAACGGTTACGTAACCTCGTTTCGGGGAGAAATCCAACTTAACGTTGGTCGATATGGGAAACTGACAGTGATGTAGAATCTCTGGAAAAATCAAGCTGTTTTCCAACAAGCTAGAAAGAGGTGAGAGAATGCATTATGAAAGGCGAGAGAGAAGAGGTGGCCGAAACTTCGGGTCGGGACGTTTCCCTCCAAAGCCAGTTGAAATTGGAAAAGAATACGATGTTGAAATATTGGAGCTCAGTCGCCGTGGCGAAGGAATAGCGCGAATCAAGGGTCTGGTATGTTTTATATCAAACACAAAACCAGGTGACCAAGTAAGAATACGCATAACTAGAATAAGCAGGAGATTTGCTGAAGCAGAGGTCGTTGGAGAAGCAAAAGAAAAACCCACTGAAGCTGAGGCTGAGACTGTCACAGAGGAAACTACAGAAGCTGAGGAAACCCAATAAAAGGAGCATGACTCAAAGCTTTCTTTGATCCGTAGCATTCCTAAAAAAACCTTTCTAAACATGAGGTTGAAGCTTTTCAGCACTCTTCTTCTGAAAAGTAGGCTCCAAAAGCTATGGATTGAAGATCAGAGCATGGACAACTCATTGATAACATTGCGTGTTGAATGTTAGTAAAAGTAGAATGGATTTTGTGCTAGGTCTTCATTCTGGAATGTTAAGTCTTCTTTTTGCGTCTCCTAGTCTTCCTCTTTCGTGTAGTTCTTTTTGCAGCTGTTTTCTCTGTTTCAGTTTTTGATTCAGGTGCTGACTCAGGCGGTGTTGGTTGAGATGCAGGTATTATTGTGAGTGTTGTCTTTTTCGGTCTTGACATGTATCCCAGTCCGATGAAGATTATACCAAGAACAGCTAACGCGGAGATGTAGAGTGGGGTTTCAATACTTAGGGTAGTTGTATAGACTGCAACTATAAAGCATATTATGGCTACGATGTATAATGCGTAATCTGACCTCATTCTATTAACCTCATATGGTTACCGTACGTTTTCGTGAAAAGGGTTTAAATAACTTTCTGATGCTTTTCTGTCACTTTCTATCTAATGAGATGTCCAAAAGCAATTTTTCACTTGATTTCATCATTAAAGCTAT
Organism: Candidatus Bathyarchaeota archaeon; assembly: GCA_020351305.1. Classification (GTDB taxonomy): domain Archaea; phylum Thermoproteota; class Bathyarchaeia; order Bathyarchaeales; family SOJC01. Next base: position 183,032 of record CP070730.1, read on the forward strand.
AAATTATGCAAGTTTCCAAACCAACCTTCGAGTTTCGTTTGCTTTTTCAATCGATAGACATCTTTCATTCTTTGAACGATCGTTTCCACTCTCTTCTGAGCGAAGTCTCTCTGGTCTATTAGAAAGTGAGAAAGCTCCTCCTCACGCAATGGTCCATATAAAAGGTTATATTCAGATGTTGTTTCTGGATTGAGATAGATTTCTCTTACCTTTGCATACTTTGGAGGGATTTTCTGCGCTAATTCGCCTGGTAGGTTTTCTATCTTTCGATGTTTCTTGATGATTTTGAGCGCTGTCTTGGGTCCTATGCCTTTTATACCCTCATTGAAATCCGTTCCAACCAAGATTGCCAAATCTATAAGTTGTGACCTAGAGATTCCATGATGTGAAAGAAATTGTTGAAGGATGATAAGTTCCGGCTTCAATGGTCTTGCTACTCCTTTACTTGGTAGATACTCTTTTCCTTGAATTGTCAAAAACCGTAGTAGTTTTGGCGCTCCAAAAAGAATGCCATCATAGTCTTTGCTGCTTGCTGCCCAAACATCACCTTGTTTTGCCATATAGGCTGCCTGAGCCTCTGCTTCGCTTGGTGCTTGTACATAGGGGATTCCAAGAAGATGAAGCAACGTTTTAGCATCTTCTATCATACTTCGCGTTAGTCTACTGGTCATGACTGCTTTTGAAAAAGCTTTGGCGTAATCGCGTGTTTTTAGCGCTTCCTGCCATTCCCGGAAAGCTTTCTCTCGTTGCGCTCTTCTCTTCTTAATTTCTTCTCCTTTCATTGTTGGTGGTTTTCCATCAAACACGAAAACAAGGTCAATTCTGAAATCGCGTAATAGTCGTGTGGAGCGGAACATTAGACCTGCAAGGTGGGATGTAATGTTTCCCCTCGAATCTTTTAGGGGCGTACCATCTCTTGTTCGAATGAGGGATAAGAACTGGTAGAGGTAGTTGTTTGCGTCTACAGCAAGACTCTTGCCTCGTAAATCGTCTAAGGTTTGTATTTTTCTTACCATAATAGGAGTAAGGTTGACGCCCAAGATACTTCCCGTTCTACACATGTTAAGTATAAATGAAATGTTAAGATTTTTACGATGGTAGAGTGTATAGCCAATGTAGAGCCCGGTGGTGTAGTGGACAAGCATAGAGGGCTTTGGACCCTCTGACGAGAGTTCGAATCTCTCCCGGGCTACCACGGACCATGTATGATTTTACTGTGAATACCCGCCTTTGCGTACATGCCTACGCGAGCGCCTTCATCCAACATCAGTGGTGCTCGATGGTGTGATGGTGATGCTCTGGGATCGTAAGGGATCGAAATGCTCTCTCTACCACTTCGTTCAGTGCAGGGTGGATGTGCATTCCGTTGATTATTGGTTCAGCACTTTGCTCAGGTGTATACATGAGATTTATGATTTCTTGAATAAGAACAGAGGCGTATGGCCCAATGATATGTGCCCCTAAGATCTTCTTGTTTTCCTTTTCAACGATCACCTTGATAAAGTAATCTTTTGAGGCCATAGCTTCTCCTTTAGCGGTGTTTTCGTAAAGATATCTCCCGACTAGTACATTCCTTTCTCCGTATTTTTCAATTGCTTCTTTCTCTCCGAGCCCGACGCTTCCGATTTCGGGATACATGAAAACAGCGTGTGGAATTGCATGATAATCGGGCTTTGTCTTGTTCTTCAGTACTGCATTGTAATAGACGATTCTGGATTCATAGTTCGCGGCGTGCTTGAAGAGTTGTTTGCCGTTAGCGTCTCCGAAAGCCCAGATGTTTGGTTGAGAGGTCTCCAGATATTCGTTGGTGATGATCCATCCTCTATTGTCCGTTTCTATTCCAGCTTTTTCAGGATGAAGGATGCCAGTATTTGGCCCTCTTCCAGTGGCTACGAGTATTTCATCAGCTGTTATTGTTGTTTTTTCTCCGTTCTCTCTATTAACAGCAACAAGTATTTTATTCCCTGTTGGGATTTTTTCGACCTCGCGAACTTCGTGGTTGGTGAGGATTGTCATGTGTTTTTGCATTTCTTTCTTAGCCAGTGCTGATACTTCGGGTTCCTCTTGTTTCAAAAACTGGGGATTTCTGCCAATTATAGTGACTTTAGATCCCATTGCTGAGAAGAAATGGCCATATTCAGCTGCTATGTATCCTCCGCCAATTATTGCAATACTTTTGGGGAGCTGGTTAATCTGGAGAACCGTGTCACTTGTAAGATAATCTACACTCCCCAACCCTTTTATTGGTGGTATTATGGGCTTTGACCCAGTGCATAATAATATCATCTTTGATGTGATTTCATCGTTACCAGCCTTCAGCGTATATGGGCGGACAAACTCGGCGATGACTGGATAGTAATCGATATTTTTGGAGTGGGAAAGTCCTTGACGAATCATGTTTATGTCTTTATTGATGAAGGATCTCATCCTTTCCATGACCTTCCTGAAGCTTATTTTCCTAATGTCAACGTCTATGCCGAATTGGTCTGCTGTTTCGATTGTCCTCACTAGTTCAGCAGGGTATAGCAACATCTTTGATGGTATACAACCTCGTGTCAAGCAAATGCCACCTGGTTCGTCCTTGTCTATGACAGCAACCTTCATGTTTGGGTTCTGTTGAATCATAGCGCTCACGATATTCATTGCTGAGCCCGTGCCTATTGATATCAAATCGTATTCCTTCATGCCAGACACAAGGCGCTAATAAGAAAGCATGGTTTTTAAGTGTATGCGACTAGCGTGTGCACGCTAATATTCAACCTGACATGAATATGCAGGCGAAAATTTTTAAGAGAATTAACATCTTGGAGAAGAATCGAGGAAGAGTTATAATGATAAGAAGAATCGAGCTTAGTGGATCCCATTATGAGATAGGTCTCAAATTGGGAGAGATTCTGAAAAGTGAACAAGGATATCCACCAAGGTACACAAAGGAGGTTTTGGAAAAATCACGTACATATGAGAAACAAGTCAGGATCTACACGCCTGATTTGATGGAGGAATTTCAGGGAATCGCTGATAGCTTGGGGATTGACTATTACATCCCGTTTACCTTTGAAGCGTCTCCCTTTCGGTTTCAAACAGCTTCTTGTTTGGTTATGGCCATTTCCGGC
>CP070730.1:186244-191447 GCA_020351305.1 Candidatus Bathyarchaeota archaeon
AAGAGGAAATAAAAAGCCTATTGCAAATCCCAGAAAGGATGAGGGTAATAGCTATCTTACCAATCGGCGTGCCAGAGAGAATCAAAGAATCATCAAGAAAGGATCTGAATAAGATAGTATACTACAACAAATTCAAATAACACTGCAATAAACTGCAGATGCACGCACGCATCTTCGGAAACTTCGTGTCGGATGCATGCGTATCCCTATAGAGCTTGAATAAGTAAGTTTTAATTAGGCTGTAATGGAATCAAGATATATTCCTGCTGTGAGTAACCTAAAATTGTCTGACTCTATGGAAAAGGATAAAGCACTGAAAACAGTAGAACGTGACAAAATTGATTTTATAGATTTGATGTTCTGTGATCTCTATGGAAATCTAAAAAGTGTCACAATTGCACCGAGAGAGTTAGAAGATTGCATTGACTACGGAAAATGGTTTGATGGTTCTTCTGTGGAAGGTTTCACAAGGATCCATGAGAGCGACATGCTATTGGTTCCGGACTTGTCTACATATCTTCGACTTCCTTGGCCTCGCGATGATAAAAAAGTTGCTAGAATAATCTGCGATGTTCATGAACCTAGTAAGAATCCCTTCGAAGGCGATCCACGATATATTTTGAAAAGGAATCTAAAGAAGGCTGAAAGCCAAGGTTATTATTACAACGTCGGTCCAGAAATCGAGTTCTTCTTATTCAGGTCCAAAGAAAGCACAGCATATCATGATAACGCTGGGTATTTTGATTTCTCTCCACAGGACCTTGCTACAGGCATACGAGCCATAATGGTGTCCACTCTGGAAAAATTAGGCATAGAAGTCGAGATGACTCACCACGAATGTGCTCCAAGCCAACATGAAATAGACATCCGCTATTCTGATGGCTTGAAGACTGCTGATAGCGTGTTGATTCTTAAACAAACCATAAAGACTGTCGCAAGCGATAAAGGTTTACACGCAACTTTCATGCCAAAACCTATTTTTGGCGTCAATGGAAGTGGCATGCATACCCACCAGTCAATACTCAGCAATAATGGCGAAAACCTGTTCTATGGCAAAGAGGACAAATACAACCTGTCTTCACTAGCCTATTATTTCTTAGGAGGGCAGCTCAAGTACATCAGGGAAATCGCAGCGGTTTTATGCCCGACAGTTAACAGTTATAAACGCCTTGTACGGGGATATGAGGCACCAGTTTACATTTGTTGGGGACAAAGAAATCGGTCAGCACTACTGAGAGTCCCAAAATACAGCAAAGGCCGAGTAAAGTCAGCAAGACTTGAGCTGAGATGTCCCGATCCAAGCTGCAATCCATATTTGGCTTTTGCAGTGATGTTAGCGGCTGGTCTCAAAGGAATAGAAGAGAAGATTGAACCTCCCCATGCTGTAGAAGAAGATGTCTATGGATTTGACGATCGGAGACTCGAAAAATTTTACATCAAGACGCTACCAGCAGACCTAAAAGAAGCAATTGGGGAGTTCGCGAGATCCGAGTTAGCAAAGGCTACATTAGGCGAGCACACATTCGAAAAGTATCTTGAAGTCAAATCAACTGAATGGGGCGAATTCCAAAGGAGTGTTACTGACTGGGAACTTGATAGGTACAGAAACGCGTAATTCATTTCATGCAGGTTTGAACAAGTGAGATGGGCATTATCTGACATTACTCTACTACTCTTCAGCTAGCTTCGGATGAACAAGATGTCGACAATGTGGACATGATACTTGGCCCCGGTCATAGCCAGCCTTCCAATACTTTTTACAGAAAGGGCATTGCAGCTTGAAATTCTTGCCAGGAAGAAAAAAACGCTGACGACTAAACGCAAAAACTGCCATCCCAAAGATCAAAGCTGTGACCGACAAGATAATAAGGTACATGGGCTTGACCTCAATGCCCGAAATTAGATTAAATTGCCCTGTCCAAAGAAAAGTCCAGAAAGCGGATATGGGGTCTTCCTCGTAGGAAACCTCAGGCCATGCCTCCCACACAAGGACTAACAATGCTATGAGCCCTATCAAACAAAGAATGGCACCTATTAAATATCCTGTCTTGTATCGTCTTAATGCGCTTCTCATCTTGATAATCTCTATCCTAATCTATAGAGTGTCTTCAGCTAATATCTTAAAACCCTTATGAATCAAAACATCAATTTAGTGGCACAGGCATGAAGCTTTCTAGCCTTGCGAGCCCATTAAGTAGATTAAAAGTTTTTAGGTGGGTATGCATGAAACGTGATAGGTATTAACATTGGTTGGCCTACTAGACTCACTGGAGATAAAAGGTCTAACACTTAGGAATCGAATTGTAATGCCTCCAATGCAGACTAGCTTAGCCACTGCCAACGGAGCCGTGACCGACAGTCTCATTGAGCACTACATGAAACATTCTAAGGCAATAGGCATGCTCATAGTCGAGCATAGCTATGTATCGCTTGCTGGCAAGCTGAGTGAAAGACAAGTTGGAATACATGACGATAGTCTAGTCCCTGGGCTTGAAGACCTTTCGAGCAGAATTCATGCAACAGGCACACCAGTTGTGCTGCAGATAACTCACGCCGGAAGAACCACCAGCATGGAAACAACTGGAATAAAACCAGTTGCTCCATCATCTGATACTAATGCTCGAGAGCTCCAAGGTGAGGAGATTGAAACATTGACTGAAGCCTTCTCCATAGCTGCAGAAAGAGCAATGAGGGCTGGTTTTGATGGCGTGGAAATTCATGGGGCACATGGTTTCCTCCTTAACCAATTTTTCTCTCCTCTAACAAATCTCCGAAACGACAAATACGGTGGATCCTTTGACAACAGGATGAGATTCCCCCTCGAAGTTGTTGAAAAAGTCAAGGAAAGAGTAAAGGGAAGATTACTACTCTACCGTCTAGGGTCAGACGATCTAGACCCATCGGGAATCCAAATTAAAGACTCGCAAGAATTCGCCATAAAACTAGAAGAAGCAGGAGTCGACATCATCGACGTCTCTGGGGGACTCTGTGGTAGTCGACCAAAACAGTTTCAGAGTAGTCAAGGCTACTTCATACCTCAAGCGCAACAAATCAAGAATGTCGTAAACATTCCTGTTATCGGTGTCGGCGGAATCGCTGAAGCAGAATATGCGGATATGTTAATCCAAGAAGGAAAGGTTGATTTAGTGGCTATTGGCAGGACGCTTCTGAAAAATCCAGACTGGGCAATGAAAGCCCATAAAACTTTGAGTGCGAAGAATTAATCACAAGAATTACCCATTTATTCCGATTTGATGTAGATCAGCAAGTTTAGGCAATCCAGCTCTCGCGCCCAACTTCATTATACACCTTGAAGCCACAAAATTTCCGATCCTTCCACATTCCATCAAGCTCTTATTCTTGAGCAAACCATAGAGAAAACCTGCATTCCACGCATCACCTGCACCAGTAGTATCAACAATCTTCACCCTAAAAGGTTCTACCAAATGACTCTCCTCCCCATTCGACACGAAACACCCCTTCTTGTTTAGTTTCACAGCCACAACCTTAGGTCCTTCATTCAGCAGTTTCTTTATCCCTTCCTTGTATTCCGTGCCTGTGAGCATCTTTAACTCAACTTCATTGGGAAGCACAACGAAGGCTCGTTGTATGATGGGTCTTAAAATCGACATCCCTTTTTCGGCATAAAGCATGCCAGGATCAAAACTCACTTTTACATCTTCTGGAAGCTGTTCGACAAGTTTTTTCTGATTTTCCAAAGGCATTTCCCCTACAAAAGAAGTTAGGTGAATTAGCCTGGTGTTTCTCACGTGGTGTAAGTTAACTTCCTTCTGGCCTATGATGTCATTTACTCCAGGATCGACATAAAGCGCTCTTTCTCCCTCCTTGTCCACAAAACCCATTACCACTCCGCTTCGACCTCTCCTTGCTACAACGATACCTTGCGTGTCAACCTCCTCTCTTTTGAAGTTGTCAAGCAAGAGCTTCCCTTCTCTGTCATCTGCTACTTTGCCAATGAAACTTGTCTTCATTCCTAGGCGTGCCATGCCCACAATGGTGTTAGCAGCGGAGCCCCCACATGATTCACTATAGTCTATAACAAAGCTTTCTTCATCCTGTCCAGCTATTTTGTTCACTTTGAATAGCTTGTCAATATTAAGGGCACCAAAACCTAGAGCATCATACTTAGTCATAAGAACCACTCTTTCGGAAATCCTAACTGCAGAGTCAATAGATTCTTGGTTAATAGCATTTATCCAAATCTCAAACACACGTTGAGGAGTATGCTATAAAATTTTCTTAAGCCAAATTTTATATTTACCCAGCTTGCCTTCATAGTTACCTGCAGAGATCATCCGAACCCCCTTTATAGGTTGTACCGCTTCTATGCCAACTTTCATCGCAGCTTTCACAGCGGCTAGCGAAGAACCATTTATTACAATTTCTGGAATAAAACCGATGCCTTTATCGACTTTGGATGCACTCCCCAGTTTTTCCTTAAGAGAAGGACAATATGGATGATTAGTTGTGGGGCCAATCATTGGAAATCTTGTCTCAGGCTTTGACCCAGCGGAACAAATTCCGAAAGGAGCTATAACTCCTTCAATGTTGCTTATAGCCTCCAAAGCCTTCCTTCCCGCGGTCATAACCGCCTTCTTAGTTTCACACATATACCAGAAATTAGCCCCCATAATGCCCTTCGCATAGCCCAACTGTCTTTCTATAATGAAATCTGGCACCATTAATGGAACAACTATGACATGACGCCCAAAATGTTCTTCTTCCCATTCATAACCATCTCCACAGTGACCCACTTTTTCCATCATGTCCAGTTTTCCCATAGGATTCAGTTGGGCATCAAAGAGTGCCGTAAAGGGTTTTACAAGAATGTCTTGTCTAATGCGGTAGGAGAGCTCAGTTTCAAACGCCCTCAAAGAATTTTGCAGTGGCTTCTTGTTGTCTATACTTTTCCAAAACTGTAAGATTGCCCCATTTCGACCATCTGGTGTTTCATTTGAACCTAACCATCTTTCAACTCCGCCTTCGATTCTCCCGATAACTATAGATGGCGTAGCCGTTGCGTCCTCAGCAGCCTTGTGTAGGACTTCATTGTCTTCAGAGTTGATGAGTACTCTGACATAAAGACCTTCAAAGGCCTCTGCGTAGGTATCTTCAACTTCCGTCTTCATTATACATTCCTTCTTTAGCATGAAACAGGCAATCTTAGGTTTATCAACCTAAC
>CP070730.1:191547-194565 GCA_020351305.1 Candidatus Bathyarchaeota archaeon
ACAAAATCCTCAGTTCTTGGTTCTTCTCAAGAAATCTAAGTCTAAGCACTTTATTTCTCACCAGACGACTTCTAACTCTTATGATTCCATATCTCCCAGAATGCATTATTCTTGGAAGCTAGTTCATCCAGCCGTTGCTTATCTTTGTAGGTGTCTAGGCTAGCCCAGAATCCATCGCAATCGTATGCAACCAGTTCATCTTTCTGGATTAATCGTTGAAAAGGTTCATTGACAAGATCCTCGCCATCCTTAATATAGTCAAATATTTTGTTTTTGAAAACAAAGAATCCTCCATTTATTCTTAGGTTAGATTGACTCACTGGAGAGACGCTCTTGACGCAACCATCAGCCCTTAACGAGATAATATGGAAGCTGTAAAACGGTTTCACTGCAACGAAACAACCAGTTTTTCCCGCGTCAATGAAGAAATTAATGAGTTTGGGGAGAGGCAAGTCAGAGAGACCATCACTGTAATTAGCTAGAAACATTTCCTCCCCTTCGAGGTATTTCTGAACTGCCTTCAGTCTCTGTCCCACATTTGAATGGACGCTCGTGTCTGCGAAGGTTATTCTCCAATCTTCGATGTCACTATCGAGTAATTGCCGCGTCCTACCTCCGTTTGAGAAAATGAAATCGCTCGATAAACACTCGTCGTAGTTTAGAAAAAACTTCTTAATCGCTTCTCCTTTATAACCGAGGCAGAGAATGAAGTCTTTGTGCCCAAAATAGGAATAATACTTCATGAGATGCCACAAAACAGGTTTTCCTCCAATGAGCACAAGAGGTTTGGGAACGTTTACCGTATCCGGATGCAATCTTATTCCCAAGCCACCACAAAACAGTACAACTTTCATTCATACCCCCCCTAACTTCAAAATAGTATTGCGTACTTCAGCTCCACTCGCATCGTGTACTCTTCCTCCAAGTATTGGTACAATTACTCGGCAGTCCTCGCGCGTTATGCCCAGTCACTAAAACAGGCATGTTTCTTCTCCTTTTCTTTTCAAGCATGTTCGCACATATTAACCATATTTCGACACGCGATATATTGCACACATGCTTTGCGCGCGCGCAAGCATGCGGGCGAACACGTCACGCGCTTTTCTTTTGTTCATCAATTCTATTTAGAAGGTGGTGCAAACATTCTTCGCAGATAAAAAAATTGAAACCACCACTGCCATAGCTATCCATAATATGGATGCCCCACCGCTCTTTGCGAAAGGAACAGTGTAAACAATCGGTATCCTTTCTAACTAAACAGAAATCAGGTGTGATATTCACTGTTTTCATTTCGATACTGCTTCTCCTCTCAAAGCCAAGACGTATGTACACATGAATGTTCGAGCAATCAGTGTTACTTCCGATTGTTAGCTTAAAAGAAGTATTCCAAGAAAGGAATATTTCTGGCAGAGGTGTAGAACACGCCTAGAAATAACTTCACTCTCTCTCCCAGGCGCGCGCGTTAGTGTGTCGCATGCATGCAGGGGTATGAGGACATTTCGTTCATCTCACCAACTGATTCTTCGGAAAAGCAACGAGGGGGTAGTTGCTACATCAATTTAGGAAATATATTCCGAATGCAGAATTTTGACATATGTAAAGCTCTCAAGACCACACAAACAATGTTTGCAGACAGCTTCTTATTAACAAATCTTACGTTCATGTTTTGCCTAAATCTATTAGTCCAACAAAACTTGTAGGGCTCGGCACCCTGCATGAGGTCATACTCGGAAACTCCCTTTTCAATACATTCTTCAAGTACCTTCAGCATCAGCAAACTTCCAACACTGTATTTGGAATAATCTGGATCAAAACCACAATAAGAGGCATATCTTTTTCTCCCATACTCTAGATTTATCTCGGCTGCAACTGGTCTGTTATTCACTGTCAAGAAGTACAACCTAAACCAACCTCTTTCAGAAAAAAGGTTGGCTTGTTGTACTGCAATTTTGCGTGCCTCCGGTCGGTTGAAAGATCCAGAGTCACCGTCTAATGCCCATCTTTTTTGATGAATCCTAAAGAGAATTTTCATCGCTTGTTCAAGTGAACCCAATTCGTAGTAAGGTTTGAGCTCTACTATCCCTTGTTCTTTTTCTAGCTTGCGTAGTCGACGGTTTAGTTCTCTTTGAAACTTTCGACTTAAATTTGCCAGTAGTTTCTCTTTCGAGTCAGGAACTGAAATGTAGGGACAGATGATCCCCTTTTTTATTTCAAATCTTGGCAGACTCGTATGAATCCTCTTAATTGCGTCCAAAGTTGGGGATGTTTGAGGTAGGTCTGGAAAGTAAAGAAGATCCCAGTCTTCCTGATTAAACAAGTATGTTAGGAATTTGCTTAGGCATCGTGTTTCTTGTTCAGCCAGTATTATTCCCGTATAGTCTGTGTTTCCCGTTGTCAATGGTTCAATGATGTTATAACCAAATTTTGCTTTTAGGCTTTTTCGAGTTTTTCTAAAAGGCGCAATACCAACAACTTTGTTGCTTTCAGTTGCGTACAATATTTTGAGGGCGTTTTCTTTTTCTAGGTGATCTACTTGGGGCGCCATTTTTTCCCAAGTTAGAAAAATGTTATTTTCTGCACTTCTATCTAGGGTTTTATTCCAGTAACTTCGCATTTCATAGAATTGCTCTCTGGTGTTAATTTCGCTGACCTGAAGCGTTTTCCCCCTCTCCTAGTCTGAGGGATTATGTATTGAAAAGCCGGGGAAAAAGAAAAAGTATATTTCAAAAAAGAAATATGTCGAATTTTGTTGTAGAGCCAAATTGCCTATTGGTTAGCCAAAGTGCTTCTAGTATGGAATTGAATCTTATCTAGCTCTTTTTTCCCAGCTAAATCGTTCAAGAATCTGTAGGGACTTCTGACTGATTCGGTTTTCAAAAACAAGACGACGAGTTTTTGATGAAAAAGCGTTTCTTAAAATATCAAAGGTAATTCTTTTCTCAACTAAAGGCTTCCAAATTCGTACAACCGGAAGATTACTTATAAAATCAATCTTCTCAGCAGACTTGGTCCTGAAAA
>CP070730.1:194665-199238 GCA_020351305.1 Candidatus Bathyarchaeota archaeon
AAAAGTGACCTCTACACTATGAGGACCTATTATATGGGGACTGTTGATGGTGATAATCGGGTTAATTTTTACGATGGAAAAATTCTTGTCGTGGATCCGCAAGGTGGAGAATTTGCGAAATTCGCTCCTAACGAATACCTGGACATAATCGAAGAACACGTCGAGCCCTGGACCTACGTCAAACTCCCATACCTCAAAAAGATTGGCTGGAAAGGATTCACAGATGGCCCAGAAAGCGGCATATACAGAGTCGGCCCCCTCGGAAGACTCAACGCAGCAGACGGAATGGCAACCCCAATAGCCCAACAAGAATACGAACTAATGTACAAAACCCTTGGAGGATCTCCAGTTCATGCTACACTTGCTTTCCACTGGGCTCGGTTAATAGAGCTTATGTACGCAACAGAACGATGCCTGGAATTAGTTACAGATAAGGACATAACAAACACGGATATCAAGAACAAGCCTGGAAAACCCAACGAAGGAATCGGGATAGTTGAGGCGGCTAGAGGCACTTTAATTCATCATTACACGCTTGATGAGAAAGCCTTAGCCAAGAAAGTCAACTTGATAGTAGCCACAACTCACAATGCCCCGGGCATCTGCATGTCAATTAAGAACGCAGCTAGCGGGCTCATCCATAATGGTGAAGTTAATGATGGTTTGCTCAACACGGTAGAGATGGCCTTCAGAGCCTATGATCCATGTTTCGCCTGCGCCACCCACTTTGCTGTGGGTGAAATGCCTTTGGAAATCAAGATTTTCGATGAGCAGAAACAGTTGCTTGAAACAATAAGGAGATGATTATATGAGCGAAGTTAAGGTTGGAGTATTCTTATCCGACTCTGGAAAGCAGCTTTCTGAGATCTTGGATTTTGAAGTTCTAACAAACTATGTCAAGGAAATTTCAGACGTGACTTTTGTGGCGAGAGGCACTGAGTTCTGGCAAGGTGAAGGGCTAAAGACTTTAGTTAATGCTATCAAGGATGGAAAGATAAACCGAGTGGTTGTGGCTGAGACTCTACCGAAGCTAAGCGAAGTGAAAATTGCCCAAGAAGTTGAGAATGCAGGTCTCAATCCATATCTAATGGAGTTCCTCGATCTTAAAGACCATTGTGCGTGGCCACATCGGAATGTGCGGGAAGAAGCAACAGCAAAAGCCAAGGCTATGCTTTTAGGTTCAATTGAACGAGCCAAACTCCTTGAACCCTTGGAAAAACTTGAGTTTCCTGCTTCCAAATCTTCATTAGTCATAGGTGGCGGATTAGCTGGAATGCAGACAGCCATAGACTTGGCGGACTTGGGATTCGAAGTCAATCTAATTGAAAAGACCCCATTCCTCGGAGGTTTAGCTGCCCGTGCTGGACGCTTCTTTCCAACAGACGACTGTGCCATATGCATCCAATCCCCCGCCTCTGACTTGAAAACAATAACCCATACTTCACGAAAGTGCGTGTATCGTTCAGGTTTCACAGAGATCCCTAACCTCAAAATACTAACCAACTCAAAAGTTGTAGCAATTGATGGAGTTCCTGGAAATTACAAAGTGACAATTGAGAAGAAGCCAAGATATGTCAGCGAATCAAAATGTATAAGATGTGACAAATGCACCGAGGTCTGCCCAGTAGAAGTTCCAGACAAATACAACTCAAAACTGAATACCCGAAAAGCAATCTACATGAATATTCCGAATGTCCATCCACCTATCTATGCAATCGATGAGAGTGTCTGCAAGTTCTACGACTGCGCCAAATGCGTTGAGGTTTGCCCCACTAAAGCTGTTGAACTAGGTCAGAAACCTGAACAGATAACTATGAATGTTGGTAGCGTCGTGATCGCCACTGGCTTCGAGGAGTTCGACTCCAGCGTCATAAAAGAATATCACTACAGTGACTATCCAGACGTTATAACCAATCTCGAGCTTGCAAGGATGATTGATGGCTTCGGACCTACTGGAGGTGTAATTATTAGACCCTCAGACGGTAAACCAGCAAAGAAGATCGTTTTTATTCAATGTGTGGGCTCGCGAGATAGGCGCTACAAACCCTATTGCTCAAGCATCTGTTGCATGATCTCCCTTAAACACGCCTCTATAATCAAATCGACCTATCCTAACACTGACATCACTACATGTTACATTGATATAAGAACCACTGGGAGAGAGCATGAATATTATTATGAACGAGCTAGAGAGCTGGGAATCAAATTTGTCAAAGGTAGACCAACCGAAATCACAAAGAACCCAGAGTCGAACAGACTTATCGTTGATGTTGAAGACGCACTCTTACAAAGATTCCTCGAGTTAGAAGCTGACTTGGTTGTGTTGGCCCCCGCAATGGTGCCTGCTGAAGGCACAAAAGAGCTTGCAGAGACTCTGGGTCTCGAGCTAGACTCCGATGGTTTCTTGAAGGAGTATAATGCTAAACTTAGACCAACAGAGACTAAACTGAGGGGTGTGTACATCAGTGGTGGTGCAGTCTTTCCAAAGGACGCACCAACGACCTCTCTGCATGCTCACTCTGCGGCAGTGAAAGCTGCGAAGTTCATGACAAGCGGGAAGATAATCAAAGATCAAAGAACGGCTATAATAAACGATGAATATTGCGGTGACTGTGAATTCTGCCCTGTCACTTGTCCTTATGGTGCGATCACCTTGGTACCCGCTAATGAAGGGCATTTTGTAGCAGAGATCTCCGAACTTCTGTGCGAAGGGTGTGGGATCTGTGTTGGAACTTGCCCCCTTAATGCCATCGAGCTTCGACATTCAAGGCCAAACCAGATGTTAGCCCAGATGAAAGCACTAGTCTCAATTAATGGCACGAAGAAACCCTTAGTTCTGGCTCTATGCTGTTCAGAGTGCGGCCACACTGCTGTGGATTCCGCAGGAATGGCTATGCTGCAATATCCCGCCAACATCAGGGTCATGAAGGTTCCATGTACTGGCATCCTGCAAGTCCACCAATTCCTAGAGGCCTTTAAAGCAGGTGCGCAGGGAGTGATGGTTGTCGCATGTAAGAGCGACGGGTGTCATTATGAAGTGGGAAGTCAAAAGGCTGAGAGAAAGGTGGAGCTCACTAAAACCCTGCTTAAAGAATATGGTATAGAACCTGAAAGATTGGAAATGTTCAATATGGTGTTCATTGAAGGAGACAAATTTGTCGAAGCTACGCAGATGATGACTGAGAAGTTAGAAAAACTAGGTCCTCTGCGACTATTCGGGGGCGAGGAAGGGGAGTGAGTCTCATGGAGAATAAAACTTCACCCTTAAACTTTTCTGACGAAGTGACCAAACGCTTGGGAGGAGAAACTATGACCTTGTGCTATCAATGTGGAACCTGCGCAAGTAGCTGTCCAGTAGCCAAAATAACTCCACGCTTCAACCCAAGAGAAATTATCAAATTATCTCTTCTAGGAGAAAGAGAGGAGGTTCTCTCAAGTGACTCCTTATGGCTCTGCTGTTCGTGTTATAACTGTCAAGAGCGATGCCCCCAAAAAGTTGAGATAGCTGATGTAATCTATGCACTAAGAAACATTGCCTTCAAGAAAGGCCACATCCCAAACATCTATTCAGAGTTCGCATCCGCCCTTATGAGCGATGGGCATATAGTCAAGGTCTCCAAGTTCGTGGAAAACAAAAGACCTACTTTAGGTTTACCACCTCTCCCACCATCGGGAGTCGAAGCTCTGAGGAAAATTCTCGCTGCTACAGGTTTTGATAAATTGCAGAAAAAGGAGGAATCACAATGAAAAGCTATGCCATTTTCTTGGGATGTACCATACCAGCTCGACAGCCAAACTATGAGTTATCCGCAAGAAAGGCTTTAGCCAAGCTTGGAATCGAGCTGGTTGACCTAGTTGAGTCAACATGCTGCTGCCCCCCACCAGTGCAATCAATTGACTTAGAAACCAGCCTTGCAGTGGCAGCATATAACATCACATTAGCTGAGGAAGCCGATCTAAATATAGTAACATTATGTAGCGGATGTTTCGAATCTCTCGCCATGGCAAATGAGATGCTAAAAACTCACACAGAACTGAAGACAAGAATAAACGAAATTCTATCCAATACGGGGAAAGAGTTCAAAGGCAACAAAGAAGTAAAGCACTTTCTCCAAGTTTTGACTAAAGACATAGGGTTCGAACACCTAAAACAAAACATAACCAAACCCCTAAACAACCTAAAAATAGCTCCATTCTATGGCTGCCACGTACTTAGACCCAGTGAGCTTCTAAAGTTTGACGACCCTGAACGCCCACACATTCTTGAGGATCTCATAAAAATCCTAGGCGCTGAAAGCATCGAATATAGAAACAAACTAAAGTGCTGTGGAGGGCTATTGAGGGGATTTTCTGACGAATTAGCTCTGGACCTTGCTAGAGAAAAATTAGCAAATACATCCAAGGCTGGCGCAGATTGCATCGCAACCGTATGTCCATTTTGCTTCGTTGCGCTAGACATTGGTCAGGTACAGATCAGGGCAAAGTTTAGTGAAAACTATGACATGCCGGTGCTTCACTACTCGGAGCTTTTAGCTTTGGCACTAGGTGTAGACCCACAGGAACTTGCGCTGCA
>CP070730.1:199338-202207 GCA_020351305.1 Candidatus Bathyarchaeota archaeon
TGAGTTCTCGTATTAAGAAATCGAGAAGAAATCTACCAGAGGAGGATCTTTACCCCAGCGTTCAGGTAAAAGTAAGTGAGGAACGACTGGACGAAATATTAGGGACCTTTTCCCTGAAAGATACACCTCTGGAAGAGAGACGAAAAGAAGCAAAAAAGCCGTTGTACCTAGTAAGATACGAATGAGCAAAATACGCTGAACTTTTCTTGCCTTTGTGAGTGCATCCCATAGAAAGATCTTCAAAAAACGAAAAAATCTGAAGCTGCAAAAACCAGAATTATTCTACATGACCGCACAAGAACAAATAGGCGCGATAGTAAGTTTGATAACCAGGAGCTTCCCAAAGTGATAACTTATCCTTGGTTTTGTCTTCTTCCGCAAAACACAAAAAACCCCACTATTCAGCTCTTCTTCCTTGTGATTGCGTAAAGCCCAATGATGCCGATAATTGTTGCAACAGTTCCAAGAAGAATGTAGCCCCAAAAACTTCCACGAGTGAATTGAGCTATCCAAAATAGAAAGCCAGCAACTACGAATAGAAAAAAGCCTATTAGCAGACCAATGTAATAGTAAACCTTCTTTTCATCATTAACTTGTTCTGTTAATGTCTTTCCCTGTCTAAACTTAGAAACTGAATCATAATAAAAGCTTCTTTCTCATAACCTGACGACGGCTTTCTTTAATAGTTTCCATATTGATTTGTTACAGTAATGCTTGGTATATTGCTGGCTTTACTTGCTGCACTTGCATTAGGCTCTTCCCAAATCCTAGTTAGAAAAAACTTGGACAAATCAAACTTTGTCTACATATCCCTGACAGTCACAATAGTAGGCAACATTTTCCTCTGGCCTTTAGCCTTCTGCTTCACTGACCTGAACAACATAAACCCTGAAGGTCTGCTGCTTTTTGTATTTGCAGGATTACTTGCCCCGGGAATGGCCAGATTATTTTACTTCAAAGGAATGGAAACTGCTGGTGTTTCAGCAAATTCAACCATTTTTGCCACATACCCTCTATTCACTTCAATCATAGCGATTCTCCTCCTAGGCGAAGCCCTATCTGCTGAAAACTGGATAGGACTCGTATGTATAGTTGTTGGCGTGATATTCATTGGGAGATACATAAACAACGACAGCACACGAACTAAGCGCACCTCAAGAAAGGGCATTATTGTCCCTGTGCTTGGTGCTTTGGCTTTAGCATCTGCGCAAATTGTAAGAAAAGAAGGAATAAACATCTACAACCAACCGCTACTAGGAACTGCAATAGGATACTCAACATCCCTTATGGTTTACCTCATAATAATAGCACTCTCTATGGAAGCTAGACCTAGAAAATATTCGCGAAAAGACCTCCAAATGTTCTGGAAGCCTGGCATAGGCATAGCTGCAGGATGGCTGCTCTCATTTCTTGCATTAAGTCAGGAGATGGTTTCAATAGTTGTTCCAATTCTGCAAGTTGAACTACTCTTCATCCTACTCTTTGCGTATATATTCCTTAGAAAACTCGAAAAATTCTCCCTCAAGGTCGTTGCAAGTGCTTTTCTAATTATCGCAGGTGTTATACTCGTTAGCATCAATTAAAAACCCTTTACAATTACTCTCTATTAACATAGAGTACAAGGCTGTGTTTGCTTCTCAAGGGTATTTACACGCGAGGGTAGGCAAGGGCGTTCTCTGTTATAAGTCTGGTCATTCATCACAAAAAAAGAGAGGTTGAAGATTGGAATCGTGCGCTTCTTTGTTTACCAGTTTTGCCATTTTGGTCGTTTGCGGAAATAGCGCATGCCCACTAAGACGGCTACAGTAGAAAGTAGCAGCATCACTCCGATTGTTAAGCCCTCTGGAATTGGTTCAGGTGGTGGGTCACTGGCATAAGTGACGCGCATGTGTTGTGTAAAAGGTCTTGTGCCGGCAGGGATGTCGAATGGATCTGGAAAGTCACCGTAAGTCCACGCAACGTATACATGAATCCCATCTGGATCGCGATAAGTGTCGACGTTGGCGTCGTCGTTATTGAAGCAGAGCCAATAGGTGGTTCCAGCGTCAACTGACACTGGAATGTTCAGCGTGAGGTCGTTCCATCCTGAGACAGCGGCGGCTGAGCTGCTGGAAGCCAAGAGGGCGCCTGGGCTGCCGGATGAATCCGCGTAGATGGCAGTCATTATGTTTCCTGCAGGCGTAGCAACATTCACGCCAACTTTAGTGATTGTGCCCCAATAACCTGCTGTAAGGTTAGAAGCCCTCGCATACTGACTCATCACCGCGTTACCGATAGAATCCATGCCTGTAGTGGAATCGTTTCCAATTTCCTCAGTTACTTCTGGTTGGGCAAAACCTAGCGAAACGCACATGAACCCTATTACCAGAGTTGCCAAAACAAAAGCAACCACCATTTTCATATTAACCATCTCATTTCGACTGTAGAATTTTGTTGACAAATGTAACTTCCCCCTCGCTCTGGATATATTTGAATTCATAAGCAACGAGATATAAATTTTTTGTATTGAAGCTTTTCTGTGTGATTCAGTTTTGAATGTTAATTCTTAAGAGATTTTTTGTCTTGATTTGAACATCAATCTAACAATTTTCTAGCTCGTTAAAGCATTTAGAGACAGTGCTTCGTATTGATTTTGGCTATTCTATCTAGAAAATGGGCTACACTTTGTCTTTAAGATTAAAATTTAATCAATATTTCGCTCGTTAATGGTATGAATGCTTTTTGAAATGTTCGTTGACAGCCTCTATTTGCATAGAATCCAAAACAAAAAACCACTTCGCTCCAATGACACCTAAGTCCTTTGCAGAAATGAAACCTAACAGAAAATACTGCTCTTCAGGTAGCTTGTCACCCAACAAAGTAATTTGCA
>CP070730.1:202307-205527 GCA_020351305.1 Candidatus Bathyarchaeota archaeon
CCAAGGTGCCAAATTTATTTTCAACAGCTGAACAACTTAATGCTGAAGTCAAAAAGCTTGCAGGCCAGACTTGAACTAAAAGGCACAAGACTATATGCACGCAGGACTCATGAATTTGTAACAACACGACTTCGTTATAACCCTTCTCAATCTTTCTTTGACCCTCTAAGCATCGAACCAACATACAACCCAACGAAACTAAATACTAAATAGAAGACAATCCCCATAGCCACAATCAATAACATCAACATTTGCGAATAAGCGAGCCAATCCAATGTTGTCCACTCACCTGTAGAGAACATATTCGTCAATTCCTCCTCAACTATAACGCCAACATATGGATTTGTGAATAAAGCCATAGTGAACAATGTTAACATAACTGTAGACAAAACCACAATCCTCCAAATCGCTCCTCTCTTCGAATCCTCATTAATCTTCCCCGCAAACATATAACCAACAATCAATGAAGCCACAAAAACCGATACAATCATAGCAATATCTGGTCCCCAAGTGCTATTCAACGGAATCATAATCCCTAACAACACAGAGAAAAGCAACATGTAAGCCACAACCAAAGAAGCCACAGCTGTAACTACATCACCAAACTCCAACCTATCACCTCCTTTTCAACGAGAAATACATCTACGTCTTCTGCTTCAGTTTTTATGATTTTTGGCCCCTAATCTTCGAAACTTTTATAATATTGTGAAATTCTGTTCTCTTGAAGGTGCTCTTAACGACTAAGAAGCTGTATCATTGTAAACATTGTGGAAGTAAAGTATTGAGACAGCCTTCCAAGGTCAGGAAGACGGGTCGGATATTCTGTTCAAAAAGATGTTTAGGACAATTTCTCAGAGCTTTATTCAAACCCACTATCATCAATTTAGGGTGATGCATGCACCCTAACTAGAGCCTTATTCACGCAAGACTTATCAAACAGACCAGCATCCAGACATTCAATCAAAGTTGGGGAGGTTTTCTTCCAATCGCAAGTAAAACAGGGGGATGAGCATTACCATACTTTCTGTTTCTCTCTCTTAATACCTCGCCTGTCCTCTGAAGTCTGATGCGGATTTTTAGGTCATCAATTTTCTTTAATCTTTTGAGGTTATCATTAATCTCTCTGATAGACCGTTCAATTTCCTCTTCACTTTTTGGGTTATCACATCTAAACTTATTTTCACAGAAAAGACACTCCACCGGGTGCGTAGACTCGAACATCTCAACCCCAACAAGATCTAAACTCCTAATAATTTTCACAATTCTTTGTTTGACGAAAGTCTTGTTATGAGTCTCACCTAGTAGAGAATCGATTTGTGCTTCCCAAGCATGTTGTAGTATGTTTGTTTTCTGAGCCTCAGCCTGTTCATCATCGTAGAATTCTTCTTGAATAATGAGGGTTCCACCGGGCTTCAATACACGCTGCATTTCAGCCATCACCTTCTCTATTCTGTCAAGATGATGCAACGAATAAGCCATGGACACCGTGTCAAAAGAGTTGTCTCTAAATTCTAACGATTCAGCATTCATCTCCATTAATTTGACAGGTTGACCTCTAAACCGTTTCTTTGCGGACTCTAGATCTTTCCTCGAGATATCAATCCCAACAAAACAGTCATAGTCCTTCAACACACTCATCAAAGTATCAATGAAATCACCTGAACCAACTGCGATATCTAGAACTTTACCACCAGAAATCGAACCTAATTTGATCCGAGTTTCAATAGCACCTGATGCTGCCAATCTTTCCGGTAAGTTTTCCAAACCTGTACTCACCTTTCAGTAAACATAAGCTCTCATAGAGGCTAGTAATATAAGCCCCTCATTATGTACATTTATGTAGGCAGTGAGGGTTGAGGTCTTTCGATTCTTAGTTTCTCTTCTATTACCCGTTGTTTCCAAGTCCCTCTAGATAGCCATGCGACCGAGAGCGCTGCAGCTCCAAGGTTTCCAATTGTCATGCCAGTCCAAATACCCGCAGCACCCATCCCGAAGAAGTAGTAAAACACATACGCTAGCAGGGTTCGTAATCCCCAAAGTCGAATAAGGGATAGAATCATAGAAGGTCTAGTGTTACCTGCCCCTTCAAACACACCACTCGCCATCCTAAAAACCGTAAAGAACGGCACCGACCAGACAAAGAGGGTAATGAATTCAGACCCCGCGCTCAGAACTGCTGGATCGCTAATGAATACTTGATATAGTGGAACTCGCAGGAAAAAAATTATCACGCACCCGGTCAGGGAAAGGAGGAAGAAGGACCCCAGGAGCTTTTTAGCTATCTCACCTGCGCGATTATCTTGATTTGCTCCCAAGTTTTGGCCAACCATTGTGGATATAGCGCTGACACCTCCCCAGAGGACGATGTTGATGAAGTTTATAAGTCGAAAGCCAATCCCATAAGCAGCTAAGAGCACGCCTTCTCCAGGCAATATCCTGTCTTCGATTGAAACAAGGCTCATGAGCACTACAAATCCTAGCGCAGTTCCACTGAGACCAATTGAAGATGGTACGCCTATCGAAGTAATTCTTTTCATCCAACTGAAGTCTGGCTTCATATCTGATAGTCTTAGCTTTACCCCAAGCCTTCCCGAGAACAGAAGGTACATTCCAATGATTGCTACGAGCCCTCTAGTCATTAGTGTAGTTAATGCCGCACCAACAACTCCCATTTGGGGAATTGGTCCCCAGCCGAACACAAAGAAAGGATCCAAGGCTGTGTCCAGCACACTGGACGCAATTGTCAGAATCATTGGCGTCTTTGTATCCCCGTAGCCCCTCAACGTTGCTCTGAATCCAAAGTGAAAGAACATAAAGGGCAAAGCCAAGAACATTACTTGTAAGTATGGTGTAGTTGTCGTTTGGATAACCTGTGAGGCTCCCATTAGAGCCAGTATATCCCCAGCAAAAGGGAAGCCCACAATTGACGCAACTAAAGAAGTGCTCAGTAGTATGAAGAGAAGTTGTCCTGCTGATTTGTTGGCTTTGTCCGGTAACCCAGCTCCCGTGTATTGAGACACGAGGGAGACTCCAGACACTGCAAAGCCAGCGCTTATTGAGATGAAGAGAAATATTATGGGCCAAGATATTGATGGTGCGGCAATGGCCTCTGGTCCTAGTCTTCCTAGCCAGAAGGCATCCGTGAGGTTATAGATTGTCTCAGAGACATTGGCAACCATTACTGGCCATCCCAAGGTTAAAGCTGTCCGTAAGATGTCTC
>CP070730.1:205627-219731 GCA_020351305.1 Candidatus Bathyarchaeota archaeon
CACTCCCATCGAACTTCAAATACACCGCCCCTGCTCAGGCTGTATCCTAAGGCGGTGCCTTCATCGTCCATGACGCTGATAGAAATCATGTCATCAAAGCCTCTATGAGGAATTGTTCTATACGCAAACCCGAAATCTCCCGTAACGAAGCGGAAGGTAATATTCTCAGATATGGCGAGAGAAGCGTCTTCGTTTATCATTATCTTATCATCCCAGTGAGAAATATAGTAGGTTCCATAGGCACTAACTAAATGAATCGAACTGACGAAGACTAAGAGACCCACCACAAAGAAAAATGGAAGAATCTTCTGTATATATCTAGAAGTCACTTTCAAACCAAAATGCTAATAATCCTTGGCTCAGTTAAATGTTGTGTACACATGTGCGCTCCACATTCTCTGTTTGTTTTCCTCACGTGAGCTCTTCGTGCCACTCTACAGCTGTGTTGAACCCATAATTTCTTTCAATTCTGCACTAGGTTTGTTGGAGTTATGACGAAGAGCTATCTCTCACCGCATGGATCTTCGTTAGGCATCTTGTGATGGGGGGGTGCGGGTTGAAATGCAACCGCGCGCGCTTTTTTTGTATGCGCTGGCATAGTCACCGTTGCACACGCGCATTTTTATGCAACTTGAAATGAATACATTGTTTAAGGGAAGAATCAAAGCTTTGAAATCTGAAAGAGACGCATTTGGCCAGATGATATGGGCTTGCTACAGAGGTAAAGAGGTTTTTGAAGTATGGGAAAGAAATGATGGTTATGTCTCTGTTGATCTGGCAAAAACGTATTTCTCGGAGTATGAAGATTGGGCTCTGCACCAGAGAAAAGCAATGGAATTTGTGAGAGGAAGAGTTTTGGATGTAGGTTGTGGAGCAGGTAGACATTCACTGTATCTTCAGAAACTGGGTTTTGATGTTCTTGGAATTGATGTTTCTCCTCTTGCTGTGAAAGTCTGTAGACTAAGAGGGTTGAAGAAAGTTAGAGTCATGCCAATTGAAAAAATGAATTTCAAACCCAACTCTTTCAATTCAATAATCATGATGGGATGCAATTTCAGTCTGTTCAGCAGTTTCAAAAAGGCTCGAAGATTGCTCAAAAAATTCCGTTCGATAACGTCTGAGGATGTCCTAATGATCGCTGAAACTCGTGACCCATACAAAACCGATAACCCTTCCTACTTGAAATATTACGAGTTCAACAAGAATAAAGGCAGAATGAGCGGACAATTAAGAGGTAGAATAAGATTCGAGGGATACATCAGCAAATGGTTTGATTGGTTGATGGTTTCCAAAAAGGAAATGGTAGAAATTCTCAACGAGACTGGATGGAAGGCTAAAGAATTCATAGAATCAGGAAACTCGCAATACATAGCAATTATCGAAAAATGCGTGCGAAGGGGAGGTGACTAAATGGCACAAATGTCGGACGAAGAATTTAAAGCTGAGCAGAAAAAATTCACACGATATCATAATATTCTTGAATGGCCGCTCATCATCTTCTTTTTCATCGGTATCATTGCCGCAGTGTTAAACGTGACAATTGGTGGATTCACGCCTGTTCTGTGGTTCGTGTTGTCTTTCTGGTTTGTCCTCGTAATAATCTGTATGGAAGTATCGATGATAAGAGCTAACTTGGAACGTAAGAGAGGGAGTTAGGATGGGTACGCTAGGAGCCGCTGACACTTGATAGCGGTCTTATGGTTACGATTGGATAAGTCTTGGCAGCTGCAGTTACCAACTCATTGAACTTTTCTTCCGTTGTCTCATCTGTGATTCCCAACTGGTCCGCATGGGAATCCCGTACATACTCTGCTAGCCTAGGAACCGCTTCTGTTTCATTGTGTTCGATTGTCCTTGCTAGGCATTTCATTGATTTCCCTTGGTAAAACATGTCGACCTTTGACTCTTTACGAAAGTTACGCCACCAATTTGGTAGTTCACCGAAGCAGCCGGGCACGACGATAAATTCATCTTTGTATTGCGATACATGAAAAACTAATGAGCGCTTCTTGTGTGTCTTCCTCCCCGTGTAAGTCAGTATTACCCAGTTGTCAGGTAGGAGTGAGCGAAAAGGTGAGTGTAGGATAACTCTAAGGATAGGGTTGAACAATTTGTTGGAGAGCCAGTACATCAGCATTTAGTGACCTCAATATGATTTGAAATCAGCTATTAAAAAATCTATATGCGCATTGAGAGGATATTAGAAAATGGGAATATGCGGGTGATATCTCCACTGGTCGCTGGTTCAAACCCGATCTGGGTTCAGAATTGTCGCTGATTTGATAAAAAACCCAATGCTTATGTACACACACAATAGCTTTTTGTTCTTATGGATTTCTAAACGTAGAAAATATAAACCCTAATCGCAAAATCATTCAACTTACATGGAGAGTTCTTGATGAAAGATGTAGAGCAGGCAAAGGTAGAATACTTTGGCCAAAAAGTGTTGGCAGATACAAGTGGCTTTGCAGCAACAATTATGGCAGCACTCGGTGACAGATTAGGTCTCTTCAAAGACCTTGCAGCCAATGGTCCAACATCAAGCTCTGATTTGACCAAGCGAACTGGCATCAGTAAACATTATGCCAAAGAATGGCTCGCAGGAATGACAAGTGCTGGATATATAAAGTATGATCCAACAACCCAACTCTTCACGTTGCCAGCTGAACATATACCTGTTTTAGCTCAAGAAGAAGGTCCTTTCTTTATTGGCGGTACTCATCAGATGATTCTGGGCATGTTAACAATAATTGACTTATTGGAGGATGCTTTCCGAAGTGGGAAAGGAATACCAATGGAAGCCTATGGTTCAAACACATGGGAAGGAATGGAAAGGGACATGATTGGTCTTTATAAAGCCAAATTACTGCACGAATGGTTTCCTGCTATGCCAAAAGTCCAATCAATGCTTGAGAAAGGTGTGCAAGTGGCAGATGTTGGTTGTGGCACCGGGAGAATATCGATTATGCTTGCTCAAGCATTTCCAAAGTCTCGATATGTAGGGATTGATATTTTCAAACCATTAATTGATCGCGCCAAATCCAATGCTGAAGCCGCTGGTGTTTCCGACTTGGTTAAATACGAGGTTCTTGATGCTTCACAAGGTTTGCATAAGCAATATAATTTGGTTACAGCCTTTGATGTCATCCATGAAACTAATCCACTTTTGATGTTACAAGCTATTCGCAGGAGCTTGTTGCCTAATGGTCGATTTGTTTGTGTAGATGTAAAGTGTGAAAAAGCTTTAGAAGACAACATAAATCCACGTGCCGCTCTCAGGTATGGTTTTAGCTTGCTTTTTTGCATGTCTATTGCATTAGCTAATGAAGGAAAAGCTCAGGGGACAATGGGGTTGCCTGAGGAAACATTTAAACAGCTTTGCTTAGATGCAGGTTTCAAAAGTGTCAGGTTTGTTCCATTAGAAAAATCAAATCATAACCTGTATGAGGCTGAAACTTAGCCTTTTGGCGTATTGGGCATTATTGGATAGATCATTTGACTTTTTAATCGTGTACCTTACTTATTACAGGAAATTTTGTTAGTTTTTAATGGAAAAAATGGGAAATGCTGGAGATACCCCGGAAAAAAATTCGGAAGCAAGTATTGATCTATCAGTCACGCTGGATCATGTGAATATTCGGTCCAGCAGCCTCTTCCTTTCATCTACTGCTGCATCTGTGAAGTTCTTCGTTTTGGCATCAATTGCAGTTACTAATACATTTTCAGCTCTTGTTTTCTTCCTTAAGACTGCTTTAACTGCCAGTGCTTTGGCTTCTTCCAGGCTGAGGTCGTCTCGGTATTCATTCTCTAAAATGCCTTTTGAACTTTCTCTGCCCATACCATCAGCACACGCTTTGTACTCCACAGCATATCCGTAGCTCGTTAGCAGAAACAATCTTGGCTTCCCTTCAGCGTCTAGACCACCGAGGATGAAGGAAGTTCCTAACGGTCTCATGTCTTTCCTCTGCGTGAAGGGATGTGTGAAGAGAAAGAGTTTTTCTGCTAGTCCCTTAATATCTAAACCGTTAATGGTTCTCATTTGTCTCAGAGCTTCTTCTACAATGAGATATCCATCTGGGAGCAAACCGCAGTAGACGATGCCTATAGTGTTATGTATCTTGAAGATTTTCAGGAATGGATTCGGAGCCACCATCAATGGAATCATAGTCAATTCTTTTGCTAATACTACCCCTTCGGAACAGCAAACTCCAGCGATTGTGCCTCCTCTATGTGTGCATTCATTAGCATACTCTAGCTGGAATAAACGTCCATCTGGAGAAAAAGCAGTTTCTAGATCATAGCCATGAGACATTTGCCTAGGCAAGGTCGACATGAGGCGGGTGAGTGCTATTCTCGCTAGCTCCGCTTTGTTTCCAGCAAATCCTGCTTTGACTAGCCCATCCAAGGCTCTGTCCAGCTCATTTGGAACCACTATTCTTACTTCAGGAATACATCAAACCTCCATGCACATGGATACATTTAATTCTTACCACAAGATAAATCTTTGTGGGAATTCGCACGTCGAGTGGGAAAGATTTAAAATTTTCTGAGATGTTGGAGTCATTCTTTAAAACCAACGTTGACAGCAGAGGAAGAATCTACCTTCCAAGAGTGGTAAGAGAGAAACTTTCAATTAAAACAGGAGATAAGATTTACTTGAAAATCCAGAATGATTGCATTATTGTCCTAACATCAAAGGCGGTTAATATGAAGATTCATTTTTAATTCTACTTTTTAGTATGTCTGAGACTAAATCTTAACTATGCGCGCGCGCATAACTTGCTACACATAAAAATAGTGAAAATGCAGGTGCCATCTCCACGTAGTGGGGGGTTCTAATCCCATCTCAAACCCAAACCCAGATCTGAATAGCTCATCACATTTCCGTGCACAAACCTATCCAAATGCTTTTAACTTATTCCGAGGTCAACTTACAAAAGGAGATTGTATGGGAAACCTATTGAGTAATGTAAAGGTTACTGTAATTAGACGATTTAATCCTGAAGAAGTGTTCAAAGTTCCACCGGTGAAGGCAAAGTATAGTGGACCATGTCCAGTTTTTGAAGAAGGTCAAGAATTTATTGTTGATGATACCATGCCTAATGGATTCTGCCCCTATGCATGGGCTGTTCTCCGGGATGGAATCATGACACTTGGAGCAAATGGTAATTTCTCAGATTGGTATGAAGAACCAGGAGTTGCAGTTAGTTGCTGCCCTGATGGACTAAGACCAGTCATCTTCAAGATAGAACGAGTATAAACTAATCGCGCCCCAGGACAAGAAAAAGGGCGTATCCTATTGAAAAAATGGGAGTTTGCGGATGATATCTCCATCTGTCGTCAGTTCAAACCTGACCCTCGGCACCATTGCACACGTAAAGCGGGTAGTCTTTTGCTTTTAAGCTTCTCTTATTTTAGGTTCTTTAACTAAAAGAATTACAATTAAGCAAACGGTGATTCCTGCGAATATTGTGAAGGCAAACGGGTACATTGGATTTAAGCTGTATAGAAATCCAGCTAAGATAGACGCAGGGACTGTGGCTAGAACGTTTAGTGTTCCAATGGTGCCCATAATTCTGCCTCTCTTTTCTTTTGGAATCATGTCGGCCTGCAAGGCTTGATAAGCAGGCATTATCAGGCAGCCACCTATGGAAAAGAAAATAAAAACCAGCAGTACATGGATGAAACTTGTACTTATTATGAAGATAATGCTGAAAGGTATGAATATGCAATAAGCTAATAGTACGGCTTTCTTTCTTGCAATTTTATCCACAACTTTTCCAAGAGGAAATCCAAAAACAATCGCAACTGCTATTGAAGCAGCGTTTACAAGCCCCCAATCGAGCCCTCCTACTTTGATGACATCAGTTACATATAGAGCAGTGAACCATCTGAACATCGGTTCTTCAAAGGCACTAACCAGAAAGGCTATGGTAAGAAATTTTAGGCTTTTTGACATGGATTTCCAAGCGTCAAGGATTGCGTCAAGAGATGCACTGAAAGCCCCTTTCAACTCGCTTAGCTTGATTCTTTTCGGCTGTTCAATTGTTTCTTTTAAGAAAAATAAGCGGAATAGTGCTGCTGCTATGAAGCAGAAAAAAACTATTGTGTAAACAATTCGCATTCCCGGAACTAGCCCATTAGTTTCCACTAGAAAGCCTGCTAGTGCAGGAGCAAATATTGTGGGAATGTTGGGTATGACATTTGAGGCTGCAAATCCCATTCCACGCTTTTCCGCAGGAATAGAGTCTGCGTGAATCGCTTGGAGAGCAGGCTGATATATCAGGCTCAAATTGGCAATTACCATGCCAAAGAGTACAAACCTCCAGTCGGGTGCGAAAACGAATAGCAGATATGAGAATGCTATTGAAAAAGTCATTGTGACGATTATTTGTTTTCGTCCATACTTATCTGCTATATAGGCGCCTGGAATTCTTGCCAAGCTTAGCATGGCAGAGCCAATAGATCCAATGAAGCCAATAACGATTGGTGGGGCACCAAGTCCTTCAATGTAGGGAGCTTCAAATGGTCCAACCATTGAGAAGGTGAAATACAGGAACATCCAGCTAACAATTAAAGTAAGCAAATTGCCCCGCAGGAATCTGAACTCGTCTCTTAGATTGTTAAGAAAGCCTTCCAACATTGATGCTCCAACACAGACCCTTCTACGCGAATTTAAGACTTTGCTACACCTGCACGCACATCTTTATCTAAAAAACGCTTAATGGCAAAAGGCTTCCTAAGGGGATTGGTGTGTGCGTGCCTCATAACGAGTTGTAAGGATGTATGTCGCGTGCGCGCGTATCCGTGTGCCTACATAATGTGTCACAAAAGATTCAATGCGTCCGGACAGTTACCAAGGGTTAAATAGTAAACTTCTTACATTTCTCTAGGTTGTTTTTTGTGCGTACGCGCATGAGTAGTGACACAAAAAAATGTGGAATTGGTTGGGGATAAGTCTCTCTTCGATACACTCTGTTCTGAAGAAGCTAGAGGATCAGATATCGATAGAGAAGTCAATGAAAAAACATCATAAGAGAGTTTTGAAAAGAGGTAAATTCAACAAAGGTTTGCTTCTTTTTGGCGTAGCAAATCTACTGTGGTTTATTTTCCGCACAGGCACAAAACCATCAAGAATTACCTATCCCTGCCAACAGGCAGCTTTGGTCAACATCTCTACAATTTTAAACGCTTCGATCCTGTTATCACTAGTCGCATTCCTAGCAAAAGTGGAAAAGTTCGTTTCTAAGAGAGGAAAAGCTTTGGTATTGATTTTTGTTGTAGCGACTATAATGATTAACTTTCATCAAATCGGGGGTAACCTGCAACCTGCTCAAGCGCCAAATCCCAATCAAGAGCTCAGGTTGGTATTAGAACCTAGAAATGCGACAATGCTTCCAGCTTCAGACATCTATGCAGTAAACGGACGCACACCAACTCCAATCACCGAACTCCTTAATCTTATGGGTTCACAGGGGTTACACTTTTACAGGTCAAACAGCACCGACTTGATTCAAGGACCAGATGGCTTGATAGCGCACGACGATGTGGTTTTGATAAAGATTAATGAGCAATGGAGCCAACGCGGAGGAACCAATACTGATCTTTTGAAGGAGATCATACAAGCCATAGTTGACCATCCTAACGGTTTTGATGGCGAAATAATCGTTGCCGACAATGGACAAGGCTATGGCGGCATGGATCATTGGCTGTATAATAATGCTGAGAATCAATCTCAATCAACTCAAGATGTCGTAGATATGTTCTCACCCTTCTACAACGTTTCGACTTTTGACTGGCAAACCATCAGGGGCACGCAAGTTCAAGAATATTCTGAAGGAGACACTAATGATGGTTATGTACTCAACGGAACAGCTGATCCTGAAACCGGTATCTATGTTTCTTATCCCAAGTTTAGAACTGAGAACGGAACCTACATTAGCTTCAAGTATGGCGTGTGGAACGGAACTGGATACGAAAGGCGGTTAAAAGTAATCAACATGCCTGTCTTGAAATCACATAGAATTTATGGAGTTACGGCATCTCTGAAAAATTACATGGGCGTACAGTCGGAGGCCTTAGGCAATGGTCATAATACTGTAGCAACAGGCGGTATGGGAACATTACTAGTGGAAACCGGAGTGCCAACATTGAACATTGTGGATGCAATCTGGATAAATGCCAACCCTTGGCCCTCAGGCATGACTGGTCCCTTCTCAAACTACGACTGGGCTACAAGGACAAACATAGTCATGGCAAGTACTGACCCTGTCGCCCTTGACTTCTTCGCAGCAAAACATGTGCTTATCCAGACCTCAGAATTAATTGGGTACAATGATACCCACACGTTAGACCCAGATAACACCGTAAGAAGTGGCTTAAGAGAAGCATTTGGCGTTTGGTTGAATCTCACGAAAGATGAAATTTTCAGAGGAGGTTACAATGCGACAACAGACGAGGATCACATGAACGTATATGTTTACGAAGCCCCAGACATCATGCCACCCATAATTTCCATTCTTTCCCCAGAAAACAGAACCTACGCAGTAAACACTAGCATCCCATTGACATTTGAATTTGACGAGAATACTAGTTGGATTGGCTACAGCCTAAACGGACAACCAACGACAACTATCACCGGAAACACAACCCTGCCTCAAATGTCTGATGGAAGGCATTGGGTAGTTGTCTACGCCAACGACACTTCCGGTAACATGGGACATTCAGATCCTGTCCACTTCACTGTGGATACAACTCCACCGAATATCACAAACATAATCCAATATCCACAACCGAACAGCGTGTTTCCCCAAGACGAAGTGAAAGTGAACGCAACAGTCACGGATGAGCTAAGCAAGGTAAAACATGTTAAGTTAAACTACACCAGCCAAAACGGAACATGGATACTCGCTGACATGGACAACTACTTTGGAAACGACCTTTGGAATGCAACAATACCCTCATTCCCATACAGCACCAATATAACTTACATGATAATAGCAGAAGACAACGCCAATAACACCATTACAACCCTGCAAATGGGACATGAACATCAATATCAGGTAATCCCAGAGCTTCCACTATTCCTCATATTACCTCTGTTCATGGCTACTACCTTGCTTGCAGCTATCGTCTACAGAAGAAGACGACTTGCATTGTCAAAGAGAATTAATTAGAGGTCAGCCCTGAACTCTTCTCCTATGCGCGCGCAGGCGTAACCAATCGCTCAGAACAGTTGCAGTTAAGCTTGGGTGGGCTGAACCTATTCATCACTCGCGGTATGCAATTACGGAGATTTCCACAAGGGCTCCAAGCCCCAACTCGACCCCAACTGTGACCCTTGCTGGAGGGTCGGTGGTGAAATGCTGAGCATATTCGCTGTTGAATTCGCTGAACTGTTTTGTTGATGAGAGATAGATATTCACTTGGACAACTTCTCTAAAACTGTAATTTTCAGCTTGGAGTATTGCTTTTATGTTTTCAAGGGCTTGTCTGGTTTGCTCCCTGATATTGTCTGAAACCATCTCTCCAGTTTCAGGGTCAATGCCCAATTGTCCAGATACAAAGAGGAATTGACCAGCTCTTACTGCTTGACTATAGGCTCCCAAAGGTTTTGGTGCACTCTTAGTCTGTACAATTCTCCTCATAAGTCACTAACTCTGCTAGTCTGAATGAAACGCATACAAGCAACCATTTAACTCCAAAACCCCTTCATTACCGTCTTAACTTCCCAATTAGGATTGAAAGAACCAAAGCAATCAAAACAATAATTGCACTTACCTGAGTTAAGGTCACAATATTTTGGTTTCCAATTTGCCCTACTGAAATACCTACAAACGCCCAGACAATTACCAATCCATATGCAATATCTTTTCGAGTTGCTATAACTAGAAAGGCAATCAACAAAGCAATAATGACAATAAGTATGGCCCATGTTTCTTGACTTATCCCAAAACCATCCCAATCTACTGAAACCAAAGTAACAGAAACATTAGCTATCGAAGCTATGGTTATCCAACCTAAATACGTGCTAAAAGGCAAATGAACAGCTAATTTCTCACGAATTCCAACTCTAGATTTCCCGATACTAAGACGTAGATAAATTAAGATCAGGCTTGCTAACAGGAGGAACATAAGGATTACTGAAAATGCAAGAAACTCAAGCTGCCAAAGAAAAAGCCAGATAATATTGAAAGCACTACTGAGCACAAAAAACCAGCCAATCTTCCCATGATATTCCTTTTCCTTCTCCGCAGGTAACGCTTGAAAAATCACAAAAACTCCTAACAGAACATAGATTATTCCCCAAATCGAAAACACGTAACCTGCAGGCGTAACAAGTGTTGGATTCGCGTTGGAAATCTCTGCTGTATTCTTTCCACCAAGTAATGTCGTGCTACCTGCTAGACCATTAACCAGAACCATTAAGAAGAAAACAAAAACATTACCCCACTTGAGAAGGGCAGAATCATCAGTCACCATCTTCATCACCTTCCCCTATCTCATATTCACTTAATATAAAATCATCGATGATTGTTCAAATGCAGCACGCAAGATTTCACTAGTTTTAAATATCCAAAGGCAATTCAACTACGCGTGCATAACCACAAGAAAAGAAAACTCATTAGGAGGAACATTTGTTGACAGAAGAATCGGAAGTAGATAAAGAGGTTTTGGATGAAGCCTACCGTCGTGGGAAAGACTATTTAACGCGTTATGCCTGTGCCCCTGGCGTTTTTGCCGCAATTATGGACACACTGGGCTACGAAAACGACCCTGCGATTAAAGAAGTCTTCAAAGCAACCGTGGGTCTAATCGGGGGAACTGGCAACATGTCTATTGGAACCTGTGGCTCCATGGCTGGTGCTGCCATGGCAATAAGCTACAGTTTCGGCTTCACAAAGAAGGACTTCGAGAACCGCGAGAACATGGTCAAAGTCATGAAGGCAGCCAACGTGGTTGCTGAGGTAGGCAAAAAGATGCAACAAAAATATGGTCACATACAATGTCAGGAGGTTCAATTCCACCTCTGGGGAAAATCTTACAGATTCACTAACCCAGAGGCAATGAAGGAATCTATGGAGGTATTGTCATCCGACCCTCGTTGTAATGAAGTAAATGGAGACGTTGCCAGATGGACCGTGGAAAAGATTCTGGAGCATAATCCACACTTCTCCAAACGCAAACAAAAATGACAGAATGCATGCATACCTCTCGCCAGAATTCTTATTAGAAATCTCAACTTTCTTTTCAACTGATATCCATGATAAATGAGGAAGACAAGAAACTGATTGGAGCTTGCGGAATATATTGTGCAAACTGCGGTATCTACCAAAGCTACAAATCGCAAAATAGACAACGACAAGAAAAAATCGCTAAAGATATTTTCGGAGAAAACACTGATGTAAAACCAGAGCAGATAACCTGCGATGGATGCAAAGGCGCAATAGATGTTCATTGGAGTGGCGAATGCAAAATAATGCTGTGTAATCGCAAAAAGGAACTACTCGCTTGTAGTGAATGTGCAGAATTTCCATGCAAAACAGTAGAAGAGTTTTGGGCTAAGAATGAAAATGCAAAGAAAAATGCGTTCAAACAAAGAGAGATAGGCTTGGAAAAATGGCTGGAGAAACAAAAGGGAGAATAAAAAAGATCCGCGACCACACCGTAGAATAGGAGTTTGAAACCACCAAAACGTGTGCATTATCTTGAATTCAGAGGAACTAAAGAAAAAAATCCATAAGTCCGGTGCTTCTTTGGTTGGATTTGCTGATTTAACCAGTTTGGTGCCAGAAAAATTAAGTTTTCTGAAGACTGGAGTTTCTATTGCCTTTCAACTGTCAAATGCAATAATCGATGAGATCATAACCGGGCCAACTTTGACCTATGCCCATCATTATCGCACCACAAATCAAATGCTAGACTCTATCGCAACCAATGCATCAAACCATATTCAATCGATGGGATTTCAGGCAATGCCCCTCCCAGCTTCACAAGTA
Source organism: Candidatus Bathyarchaeota archaeon (assembly GCA_020351305.1). GTDB lineage: Archaea > Thermoproteota > Bathyarchaeia > Bathyarchaeales > SOJC01. The sequence continues at coordinate 217,627 of CP070730.1, forward strand.
GTGAACACAAATGAATTAAAAGGTCTGATCTCTCACAAGATGGTGGCTACCCGTGCTGGACTTGGCTGGATAGGAAAGAGTGCCCTTCTCATTACACCCACATATGGACCTAGAGTGCGTTTCTCATCAATTCTGACTGATGCTCCACTAGAAACTTCAAAACCCATTTCAGAAAGCAAATGCGGCAAATGCATGTTGTGCGTAGATGTGTGCCCTGCCAAGGCTATAAAAGGACAAAACTGGGCTTTGAGCAAGAAAAGAGAGGATTTGATAGATGTAAATCTCTGTCATAAAACCACAAGTCAAAACAAAGAAACTTTTGGCGAAAAAATCTGTGGCATGTGCATAAGCGTTTGTCCCTTCGGAAGCCCAAAAATGACTTAATTCATGCATGTATCAGCTTTTTCTAAGAATCTTAAGATGGTTCGTACTCGCGCTGGGATTGCAGCGACATAGTGTTTGGATCACCATTCTAGTTTTCGTACTCATGCAATTATTTATATTCAATATTGTTATAGGAATCAAGAAAATGAACCACCAGAAGCAGTTGGAGAAGCTGTTCCTCAAACATGGATTTGAAGATTTCAAATGGCTTAATCCAAAAAACATTGTGGTTTCTCAATGGGTTAGAGTAAAATGCATGTTCGGCTGCAAAGAATATGGGAACAATGCTTGTTGCCCCCCAAACGCTCTCTCAATAGACGAATGCAAAAACTTTTTCAATGAATATGATAATGGCGTTGTCCTTCATTTTGCCAAGAAAGTTGAAAAACCGGAGGATCGTCACGAATGGTCACGGAATATCAACGAAAGACTCTTGGGACTGGAACGTGAGGTGTTCTTAGCAGGTAATCCAAAAACCTTTCTGCTTTTTATGGATTCCTGTAATGTGTGTGATGATTGCGCCAGCGAACGAGTCGCATGCAAAAACAAGATTTCAGCCCGGCCAACGCCTGAGGCTATGGGTATGGATGTCTTTTCCACAGTAACTCAACTTGGTTACCCAATTAAGGTCTTGCAGGACTACTCAGAAACAATGAATAGATACGCTTTCTTATTAATCAGCTAGTGCCTGTAATGACCGCACGCCTGAGAATGGCAGGGATCAAGTCATTTTTGCTAGCATCTATAATGCTTGCTTTACAAATGATCATTTTTCACATCTCTGCAGGCTATATTGGACCTAGGCAATGGATCTTCTTTGGTGCGTCTTTCATACACTATTCCATAAGCACGATTGTGCAGTACAAGCTGAATCCTGAGCTTCTTATTCAAAGACTCAAGAGAAAAAGAGAGGGATCCAAGTTATGGGATGAGATATTGGTTCGCGCTAGTAATCTCACAATACTAATCGCTGTGCCCGTTGTGGCTGGATTGGACATCGGCAGGTTTCATGGGTCAGATCTCAACGAGCAGTTTCTAGTGTTGGGCTTTATCCCTTTCACTATCTCAACATTCCTTATCAACTGGGCTATGGTCACAAACCCACATTTTGAACCAACTGTACGCATTCAGAAAGACAGAGGTCACAAGGTGATAACAAGAGGACCGTACAGAATTGTAAGGCACCCCGGATATCTGGGTGGAATCCTTTTTGTATTGTCGCTTCCTCTGATAATCGGATCTATGTTCGCGTTCATCCCAGCAGGAATTTACTCTGTTTTATTCATAGCACGCACTTCATTGGAAGACAGAACGCTCAATGCAGAACTAGATGGTTACCCAGAATACGCCAAGCAGGTTAAGTATAAACTATTTCCGGGTTTCTGGTAAACTTGCCCGCGCACGGATGCCCACTTATCACGTAATTTGTAAGTTAAAACTTATATATGTGATTACCGATAATTCTATTACAAATTACAGATAGTGAGATAAATGGGTAAAGAAAAGGAAAGAGAAGTAGCCGTTCCTGAAAAGGATGAAAAGGCTGTTATGGTAGCATGTTGCCCAGAAGGTGAAAATGCAGAGAGGATCAAAGAGAAGGTTCTGCTAAAGATCGGCGAGAAACTTGAGGATCGGAGTAATGTAGTCATGACAAGGCTGAATAATGAAGACCTTGAGCAAATAGATGCTCTCATAGAGGTCGATGCCTTTAAGAGCAGATC
>CP070730.1:219831-246759 GCA_020351305.1 Candidatus Bathyarchaeota archaeon
AGGACAATTTGTTGTACTTCCGAAAAAGAAAATAATGTGGTTTGACAATCGAAAAAACGAACGGGGCTAAGTGAAAACAGGCGGGGTTGCCCTAGCCTGGTAGGGGGCAGGCCTGCTAAGCCTGTGGTCCATCGGGCCGCGCGGGTTCGAATCCCGCACCCCGCGCCAATTTCATGAGCTATACACGTGCATATAGTGTTCTTAAGCCCATGCAAGTTTTGGTTAGAAAAAAGCTTTAACTGCGGTCTAAAGCATGACATACTAGGAGATGTGGAACCTATCACTAAAATAAAGATACGCTCATTGAACGAAAACGATTTGGACGCAGTTGTGGAGATCGATAATAAAATCCTGGGAAAGCGCAGACACGAATATTGGAAACGTAAAATTGGTTATGCTGATATCTACCCAAGACCTGCTTTAGTCGCTGAAGTTGATGGAAAGGTCGTGGGTTTCATACTTGGTTATGTAAGCGGATGGGAATTTGGAGTTCCTGATACTGTTGGATGGATTGACACTCTAGGAGTAGACCCGGATTATCAAAACCAAGGTGTTGGAAAAATTCTGTTTAACAAGCTTATTGAAAACTTTAAACGATCTGGGAAAGAAGCCCAACCAGAAGCCAAAGAAACTGCTATAGAAGGCGTAAGTGTTGTCTACACCCTTGTAAGATGGAACGATTGGAACCTACTTAGGTTCTTCCATAAAATGGGATTTAAAAAGGGAGAAATGATCAGCCTAGAATTAGAAATATGATGTGCTCCTAGTATAAGTGAAACAAAGAATGTCGTCAAAGGTCGTGACTCAAAACTAATCTTATATGAACTCTACTCGTATCGAGTTAAGTATATTGGCTTAGCTGCTTCTTTCATCTTGGTGTCAGCTAAATCAGCTACTTCTAGAAATTGGACTTTCTTTGATTCAGACTGTTCAGACTTCTTTAACTCGCTCTTCATTCGATCACCGGGCAAAAATATAGCGTGCATATTAATACTTAATAAACCTTTACATCCGACTGTAGAACTCCAAAACACAAATCGAAGCCAGCATTTCTGACCACGAATCAGATGTGCCGTCACGTGACAGCTTAGCCTTTAAACAAAAGCTCCCGCATTCTTCTAGTAGAAGGTGCAACCGTGAGTACAAAAGTAATAATCATAATTGGAACTGGTGACAGGGAAAAAGCTATAGCTGGGCTTATGTATGCTCGCAACGCTCTAAAGAAAAAATGGCTAGATGATGTAAAAGTCGTGTTTTTTGGACCTTCAGAGAAATTAGCTGTCCACGATACCGAAGTGAAATGGTTCATCAAAGAGATAACCGCACTTAGTGACTGCTTTGCCTGCAAGGCCATCTCTGATAAAGAAGGCCTATCGGAAAAACTCGGCGAAGCTGGAGTAAAAGTAGAATACGTTGGAACAACTATTTCAAATGCAATCAAAGAAGGCTACCTTCCAATGGTTTGGTGATTACGAACAAAATGATGGAAAATGAATTCAGGAATCTCCTCAAAAAACGCCAAATGAACGCTGAAGACATTGACCAAGCTGTGAGCGCTGTCAAAGAATTCGAAGAACACCTAAAAAAGGAGAACACATCTCTCGACTCAGCAGATCTGCACACACTGAAAACTTACATTTCTCTTCTTATTGCAGAAGGTAAAAACTCTTGGGAAAGACTTGTTGCGATTGCTCGTTACTGCAACCTTGTGAAGAAAAACGATTACTACATATACTTCACATCGATCTTAGGTGCCAGAAATGTCTTGCCCGATATGGGTGAAAGATTAGCAGTCATAGCGGGGGAGAAAATTCGGAGCGAGGTCTTCAAAGGGTTCACGTTGCCTTCCTTAGGTTCACCACAGGAAAGTTATCCAAAAATCACCAAGAAAATTATGGATCAGATGACCTCTGCCTTGCCTAAAGAAACTTGTAGAGAAGTTCTTACGTGGAACTATCACAAAGTGCCAATTGAAGCCTTCAAGGAGAAGAAAGAAAGATTCACCCACGCTACAAGCATTGATGACTATTTAAAAGGCGAACATGAGAGACTCTTAAAAGAACTTGAAACATCCATGAAGGATGGGCGAACCTGGTACGAGCAGGAGATCACTCCAGAAGTTCTTGAATTCGTAAAAGGCAATCAAGAGATCTGCACAGGTATCAGGCGTGGAGACAAAATATTCGTGACAAAAATCCCTTACAATCCAAGAAGATACCTAGAGGAGAAGGATCCTACAATGAAAAGATATTACGCCTGCCACTGCCCCTTAGTAAGATCAGCTATACGCGAGAACGTTAAGATTTCACCGATGTTCTGCTATTGCAGTGGGGGCTACGAAAAGCTTCACTTTGATGTAATATTCGATGAACCAGTCGAAGTTGAGCTGCTTGAGTGTGCCCTCAACGGTGACATGCACTGCCGATTCGCTAACACGATACCAAAAAGCAAAATGAGATAACCATGTGCAAACTAAAGTAATCCAAAAATCAAAGCTTGGATCTGAAACATCAACTATGCATACATGAAAACGATCGCGTGTATATCACCGAACCGTTGCTAATGCACCGATATGTTTTTGAAGTTTGATGAATGCTTTAGTCCTCGCTTAAGTTGCTGCAATATAATTCAAGGTAGAGAATCTCATGAGCATGAAGCGGGTTAAACCCACACTCATCAAGTTCAGAAAGAAGGATGCCGCAAAGCTAGCAGCGCTATTTAACTCATTTGATAAAGAGGGCCTTTGGCCTGGAGGATTCACTGGAGGTGTTCCATACACTGCGCAAAGAGTGCTTGAATCTTTTCCAGTTAATGTTAACCATATTTGCATCTTAATTTCCACATACGAAGGCAAATTCACCGGAATCTGCACGCTTCATCCACATTTCGAAGACACAGAGGCTGCGTATATTGGAGTATTGGGCGTTCATCCAGACTACTTAGGAAAAGGGCATGGAAAGGCGTTGATTCTGAAATCACTAAATATTGCAGTGGAAAATAACCTTAGACGTGTCGACCTTGGCACTTGGGCAGGCAACCTAAGAGCTGTACCTCTATACAAGAAATGTGGCATGTTCTGGGTGCCGGAAACGAGTGTTGAAATGCAAGATTACATCCCCGGAATAGTGAATTTCCCAATCGCAAAAGACTTTTTCAAGAAACATGATTGGTATACAACCCAAACTCGCAAGTTGGAACTTGTGCCTGACAAGTCCAAGCTTGGAGAGATGGAAATATTCCAATATGAATTCTCTAAAGGTGAAGACAACCTCAAAGTCTGGGTAGATAGATATTGCCGAGGAATACTAGGAATAGAACGCACCCTTGAGGGTGAACACCTAAAGGTCATATGCAAACTCAACGATCATAAAACAATTGTAGGGCTAGAACATGAACTCATAATAGAAATCAAGAACAACACGAAAAGCTACCTGCATGGATCAACTTTCCTATCTGCATTCAAAGGCCTAAACTTCACTACCCAACCACAACAATCTTTCAAAGTTGAGAAAAAAGGTTCCATCAGCCTAACCGCAAAGTTCAGAGTAGATCCTAAAACCGAAATCCTCGATGTCTCCCGCAAGCAAAATTCAATCAAAACTAACTTAGTAATCAACGGAGAGATGATCCCCTTTGAAGTTGGAATGCGAATATTACCTCTACTCGAATTCACAACCCACCCCGAGAACATAACAACTAAACCCGGAACAACAGGAACAATCCAAATAAACGCATTCAACAACTCAAAAGAACACTTCAAAGGAAACATATTCGTTATTGACGAAAACGACAAACTCTCCCTAAACAAAACAATCAATTCAATAGAGATCGCCCCGAAAAGCCACTCAGGATTCAAAATAAGCATAACTACAAAAAACAGCCAACCCACATCTGCTATCCCTATAACAATTTTTGCAAAAGGAAAAGTCAAAGGAGCTGCCGCCAAAACCAAGACTAAACTAACCCACATCAAATGCTTAAGAACAGGTGGCATAGTAGCGTCAGTAGAGGACAAAAAACGGGGAAAAACTGTTATCATAGAAAACGATAGTCTCATAGCTTCTATACGACTCCGCGAAGCATTACTAGAAATTACATATAAGAACAGCCTATACGGACCAAAAAGAGTGTGGGATTATGGAAGATTTGAAATTGGGCCACCATTTGGCTTTGTAAAACCCATCGACTATGAATATGAAATCCTCAAGAACCAAGAAGGTCTAGAGTTAGTTCTCACAGGATATCACCCTGATAAACCTGGCATCAAAATGATGAGAATATTAAGGTTTTATCATGGCACCCCAATTATCAAAGAACGCAATAAAGTCATCAATATGCATCCTGATGTGACTTACAGCCTAAATGCGCGAATTACTGGAAGTGGAATCCAACGATTCTTCTACACAATGGTTGTACCACTTGAAGAGACCATGAAGCATGAGATGATAGGCTTTCCAGTCTCAGATGCAGACCTACCTAATGATCCTGAAAATTATACAGAGTCATGGATATGCTTCGAGAACCAGGCCCAAGGTTTCTCCTTTGGGCAAATATGGTCAAATGAAAAGCTTTTCAAAATCAGAGTAGGTGAGAACTCACTCCTAAACCCGGAATATAAACTAGGACAAGTAAAGCCGGGTTGTTCGGCAAACACATCAGAATTCTATTATGTATTAGATAGGGGCGATTGGCAAGCTATACGCAAAAAATGGCAATCCTTAATCAAAAGAAAAATTAAATTAGAAGAGAAGATCACTAAGGCGAAGCCTCTTCTTGATGTGAAACTAAGCGAAACTACGCTATATAACGACACCGAATTAAAAACTCAACTCGAAATTACGAACCTCAGAGCCAAAGAGGTTTCTGGAAAAATCCTTTTGCATCCACCAAAGAAATGGAAGATCTCCCCTTCAAAAATAATATTTGAAAAAGTAAGCGCAGAAAACCCTTTTACAGCTAACCTAATTATTACTCCACCGCCAAATGTCAAATTAGGTATTCATAATGGGCAAATTAACTACTCTTCTGAACAACGTGAAACTCATTATCCTATGGATCTCTTTCTAATATCAAAATCTTCGAAACCAGTAACAATTATACATGGCAAAGAACAGAATAGGGATATATACAAAGTTTCCAATGGGTTACTTCACTTCAAAGCCAGTGCGGAATTCGCAGGCTGTCTCTATTTCCTGGGAAAGGATGAAATCAACCAATTAGGAACAAGCTTCCCTCACATTGGCACAAAGGTGTTTCTACAAAACTACACGGGCGGAATTCGAGCTTTTTACTTGGAAAGGTTCGACTTTCAAAAGTCAAAAACCCATCAAGAATCATACAAAGCAGAGCTAATTGAAGAAAATCATTGGAAAGGAATAAAGTTCTCGTTCCATTCTGAACAACAAGAAGAAATCAGAGGAATCCTGGGATCAGTCTCATATCTCACTTTGCCATTCAGCAATGTGGTCAAAATCAAACGTGGATTCGAGAACCCTACTTCTGCTGGATTAAAATTCAATAGCTGTTTATGGTTATCCCCAACCGTTGGAGGAACCCTTGAAAAAAACGAGGTAGTTTTCCCAAGAGACAACAAAATCCATTGGTTCAAAAGAGCAGAAGGCTTCGCAGTATCAGGTGTTCAACCCGAAAAAGGATGGCTATTCGTGAAGAATCAGAAGAAAAAGACCGGTCTTAGCTTAATCACTGGGAACACCGACCTTTCGACAATACTTTCCTTGGATTTGGGAAACACATTGTTAGAGCTGTTTTTAATTTCTGAAATACAACTCCAACCCATGAAAAGCCTGGAACTAGTGGACTACTTAATTCTCAGCAATGAAGATCATTCATCTATAGACAAGCTTGCCAAAATCATCCGCAACTTATAATCTCCAGATTGCTTTACAAGTAAACCACTGAAAAATCTTGTATTCTTTGAGAACACATAATCCTAATACTCACCCATTTGGGCTACGCTTTCCCACCAATTTAAATCCTATTATGTATAAGACCCAATTGATGATATAGGGTTTGAACGAAACAAAAAACATTACATTCATTGTGCTTTGTGTAATGGGCATATTTGCAATTTTGAGCTCAACTATGTCTAAGAATCCAGTATTGAAGCCCTTTGCAACTAGTCTTGAGACCCCTGAAGGATTCTGGATGGGCTTTGTAGCCTCTGCCTCAACAATCCCGGGAGTGCTTGTAAGTTTACCTGCAGCTTCTCTTTCAGACATTCTTGGCAGGAGAAAATTCCTGGTAATCTCTGCTTTAATATTTGCGTCTGCTCCTTTTCTCTATCTCCTAATATCTATGTGGTGGCAACTAATTCTCGTTAGATTTTACCATGGTTTTGCCACCGCAATTTTTGTCCCAGTTACTGAAGCTTCAATCGCAGAACTATTCCCATCTAATCGAGGGGAACGTATATCCATATTCTCTTCAGCTACGTGCATCGGGAGAGGATTAGCACCTTTTCTAGGAGGGTATATCCTCTTCATATCAGATTACAGTTTTTTCACACTTTATTTGGCAGTGGGAATAGCAGGAGTAACTGCCTTCATGACAACTCTGTTCTTCTGGCCCAGAGAGAAGGCTCTGATGCCAGACTTAGTAATTGAGAGAAAACCTACTGAGAAATTATTTTCTGGGTGGAGAAAGCTAGCTGGAAAGCCAGGCGTCTTGGGTGTCAGTTTTGTCCAAGCAAGTCAGTTCTTTGTCTTTGGCGCTGTGGAATTCTTCTTAGTTGGTTATCTGAAAGAAGTTGTTCAGTTAGATGCGTTTCAGATAGGCACCATATTAGGAAGTCAAATAGTTGCTGTCATTCTCACCAAACCAATTATGGGGCGATGGTCAGACAAGATTGGTAGGCGAGTTCCAATAATAGCGGGCACAATAATGAGTGGACTGCCATTACTTTTCATCCCATTCTCAACGCAGTTCGTAGTTTTGATGTTTCTATCCGTAGCATATGGGCTAGGATTTTCAGCAGTAACTTCGTCCACTCCAGCATTAGCCAGCGAACTTTCTCCTAAAGACCTCATTGGAACAGCTATGGGCTTCCTGGGCATGACTATGGATGTGGGTCAAACAATAGGACCCTTGGTGACAGGGGTTATCGTTGCAACAAATTTGGGATATACAGCCTCATTTCCAGTTCTGACAGGTGTGCTAATGATCTCAGTTCTGGTATTTGCCTTTTTCATAAGGTGAAAATTGTACGACTATCCGGTTGCCTACAATTATGGCAAGGCAGTATTTCATGGGTACGTAAAAATGTGGCTTGCGATTCACAGCGCTGCAATTGTGAAGGGAAGGCCAAAAATTGGCTCTATAGAATATTCACCAAGATTAGGCGATGAACCGCAAGCACGATAGCATTTGGCAAGTTTTCTATTTAATTTCTATGAAGCAGTAAACACTGAGATTAGTAGAGAGTGAAGTGAAAGTCAGAAAAATAGCAAGTAACTACGAGCTCTCAGTCCATGAGTGGGAACATCTTGTGCATTTAAGATGCTCTACAGTCCTTTCTCTTCTGACTCCTGCGTGCTCACCAGAAACTGTGGAAAACCAATGGAACGCTTCGACATTTCCACATTTTGGACACAAGCGAGTGGCTCTAGTATAGTCATCTTTAGATTTATCAACTACAAAAATAGCTGAAGGAGTCTTGTTGACATTCTCAATTCTCATTCTAGTTTCTGAGTGGATTAGCTTCTTGCACTTAGGGCACCATGATCCTTCCTTCGTTTCTCTTAAATAGGTACCGCAGCTTTCGCAGAACTCCAATTTTCTTCACAGTTCCATGACTTTTCGAACCAATTTAAAGTTTCTACTATACTTTCTTATCGGGAAATTATGGATGCAAAGAATCAATGTTTGTCATAACGGCTGTTTCAGTGACAACTATAGTAAATCCTTGACGATATAGCACATTATGAATCTTGAGAAGTATCCCAGAGGATTCATCATACCAACGCTTCATGCTTCCAGAAGGCCAATTATATTGAATAATCCAACAATTTCTCTGCTGTCCAAGAACGTAAATCGAATCATTACCTATAATGGTGGTGACTCCATACCAAATATCTACGGTCGAACCAGTAGTGACATTAGTCTCAATCCAGAAGGGCCATTTTTTATCAATATAGTAGGCAACAATATCTGACCCATTAACCACTTTTCGAGTAGCCGCATCCGCAGTAAGATTAGCATCTCCCACAGTCAACTCTACCATCAGTCCCGTTATATTCACACCATGAGACCTTAAATGAAGATCAATAAAACCATTCCACAGCTTTGTTACGTTCCAAGCCATGTAATCTACTTCAGAATTCTCATCCCAAACAAAAAACTGTTCATAGATGACATATGAACCTGGCTTCAACCAAGATTCGTCTATATCCTCTCTCAGAAACTCATGAAAATAAACAGAGAGAATGATTAATATAATAATGAGTAATCCCCCACCCACTATTCCAACTCGTCTTCTTCGCAATCTCTTTTCCCACAGTCTGCTAGACTGGTATTCTATTGGATGTCTAGGTTTATAGCTTTCAAACGATACTGCAAGTGCGCTGAAGCGGAAAACTATGAACCCTTGTCAAACCTAAATTTCACTATAAAGTTTGCGACGAACAACGCTGTGCATGGAAATGTGAGCCAATAGCCAAGTTGATATGCATTCAATGCCCATGTAGATTCGTGAAGTACAATGTTCACATGAACCATCAAAGCAGTTACAGCAGGGCACAGAACAGCTGGCACAGCCGCAAAAAGCAATACTTTCTTGTGGATAAAAATCGTTGTAATGCCGGTTACCAATGCCAAAATTTGGATTCCGAATATGCTTATCAGCGCCCAAGAAACCCCTAGTCTTGATGGGTAGTAGTCAAACCAATGATCAAGGAACCAAAATTCACGGAATGTAAAAAGATCCCTTGGAAGAGGTCGCATTCGGTCAAAGCTCTGAATATCAGCCTTGAAGGACCAATATAAAATAGAAGTTCCTGTTTCAATGAAACTTACAAGATTGAATCTATAGAATGGTAGAATTATTGAACCAATGAACAATAGGCATCCAACTAATAGGGGAGCATTCTTGAGAATGCGATTAACTAGCACTTTTCTAGATTTCCATGAACTAATCCCTGTCAACATACACAGCAACCGATTAGAGAAATATTACTAAGCTTTCTTTTAGTTCTAGGGATTAGAACGGAGTTTTTGCAAATGACTAAAATTAATACGCTGAATCAGCTAGCCTTGAATTGCTCAATTTCCTCATCTATCGCTTTTCTTACATCATCTTCTGAAGCTGGACCTGGCAATTTAATTTTGCCATTGATTAAAGGTTCTGAGGTTCCGTATCTTCGCACATTAACCAATGTTGATTCCATTTCAACGATTTTTACCTGGTCACCAAAGCTTTGTGCAACCCTTTTGATTAGGTGATGCATGTGCGCACCTACTGGGCAGAAGAAATTTCCAAATAAAGTCACTTCAACTTTTTCCTTCGAGGGTGCATAATTCAAATCTATGACCTTAATAGAAATGTTCTCAGCTTCAAGTGGATAATACATCACCTTGTAGAAGGGTGGGTGTTCCATGATTACTCTGAACCCTTGTTTAAGAAAGAGTTCATAGTGCATCCATTCCTTTAGACTAGTTGCAGGAATCATTATGCCCTTGTACCCCTGATTTTTAAGGTCTTTCTTCATATAGTCAAACATTAACTTGCCATGGCCCTTGTGCATATAATCTTTGAGCATTTCTGTGCAATAGATGCATGCAACTTTTGGCTCCATTTCATATGGGATAAGCGCTTTTTCAGAGGACGCGTAATAGATGTGACCTACAACTTTTTCTCCATCAAAAATGTGGTAGCCTTCAACATGTTTGCTCAGGTTATTCCGGAGCCACTTCCTTGATTCTGGTACAGTTTCTGCCCAGGAAACGCCAGGTGGCACTTCATCCATACAACAATAGGTTGTTTCTAAATCGGTTAGGTCAACCTTCTTGACTCGCATACAACTTTCTCTCCGTTATCGCTTGATTAGTCTTTTCTTTGTTTTTCACGCACTTGGCCTCTAGTGCTCCAAAATACAAAGAATTTTTAGCTGCACGATATCGTTTTCACTTAGCCATAACCACTATATGCATGCTTTCTAAGAGTCCTTAGTCAATTTAATGCAAACGAGGGCTTGATGATTGGGAGTGAAGTCATGATTATCCAAGAAATAAGGGATCGACTGAAGAGGTATTCGGACCCAGAAGAGCTGAGAAAGAGGATTCATTGGGAAAGGCAGTACCAAAAAACTCCAAAGCTCTATGGAGTCCCAACTCCTATTGTCAGAAAGATATCATCAGAATTCTTTAGAATAGTGAAGAAACAGCCGAAGCGAAGGATCCTGCAATTATGCAATGATCTGTTGGAATCAGACAATTCTGAGGAGAGAACAATAGCATTTGACTGGGCTTTTCGATTAAAAAGAACATATGAGAAATCTGATTTCCAGCTTCTTGAAAAGTGGCTAACAAAACATGTGCATAGTTGGGGAGCCTGTGATGACCTCTGTACACATGCCCTTGGAGCTTTCATCTACAAATTCCCTGAATTCATTAAAAAGTCAAGAGAATGGACACAGTCAAAGAACTGTTGGACCAGAAGAGCAAGCGCAGTTTGTCTGATCTACTCGATTCGAAGAAAAAAACACCTGGAAGATATTTTCAAAACAGCTGATGCCCTACTAACCGATCAAGACATAATGGTGCAAAAAGGCTATGGTTGGATGTGGAAGGAAGCCAGTAATAATTATCCCAAAGAAGTTTTTAATTACGTGATGATAAACAGAAGACAAATGCCCAGAATAGCTCTCAGATATGCCATTGAAAAACTACCTCAGAGACATAGATATGAAGCGATGAAAAGAGAGTGAATGCCTTGCCGATAAAAGCAGCAATCTTTGATATGGGGAACACTTTAATGCGCGCGCCATTCGTAGACAAGAAAACGAAAGAGAAACATCGCTCAACCGCTACACCAAAAGCATGATGGAGGGAAAAATTTTGAATGAAAAAATCATAAACAAAAAAGCTGTCTATCAGCCTTGCTGGTTATCCTACACCGGGGCAATGGCAGGGTCATTACAGGCTTTAGGGATCAACTGCGACATTGTGGACGTAGGAGGTTACTCTGGATATGCCTTTCTAATCAATGTCTCAAAAGATGTCACCTGTCCATCGGGACCAACAGCCTTAGGCACAGTTTGGAAGCAAATCCACAAAGCTACTGAAAACCTTGGATGGACCCTAGAACACTATACATGGAGTTCTCACTGTTATCCAGAAGTTGAAGGCAAACATACGCCACATGAAATCGAGGTTGCAAGGAAACTCTTCGAGAAGGTTAAACTAGAGATAAAAGATCGAGACATGCCCGTGATTGTATGGGGATTAGTAGCGCCTGAATATGGAATTATCACAGGATACAAAGGGGAATCATATTTGGTAAGTACTTTTAGACATCTTGCCAAGCAGCCTGAAGATCCAATTCTCTTCTACGACCTGCATGCACCAGGAGGACTTGAGGCCTTCTTTTTCAGAGAAAAGGTCACACGAGATGATACTTTACTTGGCACAGGAACCATTGAGAGAGCTATCCACTTTGCCGAAGCAAGAGATCCAACTCTTGAAAACTATGTTGCAGGACCCAAAGCATTGGATGAATGGGCTGATGTTTTAGAGAGGCTTCCTGAAGAAAAACAAAACTATCATGGTAACAGTTATGTTGCTGCATGCGTTTGTGAAGCAAGAGCAATCTCCGGTCAGTTTCTAAAACGACTAGCTGACAAGTACCCTGGCAAAGATTCAAGGAATTTGTTATCTGCTGCAAAATGCTATAAAAAAGGAGAAGAGCTTATGGAAGAGTTCATGCAAATCTTTCCATTCAAATTCCAGGGTCAAATGAAGGCGAAAGACCGAAAGAAAGGAGCAGAACTATTGAGAAAAATCAAACCTTTTGAAGAAGAAGCAATAAACCATATGAAAAAAGCATTAGAAACATGGCGTTCACAGTGACAAATGCAAATGTTTGCGGTGGAAGGACCCAGAATGGTTGATGCTAAATGAAATGGGTAAAGAAATTTTTTGAGAGCATTAATCATTTCGCAGGAGAAACAGTAAGAAAGGACGTGGAGGAAGCTTGTGGAAAGCTTAGATCAGGGTCTGATGGAAAAGCTGAATGGATAAGAAATGCAATGCGTAAGCTAGAAGATTCAATTGATAAAAAAACGATGAAAAAAATTATGATAGCTACATGCCCTCACACCTTCCCTAAGGGACGAATTCAGAAATTAAGAAGGAAATATAAGGAATTAGGCACCATCGACAAGCTTCTAGAAGTCATGCGAAAAGACAGCTCATGGAAAGGATCATCCTACTACGATCACCCCATAAGAAAAGGAAACATAATTTACATGACGAAAATTCCGCATGATCCTCAAGCTCATAGAGGTGCGATTAATAAACAGAAAAAGCAATTAGCCTATTGCCATTGCCCTTGGATAAAAGCCGCAATAACCGCCCACAAGGAAGTCCCGCCAACCTTCTGTTATTGCGCAGCTTCATGGGATAAACAACTATGGGAAGGCATTCTAGAAAGGGAGATTGAGGTAGAGCTGATCACTTCTCTCCTGCAAGGAGCTGACAGTTGCGTCCACGCTTTCCATCTTCCACCTGACATAATATAAAGCGCTAATTGGACCGAAAACTTCGCACGATACTTAAAATTCCAGACACCTTAATCTCCATACCCCGCATGGGCGGTATCAATGACTTCGCTTCTTACCATGTAACCTGAAAATCTTGCTCTACACGCAAAAAGCCCACCTTGAAGAGTCTAATTACCATCTATAAGAGGTATCTGCCCTTTGCTATCTTTAAGATGGGATACTCGTACACCTATCAACCTGAACTGATTTTTCTTACGAAAATAACCCTCAGCCAAATCTCTAGCAGTTTTTTGTAGCTCTTGCAAGCAGTTCGTGAACACAGATAGAGTTTTTCCATGAGTGAAAGTTTGAAAATCTGCGAAACGGATTTTTACTGTGACTGTCTTGAAAAGTATTCCATATTTAACAGCTCTTTCATAGATTCTTCGGCAAATGTCGTCCATTTTTTTCATAATGAGTTCTTGATCTTCAATGTCTGTGATGAACGTTTTTTCATGGCCTAATGATTTCCTTGCATCCTTTCTCTTGCCAACTTCTGACACGTAGATGCCATGCGCCCATTGATGAAATCGTTTTCCCATGACTCCGAATTTTTTGCCAAGAGTTGAGACATCATATGATCCTAAGTCACCTATTGTCTTTATTCCCATCCTGTTAAGTTTGCGTTCCGTCTTCTCACCTATCCCGAGCATTTTCCGCACAGATAGTGGACTTAGAAAACTCTCCATCTCGTCTTCAGTCACAACAGTTAACCCATCAGGCTTCTGAAAATCGCTAGCTATCTTTGCCACCAGCTTGTTAGGGGCGACCCCTATGGAGCATGTTAATCTTTCGTTCCAAAGAATATCGTGTTTTATGCATACTGCAAATTGAGTTGCCTCCTCGAAATCCCCTATTTCTGAGCTTATGTCAAGGAAAGCTTCGTCAGATCCCCATTGTTGAAATTTGTTTGAATATTTTCTTAGAATATCCATGATTCTCTTGGACACTTCATTGTATAATGGGTAATTGGCATTCACGTAGATAGCGTTTGGGCAAAGTTGCCAAGCCTTTGAAATTGGCATGCCCGAATGTATTCCAAATTTCCTAGACTCGTAATTGCAGGTTTTTACTACTCCTCTGCCCTTGCCTTCTTGTGGATCAGCACCAACCACAACGGGCTTACCTTTGAACCTTTGGTGCTCTCTTTCTTCAATAGCGGAAAAGAAGTGATCCATGTCAACATGAAGTATAACATGTTTGTTTTCAGAGGAATTTTTCATACTTGTGCTCCTCAACTAGAAACCTGTTAAGGTCGAAGGACACAATCCTTACTCTGATCAGTCGCAGAGGAACATTCTTTGCAATGAGGTTGTTGTAGGTCTCCTTCTGTTTCTTGAAGAGTCTTGCCTTACGTCCACACTTGATCTCAACTATTTCGAGATCACCCTCAACTATTGGAAATCTTAAGTCCTTACCATTCCTAAAATCATCAACTTTGAGCCTAGCGATTGAAGAAACTGTACTCTCCTTCAACCTCTTTGTATTCCCAGTTTCTTTTAATTTTAATAATATTCCATCTGGAACGCAATGATTCTGCTCAAGGGCTTGTACGACTGTAGCGTACTTCGATAGGAGTTTCATGTTTGCATAGAAGCCAAAGATAATGAAGTCCTCTCTGAAACAATCAAAGCTGAACAACTTAGTATTCCATGTCCATGCATGCTGTTTATGATTATTCTTGCTAAGCACAACATAGTCCCATCCCTCTTCTTCAACTAGGCTAGGGGCAAGTTTATTTCGAACAAAACTCCTTGCCAATTGTTCACCAATGACTCCCTTCAAGCCGTTATATTCAAGATGTTTAAACCGGTACTGCAAATCCAACGCCTGACTATGAAAATTCTATAACAGCTTTGAGCTACAATTCGGGCAATGCCAACCATCATCTATTGCGCAAATCATACAGATCCGGATTTGACATGCTGGGCATTCATAACTTATGACAACTTGCTTTTTGCATTGTGAGCGTTCATTTATTGCTGCTTTCAACTTAGTAGCCATCTGAACCCTCTGTAACAATCCTGGCTTGCGATTCACCCGTGCATTCATGAAGGGAAGACCATACATATGGGCTTTATAACCACATTCACCAAGATTCTGTGATGAACCGCAAGCATTAGAATACTTGAATAGTTCTCAATTTAATGGCTACGAACCAACGAATAGCTAAGGAACTAGAGAGTTTACTGAAAGTATGATAATATACGGATACCCGCGCAATAGTGATGTGAGGGGACACTCAAGAGGAAAATTTGTAAGATATATATTACTCGCTTTCATCTTGAGATTCTTGTGAAATATATGCGAGTTCTATTCGTATGCACAGGGAATGCTTATCGGAGTCCAGTAGCTGAAGCTCTTTTAAAAAATGTCAAACCAGACATCAAGGCTGACTCAGCTGGAATTGATCCAGGGATTCCAATATCAGAAGCTGCGAAGAAGTACTTGATAAATGAAAACGCTCAAAAATACTTGAAATCTCACCCAGAAGGCTTGGTTGGAAAAAACCTTATCAGTTATGACCTTATTGTGGCGATGGAATCCAAACATAAGGAAGTTCTTATAAACAGTTGTCCACAGTGTGCAGAAAAAATCGTTGTGTGGAATATCGATGATCCTTATTTCCTACCTCATGGATATGCAGAAAAGATTTTCAATCAGATAAAAGAAAAAGTTACGAAGTTGGTTAATTCCTTATGAAAATGCGTCTATCTAAGAGCACCTATATAAAAATTTTATGTAAAAAAGTTACCTAATGTATTTCTATCGAAAATGGCATTTCATAATTTCGGGGAGACAGTCAAGAGAATTCACTTCTCCTTCTCCTTTCGGCGAGGTGGTTATATCCTTGTACTCCTCCCCCACAATCCCAAAAAAGGAGAACGCACGCGCAGAGTGGTTCACTGCTTCACCAATGGAACTAAACTTTCGCGCGTGCGTCAATAGTTCTATTAATTGAATTGCGGATACCTATTTTTTATGAAATCTCCTAATCTCGCGCACTTTTAATCGTTTGTTATTAAACGCGATATGTTAAAATAGTTTGGACATAACTTGGATTTTGGTGAAAAACAATGTCTTGTTGTGGTTCAAAAAAGAGCCAAAATCCAGACGATCCATGCAAATGCGGAAGCGGGAAGAAGCAGAAAGAGTGCTGTGGAGAATAGTACACAACTCTAGCTAAGTTTTAACACCACATTTTTTTGGGTGTTTCCAAGAACCATTTCAACAAAAAGAAAACTGGGTTGAAAGGTGACTTCATAGCAATTCTAATTATGTTAATAGAAGAATAAAGAGTAGAGTTGTTATTCATGAAGGCTGTTCTGGTCATTGCTGATGGGATGGCAGATGTTCCATTAAAGGAACTAAAACGCAGAACTCCTCTCGAGGCAGCACAGACATTATCCATGGATCGCATAGCAGATCTTGGCATATGTGGTATGATAGATGTCATAGCACCAGGCATACCCCCAGGAAGTGATATAGCTCATTTAGCATTGCTTGGTTATGATGTGATGGAAGTATATACAGGGCGAGGCGCGCTGGAAGCCATTGGATCTGGAGTCGATATTTTGCCCAATGACTTGGCTTTTCGATGTAACTTTGCAAGCGTGGATAAAGATTTTAATGTAATGGATAGAAGAGCTGGGAGAATAGAGAATGAAGATGCAGCTAAACTTGCAGTTGCCATCGAGGAATCATTGCGGGATGATCCCCCCGATGTTGGAGACATCCTCTTTAAAAGCTCTGTGCAGCATCGGGCAGTGCTTCGTCTTAGTGGTCCAAATTTATCTCCTATGGTTTCTGATACTGATCCTCTCAAAACTGGAGTAAAGGTGTTGAAATCTCGTCCTCTAGATAATAGTAGAGAAGCGAAGAGAACCTCGGAAATTCTAAATAAACTCACACAGCAAATGCACGAAGCAGTAAAAAATCACCCAACAAACGAGGAGCGAATAAGCCGCGGGCTTTTACCAGCTAACAATGTACTTATCAGAGGGGTTGGACAACTACCAGAAATTGACCCCCTTACCCTTCTTTATGGAATTCATCCAGCAGCAATTGCAGCAGTACCCCTTGTAAGAGGCATCTGCAAGACCGCTGGAATGCGTTTGATCCCTGTTCCAGGAGCTACAGGAACTTATGAAACTGATGTCATTGCAAAAGCAAAAGCAGCGGTAGAAGCCCTACACTCATACAGTTTTGTGCTTATTCACGTGAAGGCAACAGATCTTGCAGGCCATGATAATAGACCCCCGAAGAAGATGAAGATGATTGAAAAGGTCGATGCCCTGACTACTCATCTCATTAATAATGTGGATTTGGATAAAACATTCATTGCAGTTACTGCGGATCATACAACTTCATCGATTAAACAAGCGCATAGTGGAGAACCAGTGCCTGTCGCGATTATGGGCCCTCATGTACGTGTAGATGATGTCAAAGAATTCGGTGAAAGACCATGTATGAAGGGCGGACTAGGTCGTATTAGGGGAAAAGACTTGATGCCCATACTTGTAGACTTACTTGGGAAAGCTGAGAAGGCTGGCTCTTAATTTTTATCTTATCTGCAGAAGTCTCCATTCACGGTAATCTGTTGCCACTCGTATGTAGCCTTTAAGCATTTTATCCACTCCAGCGTCTCCTGTGTCAACTCTCAAAACACCTCCCTCAATACCGCCTATCTTGCTTTTAGTCGCCAACACGATTATTCTTTCTTTTCCAACAAATCTGAGGATCTTTGGGCTAATCTGTTGGTTACCGCGGCCAAACAAGATCCCCTGTTTCCCAATTGGTGAAACGATTATCCAAGTGTTCTTCCAGTCATCTACTTCCGTCAACGTTGTCTCTTCGTTGACATCTCTTATCATTCGACCATCTCGATAGATGTCAACTCCTAGGAGAGTCTTCTTCACACCCAACAGGTCTGCTATGCACTTCACTGTTGTGCCAGGGCCTAGAATATAAGTGGCTGTTGACTTCATTTCCTCAATGATAAAACGAGCTACTGCTATCTGGTTCTCCTGCTCATCCAGAGTTTCAGGCGACACTTGTTTGCTTCCCTGAATATACATAGGTAAGAATGGACCTTTTAGGAAGCCATAGAGCCTGATATTAAAATCATCTCTTCTGATGGCTGTTTCGTCTACATCCATGATCTCGAAATCTGTTATCTGTGTTTCATTTCTCAGAAAAGCATCGACAATGTAGGCTGCGTCTTCTGGATTGACAGTAAAAATCCCACTATACATCTTTACTCCGGAGGGAATACCTAAAACTGGTGTGGAGCTTGATGACAACGCAGCTAGAATGTCCCTTGCAGTGCCATCGCCGCCCACAAACAAAATTAGGTCAACTTTGCGCTTAATCATTAACTTTGCTGCTTGCTTTGTATCTTCTGCAGTTGTCTCTGCCTTGGTTTCCATCGGCAAAACATCAGCGTCTAAACTCACCGACCGGATTTCTTCTTCACCCATAATGGCAGGGCATGTTATCAAGTGTGCCTTCTGATGCAGCTGCATATCTTTTAGTTTCTTTAGAAATTCTATCCCTCTTTTAGGGGCAACGTGTTTCGCCCCCATTTTTAGAGCTTCTTTAAAGATATCGTCTGTTCCTTTTAGTCCAACTCTTCCTCCCATACCCGCAATAGGGTTCACAAGAAAACCAATTCTCACTTTTTTTTCTCCATTCATCAGTGCATCTGTTCCGCAGAGTACATGCATGCATGAACGCCTTGGTTTAGATAAGCTTTTTAACATAAAAACTCAATGGATTACTTCTCTCAGCTCTGCTACCAATGATTGTAGATGGGGTATGGAGATCATGTATGCTGTCGTTAAGACAAAACGGGCACGAGGGGCAGAAATCACCGCTGTTAACATCCCAAGTATTAGTAGAAATGAAGTTCTTGTAAAAGTCAAATCAGCTTCCATTTGTGGAACTGATGTTCACATTTGGGACTGGAATGCGTGGGCTCAGGATCGAATAAGAAAAATTCCGCTAGTTTTTGGGCATGAATTTTGTGGGGATGTTATAGATATAGGTGCTGACGTGACCAGTGTAAAGGTCGGTGACTTTGTATCTGGAGAGACACACATAGCTGATGGCACTTGCTATCAATGTCAGACTGATCGCATGCATGTTTGTCAGAATCTGCAAATATTGGGTGTTGACAGAGATGGTGCGTTTGCAGACTATGTTGCCCTACCTGAAAGAAACACTTGGAAAAATGACCCAAAACTTGATCCAGGAGTTGCGTCCATCCAAGAACCCCTAGGAAATGCCATTCAGGCAGCCCTACCCCACGACAACTTGGAGGACATTGCAGGGAATAACGTAGCTGTTCTTGGTTGTGGCCCTATTGGTTTGATGGCTATTGCAGTAGTTAGAGCATTAGGAGCCGCCAAGATTTTTGCCACTGCAGGAGGTTTGAATAAGGTTCGCATGGGTTTGGCGACTAGGATGGGGGCAGATCTAGTTCTTAGTGCTGCGGTGGAAGGAGCGAATATTCCTCAGATTATACTTGATGAGACGGATGGGAATGGTGTTGATGTTGCTCTAGAAATGTCTGGTGCTCCTGCGGCGTTAGAGCAAACTTTCAGAATTCTCACGTTTGGAGGAAGAGTTTCCTTACTCGGTCTTTTCGACACCTCAGTTAGATTTGACTTCAATAACTCCATGATATTCAAAGCAGCAAAGGTGTATGGGATTTCTGGAAGGCGCATGTTCCAAACTTGGTATCAAGCCAAAGGGTTGCTTTCCCATTCAGAGTTTCAGAATAAAATCGCCTCTGTAATCACTCATAAGCTTACTATGGAAAATGTAGAAGAAGGCATTGAGCTAATTAATTCAAAAAATGCAGCAAAAGTTGTTTTGGAACCACAATGGTGAAGCGAGATAGGGAGCGCACGACGATGACTCATGCTTGGTTGCGTGGCAAAAGTTAAGAGAATGCTATTCGAATTAAGAAAACAGAAATTCAGTCTATCTAGGTGAACAATGTGCAAGGAAAACGTCATCCGACGAAATATTTGGGCGAAGAATACAAACGCCTTGTTAGTGAAAATTTAGATTGGGAGCTCAAAGAGCTTCAAACGGCAAGTGAGCCTGTCTGCACCATCGACGGTAAGCAGGTTATCATGCTTTGTGCCAACAACTACCTAAATCTCGCTACTCACCCAAAGGTAGTCGATGCCATGCTAGAAGCAACTACAAAATTTGGGGCAGGTGCTGGTAGCGATCGCTCAATCGCTGGCAATATGATGGTTCATGAAGAACTGGACCGTCGTCTAGCGAAATTTAAACAGGCTCCTGCCTCATTGACTTATCAAACTGGCTTCATGGCTAACGAAGGGCTAGTTCCTCAATTGTGTGGCCGGGGGGATCTTTTTGTGTCTGATGAGCTCAACCATGGCTCTATTATTGATGGTGTCCGTTTGAGCCATGCAGACCGAGCTATCTTCAAACACAAGGATGTGGAAGACTTGGTGCGCGTCATGAAAGAGGTAGAACAACATCAACCGCCTTATCGGCACATTTGGATTCTCACAGATGGCGTCTTCAGTATGGATGGCGATCTCGCTCCACTGTCTGAAATCGCCAAAATCGCTGAAGAACATGGGGCTGGGGTATATGTAGATGACGCCCATGGAGAAGGCGTACTCGGGGAAGGTGGACGCGGAATTGTTAGCCACTTCA
Organism: Candidatus Bathyarchaeota archaeon; assembly: GCA_020351305.1. Taxonomy (GTDB): domain Archaea; phylum Thermoproteota; class Bathyarchaeia; order Bathyarchaeales; family SOJC01. The sequence continues at coordinate 240,306 of CP070730.1, forward strand.
ACTTGAACCGAGATCAAGTGCATGTTGAAATGGGGACATTTTCGAAAGCTTTGGGTGTAATAGGAGGGCACATCACCGGTGGTGAGGACTTAAGAAATTTTGCCTACAACAAATCGAGAAGCTGGCTTCTTAGTGGAGGCATACCTCCAGGAGTAGCTGCTGCTTGTATTGCAGCTATTGATGTCCTTGAAACTGAACCAGAGCACGTAAGAAAAGTATGGGAGAACCGCAACTACTTCCTTAAGGCAATGCAAGATCTTAGCTTTGACACAGGAAACAGCGAGACCCCGATTGTACCAGTTATGTGTGGTGAAAGCAAAACAGCGAAAGATCTTGCGAACTTCATATGGGAAAAGGGCATCTTCTCATTGCCGATTGTTTTCCCCATGGTGGCCCGTGACAAAGCTAGAATCCGAGTTCAATTATGCACCAAGCATACCCAAGAGCATTTGGACAAGGCTGTGCAAGCATTTGAAGAAGGAGGAAAGAAGCTAGGCCTAATCTGAGCAATTAATGTGTGCAAAATGAGTGAACCCTTTACCTTTTGCACGCATTTTATTGTCTTTTATTATGCAAAGAAATGTGGTCTAAGACGATTTCAACGAGCTTTTCTGGTTCTTTGAGAACATCTACTGCAGGAATTTTCAACTCTCTTGCCACTCGATTAGCAAGCATGCTAGTTGCAGCAAATGCAATTACTGATTTAAAATTTTTTAATGTTTCAATGGCTTCCTTGGAAGTCTTTACAGCTGCAATCTTCGCTACAGATGCCTCATTTCTTACAAGATTTCTAAAACCTTCAAGAATTATGATATCTACATGGTTTCCATAGCTTTCAAGAATCTCTCTAAGTTCAAAATCTGCTGTGTCAACTTTCTTTATAATAGCCAACTCCTTTGGCGCCACTATAGCAGTTTTTCGGGCTCCTGCTTGCACATGCCTCCACGTATCCGTTCCTTCAGTGTCTATTGTGAAATTAGGCTCAGGAACATGCTTCACTGTTCCAATACGGTAGTTTTGTTTTGTCAAGCCCTTAACCAGAGCTTCAATCGTTGTAGTTTTGCCTGATTCCTTGCTTCCAATTACTGCTATAATGATAGCTAGACCTGTCATGTTGTTGCACCTAGAAGAAAGGACTGATTAAAATATTTGCCCTTTGCTCACCTTTAAAATTTCAGGGTCTGTAGCCATTCAATATGCTTATGGCTAAGACTGCTGCTATGATATCCGCAGTTGTTCCAGGATTATATTGATTGGCTGGTCCGCGCAGTTCCTTGTCGAAGGTTGAAAGCTCCGCTCTCCCAGCAGATGATGCCAAACCGCCCAATCTCAGGACTTCTTCTGCTCTCCTAGAGACTTCTTTTGCTTTTTCTAAGCCTGCCTTTCTCGCAATAAGAGTATCAGGAGTTTCTGAAAGTATTTTGAGGAAAGTATGAACTATGGCAATATTGAGGTTACCAGTATCTTTGAGCTGCTTTGTGAAGTAGGGCAAGCCACTTTCGAAAGTTATTGGGTAATTTTTCACCCATTCGCTCGCAATAGAATCATATGATGAGGAGATCTTGAAAACATCATAAAGAGTTATGTTTTCATCTAAGATTTTCTTTTTTGAGTTTGGATCATTTACGTCGAGGATTGGCGCTTTCTTAGATAGTCCATCTGGGTTGGCAACATTAATTGCTTCATAAACTGCAACAGCATCTTGTGGTGTAGTCGACTTCACAACAAGTTTCATGTCCTCTCTTAATTTTGTGACAGAGAATCGCTTTTTATGAGTAATTAATGTCATTCCAGCAGCTACAGCCATAGGGGTGAGTAAAAGAATCGTACCAAGTAGGGTATTTCCCCCATGTTGCCATGAGTTGATATTTTCCTCAATTTCCTTAACTATCTCTCCAATGCCTATGCTTTTGAGCTCGATTTTTCCCTCAGCAACCATGATACCTCTTTGAGTCGCCTTGGCTAGCCCTTGGTTAGCAGCTACAGCGGAAGCTAGAAAATGCTCGTATCTTGTATTCCTGAAACTTTCTGTTCTATTGACATTTCCAGGTTTTTCAGCACTTACTTCTAAGAGAATTGCCAGTTGAAGACATCTTGAAACGTGCTTAGCTGTTCCGTGTGTTGTCTGATGCAAGGCGAATCTTCGTTAGACATGAGGAAGAAGAAGTTTTATTAACGTTATGTACAAAACTACACAGCCTAGTAAAAAATTACACAAGGAGTTCAACTCATACCAATGAAGATTACTCCAGTTCACATAGCATTAATGGCCATCTTTGCAGCTCTGCAAGCTGTTCTTTCAACTCTTCCCTTCACGATAACGGTAGGAGTTGAGGGTCAAATAACATTAGGTCTCATTGGTGGAGCCCTTATCGGTGTTCTACTAGGACCATTTGTCGGTGGATTAGCTGTACTAATAGGATCTTTAATAGGAGTTTTCTTTAATCCTGCAGGTGCAATTTTTGGCATCTTTACTATTGTCCCGCCATTCTTAGGAGCAGTTGGAGCTGGGTGTGTTAAGATTAAAAGGGGATATTTAGCTGGCGGAATTATTCTTGCTGCTCTTCTTTTGTTTTATGCTAATCCTGTAGGTCGTGAAATACTCATTTATCCTTGGCTTTATATCATTGGTATGCTTGTGGCTTTTTACCCGCTTGCATATTTTGCTAGTACTTCTTTCAGTTCAGAAAAGCTCGTAAAACCCGTACTTGGAATCGTGATTGCTTCTTTAGTGGGAGTCCTAACTGATGGTATGGTGGGTAGCAGCATTGCGATATGGTATTTCTCTGGCTTGCCTTCAGAAATATGGCTGTCAATAATGTTCATCTATCCAGTAGAAAGAATGGTTGCTATGGGCATCACCGCACTAATCGCTATACCCGTCTACTATAGTCTGAAAACATCTGGGCTCATCAAATTCATTGAATAAAATTCAGATTCTAACAGAGTACATATAGCTTAACCATCTCCATATAATTTCCAATTGAGTAGAATGCAGATTAGAGAAGGCGACCTGGTACAGATCCAAAATAAAATCATCTTCGATGTAAAAGGGCTTATTCATCCTCCAGATAGGGTAGTTGCCTATCCCCGTTTCGTCCCAGATCCTCATGGAAATCACAAACGAGATAACACGAAATTCAGAAAAATCTACGCTCTTTCAGAACGTTATAAACTCCTAGATGAGGAGTTTCCTCAGTATCTAGTCTATGATCCCATTTTTGATGAGCTCCTTTGCGAAGTCTGGAAAAAAGACATACAGTATCATTACAATCCAGTTGATCGTCTTATCAAGCTTCGTGACAGTAGTCAATTAGATCAGTTAGAGGCAGATGCGTTACGTGTTGTAGAACACCTACAGACTTGCTCAGGTGTCTCTAGTAATAAACTTGGAATTACTGGCTCACTTTTGGCTCATCTTCATACTCAAAAGTCAGACTTGGATCTGATAATCTATGGAAAGAAAGCCTGTCGCCAAATCTACAACACGCTGAAATCAGCGATGAAAGAAAAAAGTAGGATGATAAGACCATACAAGCTAGAGGAGTTGAAAATTCTCTATGACTTCCGTTCAACGGATACTAAAATACCATTCAAGGATTTCGTCAGGACAGAGCGTAGAAAAATCCTACAAGGCAAATCTCTTCAACACGATTTCTACATACGATGCTTAAAGGACTGGGGCGAAATCAAGGAGTGTTATGGTGACACACTTTATAAGAAAGCTGGCTACGCGAAGATTAAGGCGCAGGTTGTAGATGCTTCCGAGGCAATATTTACTCCCTGCAATTATTCTGTGGACAAGGTTCAGGTTTTGGAAGGCAAACTGAAAGGAAAGGTAACTGCAATCTCATCCTTTAGAGGAAGATTCTGTGAACAAGCAAGAAGTGGTGAGACGGTAATAGCCCAGGGAAAAGTAGAAAGAGTCCAAAGGAAGAGCGGAGAGACATTCAACAGGCTTCTTCTAGGAAGTAAGCCTGCCGACTTCATGGCTTTAAAAGGGTGAATTCGTTGAAACATCGAAGCTTCAGAGACCGTGACTTTCTAAGTACAAAGGAAGGCTTCATTTTTTGTGTTGTAGGTCCGTATCACCCAATTGACCGTATTGTCAGCTATTTAAAATACCTTCCAAACCCAAAGGGCAAATGGCGAAAGGGACAGGAAAAATTTAAGCGCGTAATGTTGACGTATACAATCCCCAGTCTCACTACGACTTTTGACCTCTTGAAAAATGCCTATCCGCAATACTTGTTTTTTTCTAAAGCCTATAACATTACAATGACTGCTGTCCCACAAGGGTACCTGGTGAAGCATTTTAGACCTGAAGACAAAATGGTCGAGCTGATTGAAAAATCGCGCCTTGACCCCTTACAGAAGAAAGTCGTTCATCTCGTGTCCATCCTCTTCGAATTAAGCAATGTTCCAGCTGAGAATTTCGGCGTCACAGGTTCAATACTTCTAGATATGCACAATCCAACTTTTTCGGACATCGATATCACTATTTATGGAGTTGAGAGTAGTTATGCAGTGAAAAATGCCCTGACCATCGCATATTCGACCAAGGAGTCGCCTATTACGCGTTTTGAGGGGGAAAAACTCAAGAAGTGGTATATGAATAGAACTCAAAATCGCCCAATTAGCCTAGCTGATGCAAAACGAATCTATGAACGGAAGTGGAACATTGGTTTACTTGATAAGACTCCTTTTTCTGTGCATCCTGTGAAATTAGAAGAGGAATTGACGGAAAGATATGGTGATAAAACATTTCATCCATGTGAAACTGTGACTTTACAGGCAGTGGTAGCTGATAGTATAGATACGATATTTCTTCCAGCTGTTTACAGGGTTAGAGATGTGAAGATTGAGAATGATATCGATGCAAATATTAAAGAGGTAGTTTCTTATGAGGGGCTTTTTGATAGCCTTGCAGGAAAAGGTGAAATTATTAAGGCAAAGGGGAAACTTGAGCACGTTGTTGATAATCAAGAAGGCACAGAATATGACAGAGTTCTTATTGGTTCGATCAGAGGGAAAGGCACAGAATACATTAAGCCAATAGTTTAGTCTAGTCTGCATGCACATTCTTTAGACAAGAGCTTCTTTAAGATATGAATGATAGGGACCAAGTTTTCCGCTATAATTACCCGCTGAGATCATAGTCACGCCAGGCACCTTTGCTGTTGCTTTTATTCCTTCAGCCATAGCTTTCTTCACAGCATCTAGGTTAAGTCCATTAATGACTATTTCAAAGACGCTTGAAACACCTTCTGGTACTTGTGAGTCAGCTACAAGTTCTCTAAGCTTTGGGCAGAAGGGATGACTAGTCGAGGCCTTGAGTTTATACTTGAGTGAACCTGCTTTAGAACCTGACCTGCAAATTCCTCCTGGAAAAGGCATTATCACTCCCTTTGCATTAGTATTAATGGCTTCTATAGCCTTTTCAGACGCTTGTAGGCCTGCTGCACTACTTTTAGCTAGAATGATGAAATTGCCCCCTGCAATTGCTTTTGAAGCGCCAAAATTGTCTTCTACAACGAACTCGCCTTCCATTACAGGTATTCTCCAGATTTTTCTATCTGCCAATGTATCTTTTTTCTGAAATCCATCTCCAAAAAGGCGAAGGCTCCGTCCAACTTTTAGTCTTCTTTTCGCTTCTGGTAGCGCGTCAAAGGCAGAGGTTGTGGGGCAAGTCATGATACATTGTCCGATCCTGAGGATCATCTGATTCTTCAGATCTTGTCGTGTTCTATGGTAGATTTGAATTAGTACTCCCGGTCTTCCATCAGGTGTATCATCAGGGTTCACGTCTCCTTCAATTCCAGCCTCTGCAGGGGACATGATAATCGAAGAAGCAAAACCTGTAGCAGTTGTAGCTGCAGTCCTTGCCCATTTCCTGTTTTCTGCAGTAATTAGAATCCGCCCGACCCACATACCGAACATTTCAGCGAATGTATCAACAACTTCACAAAATGTCCCATCATCACGATAATAGCGTAAATCATCCCAATGTCCCATTTCCCACACAATCCTTTTTTTCTGTTCTTAAGAGGTTTCAGCATATGAAGGTTTCTGCAAAGTTCAATGCAGCTGTGGATATGATTGTAATTTGCATTTTCTGTGCATTAAGGCATGGCAAATAGTCTAAGAAACCATTGTTTCACCATTAGGCATAGGGCTAGCGAGACATCTCTCACATGCTGACCGCGTGAATAGAAACCTAGGGCTAATTTGAAGACTTTTTAAAAACCTTCTAAGTCAAGAAGAAGAACACCATGACACATTCTCGAAACTTCTGGTTGGAATGGTTAAACTATCTCAACCCGAATCATAATCATTTACCCGCTAAAAAATTAGCGCTCAGACCGACTTTAAACCACATACTTAATTGAAATGTACTCACAAAGCTGCTTGAGATATGTGCACACAAGTATCTGAGGACTGGAAGGTTGGCCCA
>CP070730.1:246859-270866 GCA_020351305.1 Candidatus Bathyarchaeota archaeon
ACGGATTGTCATGCTCTTTTCATCAACATCATAGAAGGTATAGACATTATCTTTCTTGATTGCTTGTCTCCTATGTTCAACCTTTGGAATTTTCCTCTTCCATTTCTTCTCAAAAGCAATGTCGAGATTCGCAAAAAATCCTCTGAGATAACCGTAAGCACGTTGATGTGCAGAACTTTGTCTCAACGCTTTTCCACGAAGGGGATAACCCTCGACCTTTTCACTCTGCAACCATCTATAGAACAGGTCAATACGCTCTTGCGTCTTCCCTATATTGTTCCTAGCTTCTGTGACCACGTCGTCAATTGATAATTCGTTTTCCTCTTTCTTGCTGTTCACAAATTCCATGAAATGTTTTAGCGTAGACCTGTAGTTATATCGAGTGTTCTCAGCTAAGTCTCCTAAAACCTCACTGACAACTTCTGATTCTTCGAACCCCATCTGCTATACCCTAAAATGATAGGGGTTCACGCTTACTTATAAATATCGGAAAAAACCAAATATTTGTCCGTAAATATGTTTATAAGCCAAGGCAATTGTGTTCTCGAAACACCAAAATTCCCTTCTAGTGGAGCATTAACCGAAAGACATTTGCCCCAACATAACAACAATCATGAGAATACTTAGGTGCTTGATTTGCCCTTCAAACAGAAAATGGAAGACGCGAATAAGAGAACAGGTTCTAATATTGTCCTAGCTCTGGACCTCCCGCTGAACAAGCCTGGAAAATTGCTTATCAAAGCAAAAGAGATCCTCAAAGCTGTACACACACATATTTGTGCAGTGAAACTTAATCGACATCTGATTTTGCCTTTAGGTTTATTTGGCGATGTACAATCGCTAATAGGTCAAGCAGAAGATTATGAGTTACCCACCATCATGGACTGCAAAATCAATGATATCGGAAATACAAACCAGATAATAGCTGAACACTATTTTAAGGCAGGCTTTGACGCTGTAACCGCAAACGCTCTAGTCGGTTGGGAAGATGGCTTACTGCCTGTTTTTGATATAGCAAGGCAATCGAATCGTGGAGTGCTTATACTTGTATATATGAGCCATAAAGGCGCATGGGAAGGCTACGGGCAAAAGGTTTTCATTCATGAAAACGGTCGAAATGTTTCGCAATATAAAATCTTTGCACAGAAAGCCCTAAAATGGAAAGCTGATGGTGCAGTTGTCGGTGCTACATACCCCAAAAAGATCAAAGAGGTAAACTCAATTCTTGGAGAAGAAGTGCCCATTTACTCGCCCGGAATAGGTGCACAAGGTGGCCAAATTCAGAAAGCTCTTGAAAATGGAGCAAAGTATCTAATTATTGGTAGAACAATAACGCTTTCAAAAAATCCTTCAAGTGTTGCAAGGGATTTGAAACTCGCTACCCAAAGGAGTTTAAGCAAAGGTTTGTAACAAGTTTTCTGTGTCTATCTCATGGTCTTTCCTTTATCCAAAGCTCTTTCTTTAGTAAGTCTCTGACTGCTGAACGGATTGCTGAGCTTCTACTAGGATACATATTAGCTCGTACAAGTTCATCTAACCCCTCCAGATACGCCTCTGGCAACAAAACTGTTACAAGTTTCATCCAAACCACCTGAACATGTTATGTACATATCATGTGGGAATATAGAGTTTATGGTACAGTTTTTCGGTATTCTGCTATATTTCTTTTTGGAGACATATAGTCTGATTCTATTTTCTTTTGCGGAAAATTTTCTTGTCGTCTATGTCCATAACGAATTCAAATCCTGCCTTTACTAATTTACAGGTTCCTCAGATGCATGTATTGCATCATGCAAGATGTTTACTCACTAATTATTTGTAACTCCTTCAATAGACGTGGGAAAGTCTTGTATATATCCTCAATGTAAAGGGCAGAGTTTTTTATCCTTCTTTGAACCAGTCCTGCAACCAAGAAAGACCAGCCTAGGACATCGTCAATTACTATAGGAAATGGAAATGCAATAAGTGTTAGCCCAATCTTAACCATATTCCCTTGATTCTCTTTTCTGCGAAGACTTTTTATTACGCTCCTCATCGACTCACTTCCACAAACACCATCACTTAATATTGTTAGATTTTCTTTCCAATCTCCGCTCAATTCTCGTAAAGTGTCAACAGTTTTCTTTAGCTCTTCTATTTCTTTCAAATCTTCAGTCTCCTAGAGCTGCGCTTTACAACACATACATGTCTGCGGAGGAAAAAAATTTTTGATTGTTGGAAATAGTTAATCTTCATGATTTTTTTTTGGTTTTTTTCCCATTGTCAAAGAAAGATGTGAATAATATTGATAAAAACCATACTCTTGAAAGTAAGTTTTGAGTTATAAGTTGAAAAAATGGTTTTTTTAGCTTAGGCTCTAGTCATATAAGCAATTGTGTTTAGTGCTTTACCTTTTATAAGGTGTTTTGGATACATGCATTTAACACAGGCGTGTATTTTACGCCTGAAGTAGTTAATATTTAAGCATAAACTCAAAACAAGCTAGTGTGAGTTGTTGTTGAATGCAAGACTTTAACTCCCATGATTTTGTAGAGAAACAGATAGCAGAGATAAGGAAACAGGTTGGCAACGAGCGCGCGCTTGTCGCCATTTCTGGAGGCGTTGACAGCACGACGAGTGCTGTCTTAACCCATAAAGCAATAGGTGGAAACCTTATTTGCGTAATGTTGGACGATGCCTTCATGCGAATAGGCGAGGCTCAACACATTAGGGACTTGGTTTCACAAGATCCCATTAAGCTTCCAATAAAAATATTAAGTGTGCAAGAACGGTTCTTGACTGCACTTAGAGGACTGCAAGATGCAGAGGAAAAGCGCAAGGCATTTCGTGAAACTTTTTACACAGTTCTGGGCGAAACCGCAAAACATGAAGGATGCAAAATGCTTGTTCAAGGCACAATTAAAGCCGATGTTGTAGAAACAACAGGTGGGGTAAAAACTCAACACAATGTCCTTGAACAGATGGGAATCAACACCATTGGTCGCTACGGATTTGAAGTTGTTGAACCTCTCAAGACACTCTACAAAGAACAAGTTCGCATTGTAGCCCGCTACATTGGAATCCCAACGGAAATTGCTGAAAGGCAACCTTTCCCAGGACCAGGTCTATCTGTTCGAGTGGTAGGCAAGATCAAAAGAGATGAACTTGACTTAGCAAAAAAGGCAACTGTCATCGTTGAAAAAAATTTTAAAGAACATAATCCTAGCCAATACTTTGCTGCAATTTTCGATGACAAGACAAAACCATACTTAAAAAGCCCACGTATCCAAAAGATCGCTGCAGACCATTTTAAGGTTCTTCCATCACAGGTTACCCTAAAATTCTTTGAAGCAAAGGCAACAGGTACAATAGCAGGCGAAAGGAGATATGGTGGAATTGCTGCATTGAAAGTGCAGACTAAAGAAGGGCATCTTCATAAACCGCAAATACCAAACCTTGTCGCTCTTCAAGCTAAGGTTATCGCAGAAGAACCAATTTTCACCAGGATATTATACGCCATAAATGATAGATGTCAAACACAACTTTATGTTGTCGTTTTACGAGCAATTCAAACACACGATTTTCTGACAGCGAAGGTTGCTGAAATTCCATGGACAACGCTGGATGAAACTGCAGACAAGATATTGGAGACCTGCCCAAACGTTTCATCAGTGTATTATGATGTGACACCTAAGCCTCCTGCTACCATCGAAATGGAATGAGAAATGTATAAAGCTTAATCTTACATAGTTAGGACTAGAGGGTTCGAAGTGGTACCCGTTAGAGTTCAGCGTATTGAGTCAATTAGAGACCCTGAAGGGCTTCTTGGTAAAAGAATCGAGCTTGTAGAGGAACGTAAAATACCGCGATTTGCAATTAAGCCGCCCACAGAAGAAGCAAGAATGGTGCAGAGCGTAGTGCAAGCTCTACAACAGCAACTTCCTGTACAGACTATGCGAACGGGAATTAATTTGCCAAAAATCATTCTTTTCTTAACTGAACAAGAGTATGATCAGTTGGGCATAAAATTCGATGTTAATCAAGTTTATGAAGTAGAGCTGTCAAACCATGGCATACAGTTTAGGAAATCTCCTTAAGCAGAAGCGCCTATCTCTTTTCTTATTGTCCGAAGATTTGAATGACGTGGGTGAAAAGAAAGTACAAACATCATGTTTCTAATGGCATGATAAACATCTTCTTCCTTCCAGCTTTTTCCCCAATCACAGTATACGGGAATCTCATCACCTTCATCTCCTTTATAGTAAACATATATGGAAAGTAGTTTCTTTCTTGAAGAAAGCTCTGTTTCAAGTCGCAGCGAATTTGCGACCTTTGCGACCGCAGAGCCAACAATTCTCAAGCGCTTAGTGTTCATTACGTTGGAAGAATAAATCATAAATTTTCCATTGCTTTCCAACAATTTTTTTCACCACGAACAACTTTGACCCTAGTGCCTTTAAAGAGGCTTGGCGTGCCGTCATTAGGTGGAGTGGAGAGAGAGGTCAGTAAAACTGTTCCAAAGATAGTGAAACAACTACGCGCACGTACCAACCAGTCCATATAAGGAAACTTGTGCCTAATATTACATGTAACTCTCTCAGCACCCATTCAACCCACAATCTTCTTATCCAGAAAACAAGAATTACTTAGATACAAGTTGTGAATTGATAAACGCAAAGACTTTTTACTTGATGCAAATGGGGATTTCTGATGAAAGTTAGAGCTCATGTCTTGGTTACTGGTTTTGTCCAAGGAGTATTCTTTAGGTCAGAGACTCGTCAAAAAGCCAGTATGTACAACGTAAGGGGATGGATTAGAAATATTCCTGATGGAAGAGTTGAAGCAGTTTTTGAAGGTGAGAAGAGGAATGTTATGAAATTAGTTGAGTTTTGCAGAAACGGACCACGAGCAGCAAGAGTAATAGATACTGAGGTTAAACTGAGGGCTTATTCGGGTGAATTCGAAGATTTCCGAATAATTTGGTAATCAAGCGAGTTTGCTATTTGGGAATTCTAAAATGGGAGTCTTTTCCAGCGCTGATATACTCACCGCCTGCTTCTCGAATAGTGGATGCGATTTTTGAGAAGTTATCTGAACCGAGATATTGGCGAGGTTTTACTTTGATGAAGTCTTCTTTCTCTTCAAAAATGAGCATTGCCTCTAGCTCTTTTGTAAACATCATTTTAATGTCTTCTACTCCTTTTCTAGTAGTTCGAGCAACTTGTGTTGGAGGTTCTGCAATAGTAGTAGTCGTTGGGGCTTTGGTTAGCTTTGTGGTTTTTAGAGATTCTGAGATATCTTGCAGGTCTTCTGAAATTCTTTTTAAAATATCGAGTACGTCACTTAATCTATGTAGAATTTCTTCAGTGTTTGGTTTTGCATCACTCAAGCGGCTTTTCTCCCTCGCTCTTTAACTAATTCATTTACTTCCTCATTTATTTTGTCCCTTACAAAGTAGAGAACAATATAAAGTAATCTCCTTCAATACTCTAGCAAAGAAGTGCTTGAGGTCTGAAGTTGTTGAAAATTGATGGAAGTCAAAAAAGTGGTAGCGGCACAATACTCCGTTTGTCAGTAGCGATGGCTGCCATCCTAAATCAGCCTCTTCACATTTTTAATATACGTAAGAAACGCCCTCAACCAGGCTTGAAGCCTCAACATTTGGAGGCTGTGTTAACTGCTGCCAAGCTTTGCAATGCAACCTTAAAAGGAGCCAAACTTGGTTCAAAGGAGCTCTTTTTCTATCCAACTGAAATCAAAGGAGGTGATGTGAAGGCTGAAATAGGCACCGCGGGGAGTATTCCAATGTTATTGATTACAGTTATCCCAATATGTGCCTATGCCAGGAGCCCAGTTTCTATTCATATCTCGAAAGGAGGTACAGATGTCTCCCATTCCCCGACTATAAACTATCTGAACCACGTATTTCTTTCAGCTCTTGAAAGAATGGGGCTAAAAACTTCTTTGACTATTCATAAGTATGGATATTACCCAAAAGGCATGGGTGAAGTCTCAATTAAGGTTCAGCCCAATCCGAAACTTTCCGCTTTTCGATTTGAAGAATTTTCTCATTTGAAATCATTGAAAGGTGTGTCTGTATGTACATTTTTGGCTGAGAAAAATGTGGCTCAGCGGCAAGCAAAAGCAGCTGAAGATTTCTTAAAAGCCTACGGATATGAAGCCACCATCAAAGTTATCAACGATTTCTCAAACCCTCTGCAGAAAGGCAGCTCGATCACATTATGGACACAAAATATGGAGAATGTTTTTCTTGGGGGCGACGCTATTGGCGAGTTGAGAAAATCCAGTGAGATAGTGGGAAAAGAGGCTGCAAGAAACCTGTTAAGGGAGATTCAGGCTAGGGCCACTGTGGATTTTCATCTTGCAGACCTACTTGTGCCATATATGGCGTTGGCAGAAGGTGAATCAGTCTTTCTTGTGCGTTCAATGACATCCCACCTAGATACTAACATTTGGCTTAGTGAAAAAGTTCTCGGTGTAAAATTCGCAACTAGCGGAATTGGCAATCTGTATAAAGTGAAGAAAAAAATGTCTTGACATTTTCGATCACGCGCGCGTAGAAATCAGTATGCATAATAGAAGGACAATGTCCTAGAACCCATGAAATATTCATTTTGTGAATATCATATAACGCTGATTACCGAAATAGTAAAGAATATAAGAGTGGGAAGGTTGGTGAACTTTTGAGGTTGCTATATGAGCTCTCTCTCTAAATTACGGGCTTCTATGGTTGGTACTTTGTCTGTTATCATAGGTCTCTCCACACTATTCTTCACAATCCTTTTGACATTGACCGGAACTTTCAGCATCACATGGGTTCTTGCTTTCGTGATCGGTTTCAACATTCTACAATGGTTGATTGCACCATACTTGATTGACGCCATCTATCGAGTACAACCAGTTTCCAAATCAGATAATCCCGAATTGCATGCGACGGTGGAACGGCTTAGTCGAAAAAGTGGCATAAAAACACCGAAACTATTATTGGCACGTATTCCAATCCCGAACGCCTTCGCGTATGGCTCACCTATTGCAGGCAGTAGGGTTGCAGTGACAGATGGATTGATAAAAACCTTGGAAAACGAAGAAGTTGAAGCAGTCATTGCCCACGAGCTAGGACATTTGAAACACCGCGACGTACAAGTAATGATGTTTGTGTCTATCCTCCCAGCAATCTTCTATTACATAGGCTATTCCTTCATAATGTCTTCCATGTTTAGAGGAAGAAGCAGAGAAGAGAGCGGTGGGGCAGTGGCAATCATTGGGTTAGTCAGTATATTCCTGTACTGGATATTGACCCTGTTCACGCTTTACTTAAGCCGTCTAAGGGAGTACTACGCTGATAACCACAGCACAGTCATCGTTGATGATGGATCTAGAAAACTTTCTGAAGGTCTTGCAAAGATAGTTCGTGAAAGCGGGCGAATGAAGAAAAAAATGCCAAGATCAGGGCAATTAAACTCATTTAAAGCTCTTTTTATATCTGATCCTGACAAAGCAGATGCTGATACAGCGGCAATAGCTCGGTTTGGGATTAGTGATAGAAGGTTGGTTGATGAAGTGCTTCGGAAGAAAGTGACAGGCTTGGACAGGTTTTTGGAGCTATTCTCTACACATCCAAACATCGTGAAAAGGCTGAGAGCTCTTCGCAAATCATGATGTTAGGATAATCCCAGTTCTAATTTTGAAAACTTTCCTTCTCGGATTAACGCTCCAACAGCTTCGATGTCCTTGTGAACGACCCTGTCCTCTTGGAGAACAGGTACTTCTTCCCTTATTGTGTCGTAAGCGGTTTTGGTACCTTTTCCTAGCTTATCGGGTCCTCTAAACTCAATACCCTGAGCAGCAGATAGAAGCTCAATGGCAATAATGTACTGTGCATTTCTAAGAATATCTGACGCTTTTCTTGCAGCAATAGGTCCCATACTTACAAAGTCTTCAAAATTAGCTGAAGTAGGAATAGAATCAACGCTTGCTGGATGGGCTAAGGATTTGTTTTCTGAAGCTAGGGCTGCAGCGGTGTATTGCAATGTCATGAAACCACTCTGTAAACCGCTTTTTGTTTTTTCAGTGATTAAAAATGCAGGAAGACCTCTACTCAGGTTTCTGTCCATCAATCTCGCTGTTCTTCTCTCAGAAAAATTGCCCAACGTTGCTAAGGCAATTGCAAGATAATCCATCGCAGCAGAAATTGGTTGACCATGAAAGTTCCCTCCAGACAAGCATTCTTTAGACTCACTAAAAACGAGGGGATTATCCGTTGCTGAATTAATTTCTACTTCCACAATACCCTTAACAAACCTTATTGCGTCACGGACTGTGCCTAGAACCTGGGGTATACACCTCAAAGAGTAAGGATCTTGGGGATATTTATTCCCCTTAACCACTGCGTTGCTAGTTTTAGCTAATTGGCTTCCTGATAGAATGCTGCGAATATTTTTAGCGGTTATAACCTGCCCATAATGAGGCCTCACTTTGTGAATTTTCGCATCGAAGGCATCTAATATGCCCAACAAAGCCTCAAGACTCAAAGCAGCCGCCACTTCTGCAGTCTGCACCAGGATTTCTGCATCATGCACAGTAAGAGCTGCTATCGCTGTCATCATCTGAGTGCCATTGTTTAAGGCCACACCTTCTTTTGCGTTGAGTGTGACTGGTGGGATATTGGCACTTTTCATAGCAGTCTTGCCTTCCATTACTATGCCATTATATTCAGCTTTGCCCTCCCCAATCATCACCAAAGCCATATGGGAGAGTGGTGCTAGGTCTCCACTAGCTCCTACAGAGCCTTTTTCAGGGATTATTGGACACACATCTTTGTTAATCATTTGAACAAGTGTCTCCAAAGTCTGGGGATAGATGCCTGAGTATCCCTTAGTCAACGTGTTAGCTCGCAGGAGCATCAATGCTCGTGTTACATCTTTGCTGAGTGGCTTCCCCACTGCTGAAGAATGGCTTCGAATGAGGTTTACTTGAAGCTTCCTCACGTCCTCAGGAGAGATAGCTACATTTCCCAAGGCGCCGAAACCAGTTGTAACTCCATAGATTATCTTCTTTTCATTGACGAGATGCTTTAATGTATCTTGAGCGTGTTCGACCTTTTTCTTAGATTTGTCAGAAATCGTCACGACAGCGTTTGATCTGGCAACTGCTACTATATTTTCAATGGTCAATGTTTCTCCATCGATGGCTACTTGCTTCATGTCCTCTACTTCCGTAAATGATTACTAAGATTTGATGCGCACGTGTCGTAATGTCCGATGAGCCGGAGTCGATTTTTGATCACTTGCTTTTCACCTTATCAAATCATTCTAACATTGGCATTTTAATCACATTTTCTTTGGCCATTTTCATAGCTTTCTCGTAACCCGCGTCCGCGTGCCGTACAATACCTGTTCCAGGGTCTGTTGTTAGGACTGTTGTTAACCGCTTTTCTATCCCTTTTGTGCCATCCGCAACAAGGCACATTCCTGCATGTATGCTATAACCCATGCCAACACCGCCACCATGATGAACTGAAACCCAAGTTGCGCCACCGACAGCATTAAGTAGAGCGTTCAGTATGGGCCAGTCAGCAATTGCATCACTGCCATCTATCATACCCTCAGTTTCACGATTTGGTGAAGCAACGCTTCCACAGTCCAAATGGTCCCGTCCTATCCATATAGGTCCAGAAAGTTCATTATTGTGCACCATGTCGTTGATCATTTTTCCAAACCGAGCTCTTTCTCCGAAACCCAACCAACAGACGCGTGCAGGTAAGCCCTGAAACTTCACTTCCTTCTTGGCCTTTTGAATCCAGCGGCACAACTCCATGTTGTGGGAAAATTCCTCTAGAATCACATCGTCTAGTTTGAAGATGTCTTCGGGAACTCCAATGAGAGATGTCCAACGGAATGGCCCTCTTCCTTCACAAAACATTGGTCTAATGTAACGTTGTACAAAACCTGGATAGGTAAAAGCGCCTTCACACCCGACATCGTGGGCTTGTTGACGTATGTTGTTTCCATATTCGAAGGTTATGGCACCTTGTTGCATCATTTTGATCATGGCTTCAACTTGAACTTTCATGCTGGTCTTTGCTCTCGTAATGTAGTCTTTAGGCTTCTCTTTCCTTAGCCTATCGGCTTCTTCTTTAGATAGATTCATGGGATAGTAACCATTAAGTGGGTCGTGAGCTGCAGTTTGATCTGTCAAAATATCGGGGATTATTCCTCGTTTGACCAATTCAGTATGCACCTCTGCTGCGTTGCCTAGGAGGCCTATGCTCTTTGGTTTTCTGTTATTTTTTGCATCAATCGCCATAGCTACTGCATCTTCTAGGTCGGTTGTCCATGTTTCCAAGTATTTGTGTCTTGTACGCCGTTCTATAGCTTTTTGGTCGATTTCAACGACTAGTGCTACGCCATCATTCATTGTT
The DNA here is from genome assembly GCA_020351305.1 of Candidatus Bathyarchaeota archaeon. Taxonomy (GTDB): domain Archaea; phylum Thermoproteota; class Bathyarchaeia; order Bathyarchaeales; family SOJC01. The sequence goes on from CP070730.1 coordinate 257,280, forward strand.
ACTGCAAGAGGTTGTGCTCCACCCATCTCGCCCAGGCCTGCTGTTAGAACAAGTTTTCCACGCAAGGTCCCGTTGAAGTGCTCTTTTGAAATTGCTGCTAATGTCTCGTAGGTGCCTTGCAGGATTCCTTGAGTACCGATGTAGGCCCAGGAACCTGCTGTCATTTGCCCAAACATGATTAAGCCCTTTTGTTCAAGTTCATAGAAGTAGTCCCAGGTGGCCCATTTTGGCACAAGCATGGAGTTCACGATCAGAGCTCTTGGGGCCCATTCATGAGTCTTGAAAACAGCTACTGGCTTGCCACTCTGGATTAGCAAGGTTTCATTTGTTTCAAGTATTTCTAAAGCCTGAACGATTTTATCAAAACAATTCCAATTTCGCGCTGCCTTACCAGTGCCACCATAAACAATGAGCTGTTCCGGATCCTTTGCTACTTCAGGATCGAGAACATGGTGAAGCATACGGTAAATGCCTTCAATCTGCCAATTCTTACAGTGTAGTTCTCGCCCAGATATACATTTCACAATTCGTCCGGTCATCCTCTATTCTCTCTTTTCCACTACGATTTTTCCTTCTTTAATTACCTTATCCACAAGGTTTACTCCAAACTTATAACCTAAAAATTTGTAGCTGGGAATATTAAGAATAATTATGTCTGCTTTCTTGCCCTCTCTTAAACTTCCCACTTCTTGAGCACGGTTGATTGCGTGGGCAGCGTTTATTGTTGCTGCTGTGATAGCTTCTGCAGGTGTTAGATACATTTCTCGACATGCGAAGGCGATGACCATTTGCATATTTTCCATCCAGCAGATTGGATTGAAGTCAGTTCCCAAAGCTATCGGCACTTGCAGCTGAATCATTTTTCGAGCATTTGCATATTTTCCTGTCATTAATGAAAAAGAAGCAGCTGGAAGTAGAATAGCTATCACGCTTTCTTCGGCCATTGCTTTCAATCCGTCTTCAGAAGCGAAAAGCAGGTGCTCAGCTGATATGGCTTTCACTTCTGCAGCAAGTTCTGCACCACCAAGTCTTGTCAACTCGTCTGCATGCACCTTTGGTTTCATACCACACTCAATTCCTGTCATAAGGATCTTTCTTGATTGCTCAACATCAAAGACTCCTCTTTCGCAGAAAACATCGCAGAACTCTGCAAGCTTTTGGCCAGCAACAGTTGGAATCATCTCACCAATCACTAATTTCACATATTCATCAATCTTGTTTTCATACTCAGGGGGGACAGTGTGAGCTCCTAAAAAAGTTGGCACAATATCCACACAATGTATTGAGTTAAGCTCTTTCGCAACTCCTAGACATTTAACTTCATCGTTCGTTGTGAGTCCATAGCCGCTTTTGGCTTCTACAGTTGTCGTTCCATGCTGCAGCATAATATCAAGTGTCTCCTTTGAATCGTTTGCTAGCTGATTCTTGGATGCCTTTCGTGTTTCTCTAACAGTTTTTAGAATCCCACCACCTTTTTTCAAGATTTTTATGTAGCTTAATCCTTTTAACCTCAGTTCAAGTTCTTCTTCTCTAGAACCTGCAAAGATAGGATGAGTGTGAGGATCCACAAAACCAGGCATTACTGTCTTACCAAATGCATCGACGATTCTGTTTGATCTGAAGCTCTGCTCAATCTTGGTTGTTTTATCTACCGCTACGATTTTTCCTTCATCAATAGCCACAGCACCGTTCTCTATTATGCTTAGATTCCTCATTTTCTCTGCTTTGACTGGTTTTTCACCAGCTTGGCGTAAGGTGACTAACTCACTGGCTCTGAGGATTAGTAGATCCACCCTATCTTTAGCCACTATTCTCGCCTTTTTCCATTGCCTTCCGCACAGCAATTTCTAGAATTCTGTCTTCACCTAGATTATCAATCTTCAAGTAATAGGCTGCAATATCAATTAGAGACTTAAGGGGAGCCATGCCGCAGAATTCAGAACCTACAATTGACACATTGTATCTTTCTGCTTCTAGTCGTATAACTTCAAAAACTCTGTAAAGCGGTGTTTTCTCAAAGTCGGTTATACTCATGCCTATCTGTGTGATCTTTCTTTCAGGAATCTCTGCACCCATAGCCTTAACTGTTGTGAAACCCCCCTTTTCCGCATGCAGAGCCTTGGCTATTTTTTTGGTTATTTTCAGGTTGGAGGTGCCTAGGTTAACATTAAGCCCAGCCATAATCTTTCGAGCTCCAACTATAGTTGCTCCTGCAGTTGGATGAGCCATTGCGGGACCAAAATCCGGTTTGCGTTCAGGTTTTTTTATCATCTCAGCCAAGGCTTCATATTCGCCCTTTCTTACCCAGTCTAGGCTACTCCTTTCAGGTTTGGCTGCTGCGCCATAGAGGTAAACAGGGATATCGTGTTGCTCTGCCAACGAACGACCAAATTTCTTAGCGGCTTCTATGCAATCCACTATTGTAACATTTCGAATTGGAATGAAAGGCACCACATCAACGGCCCCCAGACGTGGGTGCTGCCCCTTATGTTTGTTCATGTCAATGAGTTCAACTGCCTTTGCAGCTGAATTCAGAGCTGCTTGCACTATAGATTCCTTGTTTCCTACAAACGTGACAACAAGTCGATTGTAGTACTCATCGAAGGTTTGGTCGAGGAGATACGCATCTGCGGTCTTCTTTATCTCGCTCAGAATAGCTTCAACAACTCTCTGGTCGGAGGTGCTAAAATTAGGCACGCATTCAATAATATCTTTCAATCTGTTCCTTCCATTCTAGGACAATATCTCTACTGTAACTTCAGTATGTAATAAGATTATCAGAATCTTCAACATCACATATTCTAATTGGTAACTGAAGAACTGCAAACATTTAAATCCGGTCTTCTTTCCTATTTTTTTGCCTTTGGAGATTCACATAATTGCTACCTAACGAAAGATTTGAAATCCCCACATGGAGAGAAATCTATGCAATGCTCTTAGAGCTAGCCCAAAAGATTAGAAAAGACAAGTTTAGTCCAGATGTGATTGTTGGGATTTCACGAGGTGGTTGGATTCCCGCAAGAATTTTATCAGACTTGTTAGAGCATCCAGAAATTGCCAATGTCAAAGCAGAATTTTACCTAGGTGTCGCAGAAACAACAAAGGAGCCTGTAATTACTCAAACGGTTTCTACAAATGTAAAGGATAAAAAAGTGTTTCTTGTAGATGATGTGTCCGATACAGGTAAAAGCTTACGCCTAGTCAAGGATTACCTGCTTGAGCAAGGTGCCAAAGCTCTGAAAATAGCAACACTCTATTACAAACCTTGGAGCATTACAAAACCAGACTATTACGAAAAAACAACTCAAGACTGGATAATTTTTCCATGGGAAAGAAAGGAAGCCCTAAGAAGGGTCATCGAGAAATTCCAGAAAAATGGGAAGACAATTGATGAAGCAAGGCAGGCATTAATGAAGAGCGGCTTTGACCAAGAGCTAGCTAAGCAGTTTATTGAAGAGATATCCACGGGTTTCGAATGATCAAGCAAATTAGAGATTTTAACAAAGTCGTCGCGATAACTGGATATAGAGATGTCCAAATCAGCAATGTTGAAGAGACTCTTAACCTAATTCGGGAAAGATTAAGCTGTGTTACTGTGCAAATCTTCAACGCCAAATTAATTGCAGGATGGGAACACCTTTATTTTGCCACTCTTAATGCTCTATTAGCCTTTAAAAGCAAAACAAACATTTCAAAAAGCCTCGCTATAGAGTGCCTTCTTTACGCTTCAGCCCATAGACAGATTAGGGTTGCTTTTGACCTCATTGGGATAAAGCCTAACTTGACAGAAATTGCGGTATTGATAGTGGCAGAAAATAGAGATGTTGTTGAAAACTCCCTATCAAAGATTCCAACGTTGATTCCCAGCACCCGCGACGATAGTATCCTTAGTCTATCAAAGGAAAAGGAGACACATATCAGAAGACTCTTTGACATTTCTGATACAGAATTAGCAGCATGCTATCGCAATGGTGAAAAAAAGGCGCTCTTAGATCTAGTTATAGAGCATGTGGCCATATCAGCTACTCATCGCTAATACATCCGCTAATACACTGATTAATTCACTATCATAACTTTAAAAACTTGAGAGTTAGGAATCTATGTTTAAGAGTCTCACAGTCTCACAAAATTATCAAGGCTAATTCGTAACTTTCTCTTTAACTACTGAGATGATGCTGGACGGATTGAGCACCGAAACCCCAGTGAGTCCACCTATGACCTCAATGAGTATAATCTTGTCGGGGTTAGTCAAATCTACTTTGCGGTCTATGTTTGCAGCAGCAGCTTCGACTATATCTTTCGTGGATAAATGAGTGAAACGTTTCTCGACAGTAACACGAAAAGTTTCATCGTGTTGAATCTCTGAAGCAAGTTGCGTTACAATATACCTAATTTTATCGAGGTCAGTTTGTGTGACTTCTTGAATTGGAATTATACGAAGGCTATAGCGGAAATCGTATGGACGGTCTCTGAGCATTTCACGAAGCTTTCCAAGGGCTTCCAAGGGGGGAAAAGATGTCTTCGCCGCTGCTAACCCTGAGACTCCTGTCTTATCAACATTTGCAGCTTCATCTCCAATTTCCCCCAGCAGATACCATACTTCAGAGCAAACATCGGCTTCGTTCCCACGAGTCGTTGATATTAAAAGATTGAAATCACGAAGCATAGCTGAGTCTTGTCTGGTGTCCTAAAAGAAGTTTCCCCCACAAAGACTCGTCTACAACCAAGTGTGAAATGAATATTAATAGGGACAAGCAAGCGTTAGTTATGGTAAAAAAGATCGCTTATCTTACTATTGATGACTGCCCATCAGAAGATATGAAGAGAAAAGTTGATTTCCTTTTCGAAAAAGAAATACCAGCCATTTGGTTCTGCAGAGGCGAATTCTTGGAAAAAAGACAAGAAGTGACCTCTTATGCCATAAAGAGAGGATTCATTATGGGGAATCATTCATATAACCACCCTTTATTCTCAAGAATTACATTTAAAGAATGTTTCAGACAAATAAAAGTAACAGATGAGCTAGTTGAAAATGCATACTTAAGAGCAGGAGTAAAACGACCCGCAAAGTTATTCAGGTTTCCGTGGGGTGACAAGGGAGGTGGATTTGAATTGAAGAAGGGCGGATTTCTACCTAGACAGAAAAATCCTGACAAGATTAAAAGTATCCAAGACTTCCTTAGAAAGCAGGGCTATGAACAACCGAGTTTTGAAAACATCAGATACGATTGGTTTAACAAAGCTAATTTGTTGAAAGATGCTGATGTATGGTTCACCTACGATTCCATGGATTGGGCAATTCTAATGGAAAAGCCAATGTATGGAATCTATGGATTACGGGAGATCCTAAAGAGAATGGATGAAGATGCACCTGAAGAAGGAATGGGACTGAATTATGCTGATTCCAACGAAATCATTCTTCTCCATGACTTAACCGAGCTAACATTCATGTTTAGACCAATCATAGAGAAGCTGTTGGAAAAGGGATTAAGATTTCAGACACCAAAATTTCATGGCACAGGCTAAAAATCCATATACACGCGCACAATAAAGCTTTAATTCTTCTAAAGGCTCAGGTAGGAAAAAAAATTACATCACTGTTCTTCTGAACCTGTATTTTTCTAAGAAAATCCAGAAGTGCGTTAATACCTTTGCTGTATTCATCCTTTTTAAGCGTGTTAATATACTTGTTCACCACATTCACAATGCTGTCAATTTCTTCAGGAGTCAACATCTGCCCAATCACCGTTCCCTCAAGCCATTTCGCTGCCGCTACTCGTTTTTCTATTGGTAGACTCTCCATGAGTCGAGAAAATATTTGTAATTCACTGATGTAGCTCAAGATACTTGTCTACCACACTGATTAACTCACGCATATTCACATTTTTAGGTTTATGAATCTGGACTAAATATCAGAGTTTATATGTAATAAGAAACTGTTCCCCTAAAAGCTCCCTTTCTAACAACACCCCATGTCAAGATGTAGATCATGAATCTTACTATATTGCATTGAGATTTGCTAACGCTTTTCGATTGCCCGTTCAGCTTCCTTATATTTCCCTGCTTGAGTCAACTTCCAGCACAAATCACAATGATGTTCTAAGGTGCGAGCACACTAAAGAGTCCCTTTCTCCAAAGGCAATTCGCTATCCGAATATTTCTGATTCGTCATTCTTTCTATCTTTAGAAACTTTTGGGACTTGTTCTTATAGAGATTAATTTCACCTTCAAAAAGCCCTAAGATTGCTCGAACTTCTTGCTGTGCATGCATCTCGGGATCCATTATTGCTAGCGTAGTGAAACCTTTCGATTTTAATTCAGGTAGAAGTGCATTCAACCATCTTCTGGCTTGAACAGCGTGATGTTGGAGTAAAACGTCTGAAACAATTTTAATGCAGATTCTTCTTGAGCTTTTTATGGAAGCCCCTAATTTCCGAAATGCTGATGATAATGCAATGTTGATATCTGTCAGGTTTTCAACACCTTTTAGTTTGAATACGTTAGGCTGGCTTTTCATGATTTTGTCTGCTTGAGGATTGCAGATAAAGAGATAGAAGTTTGATTGAAGATTCTCAGCTAGCCTCCTAATTTCACTTGTTACATTCGTCGCAAGGTGAAATACGACTTGGCCCTTTTTGGTTCCTGCTTCAAGAAACCGTTTTATCAGCAGGTCTCTTTCATCGCACGAAGGGGATGTCAAAATAACTGTGTAATTCTTAGGTATCCCTCCATAAAGCAAGTTGTCAAGTTCCTTGTGTCCAGTAGCTACATGGCTTGGAAGAGAAACTGCAGCCTCAGGTTCAGGCTTTGTGGTCATGCTCTCAGTTTTTAAGTAAATTAATTTAGATCTTGTTTTCTCTATGTCCTTCTTTGCTCCCATTCTCTGGAATATTTCTAGTGCTTCGTTGAGCAAACTTCGGGCTTTTTCTCTGTCGCCCTTTTGATCTCTTTCTAGATATACTCGAGCATATTCAGATAGGACCATTTTAGCAAAAGTATATACGCTCCATCTTCTTGCCTTCAGAGTCTCGGCTTCTCGGATACTCTTTTTGAAATGCTCGATTGACTTTTCCCAATTCTTAAGCGCACGGAATAACACTCCTCGAAGACCATCCACCGAGAGAATGAGCTCCCTATCTTTCACTTCTAAAGCAAACTCTTGGACGTTGTCGATCAGTTTCATCGCTTTACTAGTTTCTCCAAGCTCTATGCATGTAAATGCCCCTTGTACCTTTGCTATCGCTTCATAATATTTTGCTCCAGCTTTCTTGAAGACATGAAGAGCTTTCTCATAGAGTTCTCTTGCCTTCACGTATTCACCTTTATTGAAGTTAAACCATCCATGAATCCAATAGCAGAAGCCGATTGCTTGGAAATCGTTTAGCTCTTCAGCAATTTTTAATGCTTCCTTGTAGTATTGTTCGCTTCTGTCCCATTCTCCCTGTACTTGATATACATACCCAAGCCCATTCAGTGCCATAGGAAGGTGTGCGATGTTGCTAGTTTTCCTGTCCAAAACAACAGATTCTTCTGCTAGAAGAAGGGCTTTATCTACATTTCCCATGTTTAGGTACATCTGTGCTGAATTAGCAGCAATCCAGGATTGGTAAGTGATATGTCCAACTTTTTTGGCTAGTTCAAAACCCTTGTCATTATATTCAAAAATTCTTTCATTTTCTTCGGATGTAAGTGCACTAGCAAGGTTGTTGTATGTCCGTAACGCTGTTTCCATGTAGTTGTTATCAAGCGCTATCTTCAGAGCTTTCTCGTGACATTCTACGGACTTTTCCCTATCTCCAGTGAAGGAAAAGATTGTGCCCAAGCTAGTGTATGAGCTTGCGATAACTTTATGCGCGTTCAACTTCTTTGCTAGCTCAAGAGCCTTTTGAGCCTGAAATCTGGCTTTTTCCGTGTCTCCAATTCGATAGTACATATGAGCCATGTCTTCATATAAGCTGGCTAATTCAACGCTTTCAGGCTCAGTCTCTAGAATTTTTAACGCCTTGTTGTATTTCTCTTCAGCTTCTTCGGTGTCACCCATCTGGTCCCAAAGAGTGTGTGCCATTTTTCTATGTAACCTTGCGGAATTTTTCTTCTTATGCAGTGCCCACCACAACATTTCCGCTTCATTCCAGTATCTTCGGCAGGCATCAAACTCTCCACCAAGGTTTTTGATGTCCCCGATTTTTTCAAGGACATTTGCTCGCTCAGGGAGTTCACCTTCTTTTTCTTCAAGAAGTTGAAGGGCAGACTGAAGGTTGGAAGCAGCCTCATTATTTGCGTAAACCTCTGCAGCCTTTTCTCCAGCCCTCAAGAAATAGCCCAGTGCTTTCTCTTTATCTCCACTCTCAAGAAAGTGCAAGGCTAATTCTCCTAGATGTGCATCAATCTTTTCAGCATATACTTTCTCCAGAGCCTTTCCTACAATCCCATGAAGCTTCTTTCTTTTCAAGGGACTAACTTCCTCAAGCCCGACATCTCTCACTAGTATGTCTGTAAAGGAGGAGACATCTTCTCCATGAATGACACGCTGTTTAATGAAGCCAGCTTTCAGTGTCTTATCCATTATTTCAAGCAGTTTGTCTTCTTCAACTCCAGTGACTGCATGCAAAGCGTCAAAGGTGAAATCCTTTCCTATAAAAGAAGCCATAGTCAGCACGTTTTGAGACTCTTCGTCTAGCCGACTTATTCGCTTCTTTATGACGCTCCTAACGGTTTTTGGAAACTCAATTCTCGAAACTCCTCTTACTTTCCACCTGTTTTCTTCAAGGCAGATTGTCTCTTCTTCCTTCAGTGATCTTATCACTTCTTCAACAAAAAACGGGTTCCCCCTCGTCTTCTCATAGATCATCTCACAAAAATCTCTGGGGACCTTGTCTTGTTCTAATATTCTTTTAATCATCTCTGAAACATCATCAAAAGACATGCGTTTCAAAGGCACTGATTGAAGCAAGCGTTCTCTGTTTAGCTCTGCTAACACAGATGACAGTGGATGTTTTTCATCGATGTATGTGTGGCGATATGCACCTAAAAGAAGTAGAGACTCTTTGTAGACACCTTGTGCCAAATAGTGCAGAAGTAGAAGTGATGACTGGTCCGTCCACTGTAAATCATCAAGAATTACTAGTAGTGGAGCCTCTCTGGAAATGTTAGAAATAAACTGTGAAACTGCTTCAAAAAGACGATTTCGCTCGTTCTGCGGATTCAATGGAAAAGACTGAGGAAAAGTTCTAAGTTTCTGCGTGAGCTCAGGAACCAGCTTAGAGACTTCAATGGGGTAAGAGCCAATCACTCTGAATAACTGTTCAGGGGTACAGACTTCTAAATAATCCCTAATGATCTCTTCCCAAAGAACATATGGAGGAATACCATCCATCCTGAACAATGCCGGACACCTACCGGATAGAACCTGCATGCCTCGTAAACGTGCATACGCACCTAGTTCTCTGGCCAATCTTGTTTTACCAATCCCAGCTTCTCCATGCAAAAAAATAATACCCCCTTCACCACGAACCGCTTTATCAGCAGCTTCCCTTAGAAGGTGCATCTCTTTAACTCTATTAATAAGATGAATTTCTCTTATGGTAGGAGGACGGGAGCTTGGAACAATGATATTTGATTTGTCAGAAGACATAAGAATGACTCCATGCTGATCTATGGTTGCATTTCTAAATTCGTTGTTAAATCTTAAAAGTATATGCATGCAAGCGCACGCATAGAAATGTTATCAACTAATTGTAGAAATCCAACTTACTTTACTTGTCACATCTTCTTGTGCTGATTTCGAGTGCTTCTCTTTTGAAGGCGGAGGGTCTATAGTCAGGCTCAGCTTTGGCTTTTGTGTTCTCCTCGATCAACTTTTCCATTGCTTTTTTGAGTTTTGCTAATAAACCAGACTTCGCCTTAGATTCCCAGACTGTGGTTTCCTTATCAACAGCTGCGATTAGAACCTTAGCGACTCTAACTAAGGCCATGGCTTGTTTATCTGAAAAACCCCAAAGCTCATCATTCTCAACGGCTTCTATCAGCTTCTCGAGCGACTCTATAGCTTCACGCCCATTTTGGGCTGACTCATCAGAGTAATCAAAATCACTTTCCATTTCGACCACTTTTTAGAACACAATGTGCATATTAATATTTAATAACCCTTTACACTCAACTGCGCAACTCCAAGACACAACCAAGTGTCCATTTACTTCTGGTGCAGATTTTGCTTGAGACCTTGAGTCGAAAATATAGGTTCGTCTTAAAGCGATATTTAGACAACTTTTTGCCTGAACGATAGGTTTTATATTGATTTAGATACGATTTTATGTCCACAATAGTCTTTGGGGACAAATACACGCTGTCGCCCATTTTGTGCCACAAATGTTGACACCCAAGAATGGGCATATTTTTGCAGAAACAGCTCATTTTTAAGAGGAAATACCGAAAAACCCATGTTCACAATTGTCCACATCGGTAGGCCACACAAAATTTTAGTTGAAAATCCAGCTCATGTAATAATAGATCGGAGCCCGATTCTTAACCAACTTTGCCTATTGGCAAGATGACTTTTCCATGAACCTCATTCAATGCTTCTGCGAGTGCTAGGTAGATGGCGCTAAGACCGCATACTATGCCCTCATATCCCGTAATGATGCCTAGGTCTAAGCTGCCCGTCAGTTCTCTGGCTGTCAGCAAGAAAAAGAGTATAGCCAAGCTAAAGAACACAAATTGAAGAGTTCGATTTGCTTTCAACGTGCCGAAGAACATTATTGCGGTGAAGAGCCCCCATATGAAAAAATATGCCGCCATGGCGGCTCTTACTGGTGCATCTACTGAAAAGAAAGAAACACTTGGCATGATGGTCAATGTTACTAAAGACCACCAAAATAGCCCGTAAGAACAGAAGGCGGTTGCCCCAAACGTGTTGCCCTTATGAAACTCCATTATCCCTGCTATTACTTGAGCCAATCCTCCATACGCAAGGCCCATAGCCAGGATCATGCTGTCTAAAGGGTAGAATCCAACATTGTGAATATTCAACAGAACGGTCGTCATGCCAAAACCCATCAGCCCTAAGGGTGCTGGATTTGCGAGTTTTTCATCCATGTTTGAATCCCCAGTTAACAGAAGGCGTTAGTTGGTAAATTTAATAGATATAAAACTTGCGCGATGCGTAATTTCATGCGCGCGCAAATGAGAATATCTTTAAGCGCATACCTTTAACCGCAGCAGTTGATCAACTTGGAGATATCCAAGCTACACATTGTCTTGAGAAAAGTACCTAGAATTCATAAATGTCTTAAGATTACTCTCCAAAGATCGGACTTGGTTGGTATAATCATGCAACGAATTAAGGGAATGACAAGAGTGCTAATGCCTGTTGTGCTAATCGTTATCATTGGGAGTGCAGGTATAGGGCTATATTTATTTCTCACTTACCCCCGATCTGTCGTTAATTTTACTGTGTCTTTCACAATAGGTGCTGATGTGGAGCGAAGGGAATTCAGTGTCCCGATTTTGCACGAGACAGTTCAAGTTGAAGTAGTTGTGAACAGCGGTAACCTTCTATGGACTGCAAGTATTCTTCGATGTAGTGCTGGACTTTGGAGCCACGCTGCCCATCAAGGAGGACAAACCACATATCGTAGTGATTGGATACTGCTTCCAAATGGCAACTACAATTTCACTTTTGCTACTGCCGGTGTCGGTACATTAGACGCAGAAATCAGGGTTATCTCAAAAGGCGGATTTTGGTAAAAACTCAATGGCCATGATTGTCCAACATCACGCGCGCTTTAACTTTGAGTCAGATGAATATCATGTCAGGATTGCCAAAACGCTGAAAGAAGCTTGCGAGCTTGCTGAAGCAGGCTTTGTACACTTCACCATTATAGAAGACGCTCATGTTTTCCGCAAACGAAAATGAGAGTATAGTTCATATGCGGAAAAATATAGGTTATATATTCGTTTTTTCTATACTATTGGCTCTAAAAAATCAATTAAACCCAATTGGGGGAAGATTATTGACGAGAAAGCCAATTGTTTCAATAGTTTCAGCTGGCTTATCTAAATTCGGAAAACGAAGAGGCCTTTTTGGAAGGGAGCTCTTTGTTGAAGCCACAAGCGAGGCTTTCGAAAAATGCCCAAATCTTGATCCTCGAAAAGACATAAAAGCCGCTTTCATTGGCATGATGAGCGAGTCCTTAGAACATCAAGGTCATACTGGGCCAACTGTTCTAGACTGGGCAGGTCTGTTGCCAATACAAGCCTTCAGAACTGAAGGAGCATGTGGCTCTTCAGCAACCGCCATACGATGCGGAATTTTTGCAATTCGATCAGGCCTTGCGGATATAGTTTTGGTGGGGGGGGTTGAAAAGATGACGCATAGGAACACTGCAGATGTTACGGAATACTTAGCAATGGCCTGTGATTTCCCTTTCGAACAATGGAATGGTTTAACATTTCCAGGGCTCTTTGCTATGGTGGCTACAGCTCATATGCACAAATATAGCACAACAGAAGAGCAGATGGCTCTCGTAGCAGTTAAGAACCACCATCATGGAGCTTTGAATCCAAAAGCTCACATGCAGAAAGAGGTTCCATTAGAGAAAGCCATGTCTTCGCGTGTAATTGCATGGCCTCTCAAGCTTTATGATTGTTCGTTGATAACCGATGGCGCAAGCTGTCTAGTACTTTCAAAGCCAGAGCTTGCAAGAAAATTCACAGATACGCCTGTTCATATAATTGGCTCAGGGCAGGCAAGTGACACCATTGGGCTATATGAAAGAAAGGAGTTCACTAGTCTTAAAGCCGGCAGACTCGCAGCACAGGAGGCCTACAAAATGGCTGGTGTCGAAGCTTCTACCATTGATGTTGCTGAGGTTCATGACTGTTTTACTATTGCAGAAATCTTAGCGTATGAAGATCTTGGCTTCTGTAAACCTGGAGAAGGTGGACCATTCATAGAAGAAGGACAGAGTCATATTGGCGGCAGTGTAGCTGTTTGCACAAGTGGGGGGCTTAAGGCAAAAGGGCACCCAGTAGGAGCAACGGGCACAGCCCAAGCATATGAAATTTACCTTCAGTTGACTGGACAAGCAGGAAAAAGACAGGTTAAAGGAGCTGAGATAGGTTTAACCCACAACGTTGGAGGATTAGGTGCAACTGGAGTAGTGAATATCTATAGCAGAGAGTGAGAAAATGACAGAAGAACAACCTCCATTCACAATCGAAAGTTTCTACAATTTCATGAAAAAAAGGAAACTCATGGGTGCAAACTGCGCAAATTGTGGAAACCTATCAGTACCTCCGAAGCCTATGTGCCCGAAATGTTTCTCCAAGAATTTGAAGTGGAAAGAACTTCCTAAACAAGGAAAATTAATGACATACACAGTGATCCATGTTTCTCCTGAGAGGTTTCAGTTGTCAGCACCCTACGCAGTTGGAATAGTCCAACTAGAAAATGGCGCGCAGCTTCCAGGAATGATAAAAGATGTGGACTTCAATAAGATTGAAGTTGGTATTCAATTAGTTGTAGACTTTGAGAAGGAACCTGCATCAGACGAGTGGCCAAAATGGCCAAGACACTACTTCAAGCCA
>CP070730.1:270966-273970 GCA_020351305.1 Candidatus Bathyarchaeota archaeon
AACTAAATTTGCGAGCAATCAAGAGAAAGGCTGCAGATGAATGTGTGAAAGGAGGAGATTAGCGTTTAGCAAGATGCGCAGGCATGGATTGAATGAAAGTGGGAAGACCCGATTCTAGCTGTCTAGGTTTTGGGTAAGTTTATCTTTGATTTATTACTTAGGTTTTTCAGAGCCTTATGCGGAACAACAATGGGAAAAGTGTAATTCTGGCTTCATCAATATGTAAAAGCTACAAAATCGGAGACATTGAAATAAAAGCCTTGGATAATGTTGATTTCAATGCTGCAGAAGGGGAATTAGTAGCGATTCGTGGGCACTCCGGAGCAGGAAAAACAACGTTATTAAATATTATTGGAGGATTAGAGTCTCCAACTTCAGGAGAGATCCGAGTTTTAGGTCAGAATCTCACAGAGTGTGATGAAGAGTACTTAGCAACCTTTCGATGTGCTTATGTTGGGTTTGTTTTTCAAACCTACAACCTAATCTCCACACTCACAACAGCTGAGAATATTGCCTTCCCTATGGAGCTAGCTAAGTGGCCTGAAACGCATATCAAAGAAAGAGTCAAGGAACTCTTGGAAATGGTAGGGTTGACCTATAGAGCAAATAATTTTCCCTCACAACTTAGTGGTGGGGAACAGCAGCGTGTCGCCTTTGCACGAGCTTTAGCTAATAATGCCTTGTTGATCCTCGCCGATGAGCCTACTGGTAATCTTGACTTAAAGACCTCTAGGGCTATAACCAACATACTTGAAAGGCTTAAAGCCATTGGAAAAACCCAGATAGTGGTTACTCATGATCAGGAGATTCTGCAATTAGCTGATCGATTTGTGCATATGAAGGAAGGGAGAATTACCCAAGTTTGAGCGCCATTTCTTTCGCGATCAGAGATTTGGGTAGAAGAAAGTTTCAGGCTTTCCTAACAATTATAAGCTTAGCCGCATGCACTGCTTCTGCTGTTTTCCTTCTTCCCCTTGGAGGAAGCCTTGGGATTGAAATAACGGCGATTCTAGGAGGTCAAGCATATGGGTTTCAATTATTATTTTCTCGTTTCATTGCCTTTGTAATAATTCTAAACCTTATGATTGGTGGCTTGATAGTCTTCTTCTTGTTCTCCATGACCATGTCGGAAAGAACCAAGGATATAGGTATAATGAAGGCCTTTGGATGTTTAACAACCTCTGTATTTGCCATCTTCACAACAGAGTTATCCATTGTAGTTTTCTTAGGTGGTGCTTTCGGTACAATAATTGGGATAGGAGCTTATCTAGGAATCTGCGCCATGGTTCCGACCTTAAATGGCTACTTGGATTTCACGTCAACTCTAGTACTATTATTTGGATTTGCATTTGTCGCTCATTTTTTCGGAGCAAAATCCATCAGTACAGCCATTCAGATGAAGCCTGCAGAGGCTCTGTCCCACTCTCATCTGTTAGGCAGCACAACTGAATTTACTGGAGAAAGCCTTTCAAGATTCGGCATTATAATCAGAGTCGCATTCAGAAGTCTCATGAGACGCGCTTTGCCTACACGTAACATCTACCTATGCTTGACGACTATCTTAACTCTCATCACTGTCGCTGTTGCGGGCAGCTTAATCGCAAGTGAAACAACGGCGAATTACATGGAGCGAGCAATAGGGAGAGACGTGATCATAATCGCCCACAAAGACTTGGTTAATAATTACGCTGCCCTGCTTTCACGATTTCACAAACCAACTATTCCGGAAATCGTCAACTATCTAAGCTATCAGTATGCATTACCTGAACCTCTGATACTCCAACTTGTGGAGATCTCGCAAGCCTGGAGGAGTGAAAGGCGCTTACTCTACGATACAACGGCTTACGAAGGTTATGGAGCAATAATCAATCCAGACTATCCTGGTGGGTACCAGTTTGTTGGTGAAGGTCGTTCGAGCCAAACATTCGTCATGGGAGTCGAACCATCAAAGACGGTGGCAAATTGGCTTATTGAAGGAGAACCACTCACAGACAATACTTTGGATTGCGCTCTTATTGGTAACAATCTTGCAACTCAAATCTTCACAAGCCCTCTCGACCAAGAAATCATAATTTCTGAGAAAAATTATAAAATTGCTGGTGTATGCATAGACCCCTTCAACAATGGCAACGTCACATATCTGCACCTCAATTCACTAATTGCACATGCCCCCATTACCTGCAACCTCCTTCTACTCAAAATATCTCCAGGTAATCACTCGCAAACTCTCGATAGACTTGGCACCTTTCTAGCAACCACAGATTTCCAGATTTTAGAGCTCAATTCTAACCTAGACACGAACATAGACTTTCTCCAGAGCATTTGGACGTTGATAATGTGGCTACCACTTTTATCCCTAATCAGCGGAGGGATTTGCCTCTATGTCTTCCTGACCTATACAATCTCCGTCCAACAACAGGAATTTAGCATAATGCGTGCAATAGGCGCTAAACAAAATACAGTGACAAAAATAGTCTTTATGCAGGCACTACTTATTCTGCTAACTAGCACCATAAGTAGTGGTTGCATTGGGTTTGTTCTGAACCTTCTTTTCTTAATTCCAGAACCCGTAATCTCTGTTCATTCTGTGGTATCCTTTTCCTTCCTTTTTGGGGCAACAATTTTGTTTCTTACAGTCCTTAACTTGTATCCAATTTGGAGGATCACTAGAAAATCAATTACCCAGGCCGGATACCGTTCTAATTAGAAAAATCATTTCTTCTAATTAATATCATACGCACGCAAAAAGATTAAAAGTAAATTCAGTAAATTCCAATTGAGGATGTGAATGTGGGAACTGAAAGTACGGAACAAGAACCTGGGTTAGGGGTAGTTGTCAATCGCACGTTCAATTTATATATCTCCCGATTTTGGTTATTCTTCATTCCCTTTCTCGTCGCCGGTTTGATTACCGGCGGATGGGGCAAGATCGTCGGTCTCGCGTTGCCGATGCCAGTCGCTCCAAGTTCCACAGCAAGCCTAGAGGTTATCTTAGCTTATCTGG
>CP070730.1:274070-289981 GCA_020351305.1 Candidatus Bathyarchaeota archaeon
AATATTTGGGAATATAATAAGGAACAATTGGTACGGCATCCGACTCAACAATTCCACAAACAATGATATATCCGAAAATTACATAGCGAACAACGATGAAGGCATCCAACTCTACGAGTCTTCAAACAACAACAGCATATCTGAAAACACACTCGTCAACGATGGCTTAACTGTTTATGGTTCGTATGAAAATATCGTGGATAACAACTGGGTGAATGGAAAGTCTCTGATTTATCTCGAAGATGTATCAGATTGCGTCATCGAAGACGCAGGGCAGGTAATACTTGTCAATTGCAGTCACATCACAATTAGAAATTCCAGACTATCCAACACCACAACTGGTGTGCATCTTTCACATACAAAAAGCACCGAAATATCTGGAAACAACATAACAGCAAACAGCGATATTGGCATCCAACTCCACGAGTCTTCAAACAACAACATATTTGGAAATTACATAGCGAACAACGATGAAGGCATCCAACTCTACGAGTCTTCAAACAACAACAGCATATCTGAAAACAACATAACAACAAACATCTGGGATGGTATCCAGCTCCACGAGTCTTCAAACAACAACATATTTGGAAATTACATAACAGCAAACAACCAGAGTAGCATTCGACTCTATTCATCCTCGAACAACAACAGCATATTTGGAAATTACATAGCGAACAACTACGAAGCCATCCAGCTTTTTTGGTCTTCTGTTGGTAACATTATTTATCACAACAATTTCATAAACAATCTACGGAACATACCTGCTGGTTATAGTAACTGGGATGCAGGTTATCCCTCTGGTGGTAACTACTGGAGCAATTACGAAGGCATAGACCTCAATAGCGGAAAAGGTCAGAATGAGACGGGTAGAGACGGGATAGGAGATACTCAATATGGTCAGGATAACTATCCATTAATGGGAATGTTTTCAGACTTCAATGCAACTTCAGAAAATCATGTTCAGACAATCTGCAATTCATCAATATCTTATTTTCAATACAATGGTACAGCTCTGATCTTCAACGTTACAGGTGAAGATAACACCACTGGCTTTTGTAGAATATGCATTCCCACAACTTTGATAAATGAAACCTACAAAGTTTTCGTTGATGGCACAAAAGTTTCGCTCACACTACTGCCGTGTTCCAACACCACACATAGCTACCTATACTTCACATACAACCATTCTAAACAAGAAGTAATCGTAATCCCAGAGTTTCCTGATTGGTCATCAATGCTTCTTTTGCTCATCGGACTTGCAGTTGCCATCATGGTTCACAAACTAAACCTACTCAAAACACCAACCAGCGTGCGCAGTGTTCTTAAGGCCCTTGTGCATGCGCAAATACTTAATAAATAAGGTTCCTAACTCTGCTTAAACTTCGAAGGGTATCATGTATGGTGAGTATTTCAAAAAGAACTGATTCACTAGGAACAGAAAACGCTTTCACTGTTCTCGCCGAAGTCAGTCGGAGACTGAGAGAAGGAGCTGACATCAAAAATTTCTGTATCGGCCAACCAGATTTTGACACTCCAGAGAACATTAAACAGGCTGCAATCAAAGCAGTGAAGGAGGGAAAGACGGGGTATACGCCTTCAGCAGGCATTCTTGAGCTCCGAACTGCAGTTGCCAACAGATTTAACAGAACACGAAAGGTCGATGTCAAACCTGAACACATTGCAATTGCATGCGGTGGAAAACCTTTCATCTATTGGAGTGTTCTTTGCACAACTGATTATGGCTGTGGTGATGAAGTGATTTATCCTAACCCAGGATTCCCCATTTACCAAAGCCAAATTGCCGCTCACGGAGCAAAACCAGTCCCGCTTCCTCTTGTTGAAGAGAAAAAGTTTGCATTTGATATGGAAGATCTGAAGCAGCGGATATCTTCAAAGACAAAGATGCTGATTATTAACTCGCCCCAAAATCCAACGGGGGGAGTTCTGAAGAAAGAGGAGTTGCAGGGAATTGCAGACCTATCGAAGGATCATGACTTCTGGGTTTACTCGGATGAAGTGTATTCAACATTAGCGTATGACGCCCCTTTTCAGTCAATCGCTTCGATTGATGGCATGCTTGATCGGACAATTATGGTTGATTGTGTCTCAAAGGCGTATGCAATGACTGGTTGGCGATTGGGCTATGCAGCAAATAGGATATTAGCTCCTCATTTCGCTCGATGGATGACAAACACAGATAGCTGTGCCAACCAACCAACTCAGTGGTCTGTCGTCGAAGCGTTGAACGGCCCACAAGATGAATCAGAAAAAATGGCAAAAAGCTTCCGAGAGAGACGAGATTTGATAGTAGGGTTATTGAATGACATTGAAGGAATTCGATGCTTAAGCCCAGGCGGAGCTTTTTATGTGTGGCCAAATGTCACGCAAGCTTGCAGAGCAGTTGGAGCTGAATCATCTGAGGAATTCAGAAGAATGTTGCTAGACAATGGAGTTGCCTGTTTAGCTGATATCCATTTTGGAGAGAAGAACCCTGGTCAAACAGAGGAGTACATAAGATTCAGTTATGCTACAGCTAAAGATGAAATCATAGAGGGAATGAGACGCGTCAAAGCATTTGTTGCAAGTTGAAGAATTGGGTCTTAAACATGGATGATGCGGAATTACAGGCGATTCGTCGTAGGAAAATCCGAGAACTCCAGAGGAACTTCGCCAAAAGGCAGACTAAAGAGCAAACAGATGCTGTTGATACTGATGCAGTGCTCAATCAGATTTTTCGCGGAAGAGCCTGGGAAGTATTCAATGCAGCAGGGCAGCAGTATCCAAAGATTATGATGCAGGTGAGGCATGCTTTGGTACAACTAGCGTTAGCTGGCAGATTGAAAGAGGTGACAGGTGAACAACTTTATTATTTTTTCCGTAGCATAGGATTGCGCGTAAGATTGAAAACATCCATTAGCTTTGCAGAACATGGCAAAGTCAAATCGCTAAGTGAAAAAATTAAAAGCGATCTGAAACTCTAAAATCTATTTCTTCCAAGAGAAAGCTAGAAATTTTAACTTAACTCCATTCTTCACCATTACAACTACAGGCATCACGATATCTTTGACATCATGATGCGCGTGTGGGAATCATCATGAAGATTAGGAAGCTCAGAAGAGATGAGATTGAGAAGATAAATGTGCGCATAGATTCCCGCATGAGCAATCAGACACTCATAAATGCTTGGCCTGCACAATTCATATTTTTGATGTAGGGTAATGTGGGAAGAGTATTATTCTGTCTTAGGTGAGCTTCCTGATTGGCTGAGGAAACCTGTTCCCTTTATTGTTAATGCGTTACCTTTTTTTCAAGAACATAAAGTACAGCTGATTCTTGATCTGGGATGTGGTGCTGGCAGAAACTCAATTTACTTAGGCAAGGAAGGCTTTGATGTGATTGGAGTAGACGTTTCGAGAAACGCTTTGAAGAAGGTCAAGTCTTGGTCCAAGATTGAGGGGATTCCAAATGTAGCTGTTTTGCGCTCATCCGTGACGCATCTTCCATTCGTCAGGCGAACTTTTCATGTCGTAATTAGCATCAGTGTTATCCATCACGCTTTTAATAAGAACATTGAAAAGGCAATAGATGAAATTTTCAAGGTTTTGAAAAAAAAGGGTCTATTTCTAGCCAATCTTTTGTCCACTGAGGATTTCAGATTTGGTTCTGGCAAAAGACTTGAAGAAGGAACATACAGAGTTCTCGATGATTTTGGAGAAAAGCAGTTTGAAGAGATACACCACTTTTTTTCTAGAAATGAGGTTTTCGCCCTTTTTTCCGATTTCAAGAAAATTAGTATAGAAGCAATCCAAGCTGGCAAAGAAGAAAAATGCCATAAGTATTGGAAGGTTGCTGTTATTAGATAATTAAAGTTGTAGATGAATCCAGCTCCATCTTTCATATCTTCCCTAATTGCCTTGAGTTCCCGAGTCTTTGTGCATCCGCAATCAGTTTATTCCTGTGTGCATTATGAACCACTGACTCATTTTAGGAATAAGATGCAACAAGGCCATTTGGTTTTCAATTCTTTAGTCCAATTCCTTATAAGCTCTTTCGGGTCAATGTCCTTTGTCTTAACATGAAGACCTGCATCACTGGCACCTGTTCGCATTTTTTGTAGTATTTCAAGGTTTTCGCAGGTTTTGGGTTGATCGCATTGGCTGCAATCGGTTATGCCCTTGTTTGTAGCGCAGGACTTCATTTCACAATTGCTCCTTCCACCACCCTTAAGGCATCCTGGACACAAGGGAATAGTCTGTATCGATGCGAGTCCTTTTTCAAACTCTTTGAAATCAAAGTCTTGTGGAGCCCATCCTTCCAAATCGTAGTTCTCGATAATTGTTTCATATTTCTTCGTCAGTTCTCTTAAAGTTCCATTGCCCACAACACAACTGCCACACCAAATCCCACAATAACCGATCTGATTCTTCACATTCTCAAAGGCCTTAGCTCTCAAAAACACCGACTCAACAATCTAATAATACGCGTGCCATTTATAGGCTGTGAAAATATTGAGGTCTATGGCTGAAAGCGCGCAATAGACTAAATCTCCTAGAAAACCTCGATGTATCGAAAAAATTCCTAAATTTTCCGAAATTTTCCTAAATGTTCCTCATCCACTTTTCCCATAATTTTCCAAAGAAAATAAAACAACAGTTACACTTTTTTTGTCACCACCCTGCCTCGGCTCCACTCCGAAGTGACTCCACTTTGACTCCACTTTGGCTCCACCCTAAAAAAACCTAACGAATTCCGGGATTGGATGCACATGTTTCAGTTAGAGCGAGAACGCATTGAAAAACGACAAAAATACTAATACCCTTTTCACTTCTCTGTGCCCGCACACAACAATTCGGCAATAATTAACAAAAGCTTTTTAAACTAAGTGTTGAACACATATACACTTGAGAGGGAAGAAGGTTAGATGAAAGCAATTCCAAAGAGATTAACCTTGAAAAAGAATAGACGGCCAAAGCCCATACGAACATTCATCTAATCGTCTGGGTATCAGTTCTTGGGAAGGCAGTTCAAATAGAAATCTCTGTGCATATTAAGCAGAGATATTCGAGAACCCATGTGCTTCCAGTGGAAGATTAATTATACGCGGGAGTGCTTGGATTTTGACCCTTATTATAGCAGCTGGTGCAGCAGTCGGTTTTAATGTCTGAGGGAGTTTTGCGATAAGCTAAATCGGGCGCTCTACTTCTTTCTTATTCCGAGTGCGTTCAGTGTCTTTAGCAGTTTTCTTGGTAGCTCAGTTTTGTCATGAAGTCGGTCATCATATGCAACAATCGTCACTTTCGCTTTCGCTACCAGCATTGGATTGCCATCTGTTCTTCTTTTCTTATAGAAAGTATGTAGTAGGGTGAGTGATGTGGTCCCAATTTTCTCTATTTCAGTCTTCAATTCTATCAGGTTATCTGGAGAGACTGGTGAGAAATACTCGAAATGAGCTGCTCTCCTAGGAAAGGATATTTTGTACATCTTATGAAAATACATTGGAGGAAAGCCTAAGTTTTCCATTAGTCCTGCTTCCCCTTGTTCACAATATCGACAATATACTCTCCAGTTCAGTCTCCCAAAAACGTCTGTGTCTTCTGGAAGCACCTTTATGTTTTTTTCTTCATAGGACATGACACCTACAAATGCTAAACTACCTATTAGGAATTGTGAGAGAGTACAAGTTTGAAAGCCAAATCCACCAAGAGAGGCAGCAGCTAATGAATGCACGTAAACCTTTGCAAAAATGTATGTGAGCAGGTTTGCCAACAATTTTTGCGAAAGCTTAACATACTGAGTCGTATATTTTTCAAGCCAAAAATCGAGTGAAAAAAATGAAGAAAATTGCAGGCGCTTTTTGCATATCTCTTCTGTTATTATTTTGCCTTATGTTTCAGAACATGACCCCTGTGAGGAGCGCTTCAGAAACCGAGTATTATATGAAAAGCAAAGTTTCATACTTAAACAGAGGAGACAACATCTGGAATTTCACCGAGAGAGAAGATGACCGGACTTTGGGTTTGTTCATGAACAACTCCTGGCAAACGGTCTATCTCGTGAATTCAACGCTCTCGATTGAAACTAAAACCAATGATACGGATGGAAACCAGATTGCAGTTCTGCAATTTCCCGAGAGTACATTAAATTCAGGAGAAAGCATCGATTTCTCTGTTACCTATCGCGTAGTTTCAAATCCGCGCACCTTGAGTACCATCAATGAATCTCCCTCGGAAGATTTAGATGAGATTCCAAGCCCCCTGAAGGCGGAATATTCAGGTGTTGAGGGTCCATGGCTAGTAGATGACACAGCGCTTAGGAATCTGGCATACAACATAATTGGCACTGAAACCAACGTACTGACTATTATTAAAGATCTTATCGCTTGGATTAGTGAGAATATTAGCTATAAGACACACGAAACTCCGCTATACCCTAACGAAACTCTTGCATGGCAAGAAGGAGACTGTGATGATCAAGCAATCTTACTTATCACGCTTTGTCGAATAATTGGCATTCCAGCTTTCCTCCAGATTGGTGCGATATATGCGCCTAATTCTACTCCAACAAATGAAAGCTACTGGGAAGATCATGTAGCAGTTATTCAAAAACAGATAGCTTGGCATGGCTGGGCAATGGTATACATTCCACCGTGGGGGTGGTTACCTGTTGACCTAACATATGTCTTTGGGGGACTCAGCAACCCCCTGAATGCCATAACAAATGCAGCAGTAACCTCACAAGACACAATCCAATTCATGAACATTTCAAAGTTTGATTATGTAGAATCTTCTAGAAAGACAAGAAGCTTCTTAATCGATAATGATCTTTACGTGGAAATGGAAGACGAAATAATAAAAACAAAAGGGCAATGGAGCCCGTTTGGCGATATAGCCGAAAGGTTATTTCCAGTAATTCTTGTAACTGCAGTTACTCTTCTAATGATTGGCGTTTATTTCATGGTCAGAAGATCGAAGAAAGAGCAGGAGATACCTATCCCTTCGTTAAAGGAATAAAAAAAGCAATGAAGCCTGCATGCAGGCATATTGCGCTGATGTCCTCAGCTGTAGAGTGTTTAGGGCACTGACGGACCTATGCCTGTTTGATTTCTAGTGTAGCTTTTCTTTTGCTAAAAATGAACTTGTCAGCTAGCCAATAGATGAAGAACACTATGACGCCATATATGACTCCATTGAACACAGCGATAGCTAGATGTGTGATTGGTATTCCTGCAACCAGATAGTCTGATTCTTCCCCAACTACAGCATCGTATATAGCTTCTCCAGGAGGTAGACCTCGGTAGCCCAGTGTGATTATTAGAAACAGAAAGAATGTTGCCAGAAAGACGATTGCTCCTCTCATTGTTCAAACCTCAATGAGTCGACTTCATCATTTGTCCTTATAAGCCTTTTGCGCTTGTAGGTTTTTCAAGAGTAGCTATATATTGTGGTCCTTCAGAATCTATGAATTCCTTGATTCTCCATCCTGTTCCAGTGATTATTTTATTCATCTCTTCCTTTGAAACCATCAAGTAATCAAACCACCTACTAATATACTTCTTGAACCTTATCCTGATACGCACTTGCCCACCCATCCTACCCTTTTCCCTATTGCGCTTATGATACTCTATGTGATCTGGATTATCGGTCTTGTAAGGATCAAGAGTGTCCGCGATAATGAGAGCGCTGCTCGAAGTCATTTTATAGAATTTCTTTAGCAACTTTTGCGCTTTTATGAAGTTGCCAAAGAGGCCGAAATTATTTCCCATCATGATAATGGTGTCAAAGGAATCTGGTTTGAAATTAATTCCTTCAATTGCCATGAGTTTTGCTTTCTCCACTCCTCTTAGTTCAGCAACTTTTATGGCAAGAGGAGAGTTGTCAATCCCAATCACGTTAAAGCCTTTCTCCTGTAAGAATAATGAATGTCTTCCAGCGCCACAGCCAATATCTAGCACTCTTCCCTTTACAAGATCCATTGCTCTTTTTTGATATTGAGCCCATTCTTCATATTTGGAGAAGTAATTTTTTACACAATGTGGAGAAGGGTCGATATAACCATCATCTCTCTCAACTATCTCAAATACTTCTCTGCCCTGATGGAAAGCCCATATTTCTTGCCCATAGGCATCTTCTTCAGGCTTCAACACATTTACTCTCATTTTTCACTCTAAAGGAGAAAATTTGAGAAGTGATTAATAAATGAAGCATGTACAAAATAGAGTTCTATTGTCTGCTTCATCAACACATTATTCTTCAGTTGATGTTTGTTGAGTAGGCACGCGAAATACGCGCTTTTTTGGTCATGGTTAGCAGAATGCATGTATTTTTTTGCATCGGTGGTTTCTGACAGCGTCGTAGATGTCTTTTTCTGAGTAGCCAAATGGACTTAGGATGTTTGAGGTTGCTGAATAGAGGAGACGAAGGTATTTCTTAACATCTGAGTTGGTACCTTCTTCAAGCAATTCTTCTGCTCTGACCCTTCTTTCATAGCGTCTATTCTCTGCGTTTGTAAAGAGAAAACGGACACTCTTCCCTGCAGCAATCTCAACGCCTTCTTTCAGAAGTTGCTCAGCAGCGATTGCTTGGCTAACTCTTTGTTTGTAGCTTTCTATGCTTTTTGAAAGACGTTTAGTGACGATTAAGTTCCAGATTAAGATTTGGCCTTCTAGCAATTTCCTTCTATATCTCTTAACAATCTTCAAAGCGTGAGGTATCTTTGTCACGAAAGCCTTAGAATCGTTTGCAGTGGCCAACGTTCGGATCATGCTCATCTGAGCGTCATGCACAAATTTTGGTGTGTCCCTTCGTCTGATCTCTATGCCTCTAACCTTTATTGTGCCATCCTCTCTGACACCGTAATACCGATTTAACACAGCAACATTGGGGTGTATTCTAGAAGGAAGGAAGACTATCCACTTGTAAAGGCCTTCAAAATTCAGAGGTACTCCGATTTCTTCGCTTATTTCACGGCATAAACGGGCGTACTCCTGGGCCGTAGCGCCAGTCTTTCTAAGCCACAGTGAATCGACAATACCGTGAACAACACGAAAACCTCTCCTTTCAGCAATGTGAGCAGCTTGCAGAAAAGCTTCTCTGCCATAGGCACAGACGCCGATATGGCCATCAACAGTGCCAAACTTGGCATTTCTATAGCCAAGATACCCAAAACAGGTAACTAGGATCCATTTTAACGCTTGCTGTCGCCTGTCATATATTTCTCTCAGTCTTCGATTTTTTGTCTCTCCTTTCAGCTTCTTGTAGTGCAGTCTTTTCGCAATCACAAGTCTCAATGCTTTAGGAACGATTCCAACACGTTTCTCACAAATTTGAAAGCCCAGCTCAGGAATACGCAGTTTTGAGTCTGGGCAGCAGTTGCAGAGAACTGTTCCAGCAGATATATTGTACTTCGCCATCAGTGAGGGATACATCGCAGAGAAATCAACTTCACCAACGTGATCGTGAATGCCCATTCTAGGCTCATAGACGAAGCCTCCGCGATCTCCAACCAGAAGCTCATAGGCGGATTTGAAAGCCTCGGGCATGTGCTTATTTCTAGGAATCAAAACACCATCTTTCACAGCTTGACAAAACTGAAGAGATGACATACTTGTTCCAATTGAAGAGCGAGAAGCTTTGTGCAATGGCACTCGGCAAGTTCTCGCAATCTCAATTAGCCCATCAAGTCCACTGTCTCTTTGGAGAAAGGAGTTGTATTCATCAATGTGTATTCTGCCATACAGTCTTCTAGTGGGCGCTCGATAATATGTTCTGCCGTAAGAAAAGTAGGTCGTTCCAGGTATACGTTTGACAATAAAAGGTGAATTTTCTCTACTCAAGACGAAGTTATCCGAAACATTGTTAATCGATGCTCTTCTAGCAAGATAAGGAAGAACATGCGCATCACCACCTCTGGTGAACAAAATGTCTGGGTCAAGCTTCTTAACTGTGCTAACTAATTGTAGCAGCTTATCTTTCTCGCAACTAGAATCAATAATTATCTTTTTATTACCTTGAGAAAGAACCAGACGCTCAATTGGGTCATCAAAACTAGCTACTCTTCTTTTCTTAGCGATGTCAACATGAATTCTCATAGTCCTCAAAGGCGGAATCTTATAATGAACACTCTCCACTGAGTCAAGCAGATGGTATTTCAACCTGTGCCTACCAATTTCAATTTCTACAAAGGCTAAAGGGAAAACTTCACGATCATAAAGATATGAATGAGTGCTTTTCAAGTCACAATTATACAGCTGATAACGCAGATACTCGCCAGCCTCTAGAACCCTTCTAACAAAAAATGGAAGACTTCTGCAATCTTCTAATGCAACCTCTAGAACCTTTGACTTTTCAGTAGCGGCTGGGTTGGCATATTTGAAGGCGAAATCGCACGAAGCTATTAACCTGTTTGCATAGAATCGAGCGGATAATTCTTCAAGATCTTCTTTTTTTCCAGATATGTAGACCTTCGGCTTGAACTCATCTACCAAACGTACTCTTTCATGATTTTTGGCAATAATCCAGACAGTCATCTGACCAAGCGTCGAGGGGTAGAGGTCTAGTATCCAGCCTTTCACATGTTCAAGACCGGATGGGTCATTGCCTGATTGCATCTAGATCTTTCTCTAACCTGTTCAACCTCTTCTGTTGATTTAGAAGAATTGACATTATCACAGATTCGAAAATAACAGGCCGTGTGGCGTTGCTACCTGCTGAAGCATGGTTTCTACATGCATCCATCATTTGGTCAAATGCCTCTTTGTCTTCGTTACGCAAAGCTCTTGCGAATCCGCTCCACCTCTGTAGCTCTCTGTTCAAGGCTATGCGATAGGACGCTATGGTTTTTCCCACATTCAGACCTCCATGAATCTTGTGAGTGCAAGATTTTCTGTATGGAAGGTCGCTTTTCCCAACCTGAAGAAGGGATGTTTCTCCAAAACAAACTGCTGACAATGTTTTGATGGTTTAACTGAGGCTACAACATCAGCTCTTTCACACATCACTGCCTCAAAAAAAACATCCTGTCTTGATTTGTAATGATGAAAATAAGTAGCTACTATAATAATACGACTCTCTTCAGCAAGCCTTGAGAGGTAAGACGTTAATCGGTTAAAAATAGTTCTCGCTTCTCTCTCAGGAACATCCTCATCGAGGAAAAGCCCCGCCATATCTGAGACTATAACAAGTTTTGAGTCATATCCATCAATTACGTCCGGCAATTTGTCCAGGATTATCGAGGTCAGTTGATAAGCTGTGAAAGCCCTTGAAATGAAAATTCGATTCAACATTTCTGTGGGGTCAAGCTTGAGAAATTGAGCAGTATAAGAGATGTCATACAGTCTAAAAGTGTTGCCACCATCAATAAACACTACTTTTGACTCCAAGCCTCCAAGATGGCTTGGAAGCTGAGCTCTTATACAGAGAAGCATTGACAGAGGCAATACAGCAGTTGAACCATGAAGAACAGCAAAATTTCCTAAGATGAACCCAGGGAACAAACTATCAATGTTTTCAATGTTAAAAGAGAGGTATAATTGAGATGGAATGCTCTTCTCAGTTGTTCTTGGTAACAAATTGGCTCCTTTCTCCTAGGCAAAGGGTAGAAAAAAATGGCATCCTGAAGTTCATAAGTGTTCAGTGGATTGGAATTCTATAGAAGTAGACAGTGTAGAATGAAAGTGAAGCGATAATGAAGATTAATCTGTCCGAAAGTGAAAGTAGCAAGAGAGGATGAACGTTGATACAGTATCTCATTGGAACGGGTGGATGGGCTTATTTCAAAGCACTCAGAAAACCTGCGCTAAAAGCGTATGCTGAAATCTTCAACTTTGTAGAGGTAAACTACACCTTCTATAAGTATCCCAGTAAAAGAATGGTTCAAAGGTGGAGACACATAGTCCCAAAGGGTTTTGTGTTTACTGTTAGATGTCACAAAGACTTAACTCATGGAGTAGGTTTGAAACCGGTGGATGAAGCTTACGAAATCCTAAGTCAAATGATAAGTGTGTGTAGAATCCTCGGCGCCCCTTTCCTACATCTATTGACACCTGCAAGTTACGTTTTCGATGAAACTGAAATAAGACAGTCAGAAGACTTCTTTTCATCTGCAGATCTTAAGGGAGTGCGTCTTGCTTGGGAGGTGAGAGGGCCAATAAGTGAAAACCTACTAAATCTAATGAGAGACAACAAAATTGTTCATTCAGTTGACCTCTCAAAAGAGGAGACTTCAATTAAATCAGATTCTATTTATAGTCGGATATTTGGGAAGGGCAAACATAACATCTATCAATTCACTGATGATGAGCTGAAAGAGATCGATAAGAAAGTTGTAGATGCAGCCAAAAGAAAGGCGATCATTACATGGCATGGTGTGAAAATGACTAATGATGCAGCGAGATTCAAAAAATACAAAGAAACTGGAAAATTTTTACCTGTAACAGCCTACACTGGAATTGATTCAGTAGAAGCAGTTCTTCAAGAGGATGCCAAGTTCCCATCAACAAAAGCTGAATTGATCGAGCATCAAGGTTGGAAAGTGATTGATTTAACACCTGAGAAAAGGATTCACCTATCTGAATTGCTTTCCAAAGTTCCAGATAAGATGTATTATGATGTTCACGAAATAATCAAGAATTTGAGGGGAGCTCTATGAACAATTACAATATTCTTTTAGGAACTTCAGGTTGGAGCTATAAAGAATGGGAGGGGTCGTTTTATATGAAAGGTGAAAAACATAAACTCAGGGCATACTCTCGAGTTTTTCAAACAGTAGAGATTGACTCAACCTGGTATCGCTTCCCATCGAAACAGACTGTCATGGGTTGGCTGCGTTATTCGCCCCCTAATTTTGTGTTTACAGCCAAACTTCCTAAGGTCATTACACACGAGAAGAAATTAGGCATTAAGGGTGACATTAAGACAGACTTGGAGTCATTCCTGAAACTAATGCAACCTCTGCAACTTAACGGAAAACTTGGCTGTCTCCTAATTCAACTGCCACCAAGCTACGATTATAACCCCGAAAACTTGGAAACCTTCTTCAAACTGCTTTCACCACAATTCAAGTTCGCTGTTGAGTTTAGAAACATTTCATGGATGAAAAAGGAAACATGGGAGCTACTAAGGAAATACAATGTTGCTTACACCAATGTTGATGAACCTCTTTTACCTCCAGAGGTCCACAATACTGCAGATTTTACATATTTTCGCTGGCATGGACATGGCAAGCGCCCATGGTTCAACTATTTATACAAAGAGGAAGAACTTGAACCATGGATTTCGAAAGTGTTAGAAATTTCAAAACAAGTCAACAAAGTTTACGGATATTTCAATAATCACTTTCACGGCTATGCACCTGAGAATTGCTTAAGTCTAATTGAGAAAATTCATGGACTGACCCCAAAACAACAAGAAGCTAAAAAGAGAATAATGAAAAAACAAGTAGGCCTTACCAGCTTCTTCCAGGATAGCTAAAATCAAACATTATCATCGACAGATGAGAGATACATTTTTCTACAAAGCAATGCATGCATCCTTTAGGAGTTATGGATTATGAGCGAATTAATTGGTTTAATCTTTGCTAGGCGCAGCATTCGCAAGTATACATTCGAACCTATCAACGAGGAAAACATCAAAACGTTGCTAGAAGCTGCCATGGCAGCCCCATCATCATCAAATCGCAAGCCCTGGCATTTCATTGTAGTGACCGATAGAAAAACATTGGACAAGCTTGGTAGGGCTCATCCTTATGGCAAAATGCTTTTGGAAGCACCCCTATGCATAGTTGTATGCGGGGACACAACAATCTCAGCTCGTTATTGGGTACAGGATTGCTCTGCAGCTACAGAAAACTTGCTCTTGGCAGCAACCGCATTGGGCTTAGGAGCTGTCTGGCTTGGCGTTTATCCTAGGAAGGAACGAATCAATGTAGCAAAAAGAATTCTAAAGATCCCACAAAATATAGCTCCCCTTAACATAATTTCTATAGGTCACCAAGCAGAGGTCAAAGAACCTCGCACGCAATACAACAAAGAGCGAATCCATCAAAACATATGGTAGTTTTAATACACTCAGAATATGTGTTTACTGCTAATTAGGTCATTGCAATCGTTTGCAACCATTAAACAACGAAGGTTGCTTCGATTACTTTGCAGTGACCTTTCTCTCTTCAACCATGACGCCGAGGATGAATGCAAAGCGGCAGTTCTCACACAACTCCTCTTCCTGCTCAGCGACTTGATTTTCACATCTTCTACATTTCTTAGGTTTAGACAATTCACTCCCTCTATGATAGATAAGCTGGGGGCTATTGCATAACTATTATGAAAAGGAAGTAATGATTTCCACTATATGTGGAGATTCACACATATCCATTCATCAACAAAACCATCCTTCTACATGCACTCATGAAATCAGTATAACATAAGAATCTGAGAGTTTATCTATTGCAGAATAATTAATGCAAAGGCAGCTGCAGAAGAATGGAAATCACTCGACAAAAATTCAAAGCAGAGGCGTTACTTATTGATTTGGATGGAACATTAGTTGACTCAATAGAAGCCTATAGTAAAGCTGCAGAGACCGCGCTTTCTGTGATTGGATGCGAAAAAAAATTCCGGGTCTAGGCTTAGAGATAGCCCAGTCTCTGCAGCGTAATGTTTCCCTCGACGAGCTTTTTAATGAAAATAATGTAAACGAGGCTTCGAAAGAGAGGTTCCTAGAGTCATTCTTACAGTCTTTCTATGAAAATGCCCTAACTAGAACTAGGCTGTTCCCAAATGTTAAAAAAACCCTGGATAAGCTTTCGAGAAAATTCAAGCTCGCCCTTATAACTCGTCGACATGCTCCAAAAGATCTTGTCAAGAAAGAGTTAGAACGCTTGCAGCTTCATCAATATTTTGCATCGATCGTGACTGCCTTGGAGGTTGTAAGACCTGCACCCTTTCCAGATACGATCCTGAAAGCGGCGAAAGATCTTGAAGTGTCAACCACTAATTGTGTCGTGATTAGTGATTCAGCGGTCGACATTGAAGCTGGTAAATCAGTAGGAGCGAAAACTATAGCTGTTCTTTCAGGCCTTTTCCAAAGGAAGGAGCTGCTGAAAGCAGAGCCTGATCTCATCATAAAGGACATTAATCACATTATCGAGTATGTGCCACTGTGGAATAATGGCTCAATTCTTTGAATTGAAAAATTACAGAAATCGACCTAGGTATGCACCTAGTTAGGGTGGAAAACATCCACCTTTTTTCTGGCTAGATTAGAAGAATCTACGTTTTTTCTTCTGTTCTTGTTCCTCAACCTTCGAGCTGCTTTCCGGTGCTATATTAGGTTCCATTACAACTACTTGTTCTTGCTGAGGCTCTTGCGGAGGTTCCTCTGTCTCCTCCTTTGCTTCATGTTGTCCTGCCATTTTCCTTTCAAGCTCTTTAACCTTGATCTCAAGTTGGTCGACTGCCTTTCTTTTCGCCTTGACTTTGTTTTCTAAATCGTGGACCGTCCACTTTTCTTCAAGAACCTTGACTTTTTCACCCAAAGTTGCTTCTCTTGAACCCAATGTTTGAAGTTCTTCTTCTAGGTCAGCTTTTTTCTTTCTCAATTCTTCCAAGTCTTGTGGACTCATGTGTTTTCACTTGTAATGTCTCTTCAAAGGCTGACAATAAGTAGGTTATGAAATCACAATCAATATTCCAGAATCAGGGATTTAACTCGTAAATGTTTCTTCAATACTCATGGTTATCTTAGTGCTACGTGTCGAATTTGAGAATAGTTCTCAAAAAATGTTATAGAAGACATCACAAACAACGCTAAACATTGTATGTTATCTCCGGCATCGCAAGTTTCATGTCATCTACACTTTTGTGTGCATATCGCATAGCCATGTCGCTTGATTTCCATTGAAAAAATCTCAAGAGTTTC
>CP070730.1:290081-304166 GCA_020351305.1 Candidatus Bathyarchaeota archaeon
AAGTGATGCTCGTGAAACTTGTGAGAAATTAGCAGATGAAGGAAATAAAGAACTGGAAAAGGGAAAGGCAGTTCGTAAAGCTAAAGCAACACTGAAGCTTTCTGGATACTTCTTGAAGCAACTTGATAAGATCGTCTTTCCCGATGGTTCCTCTTATGCTGAATTAGACGATTTGCATAAAGATCTGGAAAAGATGTTTTCCGGCATTTCGCGAGAGAGAAATGCTTGGTTCCCTCGAATTTCACCTTTGTTTATTATTGCCAGAAAAAGAGCTGATTTCGCATTCAGCAGGATGGCTGGCTCTATTTCTGAGTTGAGGAATTTTCTATCTGATAGTTATGCTAAGGTAAAAGTCGTTGAAGCATTATTTGTCCAGTCTGAAGAAATGTCTAGGCTATTGGAGGGGCTTAGCGAGTATGAAGATCGTAAAGCGAGAATCGAGGCAAGGATGCAGTCTTTTCAGAAAGAGTTGGAGAAAAGCAAACAGAACATTGAGTCCACCAAAGGCAGTACAGAGCTTGATGATCTTGCAAAGACAAGTGAAAGCATTCAGCAGCTAAGAAAGCAAGTACATCATGATTTAAGGATGCTTCGTAAACCTTTGTTGAAATTTGCTAATCTAACAAGGGGACCCAAATATGCTCTTACATCTGAGGAAGTAGAAAAACTTGCTCAATACTTGGAGGATCCCTTCATTGCTCTCGCAACCGAGAAGCCAGATTACCCATTACTTAAGAGCATTCTTAGAAAAATTAAGCGAGCGATGGATGAAGGCAATCTCAAACTGAAAAGCAGCCGCCTAAGGAAAGGTCGAGACCAAATTGACTTAATTCTCAACGAAAATTCCTTAAACAGCCTATATTTGCGCTGTAAACAAACCTTCTCTTCAAGCCAACAAATGATTTCTTCAGAAGAAACACAAGCAGCTCAAAGGAAGCTCAAACAACTACAAACGAAAGCCAAAGAGCTACAGAGACGGCGTGGAGCGACTACTACCAGGCTCAACGCTCTGGAGAAGAAACATGAGCAGCTCTTAGAAAGGGTTAGGGCACAGAAGAAGCAGATTGAAGAAATGACATATGAGCTTCTAAATCAGCATATTCAGCTGAAATTCTAGTGAAATATCAGCTTTTTCCGAAGATTTTTACTTGTGAATTTAAGACAGTTTCCAATGCCTGCACCTAAACACAATTAAGAATGGTCGGGCGAGCAGGATTTGAACCTGCGACACTCCGGTTTCTGCCAAATTTTGGCTGTTTGCTTGGTAGGCTGGTGATGCCCACCTTGCCGGCAGGCGTCTACAGCGTCTCCGTCTGCTGGGCTTGCCAGCGGACTCGGAAGCTCTACCAAGCTGAGCTACCGCCCGTTCTAGCGAGAATAAAAATCGGTCTAGATGATTTATGCGTTTCGTATAAGTTTCCAGTATTTCGTTAAGTTTTGGCTACTTGTTGCAAAAATACCTTAAAATGCCATGGATGTTTGCATCTCTCTTCTTTGGTCTAGTTCTTTCACCATTTGCACTGTTTAATTCTACCTTAGAAAGTGACACCTTCAAATTGCTGGAAGCTTTTGGAATGTACTTTCTTCTTTTTATAATCGGGTTTAATTTGAATTTTAAGAAAATTGCTCGGCTCAGGAAATATGTTGTATTAGGTACTATAGGCGTTATAGCTTGTGAAGGTCTATTCGGGAGTTTGCTTCTTTATTTCGGATTTCCAGCTGAAGTGAATGATTCTCTGTTGATTGCTTTAGTTGTAGCTTTATCATTTGCAACAGTTGGAGAGGCTGTATTATTACCTATTCTTAATGAGTTTAAATTGACTAAGACCAAATTTAGACAACTCACACTTGGAATAGGAACTCTTGATGATATTGTTGAAGTCTTAATGCTTGCTGTTGTTGCCATATTACCTCGATATATGCCAATAGCTCAGAGCAACAATCTTCCAGATCCATTAAAGATCATTTCGGGATTATTTCTATTATTGCTTGTAACTTTTGTGTTAATGAAATTTGGAGGAAAAGTTAAGAGAACCTTGGAAAAGAATCACCCTCCACCATACATCGCTTCACTTCTTACCTTATTTGTTTGCTTTTCGTTTATCGCTTTTGGAGCAGCATTTCTTGAAAGCCTCGCGACAGTAGGTGCTATTTTTGGAGGAATAGCCCTGCGAGCTTTGTTACCCAAAGAAAGACTCTATCAAAATGAGAGAGCAGTAGAATTTATTGGTTACATCTTTCTGTCCCCAATCTTCTTTCTAAGCATAGGAGCTTCAGTTTCTGTAATTTCTCTTATCGTCTATCCTTCATTGATTGCTTCAATTTGGATCGTCTCGAAAGGTTCAAAACTATTTGCGTCTTTCTTGCTTTTCCGTAAATTACTTGGCAATAGATGTTCCTTACTTATGGGCTTAGGTCTTAGTGTAAGATTCAGCACGAGTCTAATTATTATTTTTAATTTGCTTAGTTTTGGACTAATTTCACTGACCTTATATTCAGCACTTATTGCCACTGCGATATTCATGAAACCAGTGATAATAGGGGTATATTCTTGGGGGTTATCTTGTGAAAATCCTCCTTGAACAAAAATATTGGTGTTTGCTGATCAAGGTGCATTGATGCTGGATGGTGAAATAAGTGTGGAAGGAAATTAAGGAAACATACAAACGAGTCATGACGATAAAAAGGATTTGGATATGTTCATGCGTAACTTTTTGTTCTGCCTGTATTTCATCGCTGGTTCTTCAAAGCCTCCCATTGAGTATATTTTTCACAATCGTATTATTCGGATTAATGTACTCCACTAATATCCTTTAGTTGCAAAATACAGATTTAGCTATCCTGCGTAGAGATTCAGTCACACAACACGCATTCTATGCGAAAAATTAAAAATGGGGATTGTGCAGGTTGTAGATAGTTTGAAAGAACTCCAAGATGATATCCTCCCAACCATCGTAACTCGGATGCACACACATAATTATCCATCAATTAAATTAGAGTCGCTGTCTGAGACTCGTTGGATTAGTCTTGGTGTGCTTATATCAATTCCATGTTGTCTAACGGTCAGTAAAACGGTCTTTTTTAATTGTGCATCGATTTCTAGTAGACGTTTTATTTGGTTAATAAACACGTAAAGAGTATATTCAATTGCAAAATCACCAAAATTAGTAATCCACACATACGCTTGAGGATTCTGTAATACCTCGTCCATTTTCTTTGCAGCTTCAAGTAATGCTTTTTCTACTTGTTCGGTAGGGATTTCATATCCCGCAGTAATCGAGCAGCTCCGTCTAATGATGGTCTTTTTACCATAATTGTTAATTTCAGAAGTAATTAATTGTTGATTAGGAACCGAAACCATGACATTGTCAAGTGTTTTCATTCTTGTGAAAATTAAATCTATGTCTATCACATCTGCAAATTTATCATTGAAGTAGATTCGGTCTCCAATCTTGAAAGGTCTACTTATCATAATAATTATTCCAGCTATCGCATTACCTATAGTGTTCTGTGACGCAAAACCTATGATAGTGCCTCCAGCAAGGACCAATAACCCAGCGATTATGCCTACATCAATACCAAGTTGTGCAATAATGATTCCAAGCAGTATTAATCCCGTTATCCATTGGAAAATTCTCTTTAGAGTACGATTTGCATCCTCGCTGATCTTTCCTTTTTCCTTCAAGCGTATTAATTGTCTTGTTAGAAGTCTATAAGACGTATAGACTATAAATATTGAAATAATAGAAAAGACGATGGCCCGCCAACTTGAAGAGACCCAATCATGTAAAAAATTTAAAAATTCTTCTAACATCCGATTGGATCTTCTCCATTTGTAGAGATGCTGCGATTCCGTTTAAAACCTTTCTGCACCTACACAGTATACCCAAGAAGCCGAAAATATCGGGAATGCGATGCGCGAGCGCATGTTAGGAAGCCGTAGTTTTCAGCTGGGGAAGAGTCATGTGACCGTGAGGGATTGCCCAGACTTTGGCATTTTTTCCTGCAATCTTGAACGCTTCATCCATGGCATCATTTAATGCTCTTGCCGTTCGAAGATGAAAAACGTTAACTGCGTAATAGTCGGGCATTGTTGAGACAAGAATAATCTGTGCTTTCTGCAAGGCCTTCAGTAAATAATAAGCCTTGTGTCCACCAACCTCAAATCGCTTCTTGATCTCCTTTTCAATGGTCTTCAAATCCTTGAATTTCGTCATCCATTCATAAAACACTTCGTTTCCATAGCTTTCAGGGCATTCGGCCACTAGTACAATGACGCCGCCTCGCTTAACGCTATCCAAGACGTTGTCAACTGCCTTGTACGCTTGGTAAAGATCGATGTCTGTTGGGTGACCTCCAGGGCTAACTACTACAATGTCAGCACGTCGGTCTATTGACACTTTGAACATTGTCTCTACGAGTTTTGTGCCTTCATAGAAGGCTTGTTCTAGATCACCGGCAAAGGCTTGTACTATTTCGCCTTTTCCATTCATGACAACATTTAGGATGAAATCAACCTTTGCTAATTTTGCTGCTTCAACCATATCTTCATGGATAGGATTTCCTTCTAGGATGCCGGTTCGGGCTTTAGGGTGTAAAATCATGGCGTGATTATGCTGAATTGTTTCAATGCTGCTGATGGCAGGTAAAACGCCTTTTCTGCCACCACCAAACCCGGCGTAATAATGCATTTCAATGTCACCAACTAGAATTTTGACATCTGCTTCTGCGAAAACCTTGTTGACAAACACTTTCGTTCCGATTTTCTTAGTTTTGCCTATGTATACGTGGTCTTTAGCATGACAGTCATTACTTATGGTTTTTACATTGCCAATTATATCTTCTCCAAGAAGTTCTCTAGCTTCCTCAGGTTTGACTGCTCTATGGGTGCCACAACCGAATATTATCGTTATGTCACTATTCTTAACACCTAGACGGCTTAGTTCCTCAAGAAGAGGCGGAACTATTATTCTACTTGGAGCTGGCCGAGTGGCATCATCTACGACTATCGCAACTTTGTGGCTAGCCTCCACTATCTTCGCAAGAGGTTTTGAACCAATTGGTTCATTTATCGCCCTGACAATCTCAGCTTTCGCATCAGGGACTCCAGGCATTTCCGTAGGTTCGATAGAACCCAGAAAGTTACGAGTCGGTATGCGAGCGCAAACCTCAGTCCTATCATATGGAAGCCAAACATCAACCATGCAAAAGGGACTCCTAGCGAAGGAACAGTTGAAAGCTGTTACTTTTAAGCCTATCGAACATACGCACGCGCGCATCAGATAGAGCTAAATAACTGGCAAAGAAAATATTTGGGAAAAGGCTGGTTAGTTCAATGACTGAGGTAACATGTGAACGAAGGGACTGCAAACATTGGGTAGATGGAGTTTGTGCAACAAAGAAAATCAAGATAAAGGAGAGAACGATCCCTCCTGACGAAGAAATAGCCTACTGTAAAACCTATGTGATGGTTTCAGGAGTATGCTGAAAACCTAGTTCGGTTCAGCTCCTTCTAACAGAGTTGCATCACAAGTTCTTTTAACCAAAAACACAATACCACATGTTAGGGTGGCTTTTATGTCAATTGAAAACACTGTTCCAAAAAAGAATGAAATAGCCTTCAAATGGTTTAATAATTATGCAGGTGTGACAGTAAAGACACCAACTAAAACACTCGTGATTGATCCGGTGGATGTAAGGGTCAAAGATTTCAGAACTTTAGATGCCATCCTCATCACACATGAGCATTACGACCATCTTGATGGCCCCCTAATAAGAAAAATACAGGAATGGACCCAATGTCGAGTACTTGCGGATCCTACATCAACAAAAAAACTCAGCAACTCCATCATGCCTGAAAAACTGCAAGAGATGTTACCAGGAACAGAAATAGAAATCGATGACGTTACAGTGAGAGCAGAAGCATGTAATCATCCACCTGCATCCACACCAATTACTTTCCTTATAATTAGCAAAGATGATGTCAAACTCTTCCATACAGCAGACAGCATGCCCTTCCCAGAAATGAAGGCTATAGGCGAAGAACATAAGCCCGACCTTGTATTTTGTACCATCGGCATAGCACCAGGCACAACACCGAAAACAGGAATAGAAATTATCAAGCTTACAAAACCAAAAGTTGCAGTACCTTATCACACAGCTTCGAAAATCGACTCAAAAAAGTTCTGCAAAATGTTGACAAAAGAAGCACCCCAAGTAAACTGTCTTTTGGCAAAGCAAAACAACGTCTATATTGTTGGAAAGGAGCGAAAAAAATGACAAAAGAATTAGAATCTATGAAAGGACAACTCTGCAAAATACTATATAAAATAGGAGCCTTGAAATTTGGAACCTTTAAGCTTACAAGTGGAGAAATAAGCCCTTATTACATCGACCTCCGCATAGTGCCAAGTTTCCCAGACGCTTTCCATAGAATCTGCGATCTCTACATTAACCTCATAAAGCAAAACATAGGCACTGAGAACTTCCAACGAATTGCAGGAATCCCCACAGCAGGCATACCTTTCGCCTCTGTAATCTCTTACAATCTCCATAAATCGTTTCTCTACACTCGTTCAATGCAACGCAAACATGGGAGAGAAAAGAGGATTGAGGGCATGCTGGCGCCAGGTGACATAGTCTTACTTCTCGACGATTTGGTAACCTCAGGTAAATCGTTACTTAAAGCCGCGTCCTCCATACGAGCGGAAGGGGGAGTAATCAATGATGCGGTAGCTTTAATCGACAGAGAAGAGAGGGGACGGGAAGAGCTCGCCAGCGACGGCATCACGCTGCACAATTTGCTGAAAGTAAGTGAAGCTGCGAACACACTATATGATATCGGAGCTATTTCAGACATAGAACTAAAGACAATTTTAAAGCAACGAAAAGAAAAGTGAATTATGACAATTTAAGCAAAAAACGAAGATGGCTAATACCTGCATTGCATGTGGGCTTTTAAATATATTATTATATTTATAGAAAATTCTTACAGAAATGATAATTAGTTACCAAGCAACTCTTAATTTTCATGGGCACAATGAGGACAGCTTCAATCCTGTCAATCTTACTAGCACTATTCTATGCAGTTCCACAGGGATTAATGACTAGCTACACAAATGTGACTGCTCTAGAAGCCTATAACATGCTTGGCTCCAACATGTTTAACCTTGTGCTTGATGTTAGAACCCAGAGTGAGTATAACTCAGGCCACCTAAGAA
Source organism: Candidatus Bathyarchaeota archaeon (assembly GCA_020351305.1). Classification (GTDB taxonomy): domain Archaea; phylum Thermoproteota; class Bathyarchaeia; order Bathyarchaeales; family SOJC01. Next base: position 297,302 of record CP070730.1, read on the forward strand.
ATGCAAAGCTTATACCAGTTAGTGAATTAGCAAGCAGGCTAGATGAACTGAATCCAACTGATGAAATCCTAGTTTACTGCCACGCAGGAAGCAGAAGCTCTACAGCGAGCCAGATTCTAGTGGACAACGGATTTCAGAACATCTACAATATGCTAGGTGGAATAACTGCTTGGATAGTTGAAGGATACCCAGTTTTCATAAAATATCCCTCAATACAAGAAGCTATAAACACCGCAAGCCAAGGAGATGCAATCTATGTTGCATCAGGAACACATTATGAAAATGTGTTGATTAACAAATCTATCTCATTGATCGGAGAAAATAAAGAATTGACAATTATTGATGGAAACAGAAATGGAACAGTAATTCATGTAATCTCTCCTAATGTTACTATCACTGAATTCACAATACAAAATGGCGGATCATTGTTGCCTGGCAGCAGTCTTTGGTTGGAGAATGTCGTGCATTCTAATACAATTAGCAACGATAGCATAGATATTTGGCTAAACTCCGCACAGAATAATACAATTTACCACAACAATTTCTTGGATGTACAACAACCTGATAATGGTTATGGCTCAAATATTTGGGATAATGGTTGCGAAGGTAATTACTGGAGCAACTACAATGGTTCAGATATAGATAGTGATGGAATTGGCGACACGAATCTTCCTTGGGGAGGAGTTGACCAATACCCTTTGATGAGTCCATTCTTATTTGGGGATATTAATCACGATGCTATTGTAGACATCACAGACATAATTTTATCAATTAACGCCTTTGGAACAGCAAGTGGAGATTTTGGTTGGTATGAACCACACTGGTTTGCCCGAAAAGATGTTAATGAAGATGGAGTAGTGGACATTACAGACATATGGGTGATAATAGATCACTACGGAGACGAATGGCAGTAGATGAAACAAGCATAAGTATGGCGCAAACGAAGTATGGTTTGAAAATAACCAGAGACATAAGTAAAATCATTGAGTGTTCTTTCCAAAAGCCATAAAACTGAGTATCAAAGGAGTGGGAACAGCACCATGAAAATTGTCTGGTTGGGGAAGAATTGGGAAGAATGAGTTTTAAAATAGTCAGATATACTGTGAAACATCAGGAAGCTTTGGTCGATCTATGGGAAAAATGTGGATTAATTGTCCCCCAAAATGACCCTATTGAGGATATTCAAAAAAAAATTGACTACCAACCTGAGCTATTTTTCATTGCATTGCTGGATGACCAACTCATAGGTTCTGTGATGGTTGGCTATGAAGGTCACAGAGGATGGTTAAACTATCTAGCTGTTCATCCTTCATTTCAAAAAAGAGGTTTTGGCAAAAAACTGGTTGAGAAGGCAATTGCTGAGTTAAGGAAAATTGGATGCCTGAAGTTGAATCTTCAAGTTAGAAGAAGTAACAAACGAGTTATTGAATTCTACAAACAAATTGGATTCAAAGAAGAAGAAAGAGTAAGCTTAGGATTGAGATTAAGAAACGAATTATCGAAATAGGTAACCTGTTGGAAAGCTCAAGAAGCCTGAATAATTTATTTTTTCGCTATATGCCTACAAACCACCACCCTAGGGCTCCTCGGTTGTGATGCTCAGTGACTTTTAATGCTGATGTGTAGGGCAAGCTACGAACATGCATGCAGTTTGAGATTAGGGAAAATAAAATCTTGAACAAGGGAGAGAGGCGACAGCGTAACGCTGAACATGGCTCAAGTTCCCCCTTGAGAAGACACGATCAGCTAGCTCTCGCCCCCCAGACAAATATAAATGCAAATACATAACATAAGATTTTTGATGCTAATCCCAAATCTCATAGACTCGGGGGATTCCATCAAAGGTTTGAATTGAAGCTTATATGTAGTCAAACACTCGAGAATATCAATTGAATGAGCAGTTAGTCAAAGAACATATTGGTGGCTTGAAAACGAAGCAAACAACCGACGTAATTCTTCAAAGTTACAACATAGAAAAATAGGGAACCACAGTGTTATGTGGAAGACATGAAAATACTAATCTTAGGTTCTGGTCAAGATGCTGGAATTCCCCAAACAGGTTGCTACTGTACCATATGTGAAAGAGCAAGAGTAGATGAAAATTACAGAAGGCTAGCACCCTCTATAGCTGTCTTTGATAAGTGGAAAGGTTTTTGTTACTTTGTTGATGCCTCGCCAGATTTTAAATATCAGTTAGATATGACACACAGAGAAATTAATGATACAAAAAGAAGAGGAAAAATTCCTGTAAGTGGTGTTCTGCTAACCCATGCCCATCCTGGTCATTGTAACGGGTTATGGCATCTTGGAAAAACAGCAATAGCTGAAAAGAATCTCCCAGTGTATTGCACTTTAGAGATGGGGCAGTTTCTGCAAAAAAATTATCCATTCAGCCTTCTTATCCAAGAAAAGAATATCATAATAGAACGAATAAATCCAAATGAAGAATTCGAATTAAATGGACTGAAATGTACACCTAATCGAGTTCCTCACAGAAATGAAATAGCTGATACTGTAGGATACATTATGAAATCAAAGAAAAAAGTCATTTATCTGCCAGATATAAACAGATGGACCGATAGTATTTTAAAAGAAATCAACACAGCTGATGTAGCTATTATAGATGGCACATTTTTCTCAAAGACGGAGTTACCACGATTCAAGGCAGTCCCACATCCACCGATCAGAGAAACGACTGAGCTCTTGGATGGTACTAATGCTGAAGTTTACTTCACTCACATCAATCATACAAACCCAGTAAATCGAAAAGGAGAAGAAAGAGAATACGTCGAAAAAAAAGGCTTCAAGATTTCCTACGATGGTATGACACTAGAAATCTGATGAAAATGTGCGAAATTACTCATAAAATGACTGTTCTTTGAACCCCTTTTTTTCCTGCACACTACTTTTCATCGTATGTATGTGATGCAAGCGTACGCTACCGAAAGAGAAAAATCGTCCAAGCTGGTAATCATTGAAATAGGGATAGGTATCAACGTGACATTCTCGATGGTTCCGAAGTTAACGCAAGAGGAGAGGGTAGCGAGAAATGAGCTGTGAGATTTGTGGCAGAAAACTGAAGAAAGATGAGGAATTTATCCTCACTGGGAAATACCCAAGCGGAATTAAGATATTGGCTTATGCTTTTGCTAACTGGGTTCCACCCGAGGATTATGGAAGAATTTTCCATAAAAAATGCTGCGAGCGCGCGATAGAGAAATTTGAAAGGAAACATGAAGTGGAATTATTAGGGAAAGTAAAAACTACTTTGGAGAAATAATAACCAAGGAGGAATCATATTTTGTCAATAGAAGAGAATAAGGCTATTGTTTATAAATTATTTAAAGCTGCTAAAAAGAACGACTCAATATTACTAAATGAGTTAGTATTTCCTAATTACATTAACCATACACGTCAATTACAAGGTCGGGAGGAATACATACAATGGTTAATACGACACTTCAAAACCTTCCCTGATTTTCATGTAACTCTTGAGGATATTGTAGCTGAAAGGGATTTAGTGTGTATTCTTATGACAGTTAGGGGAACACATAAAGGTGAATCTCATGGCATAGCCCCTACTGGCAAGAAGATGAAAGTTAGAAGTGTTCAAATCTATCGGATAGCTGACGGAAAGATTGTAGAAGGGTGGACAGACTTTAATTTTTTTATGGACCAGTTGGATTTTATGAAGAACCTGGGAGCAATCGAATACACAGAAATAGGTAAGAAACTCTTTCCAGAGAGTGATACATAACTATTTTACAACAAAATGGTGAATATTTTATGTCATTAGAAGAAAATAAGGGGATAGTGCGGAAGTGGTTTGAAGCTACTAATGAGCAGAACTTGTCTTTTTTTGAAGGGATTAGTTTTTTTCCACAATTAGAGCAAAATTCCATGTAAAATGCCTTCGCAATTAGATGTCTGTAAAGGAAAAAAAAGGGATTTTAAGAAATTGGGGGAGCTTAACTTGTTACTCTGACTTGCCTTTTTTCTTGCCCTTTCCTTTCTTTCCTTTCTTTTTTCCCATTTATTACCAATCCTTTTTCTAAAGGTCGCCCTAGTCTTCTTCCTCTTCCCACTCCTCTTCTTCGTCCCATTCCTCATCTTCTTCTGGTTGCATTGTCAGACCTCTAAAAACGCTTTAAGCTACAGAATTCAGTATATATGCATTTCATTTGGAAAAACGGCAAGAATTGACCTCTTATAAGAAGAAAAACCTTGATATTACCCTCTTTTGCGCCTTATAAATAGATTTTGAGAATTTGCATTTAGTCTTTTGCGGGGGGGAGAATTTGAACCCGAAAAATGGGGAAGATGCGGGTGATATCTCCACTCCATTGTAAAGGCAGTTCCTTCTTCCACTACAAGTGTTAAACGTTTAACAAGTTTAAAAGCAGAAGGAGAAGCACCCATACTATGACTAATTGCTTATGCGGACGCATTGTACTATCTCCTCTTCTTTCGCCATGGTTCCTTGCTTGAAGGGTCTTTATACAACTCAATGTAGCCACACTGTATGCAATAATAAGCCCGAACTGCATCTCCACGAATATCCCCAGGCTTAATAAGACGGACACCCCCATAGGACACCATATCTCCTGTTTTCATCTCGCCCTTGCATTTAAGACAAGTCTTAACTTCACTCATAATCATTCCTCTCTGACGCACGCCATCAGGCTACTCTTAGGTGCATTTGGACTTTTGATTCGTTTGATTATGAAATATGCGGGAACGCACACTACAATAATGATTGCTATAATTAGCTCATACCGCTCCCGAAATGTCGCTTCATCAAGTGTGTAGAAGCCCGCAATCCAACTTAAGAGAATGGAGCAAGCAACTATGAAGAATATTATTAGAATCGTAGAACCTCTTGAAGGTAGATTCATAGGCTTTCACAGTATGGTAATGCATTTTAATATTAAGAGCGTTGCCAAACACCTTCTTCTACCACTAAGTGTGTAATGTTAACAAATTTAGAAGTAAGACAAACCACGTAAAAATGGGGATGTGCGGGAGATATCTCCATTTGCAGGCGAATTAAGGATTTTGGTTTCTTTTTCGATAATTTGGTTGCCTTTTCACTTTCGCTTTCTAAAGAACTTCGCATTACCCAAGTCACATACGAACTGAAATCCCGCTTCTATTAGTTTTTTGGACTTCTTCTTCTGTTTTACCGATTTTACAATGAAACTGGTCGCTGTTTTCGGTGAATAGGGTTTTGTTAAGCTGTATGTAAATCATGGTGCATTCGATGTTCTTATGACCCAAGAGCTCTTTAACATGCATAATTTCTTTGGTTTGATGATAAAGCATTGTAGCTTTGCGCGCGCAGTTATGGGGATCTTGAACTTCCCTGTTAGTGCATGCGTGTTTCGGAAAAAAACCCTTTCAGTTAGCATGGCATTCATGCATAAGACGAAAGTTACAAAAGCAACACAGCTTCTACATTTTAGCTATGAGCCGTATTTTTCGTTGGAAGAAGAATCCGCCAACGGTTCTTTTTGTGGTGGTTGTCTTTCTGGTTGTTTTGGGAATAGTCACTTCTGACATAACGCTAAGGGAACAACTATTCGGTTTTGCTTATTTTTGCTTCTGGGCGTGGGTATTGCTTCAAGTCTTATGGTTATATTTCAGATTTAAAAAACGATAATAACGATGCATGCTTTTCCACAGACTAAGTCTATGGTGTGGCAGGAAGTCCTCATTGGCAGGGATACCTCAGACACCCTCTCCTTTCTCACAAATCCCTTTAGCGAGGGGGCATCAATAGTTTATTACAAAAGGTTCATAGATTTTATGGAATTATTTTATAGAACATTTCTGTAGATTGTCAGCATGCTTTTGCAATAAATACTCTGCACGCGCGTGTGTACTGACCGTTTAAATAGTCCCATGAGAGAGTAATATTTGTGATTGAGGGGTTTTGTGTGATTAGTGTGATACAGTTAATACTTGCTCTTATTGTGGGCATCGCGCTAATGGTGCGTTACCGTCTTTTCCAACTGCCAGGATCCTTATCTCAGAGAATTTATGATGAATTGCATGGGCGTCTTAAGATTTCTGCACCACATTTGCATTCTATCCTTGATGGCGTAAGTCTTGACAGTGTAAGTTCAACATCTTGTTGATGCTCTGCTATTTATAGATGGTACTTGCGCTCTGTGTGTAAACGAGTTAGTGAGCATGTTTGAGTTGTGTTGGTTTAGAATTGACGCTTGAAAGAGCTTTTTTAAATTGGCTTTTTCATCTTTTTTTGAATTCTCTGGACCCGATAGATTAGCAAAATTAAAAATGCTATTGAAACTATCACCGCTATTATGTATTTTTGAGTTGTGTCTAAAATGTCAAGCGGGTCATAAGCAATCAGAAGGTATATTATCATGCCAATAACCGACATTGCCAATATAGTCAATCTATCTTTGATACTCATTTCCATTTTGTTTTCTCATCTCCATTTGTCCTTGTGCACGCGCAAAATTTAGTGGGGATTTCCGCTTTTAAATTTCATTAGTGAAAAGACGTGTTCTATGTAGTTATTCATTCGTAAAATATCAATTAGGTGAGTAATTAGTCATAGAACACATTTTAGCCCATCCCTGTAGTGGAGATGTCTTCCGATTTTTTCCCGCACTCCCCATTTTTTTTAGGAAAAGATGGAAAAAAGAAGGGAGGTTATGGGGTTTCTTTGATTTTCCATACACGCACCTGCACGTAGTTCCAGTAGGGGTCTGTAGCGCCTCGATAGAGCCAAATAGCGTTTTCTGTAGCATGGCTTCTGCAAAGGCCAGACTCAGAAAATTCAACTTTCACTAAATAATAGTCTCCAAAATTTTCAAATGAGCTTGTGTGGCCTGCC
>CP070730.1:304266-307271 GCA_020351305.1 Candidatus Bathyarchaeota archaeon
CCGTGCAGGGAGCTTAGATATCCCTGTTATGAAAGAGTCTCTTGGACTCTAGAGGCTAGAATTCCTTCATTAAAAAAATGTTGCCTTGACCGTCCCTGGCGCCAAGACCCTTAGTATCGCAAGCTTGAACAACAATTTTGTTTGGGAAAAGGCTTTGCACAGTGAAAACACCTGAATCACAAGCTAAAATCACCAAGTAGTCTCCATCATATGATCGCCTTCTCACTGCATCGATATTGCAAACCATAGGGACCAGATCGGAACCAACTACATTGAATCCATCATTTTTCAACCGCTCCGACATTTCATCTAGTCTCGCCTGGCCACCTGTTTCGCAAAGTCTAGCACAGGAATTGCAGGCTATGAGCCCCACTTTCTTCCACTTTCGAAGACTTGAACGAATTACTCCATATGGTTTCAGACTAGTTACAATCATTCACCCACTCTCTCCTATACTAATTGCTCATTCGAGCTTAAAAACACTATTTGACGATCTCGCTAGAGAAATAAGAACTAGTTCAAAGTATAACACAAAAAATCTTCGAGAGAAAAATAAGGAAGTGTTTTGTAACCTATTACTATCTTCCTCTAAATATAGAAAAGTGGTCAGTTAATCCATAAATTATGTTATTAACAGTATCTACAGGACCATAAGTGATATCAATCCATTCTATATTTTTCATAGTATTTACAACGTGAATATCCAGCTCATCGATTGTACCGCTTCCATCAAGATCATAATTATCAAGATACAATTGGTAAAGTTCTGGGTCCTCAAATTCGTCAGGAAGGAATTTGGGATGTTTAACTATGTTGGAAATAACTTTAACATCCTGCCCGTCAATTGTTCCATCATCGTTAAAATCGCAATGCAACCAAAGGTCATAATCAACATCACTTCTATACATCCGAAGATTCTCTTCTTCGGTTTGACTCAAACCCGTGTCATCGTATCTAAGTGCAACTATTACTTGCTGACCAAGAGTAGCATCTACTGTGATTTCCCATACTACAACATCACCAGGGCTAATAGAGAGTAGCTCATTTCCAAAGGCATATCCATCGCCTACATCACCAAAGGTCAAACTCGCAAAAGAACTTAAAAACACGGTAACATTAGACCCACCAGCAATATCTGCCTGACCATCAACCGAAAAAGTAACAGCTAAAGTATGACCGGCCTCTTTAATTTCAATAAATTGATAGCTTTGAGTAAATTCAGTAGTTACCAAATCAACCTAAGTAGTACGATACACAAGAACAGATGATAGATGATAGGAGTTTTCTGTTCCAATATAAGGAATAAACTCAAATTTTGGTGAACTGCCCCAATCAACTGCCACATGAGCAGGATTGTCTACATTATTACTTTCATCGGCAACAATAGTACCATCTAACTCTATTTGGCCCCTGCCACCAACAACATAAACCGCAATATCATATGTGTAGAGCTAAAAGTAAACCTCAATCCACTCACCATCACTAATGATAGGCCCCAAAACATACGGATAACTCATTGGGGCTGAGGAGATAACATTGGATAAATAATATCCTTCGTCAGGGGTAAAACTAAAAGCCACACTTTCGCCATGATAGACACTTACCTCTCCAGCAGCAGTAATATCAACACCATCAGCAAATATAGCACCCGCACCTGAAGCCACAGAGGCAAAAACGGTATAGGTTAACCTGTCAAAAACTGCTTGAACAACATCATACTTTTCTGTTTTATAATACGATAAATCGGGTTTCTCTTCGCCTCTTATCACAAAATGAGAGAAAATCCAGCCATTTGAAGTATCAGGTATAGCATCTAACAATACTGTACCTGCACCAACCTTCTGACTGTGAGTCTCAGAATCCGATGCAATATACGTAAAAGTCTGATCAGCGCTGACTTTGGTTGCAGTAACATTGCAATTAGAATCTAAAAGATCAGCCTCATCATCAGGGTTAATAGTTGTGAATTTAATTTCTAGGAATTTTCCTGTTCCACCAGCTTCTGCTTGTGCCAAGGGAGTGAGGTATGCAATTGTGCTGAAAATTAGTAAAGAAAGTAGTATCGCCGATAAAATTGTTTTTCTATAAAAAACCTTTGCCATTTTACCTTCTCCTGAATAATTATTTACGGAGGAGCAGGGGCATTATATAAATATTTATGGAATAATCCTCTAGGAAATAGAAAAATTGGAAAGAGTCATAAGCTATCTCAATCTTCTATGTATCTTGAAGCATAGTCAATTAAATAATAGCTTGTCAAATAGAATTTTCGAAATTGTAAAAATTTATATTTATTATATACGCTTCTAGGATTTGAAAGGTGAAATTATGTCTGAGACAGTACCGACTGGAATTTATGGTTTAGATGAGATGGTGAGCGGTGGCTTCCCAAAAGGTAGAATAATTTTGATCTTAGGAGGTCCGGGAGCAGGTAAAACCATTATTGCATCGCAATTTTTGTACAAGGGATTATCAGAGTTTAACGAAAATGGAGTATTGGTGAGCCTTGACGAAAGTAAGCCTCATTTTTACTCTGAGATGAAGAATTTTGGATGGGATTTCCAAAAAGCTGAAGACGAAAATAAGTTCAGATTCATAGATGCAACCAGATTGTCTCGAGTGGCAATGCTGAAAGAAAAAATGATGAAAGAAGAAAGCCACAGCCTTAGAGGAAAGCTTTTGCCAATAGATAAACTAGTAGAAAGCTTGCAGGATAAAATTAAAGAGATCGACGCAAAAAGAGTCGTCCTCGACACACTCGCAAGCCTATTCTATAGATTCCTAGACCCGATTGAAAGAAGAACAGCAGGAGTAGACCTTATTGAAGCCCTTTCAGACCTGAAAACAACGACAATAGTGACAACCGAGTTGGCTCAACTAGGTCTAGATACAAGAAAATTGAGCGATGAAGAATTCTTAGTCCACGGAGTCATACTGATGCAAACGTTATTTTCAGGCGGATCCACCGTGAGAGCCCTACAGGTTGAGAAGATGAGAGGCGTAAG
>CP070730.1:307371-327419 GCA_020351305.1 Candidatus Bathyarchaeota archaeon
CCTTTGACTGTTGCTGGTCCTTCTGGCACCCAATACGTGTTTACTGGGTGGAGTGGTGATGCTTCTGGGTCAGCTTCTCCTTCAGATGCTATCACGATGGATGGGCCTAAGACTGCGGTTGCTAACTGGAAGACACAATACTACCTCACTGTTCAAACTGACCCTCTAGGAATTGCCTCAATTCCAGGTGAGGGCTGGTATGACGCGTCTACAAATGCACCACTCACAGCCCCTACGGTAGGAGGGTACTCATTCCTCAACTGGGATGTTGACAGTATCTCACAAGGTGACGGCATTAAATCTATCTCTGTTAGCATGAATGCCCCTTACACAACCACAGCTCACTACGAGGAGCAGATAGTTGTGGGTGGTTCCACAGTTTCTATAAAATCACCTCAACTCACCCTTTGGATGGGGCTGAATGCAATGTTTACTGCTGCCATCTTTGTGGCAGCCTTTTGGCTCAAGAAAAGACAAAGTGAAGACTAGCTAAATCTTAGCGCACGCGCAAAATTTAAAAATAGATATCCCTTGTTGAGGAAATAACGCGTGCTAGTAGCTATATGAAAAAGCCTTCTTCTTTATACTTCTTTGTAATAATGGATGTTCGAATCCTTAGAACGCCTGGGAGAGGGGCAATAATTTGCGAAACGAAAGAATGTAGATCTTCTTGGTCTTCAGCTGCAATTTTAACGATTATTACTAATTCTTCAGATAATGAGGTGAAAACTTCTAATACCTGTCTTTGTTTCCTCAACTCTTTGGCAACTTTGTCGCTTTCTTTTGGGTCGGTGAAAATTGTTACGATTGCGGTGAGAAGCTTTATTCCAGCTTTTTCTAGATCAATCACAACTGCATATTTCTTAATAATTCCATATCCTTCCATCTTTTTAATACGATCATAGATCGTAGAATGCGCCAATTTCATGCGCCGCCCGATTTCAGTGTATGTTTGTTTTGCATTTTCCTGTAAAATCCTTAAAATGGTCCGGTCCAAATCATCAAGAGAAACCAGTTGATTCTTGGCTTTCACAAGCTGAAACTCCTGAAGAAAAAAACTACGATTTTCCGAAATTTATCCTTTATGATCGACAATGTGTAGAATAATCTAGCAAATCGCTTAAAGTTTACAAATTAATTGGAAGGTTTATGATGATTTCTGTTCCGGAAAAATGTAGCCAAACTAGGTGTCTTCCTACAAAATTCCATAAGCTTGGATTTTCATCTACGATTTTGCGAAATATCTGTAGAATAAACTTAAATCAGACACTGAGAACTAGAATATAGTTCTATAAAAATCTTCGAGTGTTAAGAATGGCTCAACTACCGAAAATTCCCAAGGTTTGGGACCTTCTTGAAAGATTCAAAGAAACATGTCGCAACAGAGGTTGGAAAACTACAGACTTCGAGGATGTGATAAAGATTGATGATGAGTACAACAATTTTATTGGAACTCGAACAACTCATCCCTCCACATTTAAGAGAATTGTTGCAAGCAAAAGGCTTGCGATTCCTGAAGGGACATCCTATCAAGCCATAACTGTATCTTACACTGCTTGGGTTTTTCAGCAACCACCATCAAAACAAGTTGTAGAAGTTTTGGTGAAGGACTCTGAACTCACTAAAAAAGCTGCACTTTATGATTTAAGCAGAGTATACCAAGGGAAGCCAATTTGCCTTAAATTAAATGAAACAGGTAGCCAAGCGTTTACAGAATTTGAGAGATTCTTAAAGGATACATATGGAGTGGAAACAAAACCTCTTTACGAGCCACTAAAAAAAGAACCTAAAACCTTTAGGTCAAAACTTTTAGGAACTTCCCAAGGCTAAGCTGGTGGTCTGTGCAAACTTCTTAAGGAGCAGGTGACTATGTGGCTTTGGAGTAGCCTATGGTTAGTGAAGAGAAGACGAAAGGAACTGAAAAGTTAAAAAAACTTGCAGAGCTCAAAGCATCGCTTGAAATAAAGATAGCAGAAGCGGATACGAATCTAGACAACCTAAAAACCCTACTTGAATTCGTCAACGAGACCTTGTTGGAGAAAGGATTTAAGAGAGCGGAGCTCATAAAACCGAAACCAGTCAAGGCAGCAGAGTTGCCCTCTGCCAGGGAACAAGAAACTGTTATTCCTCTAAAGAGTGTGACAGGAGATCTTCTGGCCAATCTACATGTGACTCAAGATTCTATGCAATTGATAATTGCTAAGGACAAAATCTTCAATGTGAATACGCCACCTTTTCAACAATTTCTAATAGAGCGTGTTCTAAATAAAATGCTAGAAAAAGATAATCAAGCTGCCAGCAGAGGAGAAATCAGCAACGATAAAATTTTCTCTTACAAACTAGTTCAGGATGGCGATAAAATTCAATCGATCATGATTAGAAATCTAACAACCAACAGATCGCGTGAATTGAAATCAAGCATCCACTGGACATTAGAGAAAATGCACGAAAAGAGAGAAAGCGACATTTAAATCACATGCACTACATGTACCAATTAAGAGGTATGTATGAATCTGGAGTAATATTAGCGATTAGGGGAACCATGGTAGGGGCGCTACTGCTGGTTCGAAGATTGTGTTCAATAGCTCTGCTATTTTGTTAAGTTGGTTTGTGTATAATCCTATAGAGAGAATAGTCAAACCGGTGAGTAGGATGAGAGAGGCAATGATTCTCTTTTCTGAGGTCTCCACGTGTTTTCGCCTAGATGTATTTTTTCACTTTGTTTTCAATTAATAACTTCGGTGCTGCTCCAACCATGCGATCGACTTCTTTTCCATTCTTCATAATTAGGAGTGTTGGGATGCTCATAACATTAAATTGTGTTGCGGTTAGTGGATTTTCGTCAACGTTGAGCTTGCCAAAAACGACTTCACCTGCGTGATCATTAGCCAGTTCATCTATTATTGGAGCAACCATACGGCAAGGTCCACACCATGCCGCCCAGCAATCTATAACCATCAGAGGATGCTTATTTATAGTTTCTTCAAAATTCTCGTCCGTTACTGTAAGCGGACTAGAAACTAACTCATCCTTTTTCTTCTTCGTCATTTCTTGCATCTTTTTGGCACGAATTTTTTCAAGTTCGAGATCATCTTTTACTTCAAACAACTTCCTACGCTCCTGCATCATACATTTGTTCATGACTACGCTTATTCCGACTCTTTCCGCTTCTTCTGCGGCTCTATTGTTCACTATTCCGAGTTGCATCCAGATAACATAAGGTTTTCCATGTCTCTTCTTCAACTGCACAGCTTGGTCTACTATCGGTGGGACATCTTTTGAGGGTCTAAAGACATCGATAACTTCTATGGTCTTCTGGATATCAACGGGGATATCCAAGAGAGTTTTGTAAGTTTTTTGCCCCAAGATTCGATCAGCAGTTGGGTTAATAGGTATGATTTTAAAGTTGTGTTCTTGCAAATATTTAGCAACTTGATGGCTGTCTTTCTGAGGATTTCGAGAGATGCCAACAATAGCGATTGTTCTGAATTGCGTTAGAATTTGACCTATCGTGAATTGGCTCAATTGATATTTTCCTTCCTTAAATGAAGAAAGGTGATTGTCAAATACTAAAAAGTTTGGCTGAGAGCTTGTATACATGACCTTACTCCAATTGAAGGTTCTTTTTCATTGTCACACGTGATTGAATCTCGGTGGGTTTTATTCCAAGCGATTTGCTAGCAGGCACGCTTTTCTACGTGCATAGCTACTTGGAATCAATCTGGGGTATTCATTTTATCGTATATGGTCAAACCTATGAAGCGGTATTGGTCGGAATTGTATTACGTATAGGCAAAGCTTTGGCAACAATCCCAAGCTGTTTCCTTATCTGTATAGCAAGCCCCTCTGCATCTCCAGCTCGATAATTGTCAGTTATTACCATCTTAGGTTGACTTCGTTTCACGTACTCAAGCAGACCCTTGAAATCGGAGTGATCACTCAACGCGACCACGTATTCCTTTTCACCAGTTTGCCTACAAGGGGAATTGAACTCCCATCCACTCACACAAACTCTAAACTCACCCAAACCTACTTTGTTACGACGATTCATATGATGAAAAGCAACATATCGTTCATCTCCTAAAAGAGTGGTTTGAAATTTTTGTTTGGTTGAGAATAGTGGACGATAGATTCTTGCCCCATGCTTCCTATGAATCTTTGAGATCTGGAGAATTCTTTCAGGCATCACAAATGGCACTTCAATTCGTGCTTCATGAAGTACCTGCATCACTTCCTGAAGTTTTCCATGATACCCAAAAACATAAACGGGGCCTTGTTGTAGCCCTTCTTCAACTGTAGAGATTAGCTCTTGCTTTACTTCCTGTCCAAAGCTCCTTGTTCGCCAAGGGCTTCCATATGTTGCTTCGATGACCAGAATGTCTGACTCAATAACGGGGGTGTTTGACATTCGAAAGTCACCTGTATAAAGAATGCGCATTCCTTCAGCATCCTCAACAAGAACCTGAGCCGCACCAAGAATGTGATCAACTCTGTGAAGAATTAGCCGCTCATCAGCGTAGACTATGGGTTCATTGTACTCGATTGCATTTACATTCCCTCTTGAGAGAAACCGTGGACCCTTAATAACATCAATAAAATCCTTTGTGGCAGGTGTCATCACTACCATATCACAATTTCGTAGGCTTTGCCCCAACCCATTCATGTGGTCCCCATGTGCATGGGTAACAACTCTCAAAGGTCTGGTCTTCTCATAGGCATCACAAGCCACATATTTTCCTAATAGGATCGCACCTTTCTCTGTCACATTAGCCTTCAAGAGTATCCACCTAAAAGGCAATCAGACAGCCCTATTGTCAGATGGCATTAAAATCATTTATTACAAGAATAATGCAATAATACTTGTTTAGCATTTATCGGCGAAATAATTAATGAATATTTGAATAAGGCTGATGTATTCCTTTGCTACTTTTGTTTCAAACCTCCTCTTTAATAGATGCAAATATAAGCAACCTTTCGATATACAGCTTGCATCCATAAAGGGAAAAACCACCATGAGCACTGCAACTAAGAACACAACCGTGATTCAAACACCTATTTGTACAAGCTGTAACCGTACTATACCTCCAGGGGCAGAAGCCACTAGGTTCGACTGTCCTAATTGCGGCGAAATCATTATATGGCGTTGCCAAAAATGTCGACAATTCGGACGTAAATACAAATGTCCAAAATGCGGATTTATGGGGCCATAAGCATGGCAAGTGTTGTGATCAGCTATAAAATCTTCCCGACGGCGATTGAGGTGGACTTTAAGCATCTGCAACGACAGATTGAAAAAGCCCTTCCATCCAAAGCAGCGATATACGCCGATTACCAAACCGAACCCATTGCTTTTGGTCTCAATGCATTAATAGCCCACATTAAGATTCCTGAAGATGAAACGGGCGTCCTGGACGAAATGGAACAAAGCATTAAAGAGATTCCAACAGTTAGCCAAATCCAGACGATCATGGTGAGGAGAGCCCGTTAGAATCAATTAATTTGTAACATTTATAAGTCACACAACCATTTCCGACTTCGTGAAAACTCATCATAATTAAAATGAGAAGGTTCAAACATGAGTGAAATTCAGCTTCGTGTTGGAGACGCAAAGCAACGAGATGTAGGTAGAGGCATAGCTCGCGTAGACCAAAAAACCAGCCAAGAATTAGGAATAAGTGCAGGTGATGTAATTGAAATTACTGGAAAGCGCACAACCAGCGCCATTGCATGGCCAGCTTACAGTGAAGATCAAGACCGAGGAATAATGCGAATAGACGGCTTCACGCGGAAAAATGCGGGAGTTGCTATAAATGAATATGTTGTAATTAAGCCAGCTAAAGTAAAAAATGCTACAAGCGTGATTTTAGCACCTGTAGATATGCGCTTAAACGTAGATCAAGATTTCACAAACTTCGTCAAGAACCGTTTAATGGAACGAACCTTTGTTGAGGGCGATACGACACTGGTTATGATGCTCGGTCACGCTATCCCATTCACGGTAACGAAAAGTCGCCCACACGGGATAGTCCGCATCACAAAGGACACACACTTCCAAATCTTAAATGAGCCAGCCCCGGAAGCAAAGGGTGTCCCCCGTACCACCTATGAAGACATAGGTGGCCTTCATGAAGAAATCCAGCGCGTTAGAGAAATGGTTGAATTGCCTCTACGTCATCCAGAGCTCTTTCAACGTTTAGGCATAGAACCTCCAAAAGGAGTATTGCTTCATGGACCACCAGGATGTGGGAAAACTCTGTTAGCAAGGGCAGTTGCGAATGAGTCGGAGGCGAACTTTTTCTCTATTAATGGTCCGGAAATAATGAGTAAATTCTATGGTGAGTCAGAAGCAAGACTGCGAGAAATCTTCCAGCAAGCGCAACAAAACGCTCCAAGCATCATATTCATCGATGAGTTAGATGCAATTGCCCCAAAGAGAGAAGAAGTCACAGGCGAAGTTGAAAGACGAGTGGTTGCTCAATTGTTAGCACTTATGGATGGCTTGAGCGGAAGAGGGAATGTTATTGTTATAGGAGCCACTAACCGGCCCCAAGCTCTTGATCCCGCGCTTAGAAGACCTGGTCGCTTCGACCGTGAGATAGAAATTGGGGTTCCAGATAAACCCGCACGCCATGAGATCCTGCAAATTCATACTAGAGGGATGCCGCTGTCAGAAGGTGTTGATTTAAAAAAATTGGCTGAGACAACTCATGGGTATACTGGAGCAGACTTGGCAGCTTTGGGAAGGGAAACAGCAATGAAAGCCTTGAGAAGATATCTGCCTGAGATTAACTTGGAGGAAGAGCATATTCCGCCAGCCCTTCTAGAAAAGATGGAAGTGCGAATGGAAGATTTCCTTAATGCCTATAAAGAGATTACACCCACTGCTATGCGAGAAGTGTATATTGAAACACCTACAGTTAAATGGACAGACATAGGCGGATTGGAAAATGTAAAACATGAGCTCATTGAAGCAGTTGAATGGCCTCTTAAAAATCCCGATGTCTTTAGCAACTTAGGCGTAAAACCTCCTAAAGGTATTCTGTTGTTTGGTCCACCAGGCTGCGGAAAAACTATGTTAGCAAGAGCCGTTGCAACAGAAAGCGAGGCAAACTTTATCACAATAAAAGGCCCTGAAGTCTTCAGCAAATGGGTTGGAGAATCAGAGAAGGCTATACGAGAGGTGTTTCGTAAAGCTAGAATGGCTTCACCTTCAGTAATCTTCTTTGATGAATTCGACTCTCTCGTGCCTAGAAGAGGCATGGGATTTGCGGATAGCGGGGTTACAGAACGTGTTATCAGTCAACTTCTGACAGAGATTGATGGAATAACAACCTTGGAAGATGTTGTTGTCATTGCAGCTACTAATCGACCAGATATCATAGACCGTGCTGTCTTGAGGCCAGGGCGCTTCGACAGGCTCATCTATGTGCCCGAACCAGACGAACAGTCCAGACTCGAGGTTTTCAAGATTTACACAAAGAATATGCCTATAGAAAAAGATGTAAGCATAGGGTCTCTAGCTAATGCTACAAAAGGTTATAGTGGCGCAGACATTCAGGCACTCTGTCGTGAGGCAGCATTGTTCGCGTTGAGAAGGGACATAGCTTCAAAAGTTGTAACATTACTGGATTTTAAAGAAGCAGCGAAAAAGATCGGGCCAACCATCTCACCAGACATGGAAACATGGTATAGAAGTTTCATCAAACAAGTAAGACAGATACGGAAGCCTACAACACCTGTGGCGTAAGCAAGGCGATTAAAATGGCCACTAAAACTTGGAAACCACAACCACTCTATATGCTTGTTGTAGAGTTATTGCAACGTAAGGGATCAACGACTGACATCGAACTATTCGATATGGTTAAAGAAATTCGAGGAGACCTAGGATTCAATGTCCTAAACAAAGAATTAATGCGATTAGAGATAGAAGGCATGATTCATGTTTCTGATTTAACAAGAGGAAAGCGGCGAGTAGAATGGCTTAAGAAAGAGAAAAAGCGATCCTAAACCGCTGCGTTTTCTTTCATCTAGGCTTCAGTAGAAAGACCTTTCGCTGCTCGCTTTGCTGTAACACCAAGCTTAGTAGATGGTGTGTAAGCGCCACCTGTGAAGGTCAGCCCACACTTCTTACATCTCCAAATTCCAACGCTTTGGCGTTTAACTGCTACAAAATTGCATTGGGGACATCTGTGTTTCTTTTTTAGCTCCGTTACTACTTCAATATATCTTTTCCTTACAGTTGCACCATATCGAGCCTTCAATCCTCCAGTAGGACCAATCTTTTTTGTTCGTCCCATCACTCTTTCACCAAAAGCTTGCGAATTTCTGAAGCTTTTTCTCTAGCTGTTTGTGCTAATTCTACGATTTGCTTGACAGTGAAATATCCAGTACCACCTTTTTGAATTGCACAGATTTTTCCATCCTTTTCAGTAGTCAATGTTAATCTAGCTTCCATTACCTGCTCTTCTTCTAGCCAAGGGTCAATGGCAAGTTTGCCATTTATCTTTGCAAATGTTATAGCTATAGGGTAATTTTGCATTGGCAAGGGGTCGTACCCAGGTTTTTTCTTTATCTCTTCCTCTTCAATCTCGTATTTGAACATTTTAGTGTTCAATAGGGCTGCTAATGCTGCCATAGCAGATGCGTCGATAAGGTTTCCATCATGATTGAGCACGTATACATCGATGAAGACTACTAAAACCTTCTTTCCTGGCTCCAAACAGAGCTTTTCAAGGTTTATGGCTTTTGATTCTCGAATCCCCCTATCCACCACTCTTGCGAGTTCGATGGCATTCTCATTTGGAGGACCAGGTTCAAAAGTTGGAGATGCCAATGGAACAAGCTCTGCATTAACTGTTAAGACACCTTCATTTGGCGTGTCAGGAAAGGGAGAGCCAACTTCAATTTTCACTCCTACCAGAACTTCAGTATCTCCTAGAAGTATCCGGGCTGAACCTTCAGCTTTTTCAATAATCCCCATTTCGATCTTAATTTCGCGATAAGCGGTTAATTCTCTTCCATCTAACCGTTTTCCTTTTTCCATCAGTTGAGCAATTTGTGTCCGTTTTATGCGTGCAACTGTGGACATTATTCTTCCACTTCCTCCTTCACAGCGACGTATTTTACTTTTAAGGCTTCCTTTTGTAACTCGTATAGTTGTTTACAGCCTTCGAGAGAAAGGTTTATGGTTTTTTCGAATTCCTCAAGCGTTAGTTGACCATCCATCTGTAAGAGTGTTATCGCGTCAAGGTTTGGCATATATGCAACAGGTACATCTGCTTCGCCTTTCTTGTCTTCATTGTCAGTCAAGTCCAGCACGAGTTGCCCCTCCACTTTTCCAGCTGCACAGGCTGTTGTCAAATCACGCATTGGAATGCCTGCATCTGCTAAAGCCAATGAGGCAACCGTTATGCCAGCACATCTCGTACCACCATTCGCTTGAAGAATCTCTATAAAGAGATCTATTGATGTTCTTGGGTAATATTCTAGAAAGATTGATGGTTCCAATGCTTCTCGAATTACTTTTGAAAGCTCCTGCTCTCTTCTAGACGGTGCAGGCGATTTTCGTTCTTCGACAGAAAAAGGCGCCATATGGTATCGGCATCGTAAACGAGAGCGGTTTGGTAGCGCAAGGTGTTTTGGATGCACTTCATGTGGTCCGTAAACTGCTGATAAGATCTTATTCTTTCCTTGTTCGATATATGCTGATCCATCTGCATTACTCAATATTCCGACTTCTATTTTCGTTTGCCTAAGCTCGTTATATTTTCTCCCGTCGATTCTGACTCCGTCTTTATCAATCATTCTTTCTTCTGATTTTGGCATTCTAAGTATCACTTTTTTTTGTTTTTTCTTTTTTCAACATTTCTGTTACTCGATTTGTTAGGCCACTCGTATGGGACTCACTTTCGATTTTGCGGATTGCCATGACAGCAAGCTGTTCATCTTCAATGTTCTTGCCTTTGATAAGCGCCAATCCATTCTGACCTAAGAGGATTTGGCAATTTGTCTCTTGTTTTATCATGGTTATCATCGAGCCTTTCCTGCCAATCATTCGTGGGATGTTTGTTGGCGTAATTTTAACTATTCGACCGTGTGTGATTTTACCAAGGTCAGGTTCTCGGATTGTCAGGCGAGGGTCACGGGTTCTGTCATAAGAGAGGATTTTCGCTATGATAAGGTCTCCCACATCGAAGATGGATGATAACTCATTTTTCTGGGGGCGATAGGAACGCTCAATGACATCCGAAGCGCGTAGTAGAGCAGGGTAAGGTGATTTAATGTCTAGGAGCCAACCTCCTATTGTCACATCTGTTACTTTTCCGATCACAGTGTCTCCAACTGCTGGGGTGTAGAATGCCTTCAAGGCAACAACGCTTACTCTTCGTTCGTCATATTCTACTAGTCCCACACGAGTTGAGTATAGTTTCTCACTTTTTTTGAACGTGTTCTCCCCGGCAATATAGTTGCCTTCAGCTAACAAATCGCCGGGAACTACAAGTTCTCGTTTTTCATAAAACGTTGGGATTTTTAAAACCTCCTAATGAGATGCTCAAGTACAAATGTCTTTCACACCTTTCGTGCTGCTGCAGCTCCTTTTGTCATTTCTCCTAGTTTGTCTAGAAAGGGGCCATATGTGCCTGCGGGCATTTCAATTACTGAGAACCATGAACCATCTGCCTGCCATTGTTCGCTTTTTATTGTGCCAAAACTTTTAACTGCTCCATAAACCTTTGCAGCGTATTCTGGAGGAATTTGAACTTTGACTTGGATTTGTTCGATTTTAATAGGGAGAATCGGACGTAATAGCTTTATTATGTCTTTTGCCTGCTCTTCGGTGTTTTTGAAAGGATCTATGGGATAATGGATTTGTTCCATTGCCTGTTCGATACGAAGAGGCGGGTGAGGAAGGTTTTTTTTCGGGTCAACTGCTTGTCGAACTATGAATGCAATAATTTGTTTCCGTTTTTCTGTAGTTAGCTGTCTTCTCTGATCTGTTGTTAGTTGTAATGTACCTTTTCTTAATATTATCTCAGCGATTTTCAGGGCATCTGTCGTTTGAAAGGCGCTTTTTAGCTTGTCTTCGCCTGCTTTTTTTCCCTTGTTTGCGTCTGTAAATATTGTGTCAGTAACCAAAATTTCAGAGATTGGAGTGCTTTTGCCTGAAGTATATGTCAGAGCAGGCTTTGGTTTAACTAGGATTTCAAAATGCTCACCGTCGCGGGTTATTCGCGCAACGGTGTATCGCTCGCTCATTTCAGTGCTTCACTCTATTACACAGTCTTCAAGTATTTCTCAACTTCTTCGTCAGGCATCATTTGAAAGGTCTTTGTAGATTTTGGTATGGTGCAAATTTTAACTCTTAGCTGTTCTTCTCGGGCTTCAAGTGCTCTTTTGAGACATTTAGCAACAAGCTTCACAGCCTCTTCTAGGGTCATATCTTCACGGTATTCGGTTTTTAGGATTCCTTCAACAGTTTCTCGTCCAACGCCTACAGCAATTGCTTTGTAGGCTCTATATGTTCCGCTGGGATCTGTGGAGAAAAGGCGACTGCCGGTGTTGTCGATACCGCCAAAGATTATGGAAACTCCGAAAGGGCGTACACCCGCATGTTGAGTGTAGAGCTGTTTAATATCACCTATGCGTTTTGAGATAACTTCAACGTCAATAGGCTCGTCGTACATGAGTCTGTTGCTTTGGCAGTAGACTCGGGCTTGATCGATTAGAATACGGGCATCAGAGCCTAAACCGACCACTGCAGCGCCGATATGGGTGTCTACTGGGAAGAGTTTCCATGTGAAATTTGAATCTTGCAGTTTGGACTCGAGTTTTTCTTCTGCGCCTAAAACTACACCTTCTGGACAAGCTACTCCTAATATGGTTGCTCCTCGGTTTACTGTTTCGAGGGCATATTCTACTTGGAACAAGCGGCCATCTGGGGAGAACACGGTTATAGCTCTATCGTATGCTCCAGGAGCCGCAAATATTGACACCTTTCTTTCACCTCACGCAGATTACTCGTTTGCTTGACATGAATCGGCGAGCTATGCTAAAAACCTTTTCGTAAATGTTAGCGCGCATCAAACGTAAATTATGGGTTAAGATAAATCAAACTGCGGAGCATATACTCAAGGCAATGTTGCATGTGGAAATATTTGGACTTAAAGGCGTCCATATTTACTCCTGTTTTGCTCTTACGGATTCAGCATCGTATCCAGTAGCTTTCCGAGTGGCTTAGAAATGTCTTTGGAGTTGATGAAAGCTTATTTTATGTCTTCAGCCGCTTTATATATGGAAGAAAAGTGGTGTGTTGTTTTGGGAGTCAACCTCAGGGATTTGGTGCCGAAAATACAAGTCAACCTGCAAGATCTCGCCGGCAAATCCATTGCTATTGACGCTTACAACGCTCTTTATCAATTCCTTGCCATTATACGTCAATCGGATGGCACACCACTTAAGGACAGAGCTGGCAGAGTTACTAGCCATCTTAGCGGATTACTCTATCGCACTTCAAAGCTTGTTGAAATGGGTATAAATGTGACTTATGTTTTTGATGGTCCTCCCCCTGTCCTGAAAAAAGCTGTACTTAAAAGACGTACGAAAACAAAAGTAGAAGCCACGATCAAGTATGAGAAGGCTTTGGCAGAAGGAAGAATAAGAGAAGCTCGCACATATGCTCAAGCTACTTCTCGCTTGAAAAATTACATGGAATTAGATAGTAAACGACTCCTAACGCTTATGGGGATCCCATGGATTCAAGCCCCAAGCGAGGGAGAAGCCCAAGCTGCATACATAACGAAAAAAGGAACAACAAATTTCTGTGCAAGTCAAGACTACGACTCGCTTTTATTTGGCGCACCCAACCTCATCCGCAATTTAACGATTAGTGGAAGGCGCAAACTTCCTAGAAAGCCTGTGTATATAGATGTAGTTCCTGAAATCATAGAGCTCCGCTCAGTCTTAACTAAGCTAGGTATAACGTATGAGCAGCTGGTAGATGTAGGCATCTTGGTAGGCACAGATTATAATCCTGAAGGAGTAAAGGGGATTGGACCAAAAACGGCTCTAAAGCTTGTTAAAGAACATGGGGGTCTAGATGAGTTGTTAAGAAAATCATTAAAAGATGCAGATTTTCCAGCTGATCCACATAAGATTAAAAGCACATTTCTTCATCCAAAAGTCACTCACGATTACAATATTGAGTGGCATGATCCTGACATAGAAGGTGTTATAGATTTTCTCTGCAGAGAACATGACTTCACGGATGAAAGAGTGCGAAAAGCCTTAGAAAATATGAGCGCAGGATTAAAAGAAGCAAAGTCAAAAACCACTCTCGATAGCTTTCTTTAAATAGTGAACTTAAATCCTATGCCCAAAATGACCGGTTAGCGGGACAAAAGCCACTCCACCTAAGTTCTTCCTAGTCATGTTGCCATCAGAGTCTTTGGACAAGCAAATCAAAGATTGAAATAAATGAACATTGCCAACTGGAATTACCAGGAGACCTCCAATTTTCAGCTGCTTTACTAGGGGAGGAGGGACTTCTGGGGCTGCTGCTGTGACTACAATACGATCATATGGACTGTGGTCTACATAACCTAAAGAGCCATCTCCATGAATCACGGTTACGCGATCGCCAAATCCGTGACGCATAATGTTTTCTCGTGCAAGTTGTGCTAATTCAGCTACAATTTCCACCGTATAGACATGTCCGTGCTCAGACCTTGACATGCCCTTAGGTGCAACAATCTCGCCTATAGTTGCGGCATGCCAACCGCAACCAGCACCAACCTCCAAAACGTGCTGCCCAACATCCAACTTCAATACTTCATTCATAATAGCGACCATGTGAGGTGCACTGACTGTTTGCCCTTTACCAATAGGCAATGGTGCATCAACTGATGCATACTCGATTGAACGTTCAGGTAAGAAGAGGGCACGGGGAACCTGTTTCATCGCATGAATAACTTTGTCGGAATGAAGAGCTTTCTCTTTGACAAGTTTATCAACTAGATGCTTCCAAGCTGAGGTATCTCTCATCATTTATGCCTCAACAACCCTTATTACAATACTGCGTATTGTTCCTTAAGAATCTACAACTAGAAAGGAGAAAGGAAAAAGCGTTACTTAACAGTCACTGATTTCGCTAGATTTCGGGGCATGTCAGGGTCACATTGTTTTTCTATAGCCATGTAGTAGGCGAAAAGTTGAAGAGGAACGACATAAGGTATTGGCGATAGAATTTCAGGAATCCCCCTTGTAACCTCTACATAGTCGTCAACCATTCCAATTATCTCTTCATCTCCCTCTTCACAAATGGCAATTATGGAGGCTCCTCTCGCTTTCATCTCCATAATATTCCCTATCAAAGTTTTTCGAGTTTCATCAGGTGGACAAATAAATATGACCGGAAAGCCCAGTTCAACAAGGCTGATCGGTCCATGTTTGCTTTCACCAGCAGGAAAGGCAATAGATGGCACATAGGCAATTTCCATAAGCTTCAACCGACCTTCTAAAGCAGTTGCGTAGCTTATCCCTCTGCCTAAAAAGAAGAAGCATTGATTGTCCTTATATTTTCTCGCTAGCGTTTTCACTTTTTCTTCTTGCGTCTTAACGATTCTTTCAACAATGCTTGGGATTTTTTCTATCTTCTCGTCGAGAAGATCGATTTCCTCCTGAGAGATCTTTCCCCTTTTCTTAGCCAAACGGATAGCCAACTGCGAAAGAACTGAGAGTTGAGAAGTAAACGTTTTAGTTGCTGCTACTCCTATTTCAGGCCCAGACTGTTGACCGATGTAAACTCGTGATACGCGTGTTAAGGTAGAGCCAACGACATTTGTCAATCCAAGAATTGTGGCCGCTCGTTGTCTGGCTGTTTCTACAGCTGCAAGAGTGTCTGCTGTTTCGCCTGATTGACTGACTGCTAGGATCGTGCTATCAATATTAACCGACTTGCCATGTTGCTCAGTAAACTCTGATGCTATCACTGGATGAGTGGCCAAGAATGATAGTTTTGAGAACATGTAAGACGCTGCTAGGCAAGCGTGATAAGATGTGCCACAAGCCACCATAGCTACATCACGAGCTCTGTCCAAGAAAGTTGTGAGCAATTCTAAATATTTATCCTGCAAACGCAAAGTATCCCGAAGACAACGAGGTTGTTCATGAATTTCTTTCAACATAAAATGTGGATACCCTTGTTTCTCAGCCATTTCGTGTGTCCAATCAACAACTCTCGACTTGCGGACCACAGGCTTGCCGTCAACAAGCTTCTTTATCTCAAAGCCTTCATCATTCAGAGTCACTAGCTCCCCATTCTCGACAAAAACGACTTTGTTTGTTAAAGGTAGAAATGCAGGAGTATCAGATGCAAAGTAGAAAGCATTGTCAGCGATTCCAAGGACAAGAGGGCTTTCATTACGAGCACAAATTATTTTGTCAGGTTCTTTTGCTGAAATGACAGCAATTGCATAGGAACCTTGGAGTCGTTCAACACTACTACTCACAGCACTTTTTAAATCTCCTTGTCCTAAATTCTCCTCTATCAGATGAGCTATGATTTCAGTGTCGGTTTTTGACCGAAAAATATGTCCCTTATCTTCTAAATCTTTCTTAATTTCAGCGAAGTTTTCAATTATGCCATTGTGAATCACAGCTATAGTAGGCGGATCTGAACAGCCAAAATGAGGATGTGCATTCACTTGCAGCGGAGCACCATGTGTGGCCCAACGGGTATGTCCAATACCAATTCTGCCTGGCAAATCATCAAGGTTTCGTATTGAATGAACAACATCGATTTTCCCCGCATCTTTCTTAATAAATAACCTTCCATTTTCAATAGTTGCTTCACCCACAGAGTCATAACCTCTGTATTCAAGTCGCTTTAAGGCTGCATGTATTATTGGAGCTGCACTGCCATTTTTGAGGATGCAACCGAATATTCCACACATTTCCTTGTCACTTCGAAGCTTCTTCGTAAATATCTCAAAGCTAAGACTTACTGTAGTCCATAGCATTCTATAAACATTTTTAAGAAAAAACTCTCAACTTTGAAAGCATTTTTTTAGTAGATTTCCATTAACTTCGATGTTCTCAAGAATAAGCATTATGAATTTATTTTTAATGGTCCACTTGGACAAGATAACCTTATTTAAATTGTACTCCTCGTTTTACTGTCTTGATTATCTGACCTAAGTGTCCAAGATTATTGAATATCAAACCTAGCCTGAAGGAACTCGAAAACATCTTTACACCCTCCGAAAATAATCGTTTAGGATTGAGGTAAAACGCTCTGAAATGCTTATAGATCATTTCGCTTATCTCCTCAAATGGAACTGCAGTAGAAACAACTTTCGGAACAAAAACACCTTCTTCCCAATATCTGTCTTCGTCTATGAGGCCTTTTGCCACAAGCTCAATCCATAATGGGGAGCCTACTGGAGCACAAAGAATATTGAACGAAGGGACATCGATGTCAGTTTGTTGGGCGAACTGCAGAGTTTTTTTAACCTCTTCTCGAGTCTCGTTAGGTGCCCCAACGATAAACGACCCAACAATAACATCCACACCTGCTTTTCTAGCGTTACGAGCTGCCTTTTTTGACTGTTCTGGTGTAATATTTTTTTTATAATAATCTAGTATCCGCTGGTTGGCGCTCTCCATTCCAAAGTATAATGTTTTACAGCCAGCTCTAACAATCTCTTTGAATGTTTCAAACCCGCAATTATCCACTCTTGAGTCGCAAAACCACTCTATTTCCATTCCTCTCTTTCTCAATGTGCGACAAAGCTTCACTACTCGCTGTGGGTTGATCGTGAAGTTATCATCAACAAACAGAAACTGTTGATAACCTTCACTGCAAAGATACTCGAGTTCCTCGATAATATTTTCAACTGATCTAGGCCTCCACCTTCCACGTGCAAATTTCTGGCATGCACAAAAACTGCATTGAAATGGGCATCCTCTTGAAGAAAGAAGAGAAGTGAATTTCTTCGTAACGGTTGTGATGCCGAAAATCCTTGAAACATATTCACAATCGACTAGCCTTCGATTTGGGAAAGGCAGAGAATCTACATTGTTTATCAGGGGTCTTTCTGGAGTTGCTATAATCCTGCCATTTTTATCCTTGTATGTTATTCCTTGAATTTTCCTTAAGTTCTCTTTCCTTTGCAGGCATCTAGCTAGCTCAACGCTTGTGTATTCGCCTTCACCTCTTACTATGATGTCAACATGAGAATACTTTCTGAGGATTCTCTCAGCATTAAATGTTGGGTGATAGTTACCAAAAACAATCCAGATGTTTGGGTTATCCTCCTTTACCATGCGAGCGATTTTTCCAGCCTCTTTGGATGAGCTTCCTAAGACTGAAAGGCCGAGTATATTAGGATCTTCCTTCTTTGCCCAGCTCAGGACTTGCCTTGTGGAAAAACCTTTCGCTTTTTGATCTAAAACCGAAACCTCGATTCCTTCACTTGATAAGACTGTTGCACAATATAGTAAACCAAGTGGAGGCCATGCGTTGGGGCACATTTCCAAAGCTCCCTCAGAAAGCCCAGGTTGTATGAATGAGAACTTCATAGTGGCCAACGGCTTCTTTATACATTGTGCTTTATAGAATATGAATTTTTAAGGTGTAATCAGTAGACTTGTCATAATCACATGTTTGGGTTCTAGGCTGGTCAATGAGTGGATAAATAATACCTAGAGGACTTTGGTCTTAATAAGATATTTATAATGGAACTGTTTCTAAGCGGAAGAAGACCAATGGAAAGGAAATTTTTAATTAGCCCGAATAAAAAGCAGCAGGAAATCAAAGAGATAGTGATCTATGATCATCCAGAGAAGTTGAAACCTCTATTAAATAGGTTGACGTGGAAAATTCTTCTTATGCTCAGTGATAAAGAAATGTATCCAATGGAAATCGCAAAGAAACTGAAAATTCATGAGCAAAAAATCTATTATCATATAAGAAAATTAGCAAAAGTGAACGCGATAGAAAAGGTGAAAGAGGAAGAAAGGAAGGGAGCGATTGCCAAATACTATAAAACGAGCTTTCCCGCTTTCGGTGTAGAACTTCCATTTGGTGCTCAAAAACATAAGATAACCCAACCCTCTTTCATTGATAAAAGAATTAATCAGTTCTTGAAACCACTTCTGAAGGACGGAATTTTTCAAGGAAAAGTCATAGTAGGAAGCCCTGACCCTCACGGACCCTTTAAAACCAGTGCTCGTGATGGTCATTATGCATCGTATTTAACCTTCTTTCTCGGGCAATATTCAAAACTGCCAGAAGACTTCGCGATAAAACTAGATGTGGATATAAAAGTTGAGAAAGAAGAAAAAAACAATTTAATTCTAGTTGGGGGTCCAGGAACAAATCTTTTCACTCAAGATGTTAATGAATATTTACCGATCAAATTTAACATGACACCTTCAAAACATGGATTTCTTTTCAGCGGTTTAGTTTCCAAGGAAACTAATAGGGTCTACATCGCAGACACTATCGGACTAATAGCAAAGATAGTAAATCCCTGGGACAGAGAAAAGATAATCTTAGTTTTCGCTGGCAATAAAGCAGTAGGCACAAAAGCGTGCATCTTAGCTTTCGCAAAATTCGGTATGAAGGTCTTAAAGAACTATAAAGGTGAAGACAAGTTTGCTGTAGTCATACAAGGTTTTGATTTGGATGGAGATGGAAAAGTTGACTCAATCGAAGTTATTGACACATACATACAATAACTGGTGTAAAGCCATCAAGAACCCATTGTCTTCGCATTCACCAACCTAAAGCTGGACTTATATGAAAGCATTTGAGGTTATTAGAGCATATGGTCATGAGAATATCCTTGCCACAAATAAGAGAACCTTTGAAATTACCAAAGACACATATGTTACAAGACGAGGAGACTGCATAATCGCTATTAAAGCAGACAAAAGCCTCAAGGACCTTGACATTGGTTTCAAACGTATTCTCAGAAAAGAAAATGTCAAATTAACTATTAACATTCAAGCCGACGATGAAAAAGAGTTAGTAGAAGCTTTCGGCGACTCGCACCTCACCTGCACACATTCTGAAGACCTTGTTGTCCGCAAAAGCAGCTACACCTGCGATCGGACATTGGCGATAAAGTCAAACAAAGCAGCCCACAATCTATCAAGAGATCTTGTTGCGAAGCTGCGAAATTCTAGACAAAAAATCAATATAAAGTTAATTGTTGAAGACAATATATGATTTGAAGGGCACCACTCCTAACTTATCTAATTTCTGTGTGAATCCCTGCGAAGTTATGGATTACAAATAAGGGTTTGTGTTTCATAACTTTTATCACAAAATCTGTATGCATCAATTTTGGCTTGAAAATGAGTCAAAAAGAATTATTCCTAAAAGAGGTCATCGAAAAGGTCGGAGATAAAGTTGGCGAACAGTCTACTACTGAAAAAGTAGAGCAATTTGCCAAACATGGCAGATTGTTCTTATTCTTCGAACTCATTAGCCTTCGACAGGAAGTTGAAAGGCTGAAGAAAAAAGCAGAACTTCCAAAATAGAATCTTTGCTTCACACTGACCACTGCAAATAGCCTTCTTACAAAGGCTTTGAGGGACGCTAGGTCATAGAGTTGGCACGCATCTATATTACTATGAAGAATTCGTGTTAAAGGTGAAATCATATTTAATTGCGCGCGAGAAGTGGTTCAAAGGAATGCATTTGTTGCGATTTATGGGTAGCCTTGCGCGAGCATAGAATGAGTGTTATATTGCTGAAAAATTACAAGAATGCTCAATCATGAACTTGGGTACTCTTGAAGTTTCCCATTAAATGCTTGAAGCTGAATGACCTAATAATGTTGTCATCTTCCAAGCTAACTACAAAACTATTGATATTAGTTATCCAGTTTGCCCATTCCTCCTCAATTACTTCAGCAAATGCCCTCAAATCATCAAAATCCTTATGGACTGAAATAGATAATCCCTCATATCCCAAACCTTGTCCTGAAGAACCAAAGACTATGTTCGGATGCTTCTCGAGGTGTTCTTCAATCAGTTCTTCC
>CP070730.1:327519-337685 GCA_020351305.1 Candidatus Bathyarchaeota archaeon
AGAAGACTATGCCAAAGCAATTGCCTCGGTGCTCACAGACGAATTCAATATGCAGGTAGAATTAGTCAATCTGAGGACTATTCGTAATCCCAACTTGACGCCATATCGGAATGTCATTGTTGGAATGGGCATAAAGAAATTTAGGATTTACGAGGAAGGAGTGGATTTTTTAGAGAAGACTGATTTCGGAGATAGAAAAGTGGTGATATTTGTCTCAGCTCTTATGCCGAGAGACCACGTTATCGAGAAGTACATTGATGTAATTATTCAAAAGAACCCAAAGCTGAAACCACTTGCAGTTGAAGTACTTGGGGGAAGAATGAAAGTACTTGGAAGAGCCATCGCAGACAAGACTGATATCAAGAAATCCAAAGCATGGGCAAGAGAAATCGCAGGGCAATTACAAGCTAGCTAGGCTTGACGTATAGGCTTATGTTTAGTTAGTTCAATGCTATAATTTTTTTTAAAGAAAATAGGTGCAGGTGGTGGGATTTGAACCCAGCACTACGTGGAGATATCAGCCGCAAACCTCCCCTTTTTTGTTTAGTTGGGACATTACATTATTATATTACTTAACAAGAAGGAGATTGTTAGTGATTCAAAGATGGGAGAGAGCATTTGGAAAAACAAACTGGTTGGCTATTTCCTGTTGTTGTGGGCTGGAACATTCTTTTTCAGTGCGATAAGTAGTTTCCTATGGTTGGCTGGAGGCGCCTCCGCTATCGATTGGATAGTTGATGGACTTTGGGGCTTGTGCGAAATAGGCTGCGCTGCGATTCTAGTAATGCTTGGAATGAAAATCATAAGCAGCAGTTAATCAAACCTCTAATACTTCCCCATTTTTTATTTATACAATTTTTTAATCGTTCTACGATTGTTTGGTTAGGCATATCGGGTTTTTTATGTAGTCTTGGTTTCGAAGCTTCTTTACTATCAAAGACTTTCTGCAGTCCAGCGGGTCTTCGGTCTGGGTTAAGCTAATTTCCCCATCGAATAGGTCTAATACGCTGCTAAGTTCTTCTGGTGTGTGCATTTGCGGGTTGATTACTGCTAAAAAAAGTGAAGCCTTTTGAAATTAGACCAGTTGTTAATTCTGCAAGCCACTTTCGTGTGGTTTTCACTGTGTAATTTACCAGTACGTCTGAGACGATGTTTACGCAAATTCTTTTGCCTGAGGATTTCTCAACATTTCATTTGGGAACAGATTTTGAATGCCGGTGAGGACTCTGGAAAATCCTGCAGTTTCGAATCCAAGGTTCAGGTTTATGAGTTTGTGACCACAAAGAAATAGAAAAAAGGGGATTAAGTCTTTGCATTGCCTTTGAGTCTTTTTCGGCGTTGAAAGTACAGAACCGCTGTCATGGGCACAACTAACAAAACAAGAGAAACACCGATTAAAATAATCACAAAATCAACCCCAGTTACCCCGAAGGTCATTGGATCAATTCCGAATAACGCAAATATTGGATCAATTACACTTAATTTGCCTGACATGTGAGCGCCCAAGCTTCCGGCTATGACCATAAATAGAAAACCTAATATCCCCAAGCAGGTGTACACAGTTGCCATAGCACTGTTTTTCCAGAGGTTTTCTCCATATTTTGATCTCAGACAAACGAAGATGATCCAGAGTTCAGTTGCGAGAATGAAAAACATGACTTTGTTTAGTCCCAAAGCGCTTGTAGTTATTAATTCACTTGGCCAAACGTAGATTCCGACGATTGCTGAAGTTACAAGACCGATGATCCCGCCTATTCCTGCAATATATGCTACAGGCTCAGTATATCGAGATAGCTTTCCCATGACGGAATCTGTAGACCAAAAGCTGCCACGTTTATCATTGGTTCTACGCATTCTCAAGTGAATTCTATCGATAACGGTTGCGAGCAAACAGATAGTTGCCAGCGTAAGCATTCCGCCATGCATTTCTGTCAGCATGGAGTGCCATGCGGCAAGCCAAAGATCAACCAAGCTGAATGCCTCTGAAGAGGATATGGAATATGATGTATTTTAGATTTTTTCTTCCGCTTTCTTTTATTCTTTTGGAAATTCTGATGTTCCTATTCTTTCATTTGCATGTTTTCGGGGACCTTATGACAATTTTAGGGATGCATTCTTAAATAATTACAGTGACACATTCTTGAGTGGAGCCGTGATTCTTTGTCGCAGAAGCCCTCGATAGGGGTTTTCATTTGTCATTGCGGGGGAAACATTAGTGACACAGTAGACGTAACGCGAGTGAAAGAGGCAATTGGCATCTTGGATCAAGTGAAAGTCTCCGAAACTCTCGATTATCTCTGCAGCAACCCCGGACAAGAAATGATAAAGAATGCTGTAAGGGAAAAGGTCTTAGAACGAGTGGTTGTGGCTTCTTGTTCTCCTAGAATGCACATAAACACCTTTAGACAAGTCATGAAGAGCGTTGGATTGAATCCCTACCTCTTGGAAATAGTCAACATTAGAGAGCAGTGTAGCTGGGTTCACGGCGACAAAGAAAAAGCCACGAACAAGACCATCGCTCTTGTACGTGCTGCTGTGCAGCGGGCTCGATATTTAGAACCACTGACTCCAGAGAAACTGAAGGTAACTGAAAGTGTGTTAGTGATCGGAGGAGGTATCGCCGGAATTTACTCCGCCCTTGAATTAGCTGATAAAGGTTACCAAGTGTACCTGATTGAGCGAAACCCAAGCATAGGCGGTCATATGGCCCAACTCAGCAAGACATTTCCGACTTTTGACTGCTCAGCCTGTATTTTGACGCCGAAAATGGTGTCGTTGTCACATCATCCAAATGTGAAGATTTTCACTAATGCAGAACCCGTCCTCGTTGAGGGTTCTTCAGGGAGATTTAAAGTCACGATTAGGGTAAAACCCCGATATGTAGATCTGTACAGATGTAAAGCTTGTGAAGAATGCGCCGAAATATGTCCAGTTGAGAAACCTAGCAGTTTTGAAGAAAATCTAGTTCAGGAAAAAGCCATTTATATACCTTTCAAACAAGCCATTCCCAACGCTTCGGTCATAGACAAAGACTA
Source organism: Candidatus Bathyarchaeota archaeon (assembly GCA_020351305.1). GTDB lineage: Archaea > Thermoproteota > Bathyarchaeia > Bathyarchaeales > SOJC01. Next base: position 330,555 of record CP070730.1, read on the forward strand.
CTGTTTGTATCTTACGCCCTACCTAGCTGTTTTAGGGCCTCCCGGAAAAAGAGGGGTTTGCGCGAGATGCAAAAAGAACTGTAAGAGTGATGCCGTCAACTTCGGGCAAAAAGATATACTCCTGGATTTGAAAGTTGGGGCTATAATCGTAAGCACCGGTTTCAGCCTAATGGACCCTCTGCTTATTGGTCAATACAGCTTTGGTTTTCACCCAGATATTATAACTAATATTCAGTTCGACAGACTCATGTTACAAGGCCTTCACAAGCCCTCAACAGGCGAAGTACCGAAAAAAGTGGCTTTCATCCTTTGCGTTGGAAGTCGCAGTGAAACCGCCAGCGGACGTTCCTATTGTTGCAAGATAGGTTGTATGACTGCCATAAAACAAGCCTTATTACTAGACAAGGCAGTACCCGAAGCAGACCCTTGGATTTTCTACACCGACGTAAGGGCGTTTGGCAAGGGATACGAGGAATTTTATGCAAAGGCTAGGGGGCACCTCACCCATTTTATAAGAGGCAGAGCAGCTGAAGTCATACCAAACGGTAGTTCCCTAATGGTAAAGGCAACGGACACGTTACTTGGGAAACAAATTGAAGAACAATTTGATCTGGTTGTGCTCAGTCCTGCTCTTGTTCCTAACAAAGGAACCAAAGAACTGGCTAATATGTTGGGTATTGACTTGGGACCGGATGGTTTCTTTTTGGAGGTTCATCATAAGCTCAAAGGGGTAGAAACTAAGAGACAAGGCATCTTCGTAGCTGGAGCCGCTCTAGGTCCAAAGGACATACATGAAACCACGATGGAAGCCATGGCTGCAGCTTCCAAAGTTGCAACCTTTCTGGGGAGGGGGGAAAAATCAGTTTCTCCTGAAGTGGTTTATCTGATTCCTGGGAGATGCAACCTCTGTGGAATTTGCGTTAATCAATGCCCCACCAAAGCCATTAGTAAAGGCAAGAACGAAGTCATAATTAACCCGATATCCTGCAATGGATGCAGTATATGCATTCCAGTCTGCCCCAAAGAAGCATTAGATCTAAAAAATACAACTGATGAACAAATGATTGCGCAGATCAAAGGAATCGCCGAAGGAGAAGATACGACGCCCAGGAAAATAGCTTTCGTGCAGAAAAGGACAGCATACGGTTCGGTTGATTTAGGAGGACAGAATAGGCGAAGCTATTCTCCTGAGATAAGAACAATTAGAGTACCAAGCATGGCCCGTCTGGGAATCAAACATATTCTCCACGCCTTCGCAGCTGGAGCCGACGGTATAATCTTTGTAGAAGGAGAAGACAGCATATTCAATGAAGACAGGATGAGAGAACGCGCCATGCTGTTCAAGAAGGATTTGGGCAAACTTGGAATACACCCCCTTAGACTTCAGCCTACCACCACAACTCTTCCTCAGTACGAAAAAACATTGGTTCTTTTTGACAACTTCGTAGAAAGGGTAAAAAAAATGACTCCCATAACCCAAGAAAAGCGTGAAGAGGTGAAAAAATGCCTTGAGAGCGAGAAAATTATCGAATGAAAAAGAACAACTTGTCACAGAAGCGAAAGCTATCCAGATAGGCGTGCCCAAGGAGTCAATGCGAGATTTTATTAAAGAAGTCATGAAAATGCCGGGGGGAGAAAAAATACTTGAATGCATACAATGCGGTTCATGTGCAGGTGGATGCCCAACCATTTTTGCCATGGATTATTCTCCAATGCAAATCATAAAAATGATAAATTTAGGTATGAAAGAAAAGGTCCTGTCAAGCTCAACAATTTGGGTTTGCTCACTTTGTTACACTTGTGCCACTCGCTGCCCAAGAAATGTAGATTTCCCCACGCTTATGATGTCTCTTAGAAACAAAGCTATTCGAGAGAATCTGGTCAACAACTGCGCAAAATCGAATTTTCATAGATATTTCTTTGAAGTCATAAACAAATACGGAAGAATGCATGTGCCTGAGCTTTTTGTGAAACTTTTGGATATAACCAATTTTAATAGCCTTCTCCGTAATGTGCGTCTAGGGTTGAGGTTATTCAAAACAGGAAAACTGCAACTGAGGGCTCCGAAAATCGAAACTTCATGGGTCAGCAGTATGCTTGAAAAAACCGATCAGGAGTAACTTCAATGAAATACGCTTTTTACCCAGGATGCTCTAATCACTCAATGGCAAAAGATTATGATGATTCAACCAAGGCAATCTGCAAGGTTCTGGACGTAGAACTGTTTGAAATACCTGACTGGAACTGCTGCGGATCAATCGATGCAGTTTATTCGTTCAAACCATTGTACTCAATTGCCCTTGCAGCGAGAAACCTTGCTATCACAGAAAAAATGCAGATGGACCTTGTAACTCCTTGTAGCGCCTGCTATTTTACTCTGAATAGAACCAACAAAATTCTGAGAGAAGATGCGGGAACAAAAAGCAAAGTTAATGAAGCGTTGGCAAACCTTGGGTTCAACTACAATGTTAGCGTAAGAGTGTGGCATTTGGCTGATATTATCCTGTCTGATATAGTTCTCCAGAAAATAAAGGAGAAAGTCAAAAATCAGTTGACTAAATTTAAGATCGCTTCTTATTACGGTTGTTACTTGGTCAGACCGCCGGAAATCTGCAATTTTGATGATCCTGAACATCCCACGCATTTGGATGAATTAGTTGAAACCTTAGGAGCATCCAAAATTGACTATTATGGAAAGACCCGATGCTGTGGGGCTTCATTGGGCATGACGAATGAAGAACTTGCGTTGAAAATGTCCAAGGATATTTTGTTAAGCGCCAAGAATTCTGGAGCAAACTGTCTTGCAACTGCATGTCATTTGTGTCATCTTAACTTGGATGCAAGACAGAAGGACATAGAGTCGCGCTTTAATATCAAAATAAATCTTCCCGTTCTTTATTTTACTCAAATTATCGGATTGGCATTAGGAATAGAACTGAAGCAGCTTGGACTGCAGAGAAATTGGGTATCTCCAAAGGAAATTTAAAAACTAATTATGATTAATGTTTCGCAGAATTACGAATCCCAGCTGTTGAAATCTGCATAAACTAAAATGGAAAAGAGACATTCAGAAATAGCTGGATGACGAATATATGAGGCGTAAACTTTTGAACAAGAAGCGTATGCAATAGACTCAGGAGTAACTCGCGCAACGCTGAATCAATTGTGTCTTAACTTCTTATCTACGTCCGCTAATTTGAGGATACTTACCTTGGAATCTCGTTTTCTCTGTAGAATCAGAATGAAACTATTCCGTGCGGGCGTGCATCACCGCGATTGCTGCTGGAGCACAGGTTGCAACCAAAATCAACAAAGCGATAGCTAGTTGCGTTAAACTCTCGCCGTTGAGAATCCCTTGAATTGAGTAGCCGACAATTAGTCCGAAACTGGCGACGCTGAGTGCTTTTATTGTGCCTAAGTTTGATGGCGCCATCAGAACTGGGTTGTTAAAGTGTTGTCTTAATATTTTTGTTGATCTCAAGACATGCGGGAGTGAGAGGAGGGCAAGTAACGTGAAGACTGGTATAAGGCTAAGTGCAACAGCGCCAAGGATAATAGCGTATACGCAGAGCCAACTTACTGTGTAGAGTTTGATCCCTGCTGCTCTGCCGTATCTAACTATCAGAGTGAATTTGCCAGCCGAACGATCTTCTTCGATATCGGGAATTTCGTTGATGACTATCATGGAAAAAACCATTAAGCCTATGGGCAACGTCGCCAGAAATGCTTCAAGTGTAAACGTCTGTGATTGAACGTAGTAGGCACCTAAACCAATTATACATCCAAAATTTACTAAGATTAACAATTCCCCAAATCCGTGGTGACTGAAGCTCACAGGAGGCGCAGTGTAGAAAATGGCGCAGAATACACCGAATAGACCGAAAAGTAGCACGGGTAGCCCTCTGATAGCTGTTAAGTACAACCCAGCTGAAATTGTGATAAGAAAGCAAAGTGAAAAAGCTAGAAACATTTCTTTAGGTTTGATGGCTCCATCGCTGAGGGCCCCACTTCCGCCTGTGTATGGGTTCTTCTCTCCCGGTTTCCGCCTGTCAACAGCTTGCTTGTAATCAAAGTAATCATCTGTCATGTTCAAGCCTATATGGTTTATAATTATTACTATCAAAACAAGAATGAAAAGCCAAAGATAGAACTCCCCATTTGCCCAGCTGACTAGTCCGCCTAAGACTGCTGGGAAGATGCTCGGGGTAACGAAATGGTAGCGGATGGCGTGCCACCACACCTTGGCTCTTGAAGTCTGGCGACTCATAGGGAGTTCAACAGCCGTGGTATTGAAGATATAACATGAACTGCATTTATCTTTTGGTAGAAAAGCCGTGCACACCAAAGAAAGACAAATTGGGCGATTTTAGTTTGTTGTTATAAGCGCTTCTTCTTATCCTGACAACTATTTGAGTCTTAGAGAATTTGCCATTTCGATGAGATAGCCTTTGAAAAGAGATTCTTTCAACGGTTCCAAGCTCGCATTGGCATTAGTAACGAATTGGTTTATTTTTCTGGCACAGTAGCGAAGTGATCCTGTGCTTTCCAGGTGTTCACGCAACATATTAATTGTGTTTTCCTTCTCGTCAGGGTTTTGAACGCTAATTGATGCAATAGCTTGAAATAGCTTTTCTTTTACCTCTGGTTTAGCTGATTCGCACAGGTGAATTATCGGTAGCGTTGCTCGAAATATCTTGATATCCTGAGGTAGGGCATCTTTAAGCGGGATAATGTCCGAGAGATCGTCCTTAATTTGATATGCCAACCCGAAGTTCTCACCGTACACGCTCAAGGCTTTAATTTCATCGGGTTTAGCCTTGGCAGCAATTGCCCCGCATTGAGTTGATGCTTTGAACAGCGAGGCGGATTTTCTGCGAGTTGTTTCAATGTAGTCACTTTCTTTTCGTGAATTCATTGCTTCTTTTAAATCTAAGTACTCGCCATCAGATAGTATCACGCAAGTTTGTGAGATTACCTTGGTTATTTCGCTCTCATAGTCAGCACTTAAATAAAGCGAAAGCGATGCCAACACATCTCCGACCAGAACGGCATCTCTTATACCCCATTTCATGTTAGCAGTTAGCTTATTTCTTCTAATTATGTCTTGATCTAAAATGTCGTCGTGGATGAGAGAGGCGGCATGGAGCATCTCAATCGCTAAAGCCAATTTTCTCACAGTTTCAAGTCGTCCACCGACGCTTTGTGCGCTGAGTAGAACCATAATTGGCCTTAATCGCTTTCCTCGGGTTCTCAAAACGTATTTTATTTTTTCAAATAGTCCAAGGTCAGCTACCATTGGCATAATTTGTGAAATGTCAAAGTCAATTATTCTCCTTGCGTTTTCTATGTAAGTGAGGTAGCCCTCCTCACCGTATGCAGTTTTGACTTTTTTATCTGACATGCAAACAATCCTTCAAAAGTGGTTTGTTACGAAAGTATTCCCGGCAAGCGCGTGCTAAATCCCAATCTAACGAGTTGACTTTAGTTCTGTAGCTTACCGGCGGACCTTCTTTCAAATACTCAGCTACTTCATGCATCATCTCTTGCTCCTCTTCAGTCATTTTATCTTTGTAATTTTCCCCGCCTCTGGGGGAGAGTGAAAGCTTTTCCTGGAAATTATATTTCGTTATGTCTTTACCTATGCGACAGAGCTTATATTTTTTTTAGTAAATAGTAGAAACCAAGTGAGCAGCATCAGTAGCTCCAGCTTTCAGTTTATCTTCATAAGAGCACCAACTAAAGCTAAGTTGGTGAATGTAAAATGTTTTTTATCAAAGTTTCATGACTAAATCCAAGTAAAAGTTACTTAATTAAGCTAGGTTTCATAGACAACCCAGAACAGAACTGGTGACGCTACAATTTGCTGGCAGAAATGCTTAAATTTTTGCTTAACAAAGTCACCTTTGAGGAGGAACCTAGTTTATGAGTAAGTCAAGTACCTTCAAGCTGAAATGCATTGATGGTGACACTCACTTTGTTTGCCAAGACTCTGATGTTGAACCGTCTTCAAATGGTAAAGACTATAGTGAAATTGAAGCCATCAAAGCTTCTAGGAAAGAAGCGGTAAAGCCACTTCTTCTTTTGCGTGAAGAATGAAAGAGACAAATGGATGCAGAAAGGACTGGTTTGTCAAGAGCTTATCTTAGAGATTCACCTCCCTCAGATACTCCCCAAAAAGCCAGCCCTGCAAAACCCATTTGTGTTTTGCAAAGTAGTTTTATTTGATTTTGTCTATCTCTTGTTGCAATTGAGCTAGTTTTTTTGGATCTGCAGCATCTACAAATTCTAATATTTTCTTCTTGTTTCTGATTTCTTGGATTTTTTTCTTTCTACCCTTTGGAATAACGTAGATTGGGTAGACTCGCCAATACATTCTAAATAGCAGTGCTGCTTTGTCGACTGTTTTATTCACCAATCCCTCATCAACTAGCTCTTTCAGATAGTTAGATAATCTTTGTCTTGAAATGTGCTTTTCCGTTCCATTCTCAACAAATCTCCTTAGAAGCTGATTCCATCTTGTTTTGCCTACTGCATCGATAAATAGGGCTATGTCGTATTTTGAGAAGTGTATTTGTCTTGTTTTCAAACTTAATCCTTAATTAGACCAAGTCTAAATAAAGATTTAAACTTTGCGGACTATTCTTTAACAACCGCTATTGAAAACAGCGTGGATGCTCAACGCAATATTCTTTTTAAAAGAAAGGTGCGGAGGGGGGAATTTGAACTCCCAGTCAGGTGGAGATGTCGCCCGCAAACCTCCCCTTTTTTGTTCTATTTTTGTTTGGTTAAGCATATCGGGTTTTTTATGTAGTCTTGATTTCGAAGCTTCTTTACTATCAAAGACTTTCTGCATTCCAGCGGGTCTTCAGTCTGGGTTAAGCTGATTTCTCCATCGAATAGCTCAAGCAAGTTGTTTAATTCCTCTGATGAGTGAGCTAGTGGGTTAATTACTGCTAAGATTGTGAAGCCTTTTGAGATGAGGTTGGTGGTTAATTCAGCAATCCACTTTCGTGTGGTTTTCAGTCCGAAGGTTACCAGCACGTCTGAGACGTTGTTTATGCAAATTCTTTTGCCTGAGGAATGCTGGACGGTTCGGTAAGCCTGTGCAAGAGCAATGTTAAGGTTATTAAT
>CP070730.1:337785-343024 GCA_020351305.1 Candidatus Bathyarchaeota archaeon
AACTATTCTATAAGTGCTCATGCTTATCCAGTGCTGGGCGAAGTAGACATAGCTGACAACACTCGATTGGACGGTCTTGTGTTGCTTACTATCTTGGGCGATGTTAATGGTGACACTATAGTTGACATTACGGACATTACGATGACAATCGCTGCTTTCGGTAAGACTAGTAGTAGTCCTGACTGGTATGGGCCAACGTGGATTGCTAACAGGGATGTTAACGACGACGACCTTATTGACATCACGGACATCGTTACTGTCATAGCTGAATTCGGCAGCACATGGTAAAGCATTCACTACCTGCAGATAATTCCCCTTTTTTCTATTTTCAAAACTAAAATATCACATAAGCGTTCTCATTCGATATAATTTATTCATAGTTTTATGATTTAAGATAGAGAAGTTGTCAGAAAGAACTCGAGCTCGAACATTGTGTATGTGGCGTGGGCAGATGTTTCTATCCAAAATTAAATGTATACACAAGGGTCCAACACTGAATCTAGGTTCTCTGATTCCACAATCTTGTTATGACGGGGCTAGCAAAAGCGAGGCCAGATGCTAAGATCATTGTGGTTGCATAGCCACCGAAGGATATAACAAAGGTTGCCATTAGAGGACCTAATACGGATGATAGACCCAAAACTGAATCAAACAAGCCACTAGCTGTACCTCTTTCAATGTTCTTATCCATCAGATATCTGAGTCCTCCAACATATAGAAGAGACCAAGAAACACCCAGCAGAATTTGCATCGGCAAAATCTGCCAAAAATCCGTGACTAAAGTGAATAGGAAGAAAGTAACACCTGAAAGTACTAACCCTAAAATGATTGAAGGAACATACTTGATCCTGCCGCTCAAAGTGTACATAAACCCAAACTGGGCTAAGCTGTTCATCATTTGAATAACGCCGATCCAGAAAAGATCCGCACCAATCGACTGCAAAAAGAGAGGCCAGAAAGTCCAAATCATGTGGGCTCCACTGTGACGAATTAAAACAGCCAAGTATAAAGAAAGGTTTTTACGAATTATTTCTAATGGAAATTTCGGAACATCAATGGAAACAGGCTTATCAAAAGGCATAGTTAGCGCAGTCATCATCGCAACAAAACAGAGAAAAGCACTAAAAACGAAAACGCCTATAATCGTGAAATTTACAGCGATTAGGCCAGCTGCCATGGTTCCTAGCCCCCAACCGAGTGATCCGAAAGAGATAAACTTGGATAGGCTTTTTTTACCCTCGTGGACATATGCAACTAAAGAAGCAGAATAGATCCCCATACAGAACCCTATAGATGTTCGTGCAGCAAGAAGGCTTAGATAGTCAAAGACAAAAACCTGAGAGAAAAAAGCAGCTGAAGAAAACGTCAAACCTGCCAAAAGAAACAACTTCCTACCAAATTTGTCGGATGCCCGACCAAAAACGGAGGATGAGATGAGCAATGCTATGGAATAGATGGCTACAATCGATCCAATCTCAGGATCAGTTAACCCCAATTCCCTAGCAAAAATCGTCACATATGTCCAAGAAGACATAGTAGCACCGAAAGTCAAAAATCTGATCAGGCTTGACTTCATTCATACACCACAATCAAATCCACGCGCTTATTTCACCGGTTGCCATGAAATCACTCGTGTGGGCATCTAAATCTTATATGTCATTCTTATGCATTACGGAAGAATTTCATGCACGTATGTATGTACGTTTATAATGTTTCTGTAATGCGAAGTTTGTTAAATATAGCTTTCCGGAGTTTTAGTGTTCTCGATTTCAGATAGAATTTCATCATAGACTGCTTTGCACCCATTGATGAGCTGTTCAACTTTTGTTTTTCCTGTTTTTGTCCACATAGGACCAAACTCGCCACGTTCGACCTTTTCCAGATATTCTAAGCGGGATTGAATTTCTGTTTTCACTTTTTCCAGGTTTGAAAAGTCAACTGTTTTTCCAAAGAGTAAAATCCTGAAATAGCCAAATCTGTCAAGAGTATCGGCATCCTGCAAAATCTTAGCTTGAATAGTCTTTGGATTTCGCTCACCAACATGGCTCTTTATAGAATAGGAGATGGCTTCCGCAGACTCTTTGGGGAACCGTGCTTTCAACATGAAATCCATAGCTATTTCTGCACTTTTCTCCCCATGTTTCCTGTAATCTTTTGATATGAAATGTGAAACGTCATGAAATATTGCTGCTATCACACTTTTCTCAATGTTAGCCTTTTCTTCAATTGCTAAAATCCAAGCCCAGTGAGCGACACGCAAAGTGTGCTCCCAACGATATTTTGGGCTCCAAGGCTCATCTGCATGATCTTTTCCTGTTTCCATAAGATAGTCATAGACAAACTCTGAGACCTGCTTAATTCTCTCTTGCATAAACACTAGTTGCTCCCAAAACGTATATGGCTTACCGCGTTTATGCTCGCATCATGCGAAAGCAGTGGGCTCCCGCATTCTTGGTTTACCCCAATCAGCTCATCTTGTTTTTCACGCAATTTAACAATCTATTTCGGGGTAAACTCTCAAGATCCCAATCATTCATTGGTCAGGGGGGCCAGAGTCGTCATTGCCCACCAAAACATCATTGAAGCACTCAAACATAAAAACCTATACTTCCAACTAGGATAGCAAATATGACTCCTCAAAAAATCAAGGTAGTGCCGTTAGCTGCTGAAAGCCTCGGCGTAAGATCAATGTGCACCTACGTAGAGACGCCAAACTTACGTCTTCTCCTTGATGCAGGCGTATCAATTTCACCCAAACGTTTTGGGCTACCCCCTCACCCACAAGAATATAAATCTATTAAAAACATTAGACAAAAAATCGCAGAGTTCGCTGAAAAATCAGACATAATCACAATTAGCCATTACCACTTTGACCATCACACACCATCCTTCGAAGACTGGCTATGCAACTGGACTGCCTCTGAGACTGCACAGCAACTCTATGAAAGAAAAGTAATTCTGTCCAAGAACTATCGTTCGCACATTAACCCAAGTCAACGTCGAAGAGGATGGGTCTTCGAAAAAACAGCAGGCAAATATGCAAGTAAACTGGAATTCGTGGACAACAGACAGATTTCACATGGTCAAACAAAACTAAAGTTTTCTCCCCCAGTCTTCCATGGCTTGCCAAATACCCCTCTTGGATGGGTACTCATGACCACGGTTGAATATGAAGATGAAAGGGTGTTGTTCGCCTCAGATGTGCAAGGACCAATGGATCCTGCTACATCCCAGATAATCTTAGCAGAAAGGCCTCAATTGCTAATAATCGGCGGTCCGCCACTCTACTTGGTGGACTTTCGCGTCAACGCTCAACATATACAACAAGGCTTGAAAAATCTGGAAACGCTAACTGAAAAAATCCCTATCATACTCTTAGACCATCATCTTTTACGAGAATCTAAATGGCGAGATTCAACGAAACAAATTTTCAAAACAGCCAACGATGTCGGAAATAAAGTAGTCACTGCAGCCGAATTCCTAGGCGAAGAAAACCGGCTGCTAGAGGCTAAAAGAAAACAGCTCTTCAAAGAAGAACCTCCCAACCGCGAATTCAGGGAGTGGTCCAAACTACATGAGCAAAGAAGGAGGAGGACTAAGCCACCTCTCTGAGATTACTATAAGCAGGTGGGCCTTAATCATTCTCACTAAGCATACACAAAAAACCGCCTTTCTACATTAAGGTGCGGCCACCGGGATTTGAACCCGGGTCAACGGCTTGGAAGGCCGACGTCCTAAACCAGGCTAGACTATGGCCGCCTAGAGATTAGTATAAAACACTGTGCATTTAAATTAAAATTTCGTGTATCTATCATTCATAGGCTTGAATCAGGATGAGGATTAAAGCGGTGATTTTCGATTTCATCGGCACCTTAACAAAATTGATTGGATACTCGGTTGAAAATTCTGAAAATAAGATGATTGACCACCTTGTTTTAAGCAGCTATAAAATAGATCACAAAACCTTCTTTGAAGCCTACAATGTTGCCAACCAAAAGTACTACGAAATTCGCTACAGCCAACTAGTTGAAGTCACTAACGCTGTCTGGATTTCTGAAGCCCTAAACAATCTGGGATGCGTTACTACTCCATATGATGAAAATATTCAAGCTGCAGTCAACATTTTCTTCGAAGACTATCTTACAGCGTTATCGTTGCGGCTCTTCGCAGAATCCACGCTGCGAATGCTTTCTCAGAAATTCAAGATTGGTCTTATATCCAACTTCACTTATGCTCCAGTTATTTATGCAGCGCTGAGAAGACTAGGAATAAATGGGTTCTTTAACGCAGTGATTATTTCTGAGGAGGTTGGATGGCGTAAACCAGATTCAAAGATTTTCCAGAAGGCTCTAAGAAGACTGCGCGTTGGAGCCGAGGAGACTATTTTTGTTGGTGATAGTCCAATAGAGGATATAGAAGGAGCTAAGAACATTGGCATCGAAGCAGTATTTATTCCGTCGCAGTTCAATCCAATAGAAGCTTTGGCGAAGACATCACAACAGCCTGAACATGTCATAGAAAGTTTGCGTGAGATCCCTCAAATCTTGCTATAAAACCAGCGTTTACTATATTAACATTGGAAAATCCCGAGCTCACACGCATTTTCATATATGTGTGTTGAGGAATATGTTGGTCAGGCTGTAAATGTCAAGGAAAAGTTTGGAAAGAGCTTGATGACAAGAGAGAAGAAATTGTTTGTGACTAATAGGGATGAATGGCGGGAATGGCTCAGAGATAACCATGCTACTGTGAAGGAGATCTGGCTGATAAACTACAGGAAGGCCACCGGCAAACCCAGCATTCCATATGAGGATGCAGTTGAAGAAGCCTTGTGTTTCGGTTGGATAGACAGCATAATAAAGAAAATTGATGATGAAAAATTCATCCGAAAGTTTACACCTCGTAAAAATAGGAGCAAATGGTCTGAATTAAGCAAAAAAAGGGCCAAAAATATGATAGAAGCAGGAAAAATGACAGAGGCAGGGAAAGTTAAAATCCGGGAAGCGAAGGAAAGTGGAGAATGGTTCAAAACTACTCCCATAAGAAAAGATTTCACAATCCCGCAATTCATCAGGGATGGCTTAGAAACAAATGAGAAAGCTTTGGAATTTTTCAATAGTCTGGCCAACTCTTACAAAAGAAATATTATCGGTTGGGTTGCGAGTGCAAAAAGGGAAGAGACCCGCAAAAAACGTCTTGCGGAGGCTATCTCACTTTTAGAGCAGAACAAAGAGCTGGG
>CP070730.1:343124-350840 GCA_020351305.1 Candidatus Bathyarchaeota archaeon
ATTCTTATTACTTACCCTTTCATCAAGAAGGAAATCCCAGTTTTCGAACAAATAGCCCAAGAAGTAATTCCAGAACTGCGAAAATCATATTCTTAACTCCACAAAATGCATGCGCGCGCACATCTCCACTGTAGGTTGGGTTCAAATACGGCCTGCACTATTCAAAAGGGATCATATTGGAAAGATCAATTGATCATATCTGCCTACATTAAGTTGTTTCTGTCCTCGGAAGAGGGTCACATAGCCATTGTTGATTCTGATCCTGTCGTTGGCTTTAGCTTGTCTGATCTGATCATTCCACAACGTGAGCGTTATTGTTCCTGTCTCGTCAGCTATCAAAGCTTCTGCGACTTTTAGCGGTTTACCGGTAGTTCTTGAGCGAACCTGTCTTGGTTCGGAAATCTCTAAAATCTTAGCTTCGATATCTACTCCTCTCATGTCAGGTGTCAGCTCGTTGATTTTCAAGCTTCTATATCGTTGATTCGAGCCCATTAGCTTCTCGTAGTAGCGTCCTTTCCAGGCTGGCTCATCTTTTGTCCAACCTATCTGCACAAAGCCCAACTTCTCATAGAAATGTTTAGTTCGGATATTCCATTCAGGAGTGCCTAAGGTCCATACTTTTGTGTCAGGAAATTTGGTAAAGACTTGTTTCATGGCTTCGGTGCCTATTCCCCTGTTATGGTATTCCGGGTCAACGAAGATCCGTTCTATCTGGGAGTGGTCTAGCTTCTTACGGCTCGCTATCAACCCCCCCACAATCTGCCCATCGTGGATTATTTTGTAATAGTGACAGAGCTTCATCATGCGGAGTTGGAATTCAGGGGAATCATAACCAGGAGGCCCTCCTTCCTCTAAAGGTCTGCCATCCTCCCCTCTCGTCGGCGCTCCGACATTAACGTCACTATTAAAAGCCTCCTTCGAAATTTCAGCAAGCTGGGCAGCATCTCCCTCCCTAGCCTGCTCGAGAGTTATCTTTCCGGATTCTAGCAAACCAGCTCACCTTACACATGATTTCATTCTCTAATACCAGCTGAACGAGTTGGGAACCCAGCTATATAAACAACAGCTACACTAGAAAAAAGGGGAGTTTTGCGGGTGATATCTCCACTGTGGTTCGCTGGGTTCGAGTCCCACCTTGGATTAAACTACCTGACGTGCAACTATGTCGTCTTTCATTCTTGGCAGTCCGTCTCCTGAGGAGCCTTCATCTTGTCGTTGAACTTGGTCACGGCTTGCTCGAGATCCTCAGCCGTCCGCATCGAGGTGGCTGTCGGAACACTTGTCGTGACGAAATGCTGCGCGTATGGGAAGCACGCGACCTCGAATGGTTTCGGGTCCAATGTGCCAGTGCCGAACGTGTTGGTGCACAGCGAGATATCGTTGAGTGGGAGCTTCAGAGCCTGCGTCATTTCCTTCGGATCGAACACTAGACTGAATGGCTTGGTGCATTGCTGCAACTCACCGCCATAGTCGACAGAGAGGTTTCCCTCGACCCAAAGGCGCTTATCGAGTTCCGTGAGCACACCGTTCTTCAGGTCGGCGACGAGAGTGAGGCTGTTGTCAGACTGTGCGCTCGCGACATCAACGATAATCTCTCCGAGATAGGACGTTGTGACTACCGAATGCAAAGTACTCGGGCCGATGAAGCCCTTGCTTGGGTCGTAGCTGTGCGTGTTGCTCTCATACTCAGTGATTATCCAAGAGAGAAGTCCGGTCTTGCAGTTCTCAGCGATCAGGTAGAACTCCACTCGGCTCCCCCAAAACACGCTCGTGTGAACATTGAAAGCGCTAATGATCGCGCACGGTCGCTTGGGGGTATCGTTGAACATCGCCGAGGGGAACAAGCTGTAGTTCGGTGGCAACACCCGATTGGCTATCTCAGTGTCCACGATCTCAAAGGCGAGGAACACACTGTACGGTTCGACAACGAAGCTCATGTACGGGTTGGTGCGCGCCCCTCTATTGACAATATACCGCTGGAGTCTGAGCGGCAACTTGCGGAGGATTGCACTCCCCTGGGTTGCAGACGCGACCTTGGTGGGCATGACCATCTTCTCCGTAGTCTTGATATAACGTCTAAGGTCCTTGGCTTTCATGTTTTCTCCTCACCCTATGACTGTGCCGATAGAGTGTGGCATCTCTGAAGCCAGCATCCACACTTCACTTAGTCGTGCTTCACTATAGAGCCACAATATTACTGCTCCTTTTATTACTTTTGTGAAATTTCCTTTCGCGCGCGCAAATTCGAGAAAGGTCTTGTTACAGAATGGCAGATATACTCCGATATAAACGAAATCAAAAGAAAAATTGCAGACAATAGATAATGAGGACTAAACCAAGAAAGCATCTGAAAAAACTGACTTTACATCAATGCTAATCGGGTTTACAGGTGATATCACCACGGAAATTATGTTATATCAATTTAAAATATGAAGCGTAGGCGATTGCTTAGCCACAGCCCTTCTGACACAGAGGCTAATCAATAGTGCATAGGACAAGACGCCTTGTACACGTGCATTTGCACGCACCCAAGTTAATTATAGAATAGCGAAACGAAGGGTATGCTTTGAGCGAAAGCATCGCTATCCAGGGTTCCATGTAACAGGAGAAATGTTGCAACTGTGGCCTCAGCATTGGGGGTTTTCAACCTGTCAAAGCTTCCGATACCTAAGTCGAATTTTGATGCGAAAACTATCATTTTTCTTTCTCCATACTCCAAAGTTATGTCTGTGTATGTGTTGTTTATTGTGCCATCATCGTTAACATTGACAATAAACCATGAGCCCTCAGCAACGGCGGCACGTCCTGGTTGCCAAAAGAGAGAATGGGAGTCAATGGTGATTGTTCGCTTCTTCAAATCATAATTCGTTAGATGACATCCGTAGGCTACGTATATTCCTTTAGGAACGTCAAAGCTTGTGGTACCGTTTGGGTAATCAGCCAACTTGTCTGTGGTCTCGAAGGTGAAGTATCTAAAGGTGTCGAAATCCATAGCCAAAGCACCTATTCCCAGAGCTACTTGGGAAATAACTACATGTTGTGTTTCTCCCGCCTTTTCAAGAGGTATGAGATTTCCATTTGATGTTACAAACCAAGAAGCAAATATGTTTGATGAATTGGAGCCTGTCAACGGAACTTTCAAGATGTTTGATTCAATGAAATAGTCTATGTCGCCAGGCTGTAATTGAACGTTCAGAGTATCGTTAAAGCCGTAATTGTTGGTGGTTTTATCTATTACCCAAAGGTTAACAATTTGAACTGAAACTGGTCCAATGTTCTTAATTTGTACAGTCACATGAACCATGTCTCCAACTACATCGTAGACTAAGTCTGAGACCGCTAACTCTTCACTGCTACGGTTGATATCCATTTGGTTGACTCCAGCCACCGCACTTTGGTATCTGGCATTTTCGTTTTGCATGAACAAGTAGACTTGGGTGTAGAGAAGTAGAAGTATAAAGACCATGAAGATTGCTGCAACAATGCCGGAGATTCCTTTGGAATTTCTCTGGAATTTCAAGTCACGGGATGAAATTTGTTTCAAATTGGTTCCCTCTCACAGTCGTGATTCGCATGAAGTAGCTCATGTAGAAACTTACGAGGTTAACAGAGATTTTGAAGTATCCTTCTTCACCAATATCCAGGTTCTCAGTTTCAGTGCTGTTTAGAAACTTCAGCTCGATGTCAGAGAATGTTTGAGACCATGAACCATTGCTCAAATACGCAGTGTCCAACACTATGTAATTGCTCTTACCACAGTTTATGAGGTAAATGCTCAATGTGTTTTCGCTGTAATTATAGAATATGTGCTCAAAAGTCATTCTTTCTCCTATTTTTGCTATATTTTCGTCTGTAGTGTCACTATATTCTACGTTGGCTTCGAAGGCTCTCTGCTGAGTCCAGTAGAGCACGACAAAACCCAAAGTTATAACGGCACAAGCCAAGATGACACTGGAAATGACAAGGCTCATACCTCGCTTGTTGAGAAAGAATCTGCAGAGTCTATTAATCAGATCGTATCTCATCACTGATTCCTCTTATTGCACACAAGCGTGCTTTTGACTTGATTTATGCGCGAACGCGCATTTCCTAGGAACTCTATCAAGAATTTGGCAAGCTACACGCCGTTTTCAAAAGGTTACCCCGGTCTCCGGTTCTATTTGCTGCACCTGTATGTTTCTTGTCCATTCTTTTTGCAGTGTAAACTGCTTAGGCTCTCCGCCAGCACCGTAGTTATAGGTGACGTTGAGACTCAGAGTTATCCTGAGTTGCAGAGTATTTCCTGCCTTTGTTGCTTCGGGTTTGAATTCAAAGGTAACTTGCCTGTCACATCCATCTGTGCTGTCCAAGGTTTTGTTACATAGTAAGTAGCCTGTTGCGTTAGTTATCTGAAATCTAAGCCTTAGCGTGACGTTTAGATTATGAAACTCGGTGTTTTGGAATCTGTTTTGAGACATTATCCTTTCTCTATGAATAGATCTTTCCCCATTGAATGGAGAATTGCCGAAAATTCGTGCACTATATGCTTTGGCTTTCCAAGAATAGTTCGCACCTGATAATGGTGATGATGTAATCGGATTGGCTTCGTAGGTCAATGAAAGGACAGTTGTATCGTATCTGTAAAAATTCCAGACCACCAGAGACAATACTAAAGACGCTATCACTATTGAAGCTACTACCACGATGCTCTTATTCAAGATTCTCACTTTTAATGGAACTGTTTGGTTGTTACCCGATTATACTTCATTTAACTATAAACTTTCTGAATAGGAAATACATATCACGGCGTCTTCGATAGGTCAAACGTGCTGCGCGTGCATAGAAAAATGGGAAGCTGTCATTTAGATTCATCTTTCCTTAGTTTTCTAACTCTCTAAAGAAACCTTTTAATGGCTTCTTCGAATTCTTCTAAAGTATTGACAGTTTCAAACCATTCTTCCATCTTTTTGGTTTTTTTGTTGAGAAGCGTTCGTTTCACAGTCATCGGGAAATGACTATTGTATCAACGTCCTTGCCACACCATTTGCAGAAAAGTTCTAAGCCTCTCCGATACATTCTTCTTGTGAATTTGTTACTATAGGAACCGAGAACCTCTGCCATGCTTGAAGGTTTAGACTTGTTCCCGCTTTCTGTTTTATGAATTTTGGATTTCGATATGATATCAATGTTGGTCGGGTTATCAGCAGATATCTCCACTAGCCACTAGTTCAAATGGCAAGTCTTATCTTTTCCATGAAACAATGTAGCAACTCATGGCAAGTCCGAATGGCAGAATTGCTGGGGTTCTCTTTTTGGTGGCTAGTGCTCAGTTCATCTTGGGTATTGTGGTTGCAGAAGCTTTGTATCCTGGTTATAGTGTTGCTGACAATTATATCAGTGACCTTGGTGTGGGACCGTCTGCAGCAGTCTTCAACTCTTCTGCTTTCCTCTTCGGGTTGGTATCTCTCATCGGAGTATACTTCTTACCGCGAACTGTTGATTTCAGGATTCTGTCTGTCCTACTCATTTTAATGGGTATTGGCGCTATGGGTGTTGGAGTCTTTACGAGTACGTTTACCACGATTCATGGAATTGTGTCTTTGATGGCTTTTGGGTTCGGCGGTCTATCAGCTATGGCTTCGTTCAAAGTATCGGGGCTGCCCTTGTCCGTGATTAGTATCATATTAGGAGCGATGACACTTGGAGCGTTGATGCTTTTTGCAGGCGGTCTAGTGGCAACTGGGTCCTTGACAACCAGTGAACCACCAGCTAGCGAGTTCTTTTTAGGTCTAGGCCCGGGGGGAATGGAACGCATGATTGTATATCCTGCACTCATTTGGGCCATCGTATTCAGTGGCTACCTGATTACTCTCTCAGAGAGACAAGAAACTCCGAAATAATACTCATATTAAGAGAGGGAGTTTTGCGGGTGATATCACTAGAGGTCGCGAAAGCAAGTAGGTATGATCTAGTTTAATTTTGATCTTGCAAGATTGCGTGATTGCGTTCTGTCGGATCAGTGGTTGCGAATTGAAAGATAATTGCTGCTATTATTCCCATGCTTCCAAGGATGATTCCTAATTCTCTATAGTCGTAAAGAATCAGGGTTAATCCTCCAACTGCTGCTCCAATTGCGGAACCGATGCCAACGAATGCGTATGAAAGGGACATCATTGTACCTCGCAGCTCAGGCATTTGTTCTAATGTCAAGCTCGTGGAAGCGGAAGCAGCCAAACCATCGAACCAACCCGCGATTGACATTAATGTTAAGCTTAGCCAAACACTCGGTGCATATGCGTAGGAAATCGTGAACAAACCCGCAAATAAAACAGCGATCACTGTTGTAGATTTTCTCCCGACCTTTTTTATAACAGGGCTGCAAGTTAGGCTACCAATTGTGTAGGATAGTGCAACAACTAAAATGACGAGAGAAGCAAAGTCGATTGATAGGTCAAATCGTTCAATCGTAAATGCCGTTCCATAGAAAAGCAACGCTGCAAACGCTGCAAGGCGGAATATGGTTCCTATTAAACAACCAATTGAAGATCTGTTTAATGCTATCTTTTTGAAGCTTTCTACATAAATGTCGCTTGCAGCACCAGTTTCTACTTTCTGCTTCACCGAGGGAATAAAGGTCACCGCCATCAGTAGCGCCAATAGAGCGAGTGGTATGACGAAGCTTAGAAGCACTAACCGCCATCCTCCAAAGCCTGATAAAACACCCATTAAAGGAGCACCGATGAAATAAGCGAGAGATCCTGCAGCAACAGTCCAACCCACTGCAGACACTCTCCTCTCAAGAGCTACGTTGTCACCAATCAGAGAGTTCGTCATAGGAACAACCATAGCAAGCGCCACACCATTCAAGGAATAAAATACTAGAATTGAGTTGATATCCCACGCGAAATAGCACCCTATAGCTGATATGCTGTAAGAGAACATACCGGTAAGAATCAAGGTTCTATGGCGGAGACGAATACTCAGAATCCCCATAACAAGTGCAAAAATGATAGAGCCAATTGATGAGACAGTGTTGATCTGCCCCATAATACCTCGGTCAACCCCAAAGGTCACTGACATGTCAAGCAGAAAAAGAGCCGCAAGGATTCCAAGAGTACCTGTCGCAAAGTTCGCGATTATTAAAGAGGGGAGAAACAATCTGTTTTGCGGAGTTTCTTTACCAACTCGATTCAGGTAACCCACCCGACTTATCAGGTGAAACACTTAATGCAAGCTAAGATAAACTTTGCGAATGCATGCATTTCTGAAAAGAATATTCTAAGAAAAATGGGATTTGCTGGTAATATCTCCATTGGTATTGGGCTCATACCCGATCTAAGCACAAAACTGTCGCTATTTTTGCTTGCACGTTCACTCTGTTTCTTTTGATTTGGGGATCCCTATCCACCTTGGAGTCCTATTCATATATTCTCGATAGGCATAACCATACTTCTCAAGGCACCAGCGTTCTTCGGCATCTAATACGAAGTTCTGTAGGATTTGGGCTATGGCTCCCAACAGCAGAAACAACCAAGAAGCACAAGCTATTCCTATGCCAATGAATACGAGGAGCATGCCGAGGTAGACAGGGTTTCTTGAAATGCGATAGAGCCCTTTGGTGGCTACTCTATCGGTTGGAGTACTGTTAAGATTTGTCGCTGCAACGAATCCGAAAATCATACCGAACAAATAAACAAAGAGCCCAACGTATAACCATGCTGTGCCCAGCTTCAACGG
>CP070730.1:350940-362373 GCA_020351305.1 Candidatus Bathyarchaeota archaeon
AAACAACTCAATGGTTCCAATTGCTAACGCACCATACGCTGACCCCTGCGTAGCACTAACGACCATAGCAAATCACACTAAACATATACGCATTGGCGCTCTAGTCACTCCCTTAGCACGACGACGCCCTTGGAAACTTGCTCGCGAGACCGTTTCTATTGACCATGTATCTAACGGAAGGTTAGTGGTAGGAGTCGGCTTGGGAGGCACAATCAACGAATTTAAAACCTTTGGAGAGGATGGAGATCCTAAGGTTCGATCAGAGATGTTGGACGAGAGCTTAGACATCATAACAGGTCTATGGACAGGAAAACCATTCAGTTATTCAGGCAAACATTACACAATAAATGAAACCATTTTCATGCCCAAACCTGTCCAGTCACCTCGTATACCTATTTGGGTGGCTTGTTTCTGGCCAAACAAAAAGCCTTTGCGCCGTGCTGCTCGATATGACGGTGTAGTTCCAGGAGTCGCTGACTGGACAAAGAAGCTTACACCTGACGACATAAACCAAATTGTGGCATACATATCAAAACATCGAACGGATTCAAAACCATTTGATGTCATGATAGGCGGTCAGACATCTTCTGAGCCCAAAAGGGCTAAAAAAATAGTGCAGCCGTACTTTAAAGCTGGGGCAACATGGTGGTCTGAGGAGCTCACAGGATGGCGAGGTTCGCTCGATAAAATGAGAGAGAGAATTTTAGCAGGTCCACCACGGGATGATTGAATCCAACACACTGAAGTCGTTCTTTCGTGCGCGCATACAGCAGTTAGGATTGACCCGAGTTTCTAGTCGATCGCTTTTTATCAAGTGCATGTGTGTGCACAGCGGCTCGAAAAGCATATACTGCTGCGGTAATGGCGGAGTGTATTAGGATTCCGATTAATGAGTAAAGTGGCACTCCCAAGAGAACCCCTATCAGGATGTAAACGTTGTATATGTTTCTCCTGCCAGCAACTCTCCTGAATGCTAGTTCAAACTGTCCATACACGTCCAGACTAACGCCAGCTGTTCTACTGAATTGATCGTAACAAAATCTATAGAAAGCTATGAAAGTGATTGAAAGGGCAGCGAGTGTGAGTGGGAACAAGCCTTGGCTTTGGCTTAGGAATATAGCAAGGGCTAGTAACCATGAAAACTCAAACAGCAAATCAAACGCATGTTCCATACGACCAAGCCTTGTTGCCTGTCCGCGGATTCTCGCTAATTTGCCATCTAACCCATCTATGACACCCACAATAAACATTAGAATTGATCCTGTCAACAGATGACCGAAAAGTAATAGAGCTGTTACGATATACGCCAAAGCATTTGTTAAAATTGTAACCTGGTTAGGAGTTATCCCAGAATCTGATATACGATAGATTATCGCATTTTCTATCGGTCTGTTAACATAGTGGGCAATGAAGTCGGATGCTCCACGCTTCTTCTGGGAGTGTTTACCCAGCAATCTTTTTGCGCGTTCAACATCTGCTTTGGTGTCTACATCTACCCAGTAGTGCCCACTTGCGTCAAATACTCGTGCATCTCCATTCTGGGCAGCAAGCTGAATACAATCGGCAAGTTCTGATGCCTTTTGTTTTGCAGCCATTTTAGCATACAAGAATATTTTAGGTGAACAAAAGAAAAAGCCAGTGTCCACACAGTTTAAAGGATTGATATTCTTACCAATTTCATGGATTACACCCTCATGCTCCAGCACTTTAGTATCATCAGATGAATACTTTGTTCTATCAACAGCTAGAACAATGGCACCATTAAGATTCATGTTGATGAGGTTTTTCACGATTTGACTGTCAAAAAGGTGATCACCCATACAAAGAATAAAATTCTCTTTGAAAATTCCCTCCGCAGCCAGAAAAGAGTGCAGGTTTCCTTTTTCCCAGTCTGGGGCTATTACATAGTTGACATCAAGTCCAGAATAATACTCGCCAATCTCTTGCCGTATTTCTTCTCCTTCATACCCAGTGACTATGTGGACGCTATTTACCCCTGCTTCCTTAAGACTCTGAAGAACTCTCCCCAATAGTGGCACACCTGCAACATGGTGGAGTGTTTTTTGCTTTGCGTACTTTCTCAGTCGACTTCCTTCTCCTGCTGCAAGTACAAGGGCTTTAATAGGTTTGTTAGCCACTCCCCCCATTTCAGAACACGCTCGCCCTATACTTCGAAGTGCCATTCTTAAGTGTTATAGCAAGATACATTCAGACTATGTGTGGTTGTTCAACTGACTGAGCTAGTCTTATCAAACTATTTGCTACGTTGCTAGCTGAGTTGTTCATTGCGTACTTTCTCGCTTTGATCAAGATGGACTGAACATTTCTCCAATCGAAAACGTCGATGAGCCTCTCTCTCAATTCGGTTAAGTCCGAATATTTCATAATCTCGCCATCGAATAATTCGACAAAGTTGTTGTCTGGGCAAAGAATCGGGCGCATCGAACCCAAACATAGATGAACTGCACTTGATGTTGGCAGGTAATTCGCAGGGCCTTTATGCACAAGGATGGCGTTTGATGCATGAAGGTATGTGTAAAGCCTACTCATCGGTGGAGCTTCTTTCCTGAACATTGCAAATTTGCATTCGCGAGCTATGTCCATAGCGGCTCTAACACTCTCTTCATGACTAGCTAACATTAGCAAAACAACATCATACTTTTTGCGTAGACTTCTGAAGGTTGGAAGGACTTCACGTAGAGTTTTGAGGCGTATTCCGTAAGCCAATATGATTTTTGTATCCTCATCCAGTGGGAGATTCAACTCTGATCTAGCTTCCTGCATGTTACCTTCAACTATTGGGTGACATGGGTAAGGTACAACGTGTGTGTTATCTGCTGATATTGTATCGAATAAAAGCTCCTTGTAACGTTTATCGAATAGTGTTATTATGTCCCAATCAAACTTGTAGAAGTTCACGTTCTTGGGAATTCTTCCCTCATGTATAACCGCTATCGTGGTCGCCTTTTTCTTCACCTCATCGAAGATTTTGAGTAGCTTCCCGAGAGGGGTTAAGCACGGTTTCTCGATGACGAAGAGATCATAATCCTCGTTGATAACCGGACTCGGATCGAAATACAAATCCAAACCGCTTTCGTCCTCAACTTTAGCTCCATATCTGTACATCTCCCAGTTTCTGTAAACAAATGTCTCATCCTCGGTTTCAACATGTATCCTGCCTCCGACCCTCTCGTCAGTTGTAGCGAATACCACGATTTCGCGTCCCTTATTCATCCACTCCTTGCCGATAAGTTCGGCATGAACTGATACGCCGCAACAGTCGTTCCAAGGAGACATTATCGCTATTTTCATTTCCATCTTCTCAGTTGTTGCTGCTTCATTGTAAATAGGCTCATAAAGGGTTGCGCGTTATAAAGCTACTGAGGTCGCCCAAAGTGAAACTTAAACGCGCTAAGAATAACCCCATTTTAGAACCCAGCGGAAACTCATGGGAATCCATAGCAGTTTTCAATCCCGCAACGTTCTATTGGAATGGCACGGTCCATCTGCTTTATCGAGCAGTTGGGGAATACGAAAGATATATTTCTAGGATTGGCTGTGCGACAAGTCAGGATGGCTTAAATTTTAAGCGATTAGATGAGCCCATCTTTGAGCCAATAGAAGAGTATGAGAAATGGGGAGTCGAGGATCCCCGAACCGTTATACTTGAGAACACGCTTTATATGACATATGTTGCGCACTCTGGGCGAAGTGGTCCTCCAAGGGCTCTTTTTCCCAGACTAGGTATATCAGGCGAAAGAAAACGCGTTATTCTTTCTGAAAGAGGCATCCCGCGGATAGCTTTGGCTTCATTAGACAATCTGTCCTCTTTGGATGACTTGCATAGTCTTCCTCGTCGTTTTCGAAGGCATGGCTGCATTACTCCTCTTGGACTTTATGAAAGAGATACGGTGCTTTTTCCTGAGAGGGTGAATGGTAAGTATGTGATGCTTCATAGGCCTCGTGATTGGGTAGGCTCTGATTATGGCACAGACCTCCCAAGCATTTGGATTGCTTATTCTGAAAACCTCAAAGACTGGTATGGCCACAAAATTGTGATGAAACCAGAAAGAGAATGGGAGGCAGAAAAAATAGGCACTGGACCGCCACCAATAAAGACCGAGAAAGGATGGCTCTTGGTTTATCACGGAGTTAGCGCTGATCATGAATACAGAGCAGGCGCTGCCTTGCTAAACCTACACGATCCTTCAAAAGTTATTGGTCGTTTGCCGCAGTCAATCCTGGAACCAGAGGAAGATTATGAAAGAATTGGCGACGTCCCAAACGTGGTGTTTCCTGAGGGAGCTGCAGTGCTTAAGGATAGACTTTTCATCTATTATGGTGCGGCTGACAAAGTTTGTTGCGTTGCCACTGGAGATTTAGATATGTTTTAGTAACGCTAGCGCGCGCATTCGGCATAGAAAATTTTGAAACTGAGCTGAAAATGGTTCCGAAATAATTGATGTTCATTATCAACTAATTCTAGGGGGAAAAAATGGGAGGTGGATTGTTTTTCGTTTCGGGTGCCTATTTCTTGAGATAAATTTCCATCGTTGAGACGTTTCTCGGATTGCCGCCTTCTCTTGGGGTTATTTCTTCGGTTCCAATTGAAATGGCGTGCACCGTAATTTCTCTGAGGAATCTACTTCGAGTGATTTCAGCGACGTCAACTGCTGTGCTTATGGCTCGACCGCGTGCTTTCAGTGTAACTTCTGCACCGTTGCCCATGTTAAAAGCGGTGATGACGGCCATGACATAATTCATTGGAGGCTTGTTTCCAATATAAACCACATTTTTGTCTTTCCTAGTTTTGGAAGGCGTTTTGCGGCTTTCAACCTCTTTTTCCTTTGTCACTTCTTTGTTTTCAACTTCAGATTCCTCGCTTCTCTTTTGTTCGTTTTCTGACATACAATACACCTCCTCCTGCGTTGTATTTTGTTACTCAATACTTGGAAGCTGTTAGGTTAAGCTTGCACTAGCTCACCTATTGCGAACCTGTTTCCAACTCGTGTAATTTTAAATTTCACGTGCTCTCCTTGCTTAGTGTTCGGCACAAATATTATGAACCCTTCGATTTTTGCGATGCCATCGCCTCTTCTGCTTATGTCCTCGATCTTGGCTTCATATTCCTTATCAACTTCAACAGGTTGCTTCCGGGCGAATCCGAATTCTCTTCTTCCACTGTATGAATAGGACATTCTATCACCTCACTTGATTTGTCAGTTAGATGTGGTCGGAAAAAAACAAAACCATCGTTGTCGTTCTACCATTTTCAGAAAGCGCCTAACTGCTGCCATTTTTACCACCAACCCGCCTTATTAACCTTTGTTCAACACCTTTCCATGTATGCATTAACCACTGCTCTCTCAGGTCGCATCATGTGCCAAGTCGGATAAAAGCTATCCTTCCATTGTGAGGTGCCCCTTTCTTCTTAGCCAGTCCCTCTGATTTCTCTGATATCTCCAGAAGATGTCACCACGATTGTCTGATTGAAAGTCCCAAGGGGAAACCAGAACCACATCACCTAATCTTATCCAGTTGCGTCTTTTCATCTTTCCCCTGATTCTACAAAGCCTAGTGTGGCCATCTTGGCATTTCACCATAATTCTACCGTAACCTAACATCTTGGTGGCTATCCCGAGCACATCAGTCCCAACTGGGAGCACTACATTGCTAAAATCCTGCTCTGTAAGGATCTTCCTCCTCCCCATCTAAATCCTCACCACCATGTCTTCTATAATCCTAAGTGTGAGTTCTTTCATTATACATCCTCCTTGGCGCGCGCAACTTCTAAGTCGATTAATCTCGCATATTGCACCATTCATTTACTTGTGCTCCCCGCCTTGTTCATTCATAAGCCAATCTGCGACAGCACTTGCCTTTTCATGGGATAGTTGGTGAAGTATACGTGTAATATCGTAGACAAAAAAGAAGATAGTCCCTATGGCAACTATTGCAGTCGCCGACTGGAACAGAGTTCCCACAGGACCAAGAGCCTTTAACAATGGGTATATTGCAGCAGCTGCTAAAATAGTGCCTATTATAAAGATTGCATCCTTTGCCATTCTCCTTTTGGACGATAGTTGTTGTAAACCCAAGCGTGCCATGAATAATCCAACTGTTTTGTCACCTACTATTAAGACATCAAATAGCGCACGCACTAAGAAGACTCCTCCGACAAGTGTTAATACTAACCAAGAATAGAACCCAAAATCTTCAGCAAAACCAGTTAGAGTTACTGAAGAAAGGGCGCCAATTGACCCAAAAACTAGAGCTAAAACAGCGTTAGCTGCTAGTTTGGGGAGTTCAACTTTGAATTCTTTACTGACAGAGTTCACACTATACCAAATCCTATTGTTCTAATCTACCTATCTTGTCGATCTCTAGTACACTACAACTGCATAATGCCGATGTATGCATACGACAGAAATCAACGCTTGAATGAATGAGGCAGCAAGCGGTATGTTCGCGTGATAATTTATAAACCTTCGGCTATAAGCGCGCATGAAGTCATGTGCACAGCAGAAAACAAGACGAGAAAAGTGTGAACGCACGTATATCTCTTAGTGCCTTGCACAGGCGCCGAGTATATAAACTCCAGGATCACAGTTTTTATAAAGTCTTATCTCAGCTGTCAAGCAAAGAATTGAAATCAGAAAATGTGGAAGGACAATCATGAATAAAAATCCAGTTATCCAAACAATGCTCAATCACAAATCAATCCGAAAATACAAAAATAAAATGCCACCCGATGAAGTAATAAAGACAATTGTAAGAGCTGGTCAACAAGCTCCCTTTGCATCCCAATACTATAGCATCCTGCTATCTCGAAATCACAAACAGAATCCCTACAAAGCACCACTCCTGTTCACGATATGCATAGATTCGCATAAATTCGAACTCATCATGGCAAAAAGAAGTTGGAAACTTGTTGCAAACGACCTCTCATTGATCCTATTCGGAATTCAAGATGCATCCTTAATGGTTGAAAATATGGTTATTGCAGGGAGAAGTCTAGGACTTGGAAGTTGCCTTCTCGGAAGCGCACCATACAGAGCTGAAAGAATCGCTGAAAGGTATAATTTGCCAAAAAGAGTGTTTCCTCTAGTGCAATTAGTGATGGGTTATCCAGCAGAAGATCCTCCACCTCGACCTCGATACCCTATGGAATTTACGCTTTTTGAAGATAATTACCCAAAGCTAGATGATGACACAATTACAAGCGCTATGAAGCAGATGGATGAAGGCTATCTTGCACAAGACTATTACAGAAGATTGAAAGCGAAAATCGGACTTGAAGGAGAACGCAAAGAGATTTTCACATATGACAACTATAGTTGGACTGAACATATTTGTAGAAAGTGGGGACAATGGTATCCCGACCCAACGGAACTGATTAAGCAATTCGAAAAGCGGGGTTTCTATCTCACTAAAAGAAGACCATAAAATTTTCGCGAACAACCTATTGATTCGAGTAAATCAGGAAACTCCTGAGAGCATCTAGGTAATGTATGTAGCTTTCTCATTGTGGGTTATACGAAAATGATGATGCCACCGGTATATGTGTACAACTTAACCTTCGCTAGATCTTATCCAGATATTTTAATAATTTTTTCTTTAGAATTTCTATCAGCTCCTGATCACCCTTTAAATAGTGATCAGCGATGTCTAACACAACGATCTTCGCGTCAGCCTTAGTATCAATCTTTTTCAGTGTTTCTTTATGGTGTTCTTCCATCACGAAAATCATGTCAGCCCAATCTATTAGTTTCTTAGACACAATCTTTGGAGCCGTAACCAATGTACCAGCTGACCTTACTTCGAAGCCTTCTTTTCCTCTCAACAAGGCTTCAGCAGTCGGGCTTCTATCGATGTTTCCGCTACAGACAAACAACACCTTCCTTTTCATAGACTTAAACCGCCTCCACTCAGGTAATGTCGCCATTACTGGTTCTAAAATAATCCGGATTTCTTGGTGGGTGGATTCGCAGGGAGGCCCATCCGATATTAAGACGTTGGTTCTCTTATAATATGTATCCAAGACCAAAGCGTTCCGCGCGCATTTTTGTTACAATACTGAGACCTTGTAGCAAGGGTTAAATTGCAACAAATTAAAGTGCGCGTATAGTTCTAGGCTATTTATCTTATTCTGCTATGACCATTAGTGATGAAAACCGATTTTCCAGGTCGTGACACCACAACGTCCCCATGACTTGTTAGAACCACCTCATCCCCTTTTGACACGAAGACCATATCAGTAGCAGTATAAACGATCTTTGATCCCTTTGTCACAAGAATGTCTAGTTTACTATCATTTGGAAAAGCAAATATGAACCCCTTACCAATGTGCATCCTTGAGTGTTTGTGTTCGCCTTCTGAGTTCTCAAAGAATAGATCCAACAATTCTTCTCCTTTCGATATGAATTGTTGCTGATCATCATATCCCAGCTTTTGGAAGTCCTTCTTTTCTGCAGCGTCAAGATGCTTTTCTGCATCATCCAGTTTTCCCAACATTAGAAAGGGAGTATCCAACTCTTTTTCCACCGGGCTTCCAACAGCCCCTTTGTCTGTCTCGACGATTGTATCTATTAAAAGTCTACCGACTCCATG
Source organism: Candidatus Bathyarchaeota archaeon (assembly GCA_020351305.1). Taxonomy (GTDB): domain Archaea; phylum Thermoproteota; class Bathyarchaeia; order Bathyarchaeales; family SOJC01. The sequence goes on from CP070730.1 coordinate 359,551, forward strand.
AAACACATAGCCACACCGCTTACTATCAAGAGTTACACCAACAGCCAATGCATCTTTAGTTATTTCCACAAGGCCCTTTTCGTTTTTCCATAATTTCATATCGTCTGTTGCCTTTAGAACATCATCGTCGAGTTGGAAGCTTTGGTATCTCATTCCTTAGTCCTTCTTTCTATTAACCTGTTGACACGTCTAGCCATTTTGTAAGCTGACCTGCCCGGAATTGTAATCAGATATCGACCTCGAACTCTTTCTTGAACTACTAGTCCTGCCTCCTCCAGAACATTGAGGTGGCTCGATAATGTGCTTGCAGCAATGTCTGTAAGCTTCTCTTGAAGCTCATTTGCATATTTTCCACCACTCATGAGCTCCCTGAGGATCTTAAGGCGCTGTTCCTGACCAAGAGCACTCATGACTTTCGCTGTATTGTCAAAATCAGCTGACTCATCCTCTTCCTCAAATAAATCATGTTTATCAACACGCGCGTGTGCCCGTGCATTAGCCCCACCACGTGCACTCGCTATTTTGATGTGCTGACCGTGTGGACCGACAAAAATCGATTTTTCCAGCTCTCCATGAATCCCCTCAGATATGCCATCCATAACATCCTCAATGTAATCATTTACACGCTCACCGATATCGATATATATCCCTCTACCAGATTTTCGTCTCTCAGGAACCTTTTCCTTTAATTGCTCCTTAAGCTCCTCAAGCTCTTTTTTCAGCTTCTCCATATCTTCTTTAAGTTCTTCCGTCATTCTGTCTTCACAGCCCTTAATTCTATATTCATCTAATTTATTCCTATTTTTATCTAATTAAAATAGCTACATATAAGCATTATGCCGCTATTATTCGAAAAAGAATTACGGCTTTACTGGTAAAATATGCTGCTTGCGCGAACCAATCAGTTACCGTAATCTGACGACTTCACTTTTGAAGATATGCATGCTTACTAGAGGTTTTAGGATTTATCCTCTTCTTCTAACTTTTTGACAACTTCAATGTACTTGTCTGTTCCAGCCTTCTTTCTGTAAGCTAGCAATCCAGCTCTGATGAATGCGCTCTTCTGATCATGCTCTGGGTCATATTGGTTGATAAATAGATCACATGGAAATTCTCTGCATAGTCCGCAATGTTTAGCGCTATGATCTTTTGCACAAGCATAGAGTTTACAATCACCCCAGAAGGGATGACCTGCATGAGACCTGCATCCAGAACAATGAGGTTTTCTCTCCTTTTTATAATAAGCACAGAGTCCACAATGCCCTCCGCACGGGGTCAATAGAGCTTCTTCCACCTTGTTTCACCACTATTAGACACTTTCATCAAAATACTCCCCAAGTTACTTATGATTTATGGAAACGTATTTCACAGGCGCGCAAACAGGCCAGCCTTTAGGTTGGGCTACACTCATCAAAACCATTATGAGTATTAATTAAACGAAAAGTTCATATGCCATAGTGAGTCTAAAGATATCCTAGTCTCTTTGTTAGAAGGATGGTGCGACGCAGAGTTGAGATTAGAACCTATAAAATTGGGCAAACAGATGGAGTTGAAATACATACCCTTTTCAGAACTCATCATTCCGTGGGAGGTTTGCGTCGACTTAAACATTAAAACAGACTGGGATGGCTACAGCACTAGGGAAATAGGAACTATCACTTATGGGGCGATGACACCTGACAACATAAAAGCACTGAAAACAATGAAGAAAGACGATTTGGAAGCCTTAAAAGCTTCAATAGGTCAATTTGGCTTACTAAAGCCTTTTGAAGTCGCAGAATTACCAGAGCAGCTGGACTACTTCTTCGGCAAAGGTAAGTATGTAATCATTGATGGCCAGCGAAGATTTTTTGCGATAAGAGAACTATTAAAACTGCCTTCGGAACATGATGAAAAAAGGAAAAAGGCCCACCTCAACACTCGCCCAGGGTATGACCAAATCAAGAAATTAGAGCAGCAAGCGCAAAAGCAATTCGAGAAGCTAAGCATAGGTGATTATGTGTTAATTCCGTGTTTGATTTATCCGTACAAAACATATCTGCAGATGATGAGGCATAGCACAGAAGACAGTAGGTTCAGCGTGAAACCTTCAAAAGTCTATCTAGAAATTGTTGAAAATATGCGCCAACAAGGAATCGTCGATTTACATCCTGACGATTTAGGCAATCTTTGGGAAACACGGAAGATAATTGAGGAAGAACGGCATTCTATAGAGAAAACGCTTCAGGAAATTCGAAGTATAAATCAAACCTAATGCGCATGCAATTAAAGCGCATGCGTGTAGAAAATAGCCCGTTAGACTTGTACTTTGACTTAGTCTTGAAGATACTGACTATAATTTCACAAGGTTTTTGTTAGAAAAGTTATTAACGAAATGTTTGATGGAATGGGCTTTGATTGTTGTCTTTGAGGTAATATATGCCATAATTTCCGCTATCTTGATCCTTTTAGGTTTCATAACTCTAAGAGCTATCAAACATCTTGGCGTGGGCAAACCATTCTGGATACCAGTCATTGCGTCAAGCATCTTTTTCTTGATTGGTTCTCTTGCCACGGTTTTGTATGAACTGGGCTTCTCAATTTTAGTTCAAACAGCCGAGATAGTACAAATCATTCGAATAGCAGCCCTTTGCATTTTGGTTTGTGGAATCTATAGCTATTCAAGAAGAATCAAGACAAGTTTAAGAGAGGACTTTCCCACTTCACAACAGAAAATCAAAGAGATGTTTGAAGCAGAAGCTCTTTCCAAAGAAGCCTCACATATAGATACTTCAAGCCCGGAAAGAATAGTTCACGAAAACACAATGCACAAGAGCAAGGAGG
>CP070730.1:362473-408610 GCA_020351305.1 Candidatus Bathyarchaeota archaeon
CATAAGAGCGTTGACAAATACAACCATAGAACGAGTCGGAGATATGACTATGTCTTCACATGGAGTCACGCAAGAGAGACACGAAGCAGTCTGTGCAGACTGTGGAAAAGAATGTATGGTCCCATTCAAACCTAATAAGGGCAGGCCTGTATACTGCAAAGAATGCTGGGCAGATCGAAGACCACCAATAGAGAGACTCTACTAAAAGTGCAGGGTTAATTGCCTTGGGAAAAAGAAAAGTAATCAGCGAAGACGAACTCAGCAACATGGTGCTTCCCGAAGGCACTGACGTCCTAGGCGTAGCGGATAAACTGTTGGGCTACGATCGAATTTCAGTGAAATGCCAAGATGGACATGAGCGCCTTTGCCGTATAAGAGGGAAAATGAAAAGGCGAGTTTGGATAAGGCAAGGTGACGTCGTACTAGTTTCTCCATGGGACTTTCAACGTGATAAAAGAGGAGACATCATTTGGCGCTACACTCGAGCCCAAGCAGAAATGCTTCGTAGAAAAGGCATGTTAACAATTTAAGCGAGGAATTTTTGAGGTGACTTATCGAAAGAGAGTGGAAAAAAGACTCGAGCGAAAGGAGAGAAAATATGAAACGGAACAGTTGTTGAAGGAGAAACGAAGTGAAGAATACGAGGTTCTAGAAGAAGTTTTTGATAAATCCACTCTAATGATTATATATGAACTCTTAAACAAAGGCATTATTGATGAAATCCATGGTGTAGTTAAAGCTGGAAAAGAAGCGAGAATTTATTGGGGAAAAGACAAAAAAGGAAAAGAACTAGCAATCAAAATTTATTTGACAATAGCAGCAGAGTTCAAAAAGGGTAAACTCAAATACCTGACAGCTGATCGTAGGTTCAAACACATAAGACGCGATACTCGATCACTAGTTTTTGCGTGGGCTTTGAAAGAGTTTAAAAATCTACAGTTGGCTCGAAAAGCAAAAGTTAGGGTACCTCGACCTATTGCTATAAAGAAAAATGTGCTCGTAATGAATTTCATTGGCAGAAATGGTAACCCCGCTCCGGAATTAAGGGAATTACCCCCTAAAAACCCTAATTTCATTTACAATGAGCTCTTAGAGTATATCAAACGTCTTTATCACGTAGCAGGGTTGGTTCATGGCGACATAAGTGAGTATAATATAATGGTTTGGAGGGGCAAGCCAATTCTTTTTGATATGGCTCAAGCAGTACTCCTTTCTCACCCCATGGCGATCGAATTCCTCAAACGTGACTTACAGAATCTTCATAGATATTTCAAGAAGCTGGGTGTAAAAGTATTATCAGTTAATGAAATGCTTCGGGAAATTACAGAAGATGGTAAGACCTAGTACTTTCGTGAAAATTCCGAAAAGACGCATAGGGACTCTTATTGGTCCCAACGCGACTACAAAAGAGCTCATTGAGTCCAAGCTTGGAATTCAGCTTGATATTGATAGTGAAAGCGGTGATGTGACCATCAAACTTTCACCAGAAGAAACTGACCCATCTCGGCTTTTCAGAGCAAAAGAGACTGTTCTTGCAATAGGTAGAGGTTTTTCTCCTGAGAAAGCTCGAAAGCTCTTGGATGACGAGGAAGCAATGCTAATTATCGTTGACCTAAGAAATTTTGTAGGAAAATCAGAATCTGATATCAAACGAGTATGTGGAAGAATTATTGGAAGAGAAGGAAAGACTAGGCGACTTATTGAGGAGCTAACAGACACTTACGTTTCCGTATATGGACACACGGTTAGTATCATTGGACCCATAGAGGAAACTGAAATCGCTAGACAAGCCGTCGAGATGCTTATTCGTGGGCGATTACACACGTCCGTTTATAGATTTTTACATAGTAAAAGAAGGAAGCTAAAGAAAAAGAAAATGGAATTGTGGAAAAAGCCATATGAGAAAGCTTAAAGAGTAAAACGTCTGTAACCGCGCTTCTTTGGTTCTATTTCGACACTAGGGGACCCGAAAAGCCTGGTTATGCCCGAAATTTGCCTTATTTGTTGCGAAAAGATATATTTCGCTGTAACATATATGCCTACTAACAGGTTGAATACGGAGAAAGCGGGATGACAAGTCAAGCATTCGAAGAGATTAGTCCCGCTGATTTTTTTTATCGCAATCGGGACATAGCTGGATTCACTAATCCATCCCGGGCCATATTCGCCTCTATTAGAGAACTTGTAGAAAATTCCTTGGACGCTGCGGAGATTGCTATGGTTCCACCTGATATCTATGTCCGTGTAACTTATAGCGACGGTGATCCGGATTCCAATGTATACAAACTCCGAGTTGAAGATAATGGTTCGGGTATTACTTCGCGACATATCCCTTCCGCCTTTGGTCAAGCGCTTTTCGGATCAAAATACAAGCTGAAACAGTCTCGTGGAACCTTTGGGCTGGGCGGCACAATGGCAGTTCTATATGGCCAAATCACCACCCACAAACCAGCTTACATAGTATCTAGCACAGGGTCCACAAAAGTCTATAAGTACAGAATAATGATTGACATCCAAAGAAACAAGCCAATAATCCTAGAGCGAAAAGTTTTAATTAACAAGGAACAATGGCATGGAACAATCGTAGAATTCTCTCTAGAAGGCGACTATTTTCGGGCAATGCCGAAAATCCTTGAATATTTAAAGCAGACAGCTGTTGTTAATCCTTACGCAAATGTCGCCTTCATCGATCCGAAGGGAAGATTCTATAAATTCACACGTGTAACAACAATGATGCCGTCACCTCCAAAGGAAACGTTACCTCATCCTTATGGAGTAGATGTTGAAACAGTTAAACGTCTTATACAGATGACATCCCATCGAAACATGTTAGACTTCATGAGAACTCACTTTCATCGAATCAGTGAGAAAATCGCCCATAGTTTCCTTGAATTCACTGGAATTGCACAAACGAAAAACCCGAAAAAGCTAGGACCTCAAGAGATAGTGAAACTTGTGCAGATGATGAAGCGGTACGAAGAGTTTCGCCCCCCAAGCGCAACTTGCCTTTCTCCTCTTGGAGAAGAACTCCTAAAAGCTGGGATTCTGAAGGAGTTGAAACCAGAATTTACTGCGGTTTGCCAACGCCGACCTGCAACTTACGCTGGGCATCCTTTCATAGTGGAGACCGCAATAGCATATGGTGGAGATATCCCGCGAAAAGGCGACTTTATACTCTACCGTTTTGCTAATCGAATCCCTCTCCTCTATGACGAAGCTAGTGATGTAACCTTCCGTGTTGTAAAAACTATGAATTGGCGTAGATACAAAGTCTCTCAGGACATGCCCATAGCTGTGCTTGTACACATTTGCAGCACCAAAATACCATACAAGACTGTGGGCAAAGAGTTTATTGCAGATAGACCAGAGGTCAAAAGAGAAATTTTAAATGGCATACGAGAGGTAGCACGAAAGCTTCAACGGTTTTTATCAAAGCGAGAACATGTGGAAAGGGAGAAGCGGAGGCTAAGTGTCTTCTCCAAATATCTACCCAAAATCGCAAGATTCTCTACCAAATTAGCTGGTAAGGAAACAGAACCTAATATAGAAAGATTGTTAGAAAGTGTGAACACAGTTGGAGGAAAAGAAAAGAACATCTAGCGAATCAGCTTTGCACAAAAAAATGAAGGCAGTTACAGACCTGAAGACTCTCGGTGAAGCTCTATATCACCAAATAGAGCAAGGAGAATTCCCTTGGATTAAGATGCCCACCCGCTCCATAGATAATATATACTATAGCCCTGAGCTTCGTCAATATATTTTAGGAGAGAGAAGAGTAAAACGCAGTGCTCGAAACATCCGCCATATCCGCCCCTTTACACAGCTTGTATGGACAGCTTTCTTTGCACATCAGCTCTCAACTCAACGCAAAACTTCTACCCTCAGAGATGTTTACTACTCAGCGCAAGCCTACGAAATGTCCTTCAAAGACCAGTCGGAATCAGACAATGTAATCACAGATCTTGAAACAGTAATAGGACTCGCTAGAGAGGATTTCAATGTCTTCCCAGAAGAACGCTCAGCAGTCTTCGGAGACCTGACAATTGAATACACAGTGCCAGGCTATGAGGGTAGACGAATGAATATGACTTCCCATCCAGATGGTCTGATGATAGGTCCCGCATTAACATACAGTGAGCTCGTAAAAACCAGCGCTGACAAGGTTATTGCCATCGAAAAAGGTGGCTTGTTTACAAGGTTTATTGAGGAGAATGTTCATAAGAAATTTAATGCACTTCTTGTCTTAACCGCAGGACAAGCTCCACGAGCCACACGGCATTTCATCCGTAGGTTGAACAAGGAACTGGAATTACCAGTCTACATTCTAACAGATGGTGACCCTTGGGGAATGCACATAGCCATGGTCATAATTTCTGGTTCAGCCAACGCAGCTCACCTCCGAGGCCTAGCAACACCAGACGCGAAATGGAGTGGAGTTTGGGCGACAGACATAGTAGACTATAAGCTGCCAACAGACCCCTTAACAGAAATCGACGTAAAACGACTCCATGAACTACAGCGGGATCCCCGATACAAAGCCAAACTATGGCAACGAGAAATAAAGACTTTCATGAAAATCCGGAAAAAAGCTGAGCAGGAAGCCTTTAGTCGTTATGGTCTCACATATATAGTAGACGAATATTTGCCAGCTAAACTAGAAGAGACAAAATGATCCCAACTTTCAAAATACAAATACGCACTAAGAAGATTAAAATAAAACTTAGATTACCATATGTAAACTCTGAATGCAAAGGTGTTGTGACATGAGCAGTGATGAATCAGCGGGATTCCTTATTGCAGATAAATTCTTCGGCTTACTCATTATCCTTATCGGCTCTATTGTAATATATAGCACATCTACAAGCCCCGACTTAGAATACCCAAGCCTATTGTTTGCTATAGGAGGCTTATCCATAATATCTCTCGGATTTTTTATGATTCTTGCAAAAGTGCAGTAGATGATTTCAATCCCTGCTGCTGGAAACTATTTGCTTTGATGCATTTTAGAAAGACGGAAACTCTGCGAATCCATTTAATTGACCTAAGCTATATTCTTAATAGTTCATTTGATTAATAGAACGTAATATCTTTCACTCTTAAAATGAGAAGGCTAGTCATGAGTAAGATAAAAGAGGAGATACGTCGTAGAGTTCCGCGACTTACAATGAGCTTGGTGATGGCGATTATTTTCCTTATAATAAGCAGTGTTGTTAGCCAAACCAGTGAACTCCCTTTGTTGGAAACAGAGATTATTTCAGATGTGCTAAACGTAGCTAGCGTAATACAGACTATAACAATTGTAATCACGGCGATGTTTTTAATACGTGCATTGTTTGATGCCTTGGTGCTAGGAGACATCGTAACCGACATCATCGTTAGGCGCCTTGGGATAAAAGAGGAAAGATCACCCAAAAGGGCAGCGAGAGATCTTATCTATATTATCGTGATTATTTTGATAACAACAGCAATTGCACCTATTATTCGCGCTTTGGAGGCAAATGTCGGGTATTGGCTTAGTATGTTCACTATATATGCGGCTCTTGGATTAATCATTATATTAATCTATGATATAGGCCGAATCCTTTACAGAATTATCGAACAAAGAGCTGAAATATTAGCTGACCGTCTTTCTAAAATTGCTGAGCAACAAAGTAGAAATGGGTGACGCACACGGTACTGACAGTGACCATAATAATCTTCATTCTGATTTATCTACTCACGGTTCTCCTTTCAGCAACTAAAGCCGTTCCTATGTCTCTCGCTGCTTTAAGTGGAGCTCTAATGACTGCATGGTTTGGGGTACAATTCGAAATTTTTAAAAGCTATGAAGACATGTTTGGGTTGGTCGAGAATAGTATACCAATACTCAGTCTTATCATTGGCACTATGATTGTGGTTGAAGTAGCTGAGAAAAGTGGACTATTCCGCTTCGGCGCACTATATGCTGTCAAACTTTCAAAGGGAAATCCCGGCAGACTTTTTGTTTCAATTTGCGTAATCTCTGCAATTGTTTCTATGTTTCTTAGCGATCCCACAGCGATGTTGCTCATGGCAGCTGCTACTGTGACCATAAGCAAGCTTCTCAATTACGATCCTGTGCCATACTTTCTTTCTGCAACTATCATGATAAATCTTGGTGGCACCAGTACATTAATCGGCTCATCAACTAACATGGCAATCGGAATCGCCTCAGGCACCAGTTTTGCAAGCTTCATAAGTTACCTTACATTGGGCGAAATCGCTTTATGGGTGCTGACAATTGTCGCATTGTACATGTTTTTTAAGTCAAGGTTAGGGGAGAAAAAAACTCTCCCAGAATACAATCCTTGGCAGAGCGTCGAGAACAAGAAACTTTTCTATCGCTCCATTTTCACCCTATTTCTTCTGATAATTCTTTTCATAGCTCTAGAAAACCTGCCTTTCATCGGACGAGCACCTGAGGTTATTGCTCTTGGCTGCGCTATCATTGCACTAGTTCTGAGTGGATTAGATCCAGCAGAGATTTTCAAGGGAATTGACTGGGAAACAGTGTTTTTTATCGCCGGGTTCATGTTCGTCGTTGGGGGCCTAGAAAAAACTGGAGTCTTGATACAAATATCAAATCAATTCATACAATTAGTTGGGAGTAGTCCTCTAAATGCAACTCTGCTAACTTTGTGGTTCAGTGGATTTGCAAGCGCTATATTAAGTAATGTTGCTATTGCTTTAACATTCATACCAATAGTGAGTGGAGCTTCGGGACTTAACTCTCCCTCCGTTTGGTCAGCACTTGTGCTCGGGACAAATCTTGGAGGTGCTACTACTCCGTTGAGTGGTTCTGTCGTCATCATGGCAATTGGCGCTTTGAAGCGTGAAGGAATTTCGATGAGTTTTGGTGAATTCACTAAAATCGGCTTGATAACATCAGTACTTCAATTGGGCTTCTCTAGCCTTTACCTCATTTGGAGATTTTCACTTTTAGGTGGTTGATAGATTGGCGAAGGTTAAGAAATGGCTTGAATCTAGGATAAAAAAACCTGAGGCAGAGTATGATAAGGTTAAAAGAGAGTTTGAAATGGCGATGGGGAAACCGTTCATTACGATAAAAGTTGAGATCCCAAAAGGCTTTGAAGATAATCATGCTCAATTCTTGAGATTAGAGAAAGACGAAGATTTTCTAAGAGAAGTTAAGGATTTAATTAAGAAGAGGCTAGTATACGAGGAACGTGGTGTGAAGCCCAGCTCATGAAATTGCACGCACAACACAGTTCCATAACTCATCCAGATACATTAAGATGAATATTTCTAGAACATAAACCTATCTATTTACATATGTAATAATAATGTCGTGAAAACTGCTACAAAAAACAACTATTTTTTAGTCTCTCATGTTCTGGTAGATATTCTTTCTCGAGGTTGAAACAATAACTGACCACAAGAACTAATGTAAAAAAGTATTCGATACATAAAGTAGAAAAGGCAGTAACAGTTTATTCAGAAAGCGGGCCGATAGTTCAGCCTGGAATGAATGCCTGACTTGCACTCAGGAGGCCGCGGGTTCAAATCCCGCTCGGTCCATAGTGGAGAAGCAATATCTCAAAGTGTTTCTGAGTTCTTGGAAAAAACCCATAATGTTTACATGCATCCCTAGCTTAATTTCTACATTTAGCCAAAATTCAATAGATGATTCTTATGCAAGCTTGGAAAGCAGCGGAAAACGCTCTGAAACATGTTTTGGAGGCAATTCCTGGAGAACGGATTGCAATAATCTGTGATGATGAGAAACTTGAAGTTGGAAAGGCTTTCTCTAGAGGAGCCTTAGCCCTAGGACTTTGGACCAGGCTAATTGTTCTAAAAGCTAAAGAAGGTTTCAGAAAGAATGTTCCCAAGCACCTTCTTGAATTGCTTAGTAGATGGAAGCCAGAGTTATTTATAAACCTCCTTCGAGGAGTGGGACAAGAAACATCATTTAGGATTAGACTCATTCATTTGGAGACAAGAGACAAGAAATCTCGCTTAGGTCACTGTCCAGGAGTAAACCTGAATATGCTCACTAGTGGAGCGTTAGCATTGACTGGAGAAGAACATAGAAAGATGCAAGATTATGCCAGGGATCTTATGGAAAATCTGAGCAAAACTGTAAAAATCGAGGTCACTTCTCCTTCAGGCACTGAGCTATCATTCATTACCAAAGGCAGGCAGTTCTTTACGGATACATTTTTAGACTGGACGGAAATGAAATGGATAAACTTACCAACTGGGGAGGTGATAGTAGCGCCTGTTGAAGATTCATTAGAAGGTATACTCACATGTGACATGGCTATAGGAGGTTTTGGTCCGATAGAAAGCCCAGTTAGACTTACAGTGAGGGAAGGTATGGTGAGAAATGTTGCTTCTGGGGACAAGGCAGCATTGAAGCATGTCAAAGTTGCCCTAGGAATAGATGAATGGGCTAAAAGGGTCGGCGAGTTTGCATTTGGCATAAATCCTAAAGCCAAATCGCTAGATAATTTTTTGGAAACAGAGAAAATCAGTGAGACAGTGCATATTGCCTTTGGAAATAACATGGATATGCCCGGGGGAAGGAATGTATCAAGAAATCACGTAGATTTTCTCGTCTCAAAACCAATCGTAAAGATAACAAAAGGAAACGGGAAGACAACGACGATTCTTCGCGATGGAAAATTCCAATTTAACCCATACTAGACACTCGTGATTTTCCCCATTTTCCGTTTGTGTATGCACAAATCTACAATCACCTTGGGCTATGTATGCACGTATTTGGTCTTTTTAGAGCTTCACTTAATTCTCACTCTTGCAAAAAGAGACCACAGAGCAATTGCAATTAGTATGGCAGCTAAGCCAAGAACTCGAAAGAAATATCCTAGATTACTTTGAAAGGGTAGAAGATACACTACTAGAAACAAGGCTAATGTGATCATTAAAGTGGACAGGAACAACTTAGCTCTCGGTGACAATGTTATCCCAATGTCAATAGAGAAGGTGAACATACAAGCTTTAAACCTTATCATTAGTCAGATGCTTGGGCATTTCTTGTGATAACTAGTAGAGAGCATTGAGGCAGATGGTTGTGTTTGTGCATGGAAATTTGTGCACTTATTTTCCTTATTTATTTTTAAATAGCTGATCTTCAATCATGTTGGAAGGGAGGAATCCATGTCAGAATCAAAAATCAAAGATCCGAACCTTGCATCTAAGGGCGAACTTCTGACAAGGTGGGCTTCGATGCATATGCCTGTGCTGAACAACGTTATGAAACGATTTAAAAGAGAAAGGCCATTCGAGGATATGAAATTTGGTGCTTCTCTCCATGTTACAAAAGAAACAGCTGTTCTGATCGATACCCTAATGGCAGGAGGCGCGGAAATATCCCTCTGTGGCTCAAACCCTCTTTCCACACAAAACGAGGTTGCTGCATTCTTAGCAGCGAAAGACGTTAATGTTTATGCTTGGAGAGGGCAAACAACTGAGGAATATTATTGGTGTGTTGGAAAAGTCATAGATAACGAACCTTTCATTACAATCGATGATGGTGCTGATTTAGTGGGTCTGATTCACTCTAAAAGAACTGAAGCCATATCTAACATCAGGGGTGGAACTGAAGAAACAACGACTGGTGTAATAAGGTTACGAGCGATGGCGCAAGCTGGGGCATTGAAATATCCAATTATAGCTGTTAACGATGCTTACACAAAATATCTTTTTGATAATCGTTACGGAACAGGGCAAAGCACGCTCGATGGCATTTTGAGGGCAACAAGTATTCTACTCGCTGGCAAGAACTTTGTCATAGCTGGGTATGGTTGGTGTGGACGGGGATTGGCGATGAGGGCAAGAGGTATGGGTGCAAAAGTAATTGTTACGGAAATAAATTCGACACGAGCTTTAGAAGCGGTTATGGATGGCTTCAGAGTGATGCCCATGGAAAAGGCTGCAGAAATTGGTGAAATCTTCGTTACTGTTACAGGAAATAAAAGCGTAATCCGGAAAGAACACATGAAGAAAATGAAAGACGGTGCAATACTTGCTAATAGCGGGCATTTCAATGTGGAAATAGATTTCTCAGGATTGAAGAGCATGACTATAGCCGAAAGGGAAATCAGACCAAATTTAGAAGAATTTCAATTGACGAATGGAAGGAAACTCTACTTACTTGGCGAAGGAAGGCTAATTAATCTTGCTGCTGCAGAGGGCCATCCTTCAGAAGTCATGGACATGTCTTTCGCAAATCAAGCTCTTTGTATAGAGCATCTGGTCAAAGGACCTAAACTTGAGCCAAAAGTTTACAGTGTACCTAAAAGAATTGACGAACTTGTTGCTAGCCTCAAGTTAGAAGCAATGGAAGTAGGAATAGACAGACTTACGGAAGAACAAAGAGAATATCTTGTGAGTTGGAAAATTGGTACATCCTGAATCAATGGCAAAGCTTATAACAACAACTGCCTAAGAAATGGCTACAAAGTGGTGATAGCATGGTTAGTAAAGACCAAGGAATTGGCGGTTTGATTTTTCTAGTATGCATAATCATAGCCATTGGTTATACTTTAGGGCTTTTCTGGCTGGGAGATCCACTCGGTGCTAGTGCTGGATCTGGTTGGTCGCTGCCATTTTGGCTGATTGCTATTCCCGTGTATCTTGCATTCATACTCATTCTTGGCATAGGAGCCTGGATAGGTTGGACCATGGCTACTACTCCGCCACCGAGGCCTATTGAAGAGCTTGAAGCTGAGGAAAAGAAGGAAGAAGAGACAGAAGGAGAAAAGCCCAAAGAGAAATAGATGCACTATCAAAAGGCTTTTTTTCCCTCATTTTATAAAGGCATTGCGTGGGCATTATGAGTCAAGTGAAGGCTCTGGTGTTATGTGGAGGGAAAGGAACAAGACTTAGGCCAATCACTTATTATCTCCAAAAAACCATGATTCCAATTGGCTATTCACAGAAACCCCTTCTTGAATACATAGTATTCCTTTTGAAGTTTCATGGAGTTACAGATATAACCTTCCTTGTGAATTACAAAGCTAAGCAGATTCAAAATTATTTCACTGATGGAACTCGATTCGGCGTAAATATACACTATGTCCATGATATCCAATCCTTAAAAGGGACTGGAGGCTCTGTAATCAATGCTTACAGACAAAGAAGTTTCATTGCGAAGGACACTTTATTGATATATTATGGTGATATAATCACCAACCTCAATCTTAGGGCTTTAGTCGAATTCCACAAGAAAAAGAAGGCAGCAGCGACCATGGCTCTTGCCTCTAGGTTTGAAATAAGAGTTGGCTTAGCCGATTTATCCGAAGATGGTAGAATTCGGGGTTTTATAGAAAAGCCTGAATTGGAAAAGCCTGTAAGTATAGGTATCTTGGTTGTAGAAGGAAAGTCTTTGAATTTGGTACAAGAGTTAGCAGAGGAGAAGCAAGCAGTGGATTTGATGGGGGATGTGATCCCTCATCTGATCCAGCTAAATAAGCCTGTCTATGGTTTTGCTTCTGATGCTTTTTGGTATGACATCGGCAGTACTGAAGCATATGAAAAGCTGAATAAAAGGAAGGTCAAGGATACCATGTCCACATTTTTCTAGGAATCTCTTCCTTTAAGCATAAGTTATAAGAGAAATCCTTTAAGGATATATTCTTCGTGGATTGCAGTGTCTAACTCCAACTTGGTTCTGCCTTATGTTATAGAAGAAAGTGGTAGAAAGACGCGTTTCTCTGGGGCCATGGAAGCTGCAGCTCTCCTTTGCATTGCAGAAGCGGAGCGGAAAAAAAAACCAAGGCTTTTTGGTAGAACTGTGGAAAACTTGGGTTTCATCTCTAAGCTCTATTACCCTCTTTGGGCTATCCCTTGGGAAAACAACTCCCTATTAATAGATGGAATGGAGCCTGTTTCAAACAATATTTCATACTACAAACCACCGGATATTGAAAGCTTCATTGAGCACTTGAAAAGAAGCACCTCAGTTCAAGAGCTATATCACAGCGCTTTGAGAAGCCACCGTGAAACCTTTTCGGATTTCATCTCTTTTGCAGAAATTCCCATGAGTGGTCTCATTACTGATGGGGAAATGCGCTCTAGCATGTTAACCTACATCCAAGAAAGCCAAGCAAAAAAAAGCACCTCGCACGAGCCGCAATCCTCATTAATTCAGCCCAAAATCGATGAGAAAAGCGCGGTTAAGATAAGTCGGAAAACTATTGACCATTCTAACAGACTGCAATCGGAGATCAAAGGCTTGCAGTTTGCGATTGATACACTGGGCAGAGAGACACAGAAACATGTCGGCATGATTGATAAGGAAATTAAGCAAACGCGAAAAAAGTACGAAAGCAGACTTTCCAAAGTTATGGTAGAGGTTGAGCAAAGGAGAGAAGAATTAGGAAAGGAAAAAGACCAGAAGATTGAACATGTAACTACAATAAACAAAGGGGAAATAGATGCAAGGCTTAATGAAAGAAAGAGATGGGAACGAGAACTTTTAAGACTTGAGCAAAGTAGAAACGAGTACGAAAGAAGAAAAGAGTTGCGAAAGAGAAAGAACGATGAAGTTGGTGAAGCTCGATGGGAGGCTCGGTTACGAAATGTTCAAAACCAAATTTCCACCGTAAAAGGAAAAATTAAAGCCCTTTCAAACTTCGTCGATCGAAGCAATAAGGAAACAGAAAAGACAACGAGAAAATTATTGGACACTTATCAGAAACTAATCGATAAAGAAGAAAAGAAAATTACAGATCTGAAAAGCTTACAGGACTCAGAGATCGAAAAACAGGAGAAGGAGAGAGAAGAACTACAGAGAGAGTCACATGCAATAATAGAAAAAATCGAACGATTAATCGAACAGAAGACAGAGCATTCTTCAATATTAAAAGAAGCCACAATTCCATGGGAACTAGAAACTCCCACCTTGATCCATATACCCTTCTACCTAGTTCAATACAATGCTGAGCAAGAGAAAAGATATCGTTTTCGTCCCCCCTCAGTAGCACGAGACCACGAAGGACTAGTGATGAAGATTCGCAAAACCTTAAGAAGTCGCAGCCTTGAATCTCGAATCAGCGCCCTTCTAAAGGCACGTTCCAAAGCTTTGGAAAGGCTGATAACCACTCTTGAAGAAAAACTCAAAACTGACAAAGGGATTGAGAGAAGCTTAAATCAGTTAGGCGCAACACATAACCTGTTAACAACTGCAAACTTTAAAGAAAGGGCAAAAGCAGGAATGGAAGAACTCGAAGTTGAAGGATGGATAAAACCGGAGGAAAAAGACTCAATCTTGGAGATCTACGCGAAGGGATAGATGAGAAAAAGTGTTGACCGACAAGATTGTAGAAAGGAAACTTTTACTTAAACGCGCTTTTTCGCAAACCAAACTTTTCGAAATTGGGAAAGCTCTCAACATTTCCTATTTTCGCAGTTTTCAAAGTGAATGGGATATAAATAGTGATAAAGCCGCTCTTGAAATTTCAACAACTGTGGATAATAAAAGGCTGAAGGAGATATTCGTGAAATATGGCCCCCGTGAATGGCAAGTTTTCAACGGTCAATATTACACATTTAAAGATGGCGAGCTCCGACTTGAAGGTTCATGGAAGACTATTCAAACAGCGATCTCTCAAATTAAGAAAAAATATGGGGAAAGATGTTCTGATGTTTTGAGATGTTTCATTGAGCTCGATGAGGGCTGCGGTGTCGAGGAGATTAAACAGAATCTTCCAGAAGGTACAAATCCAATACCGATTTTATCAGATTTGGAGGAACTCGGAGTCATAGTGCCTTCTTACAAAAGCAAACACCTTCTAGAGTGGGTGATATTAGAAGAAACTTCTCCAATAATTCGGTTGGAATTGGGGCTGGCTTCCAAAGAACTTGAAAGGAAAATGGTTACTGGCGTGGGCATTCCTAAGGCTGAGCCTGAAGGCGAAGAACGTCGAGTGATTGAAGGCATGGATCGAGAACTTGACAATTACTTGAATGACTTACTCAAATATCGAGTAGATAGGATTGCACTTTTTGGAAAATCCTTTTCTGTCGCCTCTCTTGCTGACTACTTGAAAGACCTTTTTGGACCAATTCTATACTTTGACAGCCTACTTAGCATTACTCAGCAATATGGATTGGCTGATGTTGAGATTATTCATTCTGGGGGTAGAACAGGCATGCAAACAGGCTGGAACCTTTCCTTATTTGGTGAGCCTGGAACTGGTAAGAGCTTTTCAGTTAGAGACATTATTCTAGGTAAGACTGACGCAAAGGTTCCTCCCCATGGTATTCCGGGGCGCAACCGTTATGCAGGAGGTATAACTCCTGCTAGATTTATACGCATTGGCCAAGCTTACTCTGGGAGAGTTTTTAATTTTATTATTCCAGAATTTAATGACTGGTTCAAGTACAAGGGCATGGTGGAGCCGCTAAAGCTGGCTATGGAACGTGGTGAAATTAAATATGAAATGCATAGAGAGGTCATTGGACCTTACCACTTCACCAGCTTCTTCAGTGTCAACTATAATGTGGCAGCTCTCGGCAGGGGTTATGAAGTGACTATCCAAGATCCAAATTTCAGTGCAATCGAAGACAGAATGCTTTGTCGTTTACATAGGCTTACAAAACAGCGATTTGTAGAAATCGCAGATAGTCAGATGCGTTTGGCTTTTGGTGAAATCGATATCGAAGAAGGAGCACAAGACATTCGTGACCATCTATCACTTGTTTACGCAGCAGAAACCGAACATCCTCTAGTACAAGATAGATTTCCCCCGAAGCCTATCATGCTCACCCCAAAAGCTCAAGAAATGTTGATGAAAGTCAGAGAAGCGATTCTGAATGAGATCCCGCGAGAAGTTGTCCGTTTCTCAGCAAGACTCGAAGACCGTGCTATTCGCTTTGCCTCCGCTGCCTCTCTTCTAACCTACTTTCAGTCAAATCTCGACTACATTCCCATTGATGAAGAAGCCTTGAGATACGCATTACAGCTTTACATAGAGGAAGCGTCAGTAAGATCTCAAGATGAATTCAGACCAGAAGCAGTTTTGGAAAAACTTTCCATAGCCTAAGCTATCTCAGGAAAGCAGTCGGTACAAGCCTCCTTGCATCTTTAAGGAATTCTTGTATGCATGTTGAAGAAAATGGCTTAAAGTTCATATATTTTGGATCAAGTGTTTCCACATCTCCCTTAAAGTTTTGGAGAAAATATTTCTTACAGCCAATTATTTTGTGACAAATCTCTTCAATGTCTTCTTTTCTATGAAGTGTTGGAACCAATGTAGTACGAAATTCATAATCCACAGAACCTTGCAGCAACATCCTTATTGTCTCCTCTATTTCAGGAAGCAAGTTTTCTGCATTAATCCCTATAACGGCTGAGTATCTCTCTAGAGTCAAAGGTGCTTTAACATCCAAAGCAACGTAATCTACAAACTCTTGGGCAATCAATTTTTTCATCATTGCAGAGTTGGAGCCGTTAGTATCAAGCTTCACCGACAAGTCCAGTTTTTTAATTCGTTTGCACAGATTTGGAAGTTCTTTATGAATAGTTGGTTCGCCTCCTGTTATCGCAACGCCATCAAGCCAGCTCCTATTTTTGCTCAAATATCTCGCAATCTCGTTGTAAGGTATCCTTTGCATTGTTTCCGGGCGCAACACAAGAGTGGTGTTGTAGCAGAAGGGGCACTGGAAGTTGCAAAAAGGTAAAAAAATGACAGCTGAAGCCTTCCCATCCCAATCCACAAGGCTGAAATCCATAAATCCCTTAATTTCAGGCAGCTTCATAACCTAGTCGTTTCCTTATTTCAGTTTCCAGCTCCTCTTGCGAGAGTAGTTTTCCGCGAGCAATAACTTCGCCATCTATGGCTATGCTGGGAGTGCTCATGATCTGATGCATAAGCCCTTCCAGTTGCCCATCCACGGTACTTATGTCAACTTCAATGTAATTTAGCTTATATTTCTGTGCAATTTCTTGTGAAATCTTTTTAGCTGCTGGGCAATCTTTGCAAGTAGGCAGGGTGAAAACTCTCAGCTCCATACTGGTCACCAAATCTAAGTGCAGTTTGTGGGCAACACAAGCCTTAACTCTTTCTACTATTAAGGCACGCTTTCATCATTCTACATCACTTAGTCTTCAGCGTAGCCTAGGTGGATCAGATGTGCTTGAAGACTTTTGGTACTTAGAACATTAAAATATCCAAGCGGCATTTAACTCTGTAAAGTCGAGGTTCCCATGACAAAGGTAAAACGCGAGAAATTGGATAAACGATTCGGTGAATGGTTCCGTCAAGTACTCATAGATGCAGAAATACTGGACTACCGTTATCCTATCAAGGGTTGTGGTGTTTGGCTTCCCTACGGTTTCAAAATACGTAAATTAGTAACCAACTTGCTTAGAAATCTGCATGATGTAAGAGGACACGATGAAGTACAATTCCCCATCATGGTTACTGAAACCAACCTCCGCAAAGAAGCTACTCACATCAAAGACTTCGAAAACGAAGTATTCTGGATAACACATGGTGGTCTAAAACCCTTAGAAATAAGATATGCCTTGAGACCGACCAGCGAAACAGCAATCTTCCCCATGCTCAAACTCTGGATACGAAGCCACGCAGACCTGCCAAAGAAATTATACCAAATTGGCAGCGTTTTTCGATGTGAAACAAAAACAACCAGGCCCATAATAAGAGTACGCGAGGTAACAACATTTAAAGAAGCTCATACTTGCCACGCTACTGCAAAAGATGCAGAAAACCAAATCAAAGAAGCTACCCAAATCTACAAAGACTTTTTTAACGCATGTGGTGTCCCCTATGCTATTAGCCGACGTCCAGATTGGGATAAATTCCCTGGCGCCCTTTATTCTCTTTCCTTTGATGTTATCATGCCAGACGGGCGCACCTTACAGTCAGGCACAGTTCATAATCTAGGACAAAACTTCTCCAAAGCTTTTGATATCCAATACGAAACCTTAGAAGGCAATCATGAATACATCTGGCAAACCTGCTATGGCATTAGTGAACGTGGAATCGGTGCCTTGATTAGCGTGCATGGGGATGACAACGGGCTTGTACTAATGCCTGAACTCTCTCCAATTCAGGTAATTATTGTTATAATACCACATAAGAAATACCTCCAGCAAATCATAAAAGTCAGTAGAACAGTCGCGGATATGCTGAGTGACTTGGACTTCAGAGTTAAGATTGATCAAAGGGAAGACTTGACACCTGGGGCAAAATTCTTTTACTGGGAGACTCATGGCGTCCCAATAAGGATAGAGATTGGTCCAATGGACATTCAAAAAAAGCAAGTCACTATAGTGCGGCGGGATACTTTCAAGAGAGAAACCTGCAAGATCAGCGACTTACCATCCCGGTTGCATAAGCTAGTTGATCATATGTCGACTGAACTACGTAAAAAGGGTTGGAAATGGATGGGAAAGCGGATGTATAGGGTAAACAGCCTTGAAAAAGCAAATGAGCTGCTGAAAAGAAGGGCAGGAATCGTGGAACTTCCATGGTGTGGCGAATATGATTGTGGTCATGAGATTGAAGAGCGAGTAAATGCTTCTTTATTGGGGACACCTGTCGACATCAATGAGAAAATTAAGGGTAAATGCCCTATCTGTGGCAAGACTGTATCTGGATTGGTGAGAATGGCAGTAGCCTACTAGAATAAGGACTAAGACAGTAGCCTTACAGCTTCGCCACCTTCCATTCCCTGCATCACACCAATCATTACTGCCTTTCGCGTAGCTGCTTTAACTTCTGAATTAAGCATTTCATCAAAAGTCTTAATACCACTTACCATTGCAGCCTCAACCTCCCAGCTTTTCCGCTGCATCCACATTTAAGAAGCCACACATGACAAAACTTTTTTGCCCAACAATAGCAATAAGCGGTGGAGAATCCTGCAAATCCAAACACAGTTTTATTATCAATTCTCAACTGCGCGCACGTTTCAATCATTATACCGCCTGTTTACCTACTTTCAGAAGCACTTTTTAAATAAAAGATTGCGTCCATAAACATTCTTTGGGAACCATTATGTTAACTCGGCTAAAGAAACGAGTTCAATTGCTACTTGCAGCACAGGCGAAACTACTGCATAAGATGGGTATGACCCCAAACATAATTAGTGCAATGGGAATTCTGTCCGCTTTCTTGGCTGGCTGTTTCTATTGGGCAGCACAATTCAATAATTTCTTCTTGATAATAGCACCGCTTCTCCTTCTACTCTCCGGATTCTTCGATACTCTTGATGGGATAGTCGCAAGACTTTGCAAAGGGACAACAGTCTTCGGGGGCTTCCTAGATTCATTGCTTGACCGATATGCAGATGCATTTATTTTCATCGCTATAATTACTAGTGGTTTATGCGATCTCTTTTGGAGCTCTGTTGCCCTTGTCGGTTCTCTATTAGTAAGCTACACCCGTGCAAGAGCAGAAGCCACTGGTTCTAAAATGGAGACAATCGGTTTTGCAGAGCGAGCCGAACGAATAATTGTATTGACAATAGCTAGTTTTGCTGCATTTTTCTGGTTTAACGCTCTCTTCACAGGAATTGTTATCCTTGCAGTGTTAACCAATCTTACAGTGCTACAACGTACAATATACTTCTATAATTCACTTAAATGAGAGTAGCTACCTTTTTCTACGACGTCCTCTCCGCTCGGTTCTTGAGCGCACTTTCACTACTCCCCGATGCACAGCGCATGAGACACAATAAAACCTTGTCTCTACAGGCGAAGAAATGTATGTGCCTTTTTGCCGTAATTCTTTAGCCAACGCATAGTCCACCATTGAGACTCTCCGCGAAACACGCTTAACCTTGTCCCGAGGTACCAACTCGCTGCAGCTACTACACTGCACAAATGAACTTTTCCCTTTGCCCCCTTTTGATCTCCCACGACTTTTCCGCTTCACAGGCAAGATTTCACACCCTTTTACGCTAGTCAATTGTGAAGGAGACTTATATACTTGGCTTACCAAAGGGAAAACTTGCTCTGTCTAATCTCTATCGGTCACCCGACAATGAATTTCTACGAATTGCTTCGTTTGGAAAGAATTCTGAGACATTCTTGCTTGTAAACCTAGATTCTAAGAGACCTAACATGCATGCGTGCGCAATTCTAAAACTTGATCCATCGACATCTGGGGGAGAAATGAGAGATTCATAAGGGAGCAACCAAAATATATGAGAAAGGGATTAAGCAAATTCAACATAATACTGTTGTTTAGAGGGGCTTATATTGGGAAGAATTGACAAAGGTGTAAAATGCAGTGTTATAAGCTGCGACAAAGATGCCATCCGCTCTATTGCAGCAGGCAAAGTCACCGCTGCAGGGCTAAAAACCGATGCTAAAAGAAGGGCATATCTCTGTAAGGAACATTATAAAGAGTTTAAGAAAGTTACGAAGAAGGATAGGACACTTGAAAAATGGCGCTATAAGAGCACTATATAATACCCAAGTTGATTATATGTAGGTAAAGGCAATGGCTGATTTCCACAAGAATTTTTAAAAAGGCTAGTTCTAATCTAAAGAAAGCCACCTAAGCGGGTTGAATAGTTTGCGTGTACTTCAGCTTCATTCAAATTACATCGAATATAAGCCCATTAAGAAAGAAATTGATAGAGCTGAAGAAACGGGGAAAGAACCAATACTGTTGGAAGAAGTTGTAGTTCTTTTCACTGCCGTTGAAAAAGATGATAACGAAACTGTGGCAATTCAGGCTATCGAAGAAACTCAGAATTTTCTAGAGAAACTTGAGGTTAACAAGATTCTGCTCTATCCATATGCCCACCTAAGTAACAACTTGGCAAAACCTGCAGTAGCGCTTAAAGTTATCAAGACAATGGAAAAATATGCAAAAGAAAGAGGTATAGAAACCTATAGAGCACCTTTCGGCTGGAATAAAAAATTCACTATTTCAATAAAAGGGCACCCCCTAGCAGAACAGTTCAGACTCATCCAACCAACTGAAGCGCAGAAGGAAGAGAAAGTTTCTAAGGCTTTAGAAGCTGAAGAAAAAATGAAATCTTCTTGGTACATATTGCAGCCAAACGGGAATTTAATACCAGTTGAAAAATACGATTTTACCGGACAAGAAAATCTTGAAAGCCTAACTAGATATGAAATTTCAAAAACCAGAGCAAGCCAACAAACGCCTCCACACATAAGGCTGATGAAAAAACTTCAACTCGTCGACTATGAACCTGGTAGCGATCCGGGAAATCTAAGATGGTATCCCAAAGGTCGGCTAATTAAGTCTTTGATTGAACAATTCGTCACGAATGCTATGTTAGAGTATGGTGCTATGGAAGTCGAAACTCCAGTTATGTACGATTTCCACCACCCCAGCCTTGTCGACTATCTTGACCGATTTCCAGCACGCCAATATATTTTAAAATCTGAAGATAAGGACCTCTTCCTCAGGTTTGCCGCGTGCTTTGGTCAATTTCTCATGCTTCACGACACACAGTTCTCCTATCGCCAGCTTCCATTACGAATTTACGAACTAACAAGATACAGCTTTAGACGAGAGAAAAGCGGCGAAATAACTGGACTTCGACGACAACGTGCTTTTACGATGCCAGACTGCCACGCACTATGCTCTAACTTGAAACAAATGAAAAACGAGTTCAACATCAGATTCAAGCTATGTATGACAGTTTTGCAAGGTTTTGAGTTGGAAAAAGAAGATTACGAATTGGCAATCAGATTCACGAAGGATTTCTACGAAGAAAACAGAGATTTCATAGTTTCACTAGTGAATGAATTCAGAAAACCCGCTTTAATTGAGATGCTCAAGGAAAAGGTACTTTACTGGATCATGAAATGGGAATTCAACGTTATCGATAATCAAGATAAAGCTTCAGCGTTATCAACAGATCAAATTGATGTTGAAAATGCTAAAAGATATGACATAACCTACGTTGATGAGAACGGGGACAGGCAACACCCACTCATTCTACACTGCTCACCAAGTGGAGGTGTGGAAAGATGCATCTACGCCTTGCTAGAAAAAGCCTATCGAGAACAACAAAAAGGCAAGGCACCTACTCTTCCCCTCTGGCTTTCACCTACACAAGTAAGAGTAATTCCTGTCTCAGACAAATTCATGAAAGACGCTGAAGAGATCACCAAAACAATCAACAAATCAAACATCAGAGTCAGCTTTGACGATCGTCCTCAAACCATGCAGAGAAAAGTTAGAGAAGCAGAAACTGAATGGGTAAACTACGTATTAGTTATTGGTCAAAAGGAAAAAGACTCTGGAATTATTTCAGTTAGAGATAGGCTTACTGGAAAAATCAGAAAGATGAAGCTTGCAGAACTGGTCGATGAGATACTAAAAAAAACAAAAGGCAAGCCCTTTAAACCGTTGCCATTGCCAGAAAAACTATCCAAGCAACCCCAATTTAGGGGCTAATACCATCTTGAAAAACATATCTGATGATCCGAGTGTTGTAAGAATTGATGAGGACCAGTTGAAAATAAAGGAGCTTGCTGTTTACACTGAAGGGAAGTTCTATCCAAAGTCTAAGGCAAAAAATATCAGTCTATGATCATGATTTCCTCTATGGTGACGGCGTGTTTGAAGGAATACGTGCTTACAATAGTATCATTTTCCAACTAAAAGAACACCTCGACAGGTGTATTACGAGGAATAACAAGAAAGATTGTCATTAAAATGGCATAAAAACTTGGATATAAGGTTTTTAAGAAAGCAATTACACCAGCAAGCCTAACCTTGCAGATGAAGTATTCTTCACAGGAAATGTAGCAGAAGTTGTACCATTAAAAGAGATAAATGACAGAAGAATCGATAACAAAACTCCAGAGCCTATCACTCAGAGATTGATCGCAGCATATCAAAACTAGTCCAAGATCCTAATGAAGGCATCGAGATTCGTTAAGAACATCAACCTGCTTAACTAACATTATTCATAAATCTCTCAAACATATCTAAGGCGTTTTCTAAAACCTCGATTGAAGGTAGGAATGTACTTCTAAAATGACCTACACCATATGTATCACAAAAGCCTGAACCATGTACAAGAAGAATTCCTGTTTTCTCCAAAACATCTAAGACAAACTCTAGGTCAGTCTTCCAACGTAACCCAATGTCACGAATGCTCGGAAAAACGTAAAAGGCCCCTTTAGGCTTTGTGCAACTGATCCCTTCAATTTCGTTTAATCTTCCCCAAACGTAATCTCTCCTTTCGCGTAATTTCCTTACCATCTTAAAAATGTGACCTTGCGGTCCACTCAAAGCTGCAATCCCAGCTCTTTGAACAGGAGTGTTCGTGCACAATCTAATTCGAGTCTCTTTTTTAATGCCTTCCTTCAGTGTTTCCAACTGACCTTCAGAGTCGCTGAAATAAAAATAGCCAAGTCTCCACCCAGTCGCCAAATAAGCTTTAGAGAAACCGTTTAGCCCAACCACTGGAAAATCCTTTGCGATGTGAGCAGTGCTCTCAAATCGTTCTTCATACACTATCTGATCGTAGATTTCATCAGCTAAAAGTAGTAGATTGTTTTCAGCTGCTAAATCTACAACCTTTTTCACAGAATTCCTATCATAGATCGCACCGCATGGATTGTTTGGGTTTATTAACACAATACCTCTTGTCTTCTTAGAGATTTTTGATCTCATATCTTCAATGTCAAGTTTCCATCCCTTCTCCTCAATGGTTTTATAAGCTACAGGTTTCCCGCCAAAGAATCTCGCGTATGCTGTGTAGGGTGGGTACGTCGGTCCAGGCACCAGAATTTCATCGCCTTGGTTAATGATAGCTGCCATAACCATGAATATGGCTTCTGAAACACCGGTGGTTACCACAACATTCTCAGGTATAATGTCTATCTTGTTGACACGCTTTTCTTTCCTGCAAATCGCTTCTCTTAGCTCCAAAAGACCTTCTGATGGGCTGTACCAATTTTCCCCTGCTTTTATTGCATCAAACATAGCTTGTTTAATGTGTTCTGGTGTATCAAAGTCAAACTTCACCGGATCGCCAATGTTCAGATAAGTAATTTTTCTCCCTTTCCTTTCAAGGTTTTTTGCAAACTCGATGACATCTCTAATAGCATAGCTGATTAGGCTAACTCTTTTAGCTACTTTAAAACGCGTTTTGTATGGGGCTGTCAAAGTATTCACCTATATAATGAGCTTCTCTGGTTCAACTTTGCGGCTTGTCATGCCAAGATTACTCACCATAAATTTCTTGCCTCCATAGAGATTTGCCTGTTTTTCACCTACATATAAGGCTGCGGCAATTCTGCCAATAGCATCACATTTCATGTTTCCACTCCCACTGCAACTCCCGACAACTAACAGATCGTTCTCTGCAAAAAGAACTGGTTGTCCGTCAATTGTATTAAGCGCATATTGACCTGCCCAATAGGAGTCAGAGTGTGCTCCTAAAAACTGTGGGAAATATTTTGATACTACTTGATAAATCCCATAGCGATAGAAATTTTCTTCTGGTTGTGGGTCGTCTTCTAGCTTGAAGGCTCTTGGAAAATGGTCGCCATAGCTCAACCAGAAAGCTTTTTCTTCTAGTGCGGGTTTGATGTAAACTGCTGGTTTTGGCAGAATAGTGAAAGGCATGCAATTTTCCGAATTAAAGCCTTTGGTTTTCAACAACTGTTTCAATTTTGTCGCTGTTGCCTTTACAGAGAAAAGTTGACGCTTGATGGGCACCATTGGTGCATAGATTCCAATTTGATGAAGAAGGGTATTCGCCCACACTCCTGCAGCAACAATAGTTTTTTTTGCTTTAATTGTACCTTGATTAGTTTTGACTCCTGCGACTCTTGATTCTTGCCAAAAGAAGGGTTCATAAGGGATTTCCAAAGCTTCTTTTGGCTCTACGAGTATTTTCTCAGCTTTTGTATTGTAGCGAATTTCCCCACCCAATTTCTTGAATTCCTCCTCATAGAACTGAACCACTAAGTCAATATCGACAGAACCTGCCTTTGGAATGAATATGCCTTTATCAACATCAGCTAACCTCATCACTCGAGCTTCTTCATCGACCATAACTTGAGTATTGAGATTGAGCTGTTTTGTCAACTCTTCTGCTTCGTAAACATTGTATTCGAGATTACTTTCAGCCATTGATTTTAGAACGGGCTCTAGCGTTCTGAATTGCTCTTTGGAAAATAGCCACAAGTATCCAGTCCATCTGAGCTTTATATCTAATCCTTGCTGGTTTTGAATATGCTTGAAGGCTTCAACAGTTGTATCTACAAGAGTAAGGTTCGTTTGAGAGTTGAAAAAACACCGAAACATGGCTGCACTTTTAGCAGTGTTTCCTTGTCCAGCGGTGTTCATTTTATCTATGACTAGAACTCGGCTCTGAGGTCGCAGTTTCTTAATGTGATAGGCGGTTGCCAACCCAATTATTCCTGCGCCTACAACAACTGCGTCATACTCTACCACGATACTTCATCTCGCCTGAAAGTTTATGAGAATTAATCACTTCATGATTCTCGCTTTTAAACTTCACTGACTGATGAAAAGACGGAAAAATTATAAGTTCTAACCATTGTGAGGTTACTCAGATGGGATGAATTCCTCAATTTTCGCTAAAAAGCCCTGTGAAGTATATACTCTTATCACGATTTGTTCACCTCTCCAATTATCCCAGTTTAAGCGTTCATCTTCACACAGGATTGTTACATTGAAACCATTTTCAAGCACATAACCAGTTGCGTTGCAGGTGATCCCCTTGAAAGTTTCGTTTCCAATACTTATCGTAATGTTACTCAAATTTACATGATGTGGGGATTGTGGGTCATTTCTTAGAATGAACCGAGTTGCGTTTGCTTGAGGGTATGTAACGTTTGATAAAGTTAAGAGAACCGGATTTGAGAAAGTTTCTGTGTGGATATCATTATAGCCCTGTAAAGTTTCGACCGTAATTATATTTATCACTCCGAGATAGCCACTATTAGCTTCAGCATCCCAAAGTGGCCAATTGCAGATTAACACTCTACTCTCATTTTCAGGAACGTTTATTGGAAACGTCATGTTTTGTCCTTCAACAAGAATATAATCTGACGGTATTTTGTCGATACCCAAGCGTATTTCGGATATGTCGAGGGCGAAGTTTGACCAGTTACGAACAGTTATGTTGAATTGTGTAATGGTTACTGTTGTGTTGTAAGCAAACTCAGTAATTTCCATTTTCGCAAACTTGGTTTCATATGATTTTATCCCACCTGACCCTTCTTCAACAAAAATAGCTACTGTCAAGTTTTGCCCTGCGTATTCTCCCCAGTTCAGGTTGCATTTGAAAGTTATATCTTCGCCCTTTCTAAGAGGGTAGGGAATCGAAGGCTCCACAAATTTAGGTAGTCTAACATCATTTGTAGCAGAAATCATGGCAATACTAGTGATACTTGCATCGCCCTCTGAATAGGTAGGATTCAAAACAGTGACATTGAAGTAATTTGCATCCTCGCTGGGGAATGTGACATTCGTTATTGTTATGGTAGTGATTCCTTGAGGAACCCTGAACCCTATATCCACATAATATCCAACAGTCCATAAGTATGAGAAAACAGCGCCAACTATTCCAGACACAAAGAGCAAAATAAATAGAGAAAGTGCTGAAATCCCCTTTGTACTTTTTAACAGAACGCGCATGTTTGTCCCTCTCTCATCCTATGATATCTATTCTGATTTGTCAAGGAGGTAAATAAGTATTGGCGTGATACACACGCTCATAGCACGCGCAAAAAAATTATTGGATTTTTAACTTAAGATTTAAGAAATAAACTGGACAATGTTCTCCTATGATGCTCCCAACAGCATCTCTATCAAGTTTCCTAAAAACACTAGTGAATCCATGGTACCAAGCCTTACAGAACCCTGCAGAAGCCCAAAACCAAGCCTTTTCAGAGTTGATTAGACACTACAGAAAAACTGAATTTGGCATGCAACATTCCATAGATAAGGTTTATAGCATAGCAGACTTTCAGTTGAGCCTCCCAAAAATTAACTATAATACATTACAGCCATATTTACAGAGGACAAAAGAAGGAAACTATCGCGCCATACTCTCCGAACCTCCAATCTGCTGGATTATGACGAGAGGCTCCACGGGAGCTTCAAAAATTCTTCCAGCCACCAAAACTCATCTTGAACAAATTTTCTCTTGTGGGGCAAGAGCTTTAGTAAACTATGTTTTGAAAAAAGACGACTTTACTCTTCTAACGGGGAAAATTCTCAATCTTAACTTTCCTTCAGCAGTAACAAAAATGAAGATAGGTGAGAAGATAGTCACTTACGGATATAGTTCAGGTACTTATGCCAAGCTGAATCCCATGCTTAGCAAAGTGAGCCTGTTGCCAAGACAAGAAGAAGTCGATGCGCTTGGTCCTGGGATAGCCAGAGAAGATTGGAAAAGACGGTTTAATCTCGTCTACCAGAAATCGCTACATCAAAATGTGATTGCAGCGATGGGTGTGACCCCAGTAATCTTATCCTTCGCTAAACATGTCACAAAAAAGCATCGGAAAAAGCCCAAAGATTTGTGGCAGTTCAAAGCTCTCTTCTGCACAAGCGTCAGAAAAATTCAGTTCAAGTATGCACCTCAACTACGTCACTTCTACGGAGAGGTCCCAATCATTGAAATGTATACTGCTACAGAAGGCGTATATGGTCAACAGCTGGATAACCTTCCTTACATTAGTCCTAACTATGACAAATATCTATTTGAGGTAGAAACTGGGAAAGGAGTTAGGATGCTTCATGAGCTTAAGAGGGGTGAATGGGGGCGACTAATCATCTCATCCTGCCTTTTTCCTAGGTACGAAATAGGCGACATAATTGAAGCTATGGGGAAAAACTATTTTCGAATTATTGGCAGAACAACTACTCTAAACATCTTGGAGCATAGATTATACAGGCTTTTATATGGATGGCTTCTCTAGGGTCGCGGGCTTCTTCTGGATGACCTAATCGCTCCATAGATTGCTACGATGATAATCAATGCTCCGATCACTATCATGAAAAGCGCACCACGCCAAGGGCTAGACAGCTCAAAAATGGTTGATATCAGAGAGGTTACTCCAATTAAAATAACGATTAAACCTCCAATTAGAGCCCAGAAACGACTAGTTTCCCCTTTCTCGTGTTTCTCCTGCTTCTCCTGCTTTTCTTCCTTTTCTTCCTTTTCTTCCTTTTCTTCCTTCTCCCCTTTCTCATGTTTTTCGTAAGCTTCTCTAGAAGATGATTCAAATCTTAGTGAAGCTCCACATTTAGGGCAGAACTCCATCTCATTTGTAATTTCATTCCCACATTTCGAACAGTAGGACAACCACTTCACCCTAATTCAACTACCCTGTTTGGTTAGTATTGAATATAAATATTAGCTGCCAGCCTAACAATTTAATTTTGAATTTGCACTTATTCTCTTTCCTTTAAGAATGTTATGGAACGTTGAAGGTTCATGAAAAATCTACTGCAATAATTTGGAAAAAGCGTGCATAGTTGCACCGATAATTGGTAAAAAAAGGTTTCCATTGAGTGAGATGAATAAGTGGGAGAGACAATTACAGTAGGATTTACAACAACCAGGCTTTCTACCATAAACTACTCAATCCAAAGGAAGCTTGTCCAGCTGCTTCATGACGAATCTGCGGATTTCCTTTGGCTTGGGCAACTTTGCCACAATTTTTCCCTTCTTGATGGTGGGTTTCAACATTCGCTCTGTTCTACTTCGACATTTCGGGCATTTTGGTTGAGGCTTATAGTATGGTAAAACAATGTCAGTTAGACATTCTTGGCATCGCCATACTTCCTTTTTCCCGCCAAGTTTACCTCGCTTTGCACACAGCTTTCCCTTTATTTGAACTATATCCAAAGCGAAGTTTATTGCAGGAGAGTTACATACATATGTGCCCACACCGAAAGCATCTGCCCCCGCTTTACTAAGCTGCTTGATTGTCCCCTCATTTAAACCTCCGGAAACAAAAATCTTGACCTGCTCATAACCACGAAGATTCAGCTCCCATCGTACTTCTCGCACTATCTCCGCAAAATTTCCTTTCCGAGATAATGGGGTGTCAAGCCGCACGGCTCTTAAATTTTTTAGAGTTTCTGCAGCTAAGATCGCTTCTGTTTTCTCGTCTGAGTAAGTATCTACCAAAGCAACTCGTGGCACATCTTTTTCGACTATGTCGTCGAAAGCTTTCCATGCCTTAATCTGGTCACCTAGTACTACAATAAGCGCATGAGGCATAGTTCCCACCGGTTCTGTCTGTGTCGACCTAGCACCCGCCAAGCAACTGACAGCGTCGAATCCTCCGATGAAGGCAGCACGGTCTATCATAGGCGAGAGGGATGGGTGCATGCGCCGAATTCCAAATGAAATAAGCTGTTTTTTTTCCGCAATTTTTCTCAACCTTGCAGCTCGAGTGGCAATTCCAGAGGCTTGACAAATGAGCCCTAAAAGTGCGGTCTCATAAATGCAGAAAGCGCCATAAGAGCCTTCAATTCGCATAACTGGTTCGTGAAAACCTTGAATGTCAGTAGAGTAGAATGCTGTTCCTTCAGGCATTGAGTAAACATCGACAGGTATGTTCTTGAACAAGAGAGCCAATTCTTCGATGCCACACAAGATGCTCCATGACCAGTTTTCTGGAAGATTACCTGAGGTCACTTCCGCAACTGCGGAAGTCTTTTCTAAACCCTTAGCTTCCAAAACTTGTTTTGTGCGGACAAAATAGATGTCGGTGGTTTCACCTTTTTTGATCTCCTCATCAGAAGCAATATGGAAAATGGGCATTTTGAGTTTTCTACTCCTTAGGGATTTCTTAATTCAATGAAATGGAACGATATTTATTTAAAGTTTCAAACATCGCTTTGTTCTAGAATAGCTGATTGAATCCTACTCTAATTATGTAGTTATGGGAAAATCAAGCAAAGTAGCAATATACACACATAAACACAAACTTGTATTTTTATGTAGATTTGGTGTGTGAGAAAGACCTTTATACAAGTGGCAGAAAGCTCTGCAGAGAAAGGGGTCAACACCCGGCATGAAAGCTAAATTGCCGACCATTATCAGTGTAGGCAGAACCAAATTTGGAGAACATTATGAAGTAGAGCCTGAGAAGCTGATTGAAGAAGCCGGACTGGCTGCTTTAGATTCTGCACGAATCGAACGTAGAGGCTTGGATGCCTGTTACTTCTCGGATTACTTCCTCCCAATAACAAACAAGATAGGTCTTGAAGAAGGGTTTCTTTCGGAGCTTTTAGAACTCAACATACCTATGGAGATTACTCGCTCTTTTAGCTCTGCCCTTTCAAACGCTTGTAATGCCATCCTAGCAGGAACATACGACATTGTGCTCGTTGGGGGAATGGAGAAAATGACTGACAGGTGGGATAAGATTAGGGATGACCTAATGCTTCTGGAGGATCCTTGGAGCTATTACGCTGGATGCACACCCGAAGCGAACCATGAGCTTATGTTCAGAGCATATATTAAGGAACATGGTATTTCAGGTCAACAGTTAGATGTTTTGAATACCGCGTTAGCTCAATTTTCTGTAAAAAGCCATAGCAATGCCATGAAAAATAAATACGCTCAATTTCGCAAAGAAATTTTAATCGATGCAGTTATTAAGGCTAGGATTAAAGCGAAAAGACCTTTGGGCTTGTTTGATTTTGCACCAATATCTGATGGGGCATCAGCATTAATTTTAACGAACTTAGAGATAGCTCCATCTTATACAGACAAGCCAATCTACATCCTTGGCCATTCTATGGCTACCGATTACATCACCTTTCCCTCGCGTAGTGACTTAACTAGTTTCGTAGCCACTCAACTTGCGATGAAAAGTGCTCTCAAAAAGGCAAACATCCAATTGGACGATATTTCCATACTGGAGATTTACGACCAATCTACGATGATGGGATTAGTCTCTCTCGAAGATTTGGGTTTCTGTGAGAGAGGTAAAGCCTGGATGGATATGTATGGAAGCTATCAAAAGGATGAAAAGGGCTATGAACTTAAAGAGAGGAGGATTTTTGTGAATGTTAACGGTGGGCTTAAGGCTGATGGGAATCCCCTAGGCGCCACAGGTGGCGCTGAGATTTTTGAAATTTTTCAACAGTTAAGACTTGAGGCTGGTGAAAGGCAGATTAAGGCAGATGAAGAGCTTAGATTTGGCTGCGTTCATGAGTTGGAAGGTTTTGGTACAAAAGCCTATGTCTATATTTTAGGAGGGAAATGAAGTGAGTAGTGAACCAATCGAGAGACGAGTTGCATATATCGGCGATAGATTGCGGGGCAGCCGTTGCAACATGTGTGGCAAAGAATACTTCAAACTTAAAAATTACTGTGGCACTTGTGGAAGAGAAAGCTTTGGAAAAATGGAGCACATTGACTTTTTCTACGAGGAAGGAACGCTGGAAGTCTGTACTCTTGTTAACAAACCTACAAATAAATTCACAAAGCTAGGTCCATACATCTATGGAATAGTTACTTTTCACGATGGCAAAGTGCGTTTTCCAGGCCGATTAACTGATCGTGTAATAAAGGACGATGATGAAGTTAGTTTTGATGATTTGGAAGGTAGAAAGGTTGTCCCTCGGTTCAGGAGGAGACATGCCGTGGAGCCTAAGAGCATAATACCTACCATCTCTTTGGCATTCTCTTTTGCCGATGAATATTATCCCTATCAAGAGTACAGGCCAGTTAAGCCTTCAAGGAAATATGAAAAGCCTGGAATAGTTGGATATGGTGTATATTCCTCAAAATTCAGAATTCGAGAGAGAATGATGGAACGCTCTGTCCCCTTCTTGGATGAAGATTCTATTACTGCAGCAGTTGAAGCAGGGAAAATGGCTTTAATTCACTCCGGAGTTGACCATAAGTTGGTAGGTAAGGTGTATGTGGGATCCGAATCAAATCCCTATGCAGTCAAACCTATTGCTTCAAAAGTCGCACAGGTGCTGAAGCTTGGTGAGGAGTGTCAGGTTGAAGGTGTGCAATGTGTGGATGCAATAGACACTGAGTTCGCTTGCAAAGCTGCAACCAGCATGTTCAAGGATGCTGCTTCGCTTGTGTATTATCCAGATTCTCAAGAATCTTATGCTATGGTTATCGGCACTGACAACTCTCAAGCTGCTCCTAGAAACGAACCAGGAGGCGAATTAGACCTTTTCGTAGGCTATGGAGGATCCGCATTCATTTTTGGCCTGCAGGATGTGATAGCTCGCTTTGAAGGTTGGGTCTCATTTACATCAGATACACCAGACTTTTGGAGAAGGGATACGCAACCTCACCCAAGTCATGGTGGTCGTTATACAGGTGTACCAGCCTACTTCAAGCATGTAACAAAAGTTGCTAAGGAGCTCATGGGACGTTTGAAACTTGAACCACGAGATATAGATTATTTTGTAGCACATCAACCTAACGCCATTTTTCCAACGCGTGCTGCAAAAGCTTTAGGCTTTAAAGAAGAGCAATTCCTGCCGGGTCTGCAGGTTGCTAAATTTGGAAACACCTACTCTGGTTGTTCGCCGATTGGCTTGGCTGCTGTCCTCGATGTAGCAAAACCAGATGAAAGAATTCTGGTGGCAAGCTATGGTTCTGGAGCTGGGAGTGACGCCTATTCTTTTATAACCACAAGCCAATTAGTAGAAAATCGGACTCGACAAAAATTTACAGTTGGTTATCAAGCTGAAAGCAGATTTGTGGATTATTTAGATTATGACGCTTACAGGAGATTCAAACAAGGAATGGAAGCCGCTTGACAACCAAAAATTCTGCCTTAGAGGAAAGCCGGGTGAAACCGCGATTTTGGCGATTTGCGAAGTGGATTCCTAAAGTTCTTTTTTCTCCTTTTAGAGCGTTTGAGGAAGTTGTAAGAAAACCAGATTTCAAAGGTCCAATTCTAATCTTATTGATAATGCTCCCTTTGACTTTAGGTGGACAATATTTTAGCGCGACCAAGTTCTATTTGGAAACACCAACCCCTAAAAACGATGGATGGACAGAACAGCCACATAATTCATTACCGGTTTCTTGGAGTTCCAACGGTAATATAACCATTAGCGATGACGACTATGTAAAGGGTAATTATAGCGTTTCCTCTTCTTTAATCAACACATCACAAGTTTGGATGCAGCTAGCAAACATAGAGAATTTCAACTGCTCCGATACAGAATATTGCCGCTTGTCATTTAGTACAAAGTGGATTAATGAAGCCAATTCCACGCCAGCTATAACTCTGCAGTTGTTTTCACTTAATAATGAAAGCAGATTTGAGTTGCTGGTAGAGAATGTTGAAGCTAGTAGTGATATTTGGTCAAATGTTAGTGTTGATCTGGCCACTAACGACTGGACATCTGTGGCTTCACCCAGCTGGGGCAACATAACTGGTATAGGTTTCCAATTTAAGTGGGTTAACTCAGCAAATCATACTATACACATAGATGATATATTTTTTGGAAAATTTGTTAGCATCTCATCATCAAGTAGCTTTGGCATACAGCTTATGTATCTGCTTATGCGAAGCAGTATTGATTTTCTATTGAGATGGGTAATACTTTCTGGGATAGTTTTATTAGCTTTAAGAAGCTTTTCCGACTGGAATGGTGTTTGGCAAAACTTGCTAGGCATAGTCGGATATGTTTTCTCCCCATCTATTGTTTATCTGAGTGCTTTGGCACTACTCTTTTTTCTTTTGCCACCTTTTTTCTTGCCATTTTCCCCCACCTCAGAGACTTTCATTGCATATCAAAGCTCTTGGGGTGTATCTATCTCCGTCCTAAATTTGCTATTCTTGGGGTGGACCACAATTCTATGCATTATAGCTGTAAAACAGATTCACGAACTCTCTTGGACTAAAGCTACCTTGATAGGCTTAGGCGGCATTGTCCTAACATTACTCCTTAGTTCCTTTCTGCTCAGCGCCTTTTTCTAGGGTCACTTGAGGACGAGAAGTCGCACAACCTGCAATGTGCCAAGTTCAATATAGGGCTTGCCCTTTGACATAATTCACACATGAGCCTTTTTTTCCTTGCAAGCCTACATGTATCACATAAATCGAGGATGAGTGCCATTCTGTCTTTGTTACCGCTTACTAATGAAGCAGCAGTTTCCTTAATTTGCACTCTTACTGCCTTTTCCTTTTCTATTTGGAGTAGGTTGCCTCTTACATTATGGATGTATTTACTTACTGCAGTTTGAGTTATGCCCAAAAGGTTTGCAGCTTCTGTTTGTTTCATTCCATAGGTTTCGATGAGTTCTTTCGCGAGAAGGGCCCGTACTGCTGGAACAACTGATTTTACTGCGACTTCGCATGGGAGTTTCATTTTAGCAAACCTATCTATAGTGTGGTGGGGAAAAGGTATATAAGCATGACGCATGTCATAAAATATATGACGTGTGTCATAGGAACGATGGAGGAAACTTGTTTTGAAAACAAACTCTTCTCCTATCTCCCCTCAAAAAAGAAGAGATAATGATGACCACGATCCTATGACATACGCAACTCAAAATGAGAAAATAAAAAGTCGAAAGCGGGTAGAGGATTCACTATGGCTTTCAAGGAAAATGGTTGACGATGGATGCACTCTCGAACAGACATTGCATGTGATGGAAGAACGATGTAAAAATTGCAGTTTTATTTCACCGGCGCTGTGTGTTAACCAATGTACAACTTGGATGGTAAAAAGAGAGCTCCGAGAAACCGAAAATGCACTTTCAAGAGAGGGTCATGATATCCAGCTGCTCAACGCCATTAAGAATGAGAGAAGAATAACGATGTTGGCGATTCTTAGGAAACCCTTGTCTGTTGAGGGAA
Source organism: Candidatus Bathyarchaeota archaeon (assembly GCA_020351305.1). Lineage (GTDB taxonomy): Archaea > Thermoproteota > Bathyarchaeia > Bathyarchaeales > SOJC01. The sequence goes on from CP070730.1 coordinate 396,291, forward strand.
TACAAAAAGAGCTTCGAGGTTATGGCTTCAATCATAGTCAGGAGACTGTTGGTGAATACTTGAGACCATTGATTTGGGCTGGTTTAATTAGGGAAAGCAATGGGCGCTTTAGGATCTCGTTGTATGGCAAGAAAGTTCTTGATGCGATGGTCAGACACAATTTCAAAGGACAGCTGCCCGCTCATTCTGAAGGTTATGAAGAAAGGGTTCTTAGAAGCCTTTTGACAGGGGACAAAACACGCAGTGAGTTGTATAAGGTCATTCCTAAGCAAGGGTTGTCAAGAGTTTTAAAACGTTTGAGGGAAAATGGATTAATCTTGGATAATGCACTTGATGCTCGTGTATTTTATTTTCGTACAAAGAGGGCACTTTCCATGGAGCGGATTTCGCCAACTCAAAGGAGAATTTGTGAATCGATTCCTGATGATGGCGTTTCTGCAACGGGTTTGGCTAATGATATTGGGATTAGTCTAAGGCGGGTCTATAAGTACTTGCGGACTTTGAGGGGAAAGAAGCTGGTCTTTAGGCGAGTCGTGCCGTTAAGGTTCAAGTTATCTTTACGGGGAAGGCAAGTGGCAAAGTTTCTGGATGAGGTTGCAACTATAGAGTAACCCGCTTCTAGGAATATGTTTTGAAAGTAGTGTATAAAGAAAATGATGGCGAAATTCTTTACAGAAGAATGCATCTGCAAAACTATGCTCACAGATTTATTTTCAACCTAACATAGGTATTTTTCGGGGTTGTAACTTATTCTTCTATATTCTTAGACTTCGCCTTGATGGCAGGGGGTGGGCGCTTCTGCACATATTGATAACTCCTTGGTCTCCCTAGCCGTGTTAATACGCCTTCTCGAACTAAGTCCACCAAAGCATGGGCTACAGCCGTTCGATCATAGTGGTAGCCTCCTCGCCCTAATTCCCCATGAACCTCGCCAAGGGACCTACCGATACCAAACCACTCATCACGCCATAGACCTAGAATCAAACCTTTACAGGTCTCCCCCCGACCAACACTCCTGATCGTCTCACCGCCAATCGTTCTGCCACTAATAACATCTTCTCGTTCAGAGAACACCCTCAAAATTTCATCAACTACACTCCCAACCTCACTCACCCCACATTCAACCTCAACATCTACATCGCCTACCCTCAGCTTTACACGAACACGACCAACGCCTTCAACCTCAGACATATATGCCGCCTATTGAATATTGAATTGTGCATCATGATCATGCACAATATTTAAATACCAAGACAACCAACCTAAAGATATATTGGTGAATCTTGGTGAATGCACAACTCCCTATAACAACAACACCAAAATATAATTTTCCATTCTCAGAAGAAAATATCTGTCTCCCCCAGAAATTCATGGAACTGAGCATAAGTTCCCTAAAGAAACTACAGCCAATACAACCCTTCACGGAAAGCATGGCAACCAGCCTTTCAACAACAAACACATGCACAAAATATCAAAAAAACTGTGCTCCTTCAACTAAACTTTTCAAATTAGAGCCTGATAGGACCGATACTTCCATAGTAGCTATAGATGTCTCAAGCATAAAATTGGGAGAAACCAAAACTGGAATTTTACTCGCAGTTAGAGGTGCTATTGTATGGAAGCAAGCAGATAGCTATAGATATTTACGAGTAGGACCCTTTCCTTTTCATGCGTCTGAAAAGAACAAAGATAAAATCTATAACCGTCTCCATCAACATAGCCAAGTGGCACACAATCAGAAGCTAACTACATTCAATTTACAATATATACAAACTCGATTGACAACCCTTTTAGAACGATGGATACAAGCATCAATAAACCAAACAACCCGTAACAGCTTAATTCTGTGGGACGGATGCCTCATGGCAGGAACTCCTGAAACACCCACAAAGACAATGGCACAACTACTAGCAAAAGCTCGCACTAATGGAAATGTCATCTTAGCTTTTTCAAAGATGACAAGACTGTTCCTGTTTGGACATCGCATCACAGATCTTGTATGGAAACATCCTCCTCCCTGCCTAGTTTTGATATCTAACTACTCTGATCGTGCAGGCTCGATGCATTTACTGGGTAACCTGTATGTAGCCAAACTAACGGTGGGAAACTGTGCATTTCGATTGGATGTAGATAAAGAACTAGCGAAGATGCGAGCGATTGAAGCGGTTAAGAAATTACTTGGAAATGACCTATTTCAGCAGAGCTATCCGGAAACTCTTAGATTAGCACACATATTTTCCACATTTACTGCAAATGAAGTTCTGGGTCTTCAGCGCTGTATTGCCAAAGAAAGCAACTTGAAGATAATAACGAGGTTAAACCTTCGCCGTTTACTTTTTGGTCGTTTCGGTAAAGGATCGGATGGTTAGTTTAACGTGCGACTTTATAGAAAAGAGGGTCTCAATGTACAAATCATCAGTTTTCCTAACGAAGAAGTAGCGAAAGGTAACTATTTGGTAGTCGAGGATCGCGAAACCGGGAGGAGTCTTATCGTTCAAGTTGTAGATATACAATATGCCAATATTCCAGGAATTCTGGAAGAGTTGCTTCGAAATTATAATGGTGATTCTTATATAAAAGGTGAAGATTTGGATCCTTTTGAAGTGGGTAATCATATTGAATTCATTCAAGATGCACGCCTATTGATTTGCAAGATTCGCGCATCAAATAGTGATGGGGTCTTAGTTTCTGCCAATTCTTGGCTTCCCTCTCGGTCGAGAGCTATTGTCAAACCATTTCCCATTGAGAAACTGCTTATTCAGGTCAAAATGCACGAGGTGTACTCCATGCATCTGGGTGAAACGATGGAGAAAAAAGGGCTTTGTGTTGACGTTCGGACTTTGGACGGTGGGCTTAATATCATAACGGGCAAGAAAGGAACAGGTAAATCGCATATGTCTAAGCTGCTAACTCTAAGTATGGTAAAGCATGGAGCTCCAATCGTAGTTCTTGATCTAAATGGTGAATATGCAGGTCTTGGAAAAGATGTTGATGGAAAACCAAACGAGTTTTCTGGAAAGATTCATGTTTTGACACCTGGGAAGAACCTTCAAGTGACTTTGGCACAGTTGAAGCTTGGTGTTATGCTTAAGATACTTGTCAATGCTCTCAATCTGCCAGGCACATCAGCAAGGGAGTTTAGGCGTATTTGGTCTTTTCTTCAGCAGAAAGATGGTTTGTCGATGAGTAATTTGGGTGAAGCAATAAAAAATTGGAAATGCAATCAACATGTACGCGACGCTTTGTTTTCTAGGTATTATACGTTATTGAGTTCTAGGTTATTTACAGATAACTCCGCCCAAGCAACCTCGTTAAGGGATGCGCTTTACAAAGCGCGAGTTGGCGGTGCGGTAGTGATTAACCTTCGTGATATATCGACCATAGGTAGGCACATTGTTGTGGAGTACGTACTTGGCAAGCTTGTAGAATTATTGACAAGTTGGAAATTGCGAGCAGTTTTCCTTTTTGCTGAAGAGGCTCATTTATACTTGAGAGAGACTTATTGGGATGACATCGTAACTAGAATGCGCCATTTTGGGGTATTCACAACCTTTATCACAAATCAGCCAGACACAATTCGAGAGAATATTTACAGTCAAGCCGACAACCTATTTCTCTTCAACTTCACAAATGAGCATGATCTTGAAACTATTTCGAGGGCTTCCAAAGCAGATGCTGAAACTGTTAAGTCTGTAGTTAGAGATTTACCGCCTTTCCATTGTCTTGCCTTAGGTAAAGTTGTGAATGATTTTCCAGTTGTTGTTAGGGTGAGACAGCTGGATGTTCTGGCGATGGGTCAAACAAGGCTATTCTTCTCCGAGAGAAATAGCTAGCCATAATAATTGCAGTGTCTTCGCTTGCGTTGTCTATTTTGAAAGCTTTTCTCCACAGTTTCCACAGAATTTTGTTCCGGGGGAATTTTTTGTGTTACACTTTTTACAGACTATGTTAGCATCGACCTTTGATTGAGGTAGAGGTTCTCCACAGCTTCCGCAGAATTTATTGCCTGCAGGATTCTCTGCCTTGCATTTTGGGCACGCAACTTTTGGAGTCGGAGCTAAGCTTTGTCCACAGTTTCCACAGAATTTCATTCCAACAGTGTTTTTGCCGCCGCATTTTTGGCAGATTACTAATTCTTGTGGTTTTCCTTCTTGGGCTTGTTGCAGTTGTTTAGCCATCATGAAGGGCATGGTTAATCCTAGTCCAGCTCCCACACCAGCTGCAGCTGCTCCGCCTCCTGCGGAGTCCTTGAGTTCTGCTGCAGTTTCTTTCATGTACTGCATTTGCATAGCTTGTGCGCCCATTCCTGAAGCAAATCGTCTGGCTTCCTCCGGGATCTTGACGCCTTCAAAAGTGCAGTCTATGACCTTCAAGCCTATTCGTGAAGCTTCGTCGCTGATTTTTAAGGCAACCTTGTCAGTTGTGACATCTACGTTTTTTACTACAGTGAATATGTCGAGGTGTCCAAATTCATCTATTATGCGTTCGTTTATGAAACCTCTGATATAGTTCTCGATGTCTTGAGATGTGGTTGCTCCTCGATTTCCAAAGAATTCCATGACAAACAGCTTCGGGTCTTCGACTTTGTAGAGGAGGTATCCGAAAAACCCAAGCTCGGCTTGGTACTTGATATCGCCGCTTGGGGCTGAATAAGCTGTTCCTCCGAAGTTTCCTCGGAACTGGCTATTGCTGACGAATACAACTTCGCAATTGAAAATGTCGCCGATAATTCCCAAGGCTTTAATGACGCCGGTTAAGAGTGGGATATTTTTACTGGTTATAGTATGTCTTCCCGGGCCAAAAACGTCATAAGCTTTGCCATCTCTGAAGAAGACAGCCCATTGGTTTTCCTTTACAATTACCTGGCTTCCATATTTGAGTGAAAGGTTTGGGAATCTATATGCTATGTCTTCTGCTCCAGCATAGTCCCAAGAAACTTTTTCAATTACGGGCATAATTTATATCTCCAAAGGTCTGAATCCCTTTTCTCTTTCATTCCACTTAGATTCAAAATCGAGTATTAAAGACTTGATGTTTTTCACTTTTGTTTCTATTACATCCCATTTTTCTGCTTCAGCGTCTTTATGAACCTCGTCCACCGCGTTCACTATAGAATTAATGTCTTCTTCCAAGGCTTTATCATAGTTGAATGTCCGAGCTAGCTCTTTTTCTCTTATGGAACCTTTGCGGTCCCATAATCCTGCATAGCCATAATCAGCGCGATTAATTTTTTCAGCAATTCTGTCCAAGATCTGAATAACTTTCTTAAAATGATCTCCTAATGCCTCTTGTCTAGTTTCTAATGCAGCTAGATATATTTCCTCCCAACGGTGACGCATGGCTTTAAAGTCTGAGTAGTAATAGTCTCGGAGTTTTTTGTCAAACTCACGTAAGTCCTCTTTGGTTCCATAACCTCCTGTTAAGACATTTTGGATTTTTTCAAATACTCCTTGCCTTTCTTTAACCTTTTCAATAGTTTCCTTTTCTGACATTGATAAGTCTCCTATACGATTTTGACTAAGGGTCTTCCTCCGCCTAAAACTTTTCCGTCGCAGCCATCTACTAGAATTGCGTAATTTTCTCCTTTTATGTTGTAGTTGACAAACCATATAGGTGCATGAATCAACTCACCTTCTCCTGTTTCCACTTGTGTATTACAACTCTCGAGAACGTCAACTTTTCCACCCGCAACTAGTCTCTCTTTTGCTTCAACTTCAGCGATAATTCTTGTTTTAGCCTCTTCCTCGTTCAATTCTGTGTTTAGGAAATCTGCATCTTTGGGGATTTTTCCCACATCGAAAGGTATTTTTTTAGCGGCTGGAACATCGTAATACTTTATTTCGCTAATCATGGTTTTTCTCCCTAAGATTGGCCAAATGTAGTGTGAAGAAAAGGTATATGACACTGCCCTTGGTCTGCGGTTCTTCTGCTGGGCTTCCATGAATGCGCTGGCACCTGCTTGAAGGATTTTTCCGAACCGTTTGAACTTACTTTCTCTCTTGCTACTCAAAGCGTCTTGAACCTGCCGCATTTCTCCAGAAAACCCGGTTCCTGTTGTTCCTTTGAAACTAGTTTCTGCATCTGTTATAAAGACCCAGAAAGGAATATAGCGGAGCTTAATACCTGTGATTTTAGCATCTCTTGAAACGCCAACTCTGAATAACCCTTTATCCATAAATTTTTTCGCTGCTTCTGCTGCCTGTTGAGTCAAGAGGTGGTTTTCCAGCATGCTGTGCATTTTGATTTCTTCACTTGTGCCGGTGGAGATTGTGAATCCACAATATCGACAAGTTACTATCAAGTCTTCTTGTGTAACCTTAAGAGGTGCTCCACATTTTGTGCAGCTTGTCAAAATTGGTCTTTCTACCTTAGCTTGAGCGGTTGATTCCGCATTTTGGCGTGGACTTGGAGGTGGGGTTTCTATGGCAGGCACCCTCTCTGTGTGGCTTCTGAAAGCTTCAGGATTTGCAGCCAAGGCTAGAATAATGTCTTCAACAATAAACCAAATTTCTTCATCGTCCTCTCCGATGCCAGAGACTATAAAATTATTTGGCACTCCTTTAACGCTAAATCTTTCATTTGCCCCGAAGATTCCAGGTCTCTTGTACTCTATTAAGAAACTGGTTGAACCTTCCAATATGCGTTCTATCTTAAAGCCGCGCTTCTCCATCGTAGATCTCAATTTTCCCTGTAAAGCTTCGATGTTGACTCCCAATCCCTGATAACGAGCCAATTAATAATTACCTCCAATGGTTATGACACTTGCCCTAATACATGGGCTCGCATTTCTTCAACTCATCTTTGTACTTGTGGCTGAGTGCTTCTTCAATGTTGTGCATGTATAATATGCGCGCGCATCTAAAATATCACTAGCGTTTCAGTATTGAGAGAGCAGCTACTGCTATGAAGGCGAGACCCGCGTACACCTCGTTCTGAGTAAGCAGCCAAACCACCAAAGCTATAATACCAGCAGGCAAAACAAAATGCAAGATTTTCACGACAGCAATTATAATTATGATTCCCAAAATGAGAAGAGCTAATAGTGCAATCAAGCCAAACAGGCCAAACGAAAAGAAAACTGATGGAAACATGATTCTTCCTTCCTTGGTACCTATCTATTCTCATTAAAACTTTTCTTGAAGCTATATTTTGGGGATACAAGTTTTCATTTTTCTTTATGTGTTAGTCTTTCCAATGCATGCATGTAGTCCAACCGTTGGAGTTCATAGTGAACACTCAAATACAACCCAATAAAGAGCACCGAAAAACCTACGATTGCGAGTAAGATAATTCTGAAGAGCAATCCAGCTGAAGCAATAATTGAGCCTGACGCCCACACAACTTCCCCAATGAATCTTGCAAGACGAATCTCAACAATCTTCTGTGATAAATAATCTGTTATTTCTGACAACGACAGTTGCTCCGTCTTATTGAAGAAAACTATTGGAGGAGTATATAAGTGCTAACTAAAAGGCAAAAATGTAGAAGCCTATCGAAGTTTATTGAAGTTATATAGGTTATAGTAGAAAATTGTCTAGGAGATGAAATTTCTTGGTTAATGAAATACTAACTCTTCTTACCGATTTCGGGTTGAAAGATCCCTATGTAGCAGAAATGAAAGCTGTCATACTAAACAAGTGCCCCACAGCAAGGATTGTAGATATCAGCCATAAAATTCCTAAATTTGATATCCATATGGGTGCTTTCGTGCTTGCCTCTGCAGCATCATTTTTTCCCCGAGGCACAGTTCATTTAGCTGTTGTCGACCCAGGAGTTGGCACCAAACGTAGACCCATAATTTTAGAGACCAAACATAGTTTTTTTGTGGGGCCAGACAATGGTATGCTAATGTTGGCTGCCTTAAAGGAAGGTCTACAGCATGCATATGTGATTGAGAATCCACAATTCATGTTGCCAAAAGTTTCCAGAACATTTCACGGGAGGGATATTTTTGCACCTGCTGCGGCTTATCTAGCAAAAGGCTGCGCTGCCTCTGGGTTTGGAAAAGAGATTAAAGATTACGAAATGCCAGATTTTACGAAACCAAGTTGTGAGAGGAATATGGTAAATGGTGAAGTATTACACATTGATGATTTCGGCAATATAATTACTAACATCTCGTTGAAAGCTCTAAAGGAACTTGCTATTCATAAAGGAGATTTTCTGAAGGTGAAAATTAGTGAAGCAACCACAACTTCAAGATATTGTGAAGCTTATGGCGATGTTTCCCTTGGAGAAACGCTTGTGATATTAGGCAGTCATAATTTTTTAGAGATTTCGGTGAATGAGGGGAGTGCTGCAATGCGATTTAATGCAAAACGCGGGGATTCAGTCAACATTCAACTACAAGAAGACGGTTAAATCCTGTCCGTTTTTGCCAAATCTTGAAGTCTCTTTACGCCATCAATCTCCTTAATATATTTAGCAACGTTTTCAGGTACAAGTTCTCGCCAACTTTTGTTTTTCAGCATCCTTTCTCTAATTTCTGTAGCTAAGTAGAGATGACGCTTGTTGAAGGGTATGGATTTAATAGGAAAACCAGCCTCCAAAAAAAGTCGACATGTGAGTGGGTCATTTGAATAGACCGATTCGAACTTTGGAGTGTAGCCTCGTATTTCAGCGACCCACATCATATGGACATGCATGTCGCGAATGGGGATAATCCAGTACTGTGACGGCGATATTTGGGTCTCGTCCAAAGCCTTTCGGATCATGGTGACTCGCTCACCTGCAGTAAAGGGGTTGTCCAACCGATGGCTATACTGGGCACTACCTATCACTATTATTACTTCGCTAACTTCAGATAGAATAAATTTTATGGCATGAAGATGCCCCAAATGAAACGGTTGAAACCGACCAACATAAAGCCCTCGTGACATTATGGAGATCCTCTTTCGAATGCATAATATACGCATTGTCTTAATATTTGTTCGTCCGCAGCGTTCATAAACGGGCTCTCAAGACTTTACAAGTAAGTTTAAATGGAGGTCAATCCATAATCAACCAACATCTAGGAGGAATAACAGCTTTGATTGAACAGAATCAGCAACACCCATATTTCTATATGCCAGGTGCAACCACTCTAGGGATAGCTTTTTCCGAAGGAGTTTTACTTGCATCGGAGAAACGTGTGACTTATGGTTACTTTATTACAAGCAAGGCTGGAAAAAAAGTCTTTAAAATAACTGACCATATCGGAGCCGCATGTGCAGGACTCGTTTCTGATATGCAAGTTCTCATAAGAGAGGTTGAGGCTTATGCGAACCTTTATAGAATGGACAGCGGCCGAAAAATTTCCGTGAAGTCAGCTGCAAAGGTCATGTCAAACCTGCTTTTCAACAGACGTTTGTTTCCATTGATTACACAGACAATTATTGGTGGAGTTGATAATGAAGGCGCTTCGATCTACGTCTTGGACGTCTTAGGCTCTGTGCTTCCAGACAAGTATGCAGCAGTAGGAACCGGCGCAGAGATCGCAGTAGGAGTCCTTGAGGAAGAGTATAGCGAAGGCTTGAGTTTAGAGGAAGCTAAAGAGATGGCAATCCACGCTATGAAATCTGCAATAAGTCGAGATGCTATGAGTGGCAACGGAGTTGACTTCCTAATCATAACAAAAGAAGGCATCATTGAAGAGAAAATGCAATTCTAAATGCTTTGTTTTTTATTTAGCTAAAAACCCTTGTCAATCAATACATTTTTTTCGAAGAAGCTCTAAGCGTAGTGATTAAGGAAAACAGAAATGAGAAAAAAAGTCTTTGCACTATCTACAAAAGACATAGGATTAGCTATTGTTTTTGCGTCATTCTATGCGATTTTCTCTTCGTGGAATCTCTTCCCACTTGTCGGTGCTGGGCAAGGCAGATTTATTCAATTGGGAACCTTGGTGGCTCCATTAATCGGGATACTAATATATCCTTGGCTCAGTGTTCTGACAATTACAATAGGTGGAACAATTGGGTTTTTCATTTCGCAGACTGGACCCTTTGGCCCTCTTAGTTTCTTACCCCATGTAGCCGCAGCTTTATGTGCTAGCCTGCTTATCAATGGAAAAAAATGGAGCTGTAGCGTTGCATATCTCTTTCTATTTCTAGTGTTTGCCTTTTACCCCGTGGTAGGACCAGCTTGGCTGTGGCCTTCCTTTTTATGGCTGCATGTTGCTGCTTTGGTGTTTCTATTTTCTCCCCTGCAATCGAAGGTTTGGAGGCCATTATACGAAGAGAAGGATTCGTTCAAGCTGGTTTTAACTGTTGGACTGACGCTATTTATATCCACTCTTTTTAGTCATATTGTGGGCAGTTTAATGTTTGAAATTATGTATTGGCCGAGTTTAATTTCTGAAGTGGGTGCTTGGACAACTACTTGGCAACTGCTTACGTTCCTTTATCCCCTAGAAAGAATTCTTATTACTGCAATTCAAGTACCATTTGGCACAGGGTTACTAAAAGTTTTGAAGACACATAATTTCAACCTAAGCAGCAGAAATGTTTAGTGCTGATGTATATACACACTTTTCGAATTGAATTTGCATCTCTTCAGATGACACCCGCTTATCTGTAAAAGTAACAGGAGCGTTCTTGATGAGGACAAATGGTATTTTTTCATTTGATTCTCCCATTAACAGGTGAGCTGAGGAGGCAAGGTCATCAGCTATTGCGTGGCGAGTAATCAACAAAGGTTTTCCGAAGAGATCGTATTCTTTTCTGTAATCTTTAACTGGTTTGAAACCTGAGGCAGCTAAAGCTAAGCCTCGGGTGCCCATTCTAAGGGGAGCTACTTGGCTATCCATTATTAGAACTCCCACGTTTTTTCCGGTTTTCTTCTTTATTCTGTTTCGAATATCTTCAGCTTGTTGATGAGGTTCTAAAGGCCATAGTGCAGCGTGATCAGCTGGTGCATTCTTGTGGTCGATACCAGCATTTACGGTCAAGATTCCATCTTTCAGCGTGAGGATTGCCTTTTCAACTCCACCATAGATTTGCTCAGCTTCGTGCAGTATCAGTTCAACGAATTGAGGTTTCAGCAAGTATATCTGAGCTAGGGTCTTTGCTTTTCTAGATTCTGAGATTTGATTTAGTTTTATGACGCGACCCTGCGCAATTGCCAATACTTTTGATGCTATTACAATAATGTCTTTTTCTTCTAGTTTCAGATTGTGCTTTTCTATTGCTTGAAGGAGTGCGTTCACTATGTTGTCTTTTGGCTTAATTAGAGGTGTTTTGAGAGCGTGAACCTGCAAGGCTATACCCTTAAGCTCTATTCAGCGTCTGATCTAATAAGCACGCGATAGATTGTCAGCAATGTATTATGTCCACTAGCCTTGGGGTTTTTTGAGAGATTTTATTAGAATATATTATCAAGTTTAGAATGTCGGCTTTAATTCACGCCGCGCCAATTCAGGGAGGTGAATGATTTGGATAAATATGAGCAGAATTTGCAGAAGATGATTAAAATGGGCGAGGAAGAGAGAATGAAGGCTATTGAGACTAAGAAAGAGATTTGCGTTTGTGGCGGCTGCCCTAGCTACAATGACTGCGCTAGAGAGAAGAAGGAGTTGCTGTATTGCGCCCTTGGTAAAAGTGCGACCTGTATAACGGATGAAGCTGGTTGCATTTGTCCAAATTGCCCAGTAACTGAGCAGATGGGGCTTACACATGACTATTTCTGCACTAAAGGCAGCGAAAGAGAACAACGAGGGATGTAAACTCTCGCCAATAAACACTCATTTTTTTGGATGGTATCGTGAATTTCATAATCCTCCTACTCAAGTGTTCTAGTAGTGAGGGTTCTGTTGTTTATTGGTGTTAATTTTGGTGCGGCGGGCCGGATTCGAACCGGCGAACCCCTACGGGAAAGGATCTTGAGTCCTTCGCCTTTAGTCAACAAACATTGCTTTTGACCTGGCTCGGCTACCGCCGCCCAACCGAAAACTAGCAACCCTAGAAAATTTAAGGCTTGCCAACACAGCCTTACCAGAACTGGGTGGCTGTCAATGATAAACGCAGAATACAGGGTCTTCATAAAGCTTTTATATTGTGAGACTGAGTGTCATATTCACTAGGAGTTACCAACGTGAGCAGTTTAGAACCAAGCAGAAAGCCCTTAAATGTGTTAGTAAAGCAACTAAATAACCATGTCACAATAACACTCAAAAACGGCATCACTTACAAGGGCACCATGACGAAATGTGACGGGCATATGAACATCATTTTGGAAGGAGCTACTGAGTGCAAAGGTGATAGTCTAATCGCCAATTATGGCAGTGTCTTGGTAAGGGGAAACAACATACTCTATATCTCTATCGAAAAATAAATCTGCGACCC
>CP070730.1:408710-435193 GCA_020351305.1 Candidatus Bathyarchaeota archaeon
GCCTGGTCTAATAGTTCATGGTGTTGCAATAAAACCGGGAAAGCCTGTTGCTGTAGCAATTGTCGATGGAAAACCCATTTTTTCACTTCCTGGAAACCCTACTTCTTCACTTCTAACATTTCATCTCTTAGTTCGTCCGATCCTTTTTAGAGTAGCTGGAAAGGAGGAGAAAACACTTCTCACCTTAAGGGCTTCAATTATGGAAAAGCTGTTTGCAGCCCGGGGGCGACGAACATTTGTCCCAGTCACTCTTTCTTGTGACAACAAAGGACAGTGGTTGGCTTCTCCAGTTCCACCAGGGCAATCAGGGGCTATAACTACTTTAGCAAAGGCAGATGGATATGTGGAATTGATGGAATCTCAGCAATTTATTGATATTGGAGAAGAAGTCACAGTCTTCTTATTCAAGCCTGTGTGGGATTAAGGTTTGCTTCTATCTTAGAATCTTTCTTTTTGCAGTAATATAACCTACAGATATCCAAGTGAGTATCAAATATATAGTCCAGGCAATAGTCGTAAATAAGGTAGTTATGTCTGAGTTTGTTGCATAACTCGCTATCGAGATGTTTAGCATAATCGCGATGTAAGTTGTGCCAATGAAGAACAATCCAATAATGAACCATAAGGTCCAGCTTTGCAGCCTATATAGCCCGAAGGCAGCAATTAAGCTCAAAACTGCTACTATTGTTACATGGAAAAGACCTAGGCTGTGTATTCCTAGGATTACAAGGTTAGCAATGCCTGTTGTCGCGTAAAAAAGTGTGAAGAAGAAAAAACCTCTATGCTCTATTCCCAATCCTGATCGTAACTCCATGCATGCCTTCTCTTAGAATATCGCTATGCAGAAATAGGTAATAAATCTATTGCGCTCCCCATTTAGAATCAACTCCTGCGCATCCACCGTTGGTCATGCTATGGAGCTGTGCTGATATATTCAATTCAAGTAACAGTTTTCCGAGCATGCAAAAGCTTTTATGCAAAAACTGAAACATCGCTGTGAGGTTCATTCAAGTGAGCTTAGAATCAGGCAAGACTTTGGGTGGTCTTGGCGCTTTATTCATGGTAATCGGTTCTTTCGTTCCATTTCTTAGCCTAGTAGGCATAATATTGTTGTTAGTTGGCTTGAGGCGTCTGGCCGACCATTACAACGAGAATGGGATATTTCAAAATGCGCTTTATGGATTTATCTTTGGAATAGTTGGCATTTTTGTCGGAGCATTTGTTTTACTTTCTTTAATCTTCGGTTTTACGGTTGTTACGCCCACACCCAGTCTCGCTGATCCCATTGCCTTCTTTACGGGTATCATCGTGGCTTTGATCGTCATCTTTGTATTCTATCTTTTGACGGCCATATTTTATAAGAAGTCCTTTGACATGCTATCAGAGAAGACCGGCGAGAAAATGTTTGGTACTGCGGGTCTACTGCTACTAATCGGTGCTGTTTTGACTATAATTATCATTGGTTTCCTACTCATGTTTATTGCTTGGATACTGCTAACAGTATCGTTCTTCTCGATTAAGAATTCTGCCACACAACCGTCTGCACCTGAAGTGCCACCACCTCCACCCTTGTCATAAACTTCTTTTCTTTTTCTAATGTATATGCATACATAATGTAGCTTCATTATGTTTCTGGAGAAGAACCCTCAACTAAGTTTCAACTAGCACGCATTATCACTTTCCCAGTGTTTGCATAATTCTTGGTTAACACTTAAACCCCGCCAATGCCCAAATAGCCACTTGGGATTGTTGGCTTGATTCCTATCCGTGACGAAAATCGTTCACAAACAACACCACATGTAACGCGAATTCTCTTAATCATCAACTTAGCGCTTTTTATTCCACTTTTAAGCTACTTGTTATGGCCGCGGAATTTAACAGTCTTCCAGTTTGTGGAATCGCTGTACAGCAACTTCATGATGGTTCCCGCTGATATCCTTGAAGGGAGAAATCTGCATACCCTCTTTACTTCTATGTTTCTTCATGCTGATATTTTCCACGTTGGAGGTAACATGCTTTTCCTGTACATTTTTGGAGATAACGTGGAAGACGCGTTTGGCCACTATCGATTTCTTTTATTCTATCTTACCTGCGGTCTTGTAGCAGATTTTGCGCATATATTCAGTCTCACAGCTCCAAACGAGCTTATTATCCCAACTTTGGGGGCTTCCGGTGCAATCTCAGGCGTGATGGGTGCCTACATCGTAATGTACCCGAGAGCCAAGATTTTAACTCTCATGCTTTTTAGAATTGCATATATTGTCGCAATACCGGCCGCAATTTTCTTGGGATTCTGGTTCTTGCTCCAAGTGCTCTACACATCTCTTGGTATTGGCGGTGGCGTAGCATACTGGGCTCACATAGGGGGTTTTGTTTCAGGCGTAATATTCGTTTTTGCTTTCAGAAAAGCACGTGCCATGAAACGTGTTAAATTTGCTAAGCCTCGTGCTTCTTGACATTGTTTTAATGGACCTTTGTCAAGTTGGTACTGTGTGAAAGCATGCATTGCAGTCGAGGGTTTGATAAAATTGAATAACTAGTATTGCTAATTGCATGCTATGGCTAAAGCTAAAGCTTTTGTGGAGCCCCCCCAAAGCCAGAAACATTTGATTCAAGGTTTTAAAATCTATGTAGAGAAAAACTTTGGAAGTTTTAATTTTTCGGGAGTTCGGTATATACGCCCTGATAGTCCAATTTTTGATTCAATAGTTAAAATGGAACGTGAAGCTGGAAATCTTAAAGAGGGGGAGGAGCTGGGAGGATGTTGTGGAAGATTGCCAACAGGAGAGACTGTAATTTATTTGGTTAACAAACATAAGCGAGGTCATAAACTGCCTTCTTTCGGGTTGTTGTATGAAATGATTCATTTGGCAAAGCATGAATTGAGCCCGGAGGAAATTGAACAAGAAGCTTCCAAACATTTTAACTCTGCCATGAAATATGCAAAAGTTTTTGCCTATAACGCTGTGCATAAACGTAAGAAGCCTTACCCCAAGTGAAAGTTAACGGAAAATTAAATGCGCGTGTATTAGATGGTATAGGTTATGAGTTACTTCGACCTCTATGTTTCACATCCTGTCGTCTTCAGTGGTTGTCAAGAGTCCTTTGAACATGCTGATTATGTTGTTGTAGGGGTGCCCTTTGACTTAACCAGCACCTATAGAACAGGTGCGCGAGCCGCGCCTCTCGCCATACGAGAGGCTTCCTTAAATATAGAAACCTATAGCTTCCGCTCAAATCTCGATATAGAAGGCTTGAAAATTCACGATTTAGGCGACCTTCATATCAGCAATAACGTAGAAGTAACCTTGGAACGTCTTGTAAACACTGTGAAAGATTTGTTGAAAGCCAAAAAAAAGCCTATACTTATCGGTGGTGAACATACCATTACTTTAGGTGCCGTGTGTGGCCTTGGTGGCAAAGATACTTCTATAATTAGTTTCGACGCTCACTTGGATCTTCGGAACAAGTATATGGATTTTGATGTGTGCCATACCACCTTCATGCGAAGGCTCAATGAACAGGCTAAACCTAAGAAAATTATTGAAGTAGGAACCCGAGCTGTCTGCAAGGAGGAGTTGGCTTATGCGAAAAAGGCGGGGATTCAATACTTTACGATGGAACAAATAAGGAAATTGGGACTGAAGACAGCATCTAAAGCAATTAGAAAATCAGTGGAGAATTGTGGGAGAACCTATCTTACAATAGATATGGATGTTCTCGATCCATCTTTTGCACCAGCTGTGCAGAACCCAGAACCAGAAGGACTGTCAACATCAGACCTTCTAGACCTCGTTCTTGATCTCTGCGATGGCCGCACAATCGGTCTAGATATAGTAGAAGTCGCACCGTTATATGATAATGGGATTACTGCAATTCTAGCTGCAAGAATTCTTTTCGAAGCTTTATGTAGGATTGAGAAGGCTCAAAACAGCTAGATTTTTTTTGCCAGCTTTGTAATGAAGAAACCATTACATTCATGAATATGGGGATACAAGCGTTGGCTGTCAGCCTGACCTCGTAGCCCCTGGAGACCTATTTGAGGGCGGGTCTTTATTAGCATAAATTCAGGGTGCCACTTCAGAAACCGCTCAATCAACATTTCATTTTCTTCTACAGTGATGCTGCAGGTTGAATATACAAGGCTGCCTTCATCTTTCACGAGCTCAGCACAGCTGTTCAACATTTTCCACTGAATTCCAGTCATATTTTTAATTGAATTCTTGGAAAGCCGCCACTTTGCAGAGGGTGTCCGATTAAAAGTTCCGGTGCCTGTGCACGGAGGGTCTAGGATAACGATGTCAGCCTTGACATTGTGAATGGGTAGATTGTATGCGTCCCCAATAATAGGTGTGGCGGTATCTACACTCATCCTTTTGATTTCTTGCTTCCAGATCCTCATTCGTCTTTTGGAGTAGTCTACCGAGATAATCGTGCCTTGATTTTCCATTAACTGAGCCATATACGTGGTTTTTGCACCTGGCGCTGCGCATACATCCAGCACTACCATATGAGCTTGTGGAGCAGCCACCTCTATGGCTAAAGAACTTGCTTTATCTTGTATATAGAATAGACCATTGTTAAAGCTGGAGGTTCTCGCTAAGGGCTGTTTCTTCTTCACCACTTTGTAAGTATGCATTAGCCCTTCCACTTTTTCTAAGACTAATTCTTCGTTACATAATTCTGCTAATGCTTCTTCTTCACTCTTTATTAGAGTGTTGATCCTAATGTAAGTGGGTGTAGTTGAAAGGGTACTTCTGAAATATCTCAAAGCTTCATGCCGACCGAATAATTTAAAACAGTATTTTACAAACCAAAGCGGCTGAAACAATTGAAAAGACACTTTCTGAGCATTACTAGTGCTTTTCAAAACTCTTTTTGGCTCAAGGCTAAGTAGGTCACCAAAAATCTTCTCAGCTACTCTTAGCCTTCGCCAACCCAATACAAAACGTCCAGTCTTGGTCATGTTTATTGCTTTTTCAAGGCTATCATGTTTTCTAATCTTTGTTTCATAAGCGTAAAGGCGTAAAAAAGCACGAACTGCAGGTGAAAGATCATTGATAGAACTTAGTCCTTCATGAGCTGGTAAGACTGAGTTGATCATGAAGTCTAGGAAATTTTGCCTTCTAAGAGTCTCCAAAACCATCTTATGTGCTAATCCCATCGCGTTTGGACTACGTATCCTTAGCTGCCTTGATGCACTGATTAATGCCAGCCTTTCATTAAATCCTTTAAGTTCAATCCAGCACAAGGCTTCGATGGCTAGGGCTAAAGCATCACGGAGGAGGTTCAATGCAATGCAGATTGGGGCAGACGATTTATTAAAATCTTGATGTGCATATACAGTTATTGAGACCGGGAAAATGGCGGAGCAGAGGCAATTACAAGAGTTTTTTAAACTAGCTCCTACAACAATCGAAAAGACAAAGAAAAGAGAATCAACCGAACCCATAACTCAACCTATAGAGAAAAAGATTCTGAAAGAGAGAATCCCGAAAAAGGAAGATCCACAACAGCTCCCCCCCTCATATTTTGTCTCTGCTTCTTATGATGGTAGAAGAAAGGCTGTATGCATCAAACTATACGAACCAAAGACCAAGAGGATTTACTTCTGGCATGACAAAACGGGGCACAAACCATATCTTTTCACAAACCTGTCTCCATATGAACTTGATCAGTTGGAAAGCTTGAAGACCAGTCAGAGTTTTGAACACTTTGAAGTAAAAAGGTTTAATCCACTTCTGGGCAAAACTGTGACTCTAACCAAAATCGTAGCAAAGGACCCCCTCGCAATCGGTGGAAGAGCAACAAGCCTACGAGAGCTCATTCCAAAAGAGCATGCTAAGGTAGCGAAAGGTGAGAAACCCGAGGCTAAAATTTGGGAAGCTGCGATAAAATATTATCAAAGATACATTTATGATCAGGATCTAGTCCCAGGCATGCTGTACAGCATCAAAAAAGGCGAACTAGTGCCAACTAAGGTGGATGCTGCAGAAAACATCGTCAAGGAGATTCAAGCTCTCTTTGACGACAAAGAGGAGTTGAAAGAAAGGTCTTATATTAAACGATGGGCAAGCCTACTTGAGTATCCAGCACCGCCATTTAGGCGTGTGGCTTTAGACATTGAAGTTTTTTCACCCGTAGCCACGCGCGTACCTGACCCAAATGAAGCCCCTTACAAAATTATTTGTGCTTCTCTGATGTCAACAGATAACAATAACCGAATTCTGCTGTTGAAAAGAGATGGCGTAAGAGGTGGTGTGAAAAGAATACCTAAAGACACAAAGGTAGAGTTTTTCGATTCTGAAGATGATCTAATTAGGGCAATTTTTAAAGTTCTTTGGGATTATCCATTCGTTATCACCTTCAATGGTGACGACTTCGATCTACGATACTTAGCGCATAGAGCAGAGAAGCTTGGAATTCGAAAGGAGATTCCTATAGAAGTTGGTCGTCGTGTATGCTTGTTGAAGAATGGAATTCATATTGATTTGTATAAGTTTTTCTACAACCGTTCTATACAGATCTACGCGTTCAGCAATAAATATCGAGATGTGAACCTCAACGATGTTGGTAAAGCCCTAATTGGAATGTCAAAGATTGAGTTGGATAAACCCTTTGTTGAGTTAAGCTATTCTGAGTTGGCCCATTATTGTCTTCGCGATGCAGAGATTGCCTTTAAGCTGACGAGTTTCAACAATAACCTTACGATGAAGCTGATTTTAGTGCTTGCCCGACTCAGTAAAATGCCTTTAGAAGATGTCAGTAGGCAAGGCGTATCCCGTTGGATTAGGAATTTCCTGCAATTTGAGCACAGTAGACAAGGGATCTTGGTTCCTAATACATCAGATATTTTGGCTTTGAAGGGTGACACAGCTACTACTGCCATCATTAAAGGCAAGAAGTATAAAGGGGCAATTGTGGTGGAACCAGAACCAGGAGTGCATTTCAACGTAGCTGTGATGGATTTCGCTAGCCTTTACCCTTCTATCATTAAGATCTGGAATTTAGGCTATCAGACGATACGCTGTTCTCATGAAGAATGCAAAAGCAATGTTGTGCCTGGAACGCCACATTGGGTATGCCGGCAGAATAAGGCTCTGGAAAGCTTAGTCATCGGTTCGTTGAGAGATTTGAGAGTTAGATGGTATAAGCCCAAGATAAAAGACACGACCCTCCCAATAAACATTCGTAGTTGGTACAATGTAATCCAGCGTGCTTTGAAAGTCATATTAAATGCAAGCTATGGCGTTTTTGGAGCCGAATCATTTGACTTATATTGCCCACCCGTCGCAGAGGCAACTGCTGCAATTGCCCGGTATGCTTTAACACAGATAGTGGAGAAAGCGAAAACGCTGAATATTGAGGTGCTATATGGTGATACCGACAGTGTGTTCTTGAAGAACCCCTCCAAGGATCAGATCAAGGAGCTAGCGCGGTGGTCTAAGAGAGAATTGAAAATGACTTTAGATGTTGACAAAGTCTATCGCTACACTGTTTTCAGTTCACGTAAAAAGAATTATTTAGGTGTCCTTGAGGATGGAAGTGTTGATGTCAAGGGCTTAACAGGGAAGAAAAGGCACATTCCTAAGTTCATTAAAAATGCTTTTGACGAAATGAAAACTAGGCTCGGAAGTGTCAACTCCTCAGCGGAGTTTGAGATTGCCAAGAAAGATATCAAAAAAATAATCTTAGACCGCTATACTCGTTTGAAGCGGCGAGGTTGGATTAACTTGAATGACTTGGCGTTTCATGTGGTTCTCGGCGCAGCACCAGAAAGATATGATAAAACCACCCCTCAACACGTCACAGCAGCGAGAATATTGCAAGACAAGGGATTTGAGATGAAAGCAGGAGATCTAGTGAGTTTCGTGAAAATAAAACGTAAAGAATACTTGTACGAGAAGCCGGACATGAAAAAAGACCAAAAGAAAGTTGAGACTTATGTGATGCCGATTCAGTTTGCAACAGACAGCGAGATTGATGTTGAAAAGTACGTAGCTTATCTGCGATCCACCTTCGAACAAGTCTTGGATGCATTGGGTTTGGAGTTTGATGAAATCATTGGACTGACCAAGCTGGAGAGATTCATGTAATCTTGGCTCAGTGAAAGCAATCGAGGTGATCTAAACTTTCTGAATTTTCACCCCAATTTTCTCCAAAATGAAAGATACTCGGCTTTTATCACCACCTCGTATTCCCTTCCAATCCAAGACAACAACTTCAACTTTCTCCAGTGTGCGTTCCACACATTGCTTTATGATCTCTGCGTCAACTTCGGAAACAGCATATTTAGGAATTAAATGACCAAAGGCAAAAGAATCATCTAGAGCCATACGTGTGAATTTCGAGCTGTAATGTGGTCCACCGATGCCAACTGCTACTCTCGAATATCTTGGGCGTTTAGAAATCAAAGCCATTATGGAATGGGCTAGAGCTTCTGCAGCCTTAATATCCTCCCATTGCGTTGGTGAGCTTCCGAGTTCCACAAACATTGCTGGGACATTGAGAGATGGTCCATGATGAGTGCATTCATATGAAACCTGGTAATCCAAACCTAGTCTCCTTTTTTGTCGAACCATTTCCCATAAAGCTTCCCTCATAGCGTTCGCTGGTGCTATTGAGATTTTTCTTGACCTACCACCTTTTTGCACCTGAGTTAAGTTTCCAGGTGTGTGTACAGAGAGGGTTGGAATGCCGCTTTTGCTACTGTGCCGAGAAATGTAAATTATTATTTTGGGGTGGAAATGATCTGTGATGTTCTGATAGTGGATTGCACATTCTTTGATAGTTACGAGTTTTACATCATAGGGTCCTACAATTGTGTGATAAGTTGTGTTGTTATGAAATTTCCTGGCTTCTTCTCTGAAATCGTAATTGGCTAGCAATTGTTGCCGGACATTTATGCTTGCTATGTCCTTTCTGGAGGCGACTATGAGAATCATTTGCTACCCAACCAGCGTTTTCAGAATATTGTCATCAGTTTAGTGGTATCCACAAAACTTATATTATTTCTATTTGGCTTGTTGAAGAAAGACCAGTGATGTTCTCATGAGGCATATGATAAATTTTAAGGATTGGACCTCAGAAGAGATTGAGTTTTTAATCGATAAGGCAATCGAGGTTAAGAGAGAACCCACAAAATATCGCACGATATTGCAGGATAAATCTTTGGCCATGATTTTTCAGAAAACATCCACTCGAACACGTGTCTCTTTCGAAGTTGCCATGACACAGCTGGGAGGTCACGCTATATATATGGATTGGTTGACAACTCAATTCACATTGGCTGATATAAGCGACGAGATTAAATATCTCTCCCGTAATGTCGACTGCATAATGGCTCGTTTGAAAAGAAATAGTGACTTGATGAAAATGGTTTCAGCTTCACGAGTACCTGTGATTAATGGCTGTGACGAAAAGTATCATCCTTGCCAGGCTATCGCTGATTTAATGACAATGAAAGAGCACAAAGGCAAACTAAGGGGATTAAGATTGGCTTACATAGGTGTTCACAATAACGTCTGCAACTCCTTAATTGAAGCCTGCACCATGGTTGGCATGGAAATTACAATAGTAACACCAATTGTACATGAATCCGCATACGATGCTGAGCTGCTTGAAAAGGCAAAAAAAACTGGATTATATCATTCCACACTTGATGCAAAAAGTGCTGTGAGCTACGCTGATGCAGTATATACAGATACATGGGTCGATATGGAGCTCTTCGGAGATCCTAAATTCAAAAAGGAGAAAGAAAAGCGCATCAAACTCTTGATGCCCTACCAGATTAATAACAAACTAATGGAGAACAGCAAAGCACTGATTATGCATGACATGCCTATCCATAGAGGGTACGAAATAAGTGGCGAAATGGTAAAGGCGCCCAATAGCGTAATCTATGATCAAGCTGAAAATAGACTTCACAGCGAAAAGGCGATAATGCTAAAGCTCTTCAATAAATTTTAAGGGATTTAGAGAGAACATCAAATCTTAGGTATAAAGTTAGGGCTCGAGGGATTGAGTTTCGATCTAACATACGCTTTGAGAAATTTTGATGTAGCTTGCTCAACTCTTGCAGTGTTTATTCTTCGTGTGTATAATATGGTTGTAGTGCCTACTCCAGTATCATTTGCGTGAATAGCTCTGGGTCAAAAAGCTGTAGATCTTCATAAGTTTGACCTAAGCCGATGAATACAATAGGTTTACCAGTGACATATGTAACGCTTAGTGCTGAGCCGCCTTTTGCATCAGCGTCAACTTTTGTAAGAATTGTTCCATCTATGCCCACACTATCATTGAACTCTTCAGCCTGCATAACTGCATCGTTTCCAGTTAGAGCGTCAACCACTAGTATTGTTAAATCTGGATTTACGACACGCTTAACCTTCGACAATTCGTTCATTAGATTCTTATTAGTTTGAATGCGTCCTGCCGTGTCAATAAGCACAACATTTACGTCATGTGCTTGAGCATGTTTTATAGCATCAAAAGCCACTGCAGCTGGATCAGCGCCATAGCTGTGCTTAATTATACGCACACCAAGTCTTTTCGCGTGTTCCTCCAATTGCTCAATTGAGCCAGCTCTGTATGTGTCGCTGCAAGCCAAAACAACCGTGAACTTATTTTTCAAAAGCAATTTGGCAATCTTAGCAATACTCGTTGTTTTTCCGGTACCATTGATTCCAACAAAAACGATAATTAGTTGGTCTCCACTTCTTTGCTTCTTTTCAACCATTTCTAGTATATCGATCTTTTCGCCCTTGCTTAAAATTTCAAGCAGAACTTCGTGTAGATTCTTCTCCACAACTTCTTTCCGGTCTTCTAAGCGGCTAACTTCAAAACCATCTAATCGCTTCTCCATCTCATCACATATTCGCTCTGCGACTGGAAGCGCCACATCGTTTTCAATAAGGCTCAACTTAAAATCAGAGAGGACTGGCTGCAGGTCTTTCGCTTTCAGCTCTGTTGTTGTAATCTTGTTAACAAGCTGACTAAGTCCCGATTTTAGCTTTTCGAACATCATTAGCTTGTCTCCTACTGGCTAGAGTTATTGAAATTTCGTCGAGTTGCTGCCTGCTTTCTCGTATCCTCTCTACAACTTGGCTCAGCTGCTGTTGAAGAGTATTCCCGGACTTCTCAAGCTCTGTGATGCGCTTCTCTACGATCTGCTTAGCTTCGTCTCTGGGCTTCTCCACCGAGACACCTGCGCCAATTCCCACCACTAAAGTTTCTCTTGTTGCGACGGTGGCTTTTATGAAGGAGCCACCACCAATTGGTACAAGCAAAGGAGTTCCATCCTTCTCTTCTTCTATTCCATCAATAGTTGCTGAGGCGAAGGCGAGTTCAGTGGTGGCAGCTCTTACTAGATTAATTCTGTTTTGCAGCGTTTCTGCTGTTCCTTCCAAAAGCCGAAGCTCTGCTAACAGCCTTCGAAATTTCTCTTCATTATTTGACATCTTCTTCTTCTCCTAAGGTCAGTCTTTTTATGAGGGGATCTTCGATTTCCTCTGGCTTGATCTCACGGATTTCGAAGATTTTGATTTGAAAACGTTTTGCTCTGTGCCTGCTTCCCAGCTCCATGAGTATCTTTTCTTTTGCATGCTCAGGTCTTAGGGCTCGGATCTCTTTTTTGAAAGCTGTTGTCAAGTTGGGCTTAGCTAGCTTACCCGTTACACGGAATGTTTTGACCTTGCTCATTTTAACTCACAACTTCGAGTGCTTGACCAATGATGAACATTTCAGGACCTGTGCTTAGGAATCCAGCAACTACATTGTTGCTGTTCCCTATTAATCCTGTGGCTACGTATGGTATTCCACAGTTAATTGTACCGACATCTACGGGCACTTTTAATATTTTCTTAAGAAGCTGCTTTTCCTCCTCCCTTATTAAAGGATGCGCCAATACTCCCTTATTAGTGGCCAATGCCAACGAACCGACATAGGGTAACCCAGCTATTTCTCCGGGAACAGCCTCTACGCCTAGTGTGTCAGATATTTTCTCAATAGTACTGGGTTTAAGTCTTGGGTCAACTACGGCTCCATAGTCATTGGTAAGTACCATGTTACCGTAGGAAGTCTTTTTTGTCTCTAAAATTGCTAAATTCGCGTCGTTAGCTACTTTTTTTATGGTTCTTAATTCTTTTTTTCTCACATAATGAGGTAAAACAACACCGTTTGAGTTAGCGCAAACTAAGGCGCCTAGCAGAACTGAACCTCCGATGGTTGTCCTAGCCAAGTTAACACAAAGCCAATTTTCCACTTTGCCAGCTTTTGATTCCGATGCTTCGGGAGGAATTAGGACCATTTTGTCAGTGGCTAGAGAATATACTCCTATGCTTGCGCTTCCAAAAAGACTTAGCAAGTAAATTGCCAAATGTTGTCTCCTAGGCTAAAAAAATAGTCACATTGCCTTCCGTGTCTTTAGCTGCACGAATCCGTAGCTTTCGAGGAGGTTTTTCGATTCCTCGACTCCAAATTTTTTCGTTAACTTCGTTACTTATTATTATTCTTCCTTCTTCCTCTCCTTCTCCCTCTACCTCAATTGTCACTTGGCCAATTTTCATGTTTTTTTGCACGAAGGATTTGATGATACGTATGGCTCGAGGAGCTCGTTTTTTGGGTGGCATTGTCCATGCACGTCGCAGGGGTATTGTATAGATTCTTTCTTCTACGAATTCATCTTTTTCTTCTTCAAGGCGAGGTGGTGGCTCCTCAATCTTTTCCTCTTCGAGGATCTCATCTTCAGTTTCTTCTTCATCTGTTTTTGCTTTTTCTTCGATGGCTTCGGGGGCTTCTGTGCCTTCACTTTCTTCTGTTGTTTTTTCTTCCAAGGTCTTATCCCTTCGCTATGCTCTGAGTTTTGAGCGGCGCCAGTGCTTGCTCTTTGGGTGTCTTCGGACGTGGCCTTGTGTCCTAGCTACGACCCACGTTGGGACTGGTTTCTTCTGCTTTCCGGCTTTTGCCAATCTGCGTTTTCTTGCGGTTGGCTTGTTTCTCGCCATAGTTATTTTCTCCTTATTTTGATGTCTCGTCGTTGAGACTGTAATCTTGCTAGAATTTCCTTCAGTTGGTCATCAGTGACTGGAATACTCAGGCGCCCTGTCTGTGCGAGTTGTATGAGTTGGAGTTCGATTTGTGCTGCAAATTCTGGCTTCACAATTCTCAGGTTTGTGAGGCGTTGTCTTGCTTGTGGGGATAGTATGCGCCGGAGTAGGGCTTTTTTTTGCATTTCGATTTGTTGTTGCGCTTGAACCCTTTGTTGCTCCGTTGCGAGCCTTTGCTGCAATTCCATCATTTTCTTTTTGCGTAATGCTTCGATTTCTTCGTCTTCACTCATCGCCACTCTCATCTTCTCAGTATTTTGTTAGTTCAGGCGTTTTCCTCTCCAGCTCCTTCTTAAGCTCGGTAGCTATGGTATCTAGTAGTCGTCTTCCTCCACTCGTTAACACTCGTCCTTGTCCTTTGACGTTTTCAATGAGTTCCGCAGATTCGAGCTGTTGAAAGATTTTTCTGATGTTACTTCCTCCCCCTCTTCTCACCTGTTCAAGGCGGGTTCCTCTGTCTTTTCGACCTCCATACTGTGCTCTTAGCCTTTCAACACCAATTGGGCCTTTCATGTAGGTTTTTCGAAGAAGTGAAGCGCATCTAGTGAACCACCAATTTGGGTTCTGGGGTTGCTGTAAGGCGTAGGCGCCTGTTTTTACGTAGGGTGCCCACTGCGGTGGAGCAACTTGGTCAATGTTTTCTTTAACATATTTTGCTAGTTTATTAATGAATGCTTGTGCAGGCACATCGTATGGTGTTGGCAAGGTTTCTTACCTGGTTTTTGTCCTGCAGATGATTTATTAAGTCTCTTATAAAGGCTTATCTTCTTGGGTTTTTGACCCTGAGCTACAAGCAACCTGTTTTTGGATAACTAAAGTACGCATATGCTCAGCTAATTTGGATAAACGCTTTATCGAACTGTTTTATCTGTGCTGAAGCAATGCATTGTTCAACTCGGAAACAAAGCTTTCTTCGTCTACTGCAAGTTTTTTCTTCACTTCTTTCCAAGTAGCAGAGCAGTTCTTATACTTCAAACCGACGATTCCATGAATAACTCTGTCAACTTCTCTTTTATTCTCATTTGTGACTTCTATCCCCGCCTTTTTGAAAATATGTTGAAGATGCCTAAAATAACAGGTCATATCAATAATCTCCATGTTTGGTTTAGCTTTGAATTTCATTGTTCGTCTTGGCACTATGGCTTAAAGGTTTTTTGGCATTCTTCGAATCACGTGCATGTTTATTTCGATTTCAATATTGTACGCTTTTATTTAGATTGTTTTCTAAGGGCTTCTTTATCTATTCGTTTGCCAACTTCTACCTTTTACATGACTCCGAGTATTGCCCTTGCCTTATCTATGAATTTCCGCCGTTTTCGTTGGTGTTCATTCACAAAGTCTAACACGATATCAATTGTTTGTTTCTTGTGCTCCCCACAAAGAAGTGTTCCATTTCTGCATTCGTTGTAGATTTTTATGATATCTTCATCCTTTTCTATGAAGTGAAACATGCAAATATCGTATATGGGGCAGATCTCTGGGATGCCCCCCAACTTTCGCTGTTCAGCGATTGTTGCTTTCCCACCAGTAAACGCATTAGAAATTTTATGAGAGATTTTCTCTGGACTTTCATTTAAGGTCAAGAGGCTATCTGCTGCTTCTCGTTTGCTCATCTTAGCTGAGCCAGTGAGCCCTTTCATTAATTTGTGATAGGTGGCTGAAGGGGGAATAAACTTGTATTTACGTTGAAATTTCTGTGCTAGGTCTCTAGTGAGCCGCAAGTGGGGATCTTGGTCTACTCCGACAGGCACAACAGTTGGTTTAGGACCGCCAAAATCTCTTAGTTGAGGCAATAAAATATCTCCAGCTTGAATAAGTGCTGACAGGTAGAGTCCAATGTGTCGTTTGCCATAAATTGCCTTTGCTGTGGCCAAAGTTAGTGCCCTACCAAACATGATTGCTAAATCTTTGACTCGTGTCTCTTTCATTTGACGATAAATGTATGCATTCTTCGAGTCAAGTCCGAGGGCAAGAATGTCTGCGACATTTTCTACTGCATATTTCTCACTTCTTTCTAAGGGTATTCTATTGTCTTCATAGGCCTCAATATCAGCGATACAATAAAAGGTGGTTCCTCCCTGCTTCTGGAAGTATACGATTTCTTTGGCAGTCATCAGCGTCCCTAGATGGAATTGACCTGTTGGCTTGATACCGCTTAAAACCGCAAATTCTTCGTGTTTTATCATAGCTTCCAAAATACGCTCGAAGTCGCGATGACCAAAAATTATGCCTCGCCTCATCAACATGTTTGAATTCGGCACTTTAGAGAGCAAAGGCTTGAAATATTCAATACCGAACTCCTTGCAGAGATGGTCATAATCTTCAACCATTGTTGTCCCAAAGGGATCAAGCAAGACTTTTGTGTTTTTGTCTACTGCTGACAAGATTTTCACTCTTATACTTTGTTAGACGTTTAGAGTACGGGAGCCTTTTGGGCTTTAAGCTTACCTCTAAAAAAAGCGCGGGTGTATACCTTTAGATAACCTAGTACCTTTCCAAGTTCGTCGCCATTTTCATTAATGGAAGAGAAATATTTGTACTTTTTCAGAAAATCAATGCAAGCGGCTGAAAAAAGGGGAGATTTAGGGGCCTGTGGTTAAGATGTCTTCTTGTGGAGGGGGTTGCTTGATTAGCCCCTGTTTCATGAGCAGATGAGTGGATTCTCTAGCGTTTTTGATGATAGCTACGGCTCTTTCCCACAACGCTTGTTTAGAAGGCTTTATGCGGGCAACTCCCTCCTTTATGCTCTGCAATGCGCAAGCGACAGCTTCCCGAGGGAAGACTTCCCATTCTTCCATTCGGGGAGCGATGTCGTTTTCGTTTATACCTCTTTCTTCAGCAAAGTGAGCTAACTCGTTGGCAGCTGCTACACACATGTCATCTGTAACTGTTGTAGCTTTAACATCTAAAACGCCACGGAATATAGCAGGAAAGCCTAAGCTATTGTTGATTTGATTGGGGAAATCACTGCGGCCTGTACCAACTATTCGCGCACCTGCTTCCTTTGCTTCCCAAGGCCAAATCTCTGGGATTGGGTTGGCACAAGCAAAAACTATACTATTGGTCGCCATAGGGCTTATCCATTCTTTTTTTATGGTTCCAGGGCCAGGTTTGCTAGCAGCTATAGCTGCGTCTGCGTCTTTGAGGGCTACTGCCACACCACCTATTCTATCCTCAGCATTAGTTCTCTGGGCTAGTTCATATTTCCAAGGATTTTCCTGTTTCACTTTTTCCATGTCAGTTCTCCCTGCATAGAGAATGCCTTTGGTGTCGACGAGGATGAGATTGCTTGGTTTGAATCCAGCGCGAAAGAGGACATACGCTGTGCGGGTGTTGGCTGAGCCGACCCCTATCAGGGTGATCAGGCTTTCTTGAGGTTTTTTACCCACAATTTTTAATGCGTTCAACAATCCCGCCAAAATGACTGTGGCAGTACCCTGTTGATCGTCATGCCAGACAGGTATATTTAGTTTTTCGCGGGTCTTGTCTAAGACATAAAAGCATTTGGGTTTACTGAGATCTTCGAGGTTTATACCCCCAAAAGTGGGTTCAATAAGTTGGCAAGCGCGCACTACTTCCTCTGGATCTTTTGTGTTGAGGCATATTGGGAAAGCGTCGACGCCACCGAGATACTTGAAAAGTAAAGCTTTTCCTTCCATGACAGGCATACCTGCTTCTGGACCTATGTCACCTAGGCCTAACACTCTCGTGCCATCAGAGACTACAGCTACATAGTTCGCTCGATTGGTTTGAGCCCAGACTTCTGTTGGTGTTTCTTTAATTTTTCGGCAACTAGCTGCGACGCCTGGGGTGTACCATATAGCGAAGTCCGCGGGGCTACGGATAGGACATTTAGGCATGACTTGGACCTTTCCTTCGTAAAAGGAATGATAGGCCACAGCGAGTTTAGCGGGACGTTTGGCTTTTTTGAGTAACTGCTCGACTATAACTTCTTTCTCGGACATGAGTTGCTTTTCACCTTGTTGATAAAGTGATAGTCGCTTATCACATTAAGCATTTAAACATTATGCAAAAAGGCTCTAGCAAGCCATGGGTTTGAAGTGTGGGTGCGCTAAAGTTGGTCGATATGAAACCTCAAATATTCTTCAAGGTAAAACAACACACGCGCAAGTTACGGTCTGTGCGGGCGCGTAGTGAAAATCGATAAAAACACCAATTTCCCTTTCATTTCTCTGTGTGCGCTATTTGCGTGTAAAACTAACCATCTTTTAAGATAGTGAAGCGGTACAAAAAGATGGATCTTAATCCGGATCATTTGGACCTTTTGAGCTTAAACTCAATTTTGAAATCTTAAAAAAAGGAGAGATAAAGCTTGTTATTTAGCTTAGCAAATCTTTATAGATGCGATTGTGGTTGATATTATTTTCCATAAAGAAGCTGATTTCGCTTTCATCAACAGTGATAGAAAGAAGCTTGATATTACCTCCTTCAACCAACACATATTTCACATCGCCAAGCTCAAAGGTTTTTGATAGTTGATTACTGGCTTCTAAAGCTGAAGAAGACAAGACCGCATAGTCAATAACCTTCGCAGGATCATTTAGATCAATGCTTGCGGACTTGGCGTTTCTGAAAATATAACCTACAATACCATCTTTAGCTTTTATTTTGTCTATGTTTCGTTTTATTTTTTCCCTTCTACTAGATTTGTCTTCTTTTTTATGTTCTGTTTTCTCTAGCTCTTTTTTGGCCTCCTTTATTTTTGCTGCAAGCTCTTCTGGGAATTCAATTGAAAACTCAGGCTTCTTTTCTTCCTCTAAAGAAATTCTGTGCGATTTGCGTTTTTTTGGTGCCATAAAACACATTTCCTACATAATTATCGGTTTTACTCTCACAAGTTCGCCTTTTTCTATATTCAGAGTCTGGCAAAGCTTTTCGGGAATTCGAATAATCGCCTTATTTTCTAGCTTTGAATGATCTAATGTCTTAACTTTGCACTGACTGGTTTTACCATCAAATGATTCGATTTCTACTAAGATAATCTCTTTTCCATCTGTCGCTTCTTCCCACTGTGACATGATGTCTTCGCTGATGTGAACAGTGTCGCTACGAACCCATAAACCCCCAAAACTTTCCACAATCAATTGATTGGATGGTAGTTCCATATTGAGCGTGGGCTTTTTCCTGTTTTTCTCTTGTTCTTTTTCTTCTTTCTTTTCTTCTTTATCTTCCTGTGAAATTTTCTCCTCTGGCTCCCAGGTTTGGGAAGGGGGCTGTTGTTTGAGGGGGGCATAGCTGAGGTTATCAAGCAGCTTTATGATTGTTGGAATTAGCACTCGTGCAGTGGTTTCTACGTATTTAATGTCTGCTTTTTTCGAGGTAATCATTGTTAGGTACATATCGCTAATGTAAAATATGTGAACATTCCCTTTGTTAGCTTCTACCACTAGAGAGTTCAAACCTTCCATAGTATCAGCTTTGCTTAATATGCCTGCTAGTGATCCAACTACATCCTTTATTGTCGCTTCTGATGTCTCGGCATCTCCTGCAACAATTGCAGCTTCCTTGTCAAAGAGAAAAGAAGTTCGTATGTCAGGGCAAATATTCCGAATCTCGGTAAGCGCGTTCTTCAATGCGAGAGAATATGCGTCGCTATTCATGTTTTTCACATCCAAATCTTATGAGATGCAGGCATTAGGAGATCTTAAAAAGCACTCTTTCCGGTATTCCATCGTTTTCTAAGACTAAGTACTTGAGTCCATCGGTGTCGCCGATCTGATCCACCCATTTCAATGCTTCCCGCGATTTCTGCAGGACCAAAAGTCTATCCTGTTGACTTCTTACAACTTCTTCTATGGCTGTTAGCTCATGGAATGGGTTAGCATCCAAAACAATGTTCAAGCCGCCTACAGAAATTTCGTCTAGGTTTCCTTGGCTGGTTTTCTTTCCTGCTAGTTTGAAGACTACATCACGGATTTTCTTCGACCTCTCTGCCAAAGCACGAATTTCGTCCAGACGGCGTAAATACTCACCAAGCAAGCTTTTTGTGCTGCTTATCTCTTCATCTATCGTTTTTGCTATATCTGCGGCTGATTCATACTCTTTTAATTCCACTACCACTTTCTGTGCCTCCAAATATTATTAAAGAAGAGGGGTGCTTTGCCCTTCCTCCCCAATTCTCAAATTTTATGAAACTTGGGCATTAAGGCGCTGTCTTAATGTAAGGACCGAATATGTTGCCTTTTGCTGTAAGCACTGTGAACTCGTATTTGACACCAGATGTATAATTTGCTGAACGAGTCACTGTAAAGGTCTCTGAACTGCCTGCAGCTAATGAATAGGTTGTGTAACCCCAATCGTCAGCGTCTACATCGTTAATTCGGATCCCACTTATTGTTATATCTGTTGAGCCAGTGTTCTTAACCGTTAGTTGAATCCATTCGATATCGCCTGTAGTATCCCAAGTGTAGCCTGTGAATGCAACTTCTTCTGTTTGCATGAATGTGAATGTTAGTGCTCCCATCCAAGCAGCAACTGCAATTGATACTGCAACTGTTACAGCGATAAGTATGATTGCTGCGACGACTGGGCTCAACGCCTTTCTGCTCTTGAGAAGTCTCTTCATTTTGACTTTTATCCCTCCTTGTATAGGTTCACAAGAAAGATAAACGACATATTGAGATTTAAATCTTACTAATTACGAAATCACATTTAAAGGGTGGGGCTAAAGCTCAATGATGCTTTTCAAGAACGAATCATTGTCAAAGTCATTTTAAACTTTTTTAATGCTTTTAATGCGTGTAGCTGATTGGCTGGCAATATGAAGATTTCTCCTTCGCTCAGATGGATGGTCTTTCCAGCGAGGTTTATCTGTATCTCTCCTTCAAGTACATGCACTAGAGCATCAAAAGGTGCTGAATGTTCACTCAAACCTTGGCCCTCATCAAAAGCGAATAAGGTAACAGTCCCCGTTTTCTTATCGATTATTGTTCTACTCACAACAGAATCCTCTTGGTAGGTTATTAGATCAAGTAGTTTTACTGCTCTAGCAAAAGGCTCATTTAGTTCCACATGATTCCCTCTTTTCATAGGATATTGTTGTAACCATCAATTAAATTAGATCATTACAAACTTATACTGACTACATCCTGGGCCAATATCCAAGAGTTACCATCTGCAATCAGTTTCAAATATATCTTCGTCCGATGCATGTAGAAATAGCTACCTTTCAAGTTTTTTGACAGTTTCTCTTCCGCCAATATAAACAATGTTTGCCATACCTACAAACAAACCTGTCTCAACGATTCCAGGAATAGCTTTCAAGGTTTGGTTGAGTTCTTTTGGTTTATCGATTTGTCCGAAGCTTGTGTCAATAATGAAATTCCCGTTATCTGTAATTACTGGGCCAAGCTTTCTTTTCGCTTCACGCAGTACGGGGTTGCTATCTAATTCACGCAGTGTTTTTATTGTAGTGGATAAAGCGAAGGGTAGCACCTCAATTGGGATAGGCTGGTTGACGCCTAGATTCTTCGTCATCTTTGTCTCATCTACTACAGTAACATTCATCTTTGACGCAAATGCCACAATCTTCTCTCGAGCTAGCGCCCCACCTATTCCTTTAATCATGTTAAGCTCTTCATCTACCTGGTCCGCACCATCAATTGTTACGTCTGGTCTAGGGTGTTCGTTTAGTGAGGTTGTAGGAATTTTATATTCAACTGCTAATAAGAAAGATTGGTTGGATGTGGGAATGCCATGGATCTGTAATTTCTTTTCACGAATTCTCTTTCCAAGTTCTTGAATAGCGTAAGCAGCAGTCGTTCCGCTTCCCAAACCCACAGTATATCCATCTGCAATGTGCTTCGTTGCATGTACGGCTGCCATCTTTTTAGCGTTTTCGCGCCAATCCAAACTCAAGTCTCAGCCTCCATCTGCTCAAGTCGATCTAAAACCTGTTCTACTTCTGTTCGTATTTTTTCAATTCTCTCTTCTGCTGCTGTTTTTCGAGATTTTTTAGGTTTTTGCGAAATTTTTCTTCTCGTTTTTCTTGCAGTTGGTCTTTCCTTTTGACTCTCCTCAATTTGTATAGGCATAGGAGAAGTAGCAATTTCCTCCTTTGGAGGTTCAATTTCAACTTGTGCACGCAAATTTTCAATCTTGGAACTCAAGGCTTCAAATCGTTCATCGAATAACCTTATCAAGTCTTCCTGCATGGCTTCTAATTCATGAAGTGCAACAATAGATTCATTTTCTGCTAAAGCTTCTTTTACTGTCATTATTCTTGATTTATACCTTTTAGCTAATTGTTCTCGTTCCTTTTCGGTTATTTCTCCTTCTGCGTGGGCTTCGTAGAGCCGGCGAATAGCATCACCCAGTATCTCCCTTTCCAAGCTCAAGGTTCTTAGCTGTTCCTGCGCGTCTTTTGCACTCTCCAAAGGAATGCTTCGCTGAGCTCTAAATCGCCATCTTTCTGCAGCTCCCACCATTGAAGGCTGAGAATTATCTTGGTTTTTCCTTTTTCTGAGCTGTGTAATATACAGGACGACAAGGACTGATATCACTGCTATTATAAGAGCTATATATGGTAAGAGCTCTTCCAGGATCACTTCAGTCCCCTCATCATGTTGATGTAATGTTATATATAGAGCTTATTCTTTCAGCAAATTTGTCTAATTTATTGTATGAATTCATATAGCTTTCTAAATTTCATCTATGGAAAGCCTTGTTGAGTCCATGCTTCTGCTACTATAAAATGGCCTTGCCTTGAACTCACGTGATTTTTATAAGAGCAATTGGACTACGCGCACACAACGATACTGACCATATTATTCTTCAAGCTTACGTGCTACTTCGTTTATATCGCTTTCAAGTTTATTCCGACAAACTTTACAGAAGCCCTCTACCTGGAGCATTGAAGTTTTTAGTAACTCGGAATACATGAGGTCAATCGGCTTCATGTGATGGCGTAACCCGCGATTGTGACCTAATCCGTGGGCCACAACTCTTGTTGAATCATTCTCTCTTACACGAAAAAGAGAGACAATCCCAACTTTTTCTGTCACATAATCGTGAACAAGGTAAAGCACCCTCTTGAAACTTCCTCCATCTAAAAAATAGTGCATGGCGACTATAGGGTCTGGTGTTACTCCCAATATAAGGCTCATCAATCCATCAGAATCCTTCACCTTGTTGATTCTTTTAATTAGTTTTTCAGAAAGTAATGCCCCAAAAGATCTCTTATGAGTATCTTTGCTCAAAGCTATCTTTATATCATGCTCCAACCTAAGTTTTCCAAGATACCTAATCTCAGCCCATGTTTCCGAGGGAAAGTGGCTCTTTGCATCCTCGACAACTCTGACCAAATCTACCTCATTCTCAAATTCCCCATTAATAGTAAGAACATTCACAGAATGCATGGTTAGCACTAAGGAATGGAGAAATATAGAGATCATTACGGATGCCTACATATTTCGAAAATGGAGACTTCAGCTGACCTAATCGCAAACTTATTTAAATCATAACAGAGTTTCTCGTAAAATGCATAGCAGATTTCAGAAAGGTAGTGGAAATGAGAAAACCACTTTGGATACCCTCCAAAGAGCGCAAAGAGCAGGCTAATATAACCAAGTTCATCGATTTTGTCAATAAGAAATACTCTCTTGGAATCGTCTCCTATGATCAACTTTACAGTTGGTCGATAGAAAACGTACCAGATTTCTGGGCAGCCCTATGGACATTCGGGGAGGTTATAGCATCTCGCGAATATGAAATGATAGTCGATGATCTAAGCAAGTTTCCTGGCGCAAAATGGTTTATTGGGGCAAGATTGAACTTCGCGGAAAACCTTCTTCGATATAAAGACCCCCATAAAGCCTTCATATTTAAAGGAGAAGCTCAAAAATCAGCTAATATATCATATGCAAAACTATACAACACTGTAGCTTGTCTCGTGAAACCACTACGCGATATGGGCATTGGCGTTGGAGACCGTGTAGCAGCATACATGCCTAACCTTATGGAAACAGCCATCGCTATGCTGGCAACTTCCAGCATAGGTGCGACATGGTCATCATGTGGCACTGAACTTGGCCCCAGAGCAGTTCTTGATCGCTTTAGCCAGATTGAACCCAAGGTTCTATTCACAGTTGATGGTTATTTTTACAAAGGAAAAACGTTTGACGTTTTGTCAAAAGCCGCTGAAGTCGCCAAAGGAATACCTTTACTGAAAAAGACCATAATAATACCTTATGTTGAAGAAAAACCAATTATTCACTCTATTCCCAATTCTACACTATACAGCGATTTCATCTCTCAAGAACATCAAACCATTCAATTTGAACAATTACCTTTTGACCATCCAGTCTATATCATGTTTTCTTCAGGGACAACTGGTAGACCAAAATGTATTGTTCAAGGATCTGGGGGAGTTCTTATCAATCATCTAAAAGAGCTGCTACTTCACACAGACCTAAAACGTGAGGATAGAATTCTTTACATAACATCCCCCAGCTGGATGATGTGGAATTGGCTGCTAAGCTCTCTAGCTGCAGGAGCCACGATAATGCTGTACGATGGCAATCCCAGTTATCCAGATTGGAGAACTATATGGCGTTTTATCCAGGACGAAAGGACAACAATATTCGGTTGCAGTGCAAGCTATATCAACTACTTAAAAGGTCTTGACGTCAAGCCGGGGGAGACATTTGATTTATCATCGCTGCGAGAAATTTCACAAACTGGCTCCCCTCTTTCCGCAGAAGGATTTGAATATATTTACCAAAGAATCAAAAGGGATTTACACTTCAACTCAATTTCCGGAGGAACGGATATTAATGGATGTTTTGCTTGCGGAACCCCCCTGCAGCCTGTGTACGCAGGTGAACTGCAAGGACCCGCTTTAGGAATGGCAGTGAAGGCATATGATGAGCTGGGCAACCCTGTTCTTGACCAACAAGCAGAACTTGTATGTGAAGCTCCGACTCCCTCTATGCCCCTCTACTTCTGGAGTGACCCTGACGGAAAGAAGTATAGAGATTCATACTTCAATGATTACCCAAATGCTTGGCGTCATGGTGATTGGATAATAATTCACAGCGACACAGGTGGGATAACCTTCCTTGGACGCTCCGATTTCACTCTGAAACCTTCAGGAGTGCGCATAGGGCCCTCTGAGATTTATAATGTGGTGGAAAATCTTGAAGAGATTAATGATACCGTGGCGGTAGGCCAAGAATGGAAAAAGGATCAACGCATCATTCTCTTTGTCAAGCTTGCCCCAGGATTCAAATTAAACGATAACTTAAGGATGAAGATTAGGCGTAGATTGCGCCAAGAGGCTTCTCCTAGGCATGTTCCAGCTTTAATAATTCAAGCTCCTGACATCCCATACACATTCAGCATGAAGAAGGTTGAAAGTGCAGTCATGAATATAGTAAATGGGAAGCGGGTATCAAACAGAGATGCGTTAATCAATCCAGAATCATTAGATTTCTATGAGAACATTGCTCCTAAGCTCAGAAAAGAACCCCCAACTGAATAAGATGGAATTTTAGGACTGCTTATTAAGCAAACTTTTAGGAGCCCTGAATAGAAATGGATGGAGAAGACGGTTATTCAGCGTAGTCGAGAATCACACCATCACAGCTAATCTTAATAAGTTCGGTTTTGGATGATACGAAAATGTGTGCTTTTATGCTGGGGGATACTCAAAAACTTGAGCATCAGTCTACAGGCAAAGCTATTGTAGCTGAGCATCTATGCAAAACTTTTGAAGTAACTAAAGGAGTTTTACGAAGAACGAAAACCAAGGTCGCAGCTGTGAAGGATGTTTCCTTTGAAGTGGAATATGGAGAACTTTTTGGGCTAGTTGGACCAAACGGAGCTGGTAAAACTACAACTATAAAAATGCTGACCACGATGTTAATCCCGACCTCAGGCTCCGCCAAAGTTTTAGGATTCGATGTTGAGAAAGATGTGAATAGCATACGGAAGAAAATTGGGATAGTGCTGGGTGGAGAGAGAGGGCTTTACACCAGGGTCAATGCAATTGACAACCTACGGTATTTCGCCGATCTCTATGGAGTGCCCATCAAGGTTAGAGACAAGCGAATTAAGGAACTATTACAATTCATGGGGCTTTGGGAGAGAGCCCAAGACAGAGTTGAAACCTACTCTAAAGGGATGAAGCAGAGGTTACACTTGGCTCGAGGATTGATCAATGACCCTCAAGTTATCTTCATGGATGAGCCTACAATTGGTCTAGATCCAGAAATCGCCAAGGAGACCCGAAGTATGATTAAAGAACTCGTAATCAATGGAAAAACTGTCTTATTAACTACTCATTATATGTTTGAAGCCGACGAGCTCTGCAAAAGAGTAGCCATAATTAGAAATGGAAAAATTGTGGCTCTTGACACCCCATCAGGATTGAAAAAATATGTTATGGACACAAGCGTGGTTCAAGTTGAAGGATTCGGAATAACTGAGAAAGAAGTCACAGAGTTCAGGGAAGCCCAAGAAATATTAACCGTAAGCGCTGAACTAGGCGAAGACAAACAAATTTTGAAAATTCAAACGCCTAAAGGTTCGGAAATTATATCACAGGTTCAGGAGATTCTGAAAAACAGCCGAATCTATGACATTAAGATTAAGGAACCTACATTGGAAGATGCCTATCTTAGGTTAGTTGAGGGAGAAGCTTAACAATGCTCCAAGACCTCAGAGTGATTTACAGCGCTTTCAGGATGGCAATGCTTCATTGGATTGCTGATCCTCAGTGGGTCATCCCTAACATTATTGCACCATTCGTTTTCACTTTTGTGGCTCTCACTCTTTTCAAGGAAGCAAGTGGACCATTTGCTTTATATGCTGTACTAGGTGGAGGGATGATGGGAATGTGGGGTAACACATTATACTCTTCAGGCTTTGCCATAGAATTTGAGAAGTGGCAAGGCACGTTGGAAGAAGTCATGGCGACACCATCTGACCTTTTACATGTGATTGCTGGACGATCAATTTCGAATGCCCTCTTTGGCTTATCAAACATGATTGCTATTCTCTTGATTGCCTCTGCAATATTCAAGGTAGAATTGGGTATTGCATCCCCCATGTTTTTCAGCCTTTCAATCACGCTAACACTTCTTTCAGTTTCTGCCCTTGGCTTGATTTTTGCCTCCGCTTTTGTCATTTCCAGGTATGCTCAGGTTTTCTCTAACGGGCTGGAATTTCCTATCTACGTCATTTCGGGTTCAATGTTCCCAGTAGCATTATTGCCATTCTGGGTACACCCTGCATCCTATATACTTGGTCCCACCTGGGGCATCGAAGCAATTAGAATAGCTGCTGCTCAACCTCATATTCCATTAATATTCTGGCTAGACATTGGGATGATGGTTTTAATAACAATAGGTTATGTGA
>CP070730.1:435293-481096 GCA_020351305.1 Candidatus Bathyarchaeota archaeon
CATCCATATTCATTGCTCCCCCGACTATGG
The DNA here is from genome assembly GCA_020351305.1 of Candidatus Bathyarchaeota archaeon. GTDB lineage: Archaea > Thermoproteota > Bathyarchaeia > Bathyarchaeales > SOJC01. The sequence continues at coordinate 435,324 of CP070730.1, forward strand.
ACCGGTCATCCATCGAGACAACTCGGTGCATAATCTTGAGATTGGTGTTCTTGATGGCATCTGAGGCGAGTTTTGATGGGATCTGTTCCAATATTATGAAACCTTCACCATAAGCCCTAATCTCAGACAAGATATTGCAGAAAGCCTCTACAGCTTTTCCTTTGATGTTAGCGGCTTCATAATTCACTTCGGTGGGCACATTCTTCAACAGTCTGTGAGCTTCCTCGACGATGGTGATGTGGTTGAGGCTTCCTCCCTCTTTTACTCCTTTCGAAACGTAGTGCTCGTAGAGGAGCATAAGAAGCAGACCTATGAGGAATGCCTTCTCATCGTCGTCACCAACCTTCTCCAACTCTATTATGGTGGGGTGCTCCAGAAGTTGCTCGACTGGTATGCTTGTCTTGGTGTCCAGCATCAAGCCCTTTCCACCGACACGTAGACTGTTGATTCTGGTCTTTAGAGCTGCTTTCACATCCATGGTAATCCTTCGTTCATACCCGAGCCGATCAACTAATTCATCCACTTTACGATACAGATCTGTCAGAGTTGGATGCGCGTTCCTATGTCTTCCCATTTCGTTCTCGTTTGTAGCAAGGTTCCATCCCTTGTCTTCATAAACTTCATGGATGCACTGCTCCAGAACGTAGGGCATTGGAGCATACATAACAAAGCTAGCGTTGAAGACTGATTTCAGATGGTCTATGTGGCTTTGGACTGATACGCCAGGCATAATCTGGAATGGGTTCAACCGAAATGGAGATACAGATTCGTCGCCTAACGTGAAGACTTGCAAGTCACTTCCAAGCTCCTTGCTCTGAAGTAATTTTCTGTACTCTGTCTTAGCAGGCTCTATCACTAAGAAGGGAATGCCTCTTTGCCAAAGTTGTTTTAGCATATGAAAGCATGTGTTGGTCTTGCCACATCCCGTGACTCCAACGATTAAGGCATGTCGATCAAGGTCTTTGACGCGAATCTGATACTTCAATCCCATTCTTAAGGATTGATCCAATATCTCACCAATCTCGACTGCATCATCTTTCTCAATAACCTGTGAAGCTACGTCGAATCGAGCGTAGTCTTTCACAAAGTACCCAGGCATCTCTTCGGTAGGTAAGTATCCGAAAGATGCCAACTCTTCAGAATTGAGTGTACTAAGGTATTTGAAAGGATACTTCATGTGACCAAGAGAGGGAGTACTTGGGACTGTTATCTGACCCAATTGGTGAACTTGCTCCTTGAGACTATGGCACCCTAGAACTCTTACCGGATCAGGAATAGATTCTTTCCCGCTGAAGACTGATTTTACGACGGATTTGGCATGATTAAAGGTTTGGGTATCTTGACACATGATGTAAGTGGCTACATGCCACATACCTTGGGTCTTTCCGATGGCCACTTTTTCCAGATATGCTTTAAGAAGTTCCATGTATCTATCAGCAATGGGGCTCTCTGTTCTTGCACTTGTTTGGGCGTCCATCACAGTGCGCATCTCATTAAGAGTTATGTTATAAAGAGAGTTTACATTCCGCTCTTCGAGGGGCGACGCTACAACCATGTAGCCCCAATTCCTGCTATAGAGTCCTCGCATCAACCTCTCGATCTGTTCAACACCTGTCTTCTCCGTGCCCACTTTGGTAGTCGGCGTCCCTGTCACCAAGCCAACAAAGCTGAAGAGTTCAATCATCTTCTGAATGCTTGAAAATTCTCCTTCTTTCAAATCTATCCCAGGATAGGCACTACGTATAGTTGTGCGAATGGTTTCCAGAGACTCAGCGACAGCCAACCCAGGCTTAGAAGGTTTGTCGACCTCAGCGTATGTTCCGAGGTATAGGTCAAATTGGTTTGCTCCTCCTATCAATACATATACGAAAGGAATTTTCTCCCCGTATAGCCCAGCGAGAACATCAGTCATAACGTCGCGTGCAGAGGCGACTTCCTTCGCGTGTGGTTCCCGAAGTCTTGAGATTCCTAAGACTTTCAGGAAGCGAATGCCTTCAGGATTCGGTATCTTGAACTTGAGGTCGCTATCTTCTATTTCTCCATCCAACTCATCGAGATAGTTACGTTCGATGTAGTCTATGTGTTTCGTGGAAAAACTAACCATCGATTGGTCTCCTTCAAGTTATGTGATCATGGTTTTGTTTAAGAAATGCAATATATGGATCATCTCCTAGTAGCTGCTAAAATGAAAAAGATAAGAACAGTTGGGATGAGCCCGCCTATGAACCCCATAATGGCACCTTCCATAGTCCAGCGACTGGCTATGAAGCCGCCTATAGCAGTTATGAAGGGCACAAAAAACAGGAAAATTCCTATGTTTGAGCTAGATTTGGAGATGTAAGCCTTGGTTTTGAGGTTGAGAATTTTATTCGGTATCAGTAATCCGTCTTTACCTATTTTGCCTACTACTTCTACATCGTCACCTTCAACTAAGGTTCCCTTTATTCTCGGATCTCTCAGTTCCACTTGTACGTAACCAGTGATGTTTCCTTCATTGTCTATCTGTTCAATCCGAAAGGATAATACAGTGTATCCGTTTTCCAGTCTCTGTTCCACATTTCTGGCAATACCACGGAAGACACCTTCTTCACCTGCTATTTTGAAAGTATGTTTAGGAACGGAGTATACAAGGGTCGATTTACAATACTCACATTTTTCGACATCTGTTGAATCTAATGGTGCTCCACAGCTTGGACACTTGAGAGCTTTAGCACTCATGAAAGTCACACTCACTGTTCAGTTTCAAAAAACTGTTGGGATATAAGCATTCTGATTTGAGCGCACCATCACTTTGATTCATCAAACAGCTTGTTGAAAACTTGCATCAACGCGCGCGCAACAATTGGAGATCAGACGCTAAGCTTTTTATTGTTTAAATCAATCCACAAATATATAGCCATGAATGGACTTCTCAAAAATTCAGGTTTTGTAAAAAGATTCTGTAATATAAAGTTTATTAAAACTAAGGTGCAAAGTCCATCAAGGTTACTGCGTGCGCTGCAAGCCAACCACGCGCAAACAAGTGATAGATAACGACACGCCCCCATCTTTGGAGGGTGACCTAGCTGAGAATCGGATTTCACGTATCGATCATGGGCTCAATAGATAAAGCGGTAGACAGAGCTGCTGAGAGAGGCTACACTACCTTTCAGATTTTCACAAGCAACCCAAGACAATGGAGCCAAAGAGAGCTTGTTGCAGAGGAGACTGAGGATTTCATTAAGAAAGTAATCAGTAATGACATGAAACCAGTCTTCGCTCATATACCCTACCTCCCAAATCTAGCTTCGCCGAAGGATGAAGTGTACAATAAATCTTGTGAGGTTCTCATATCAGAATTGAGAAGATGTAGCAGACTGGAGATTCCTTATCTCGTAACACATATAGGCAGCCATCTAGGGGTTGGGATGCGAACTGGATTTGCTAGAATTACCAAGGCTATCGATAAAGCTTTCAATATTGTCGATGAGTGCGTAATGCTCCTGCTTGAGAACACAGCAGGAACCAGAAATAGTATGGGAAGTTCGTTTGAAGATATTTCGTGTATAACTAGGGCACTAACCTATCCTGAACGGGTTGGGATTTGTTTCGACACTTCACATGCTTTCGCTGCTGGCTATGACCTTAGAACTCAGGAGTCTGTAGAAGAAACAATCCAAAAGCTGGATGAAACAATTGGGTTCAGGAAACTGAAACTTATCCACTTGAATGACTCAAAGGGCAGTTTGAACTCGCGCATAGACCATCACGAACATATTGGTATGGGTGAAATTGGGGAAGAGGGATTCAGGAACGTTTTAAAAAGCAAACTAGGGCAGCTTCCTCTAATTCTTGAGACACCAAAAGATGATAGGAGGTCGGACAGCGAAAATATTGAGAAGGTTCGGAAGCTGGCTGGGGAGATCTAACATGAACCATGCTTCATTACTTCCTATTTTCAAGCATTCTGCTTGTATCTGATATCCGCGTAAAAAAGGCTAAATCTAACGATGGTTTGTCATAAAGGAGTTAATAAAAGAGGATGAAGCAAGTGACCCAAGATCTTCCTACGACAAAACAGATAACTCAACCAAAAGGCATGCTAGCTTTCACAATTATTTGGGCTGGCCAGTTGGTCTCGCTGACAGGCACCCGGATGACAGGTTTTGCTCTCACTATCTGGGCATGGCTACTCACTGGTGAGGCAACAGCCTTGGCATTAGTGGGTTTCTTCACCTTCGCACCAACTGTGTTCCTTAGTCCTTTTGCTGGCGCGTTGGTGGACCGTTGGAGTCGGAAACTTGTGATGATGCTGAGTGACTTAGCTGCTGTCACATCCACAACCGCTGTTTTTATCCTGTTTCTCACTGGTAATCTACAAATATGGCATCTATATGTCACAGGTGCCTTCACAGGCGCTTTCGGAGCTTTCCAGTTTCCAGCATATTCAGCCACGGTAACAACGATGGTTTCCAAGAAACAATATGGTCGCGCTAGCGGCATGCTTTCCATGGCTAATTTTGGAGCGAATATTCTTGCCCCAGTGTTAGCTGCAGTTCTACTAACCTACATCGGTATTGCGGGGATTCTGGCGATCGATATCAGTACATTCATAATCGCCCTTGCCACGTTGCTTCTTGTCCACATTCCTCAACCGCTCGTAACCGAGGAAGGACGCAAAAGCAAAGGTAGCTTCTGGAAAGAGTCTGTTTACGGATTCCGCTATATCTACAAACGACCAAGCCTTTTTGGGCTTCTAGTAATCTTCTTCACAGTCAACCTAGTAGTCACCTTTGCAACAACTGTCATGGCTCCTATGCTCTTAGCGCGCACAGGGGATGATGTAAACGCATTAGGGATTGTGCAATCAGCAATCGGTATTGGCGGCGTAGTGGGCAGCATATTGCTAAGCATCTGGGGAGGACCTAGGCGAAGGATAAACGGAGTGTTTGTAGGGTTAACCATTGCTATGACCGGAATTCTAGCAATAGGGTTGGGTCGTAACCTTCTCGTTTGGGCTTCAGCAGCGTTTTTCACATTACTTTTTGTCCCTCTCCTGAATGGGTCTAGCCAAGCCATCTGGCAGGCCAAGGTAGCTCCTGATGTGCAGGGACGAGTCTTTGCAGCTCGAATATTAATCTCACAACTTGCTGTGCCTGTTTCCATGCTTCTTTCAGGGTCGTTAGCTGACAACGTGTTTGAACCTGCAATGATGCCTGAAGGCATTTGGGCACCAATATTTGGAATGTTAGTTGGAGATGGGCCCGGCGCTGGTATGTCCTTGATGTTTGTGATTGCAGGAATCTTAGGAATACTTGTTGGCTTAGGCGGATTCACCTCTCGTGTTGTGCGAGAAGTAGAAGACATCTTACCAGACCACCAATCTAAAGACAATCCACCCAATACAGCATCTTCTTAGTCGCAAAAGCGAGTCTTAAAATAAAATCAAGCTTGCCTGTATACGCTTACGCGTGAATGAGCTCGAGCTGAGCAGGTTACTCTACATGGAATGCAACCTCTTTTGTAGAATATATACTTTTGTTGGTAAAAACTAGCCTTACAAATCAACTTCTATATAATTAATTCCTGTATAGGGAGGTCCATGGTCCCGTACTCCAATACCCGCTGCTGCTCCAGCAATTAATTGTGGCTCATGGAAAACTGCCATGGATTGTCCTGGAACCTGTTCTTGTGCATTCCTTTCACGAATTAAGTGGTCATACATAACAGAATCTATTGCCACTGGATCAACCCCAAAGAACAGGACGTTGGGTGCCCCGTTGCCAAAAGTTAACCATCTGTTAGGGACATCATCTCTGTGGTTTGGTGATACTAACACATCTGTTCCTCCGTATCCTCCGCCGAAATGAATCCCAGTCCAAGCCCCGAATAATCCATCGCCAATAATTAACCTGACTTTGCCTATGATGTGAGGATTTTGATAAATCAACACGTTTGGGTTGTCAGCTGAGGTTCGTGTTAAATAGTTGTGGAGACCCGCTTGATTTTGAATGTTTCCTTGCATCATTTTTATAGCACCGGTGACACCGCAGTTTGGCCATATCGCTTTCATGACTGGTATCAGTATTAGGTGGTCGATTTCATACATCTGATCAGTTATGTATCGATCATTAGTATATGGAAAGCTTACTCGAAGCTCAGAATAACTCCCAAATGTAGTGTCATCGTTGTCTAGTAGCTGAACCTCAGGATACAATCCATTAATGATGTCATAATAGTATTGATAAAACTGACGATTGCTTCCTGCCGTAGGCTCTATGACCCAAATATCAGATTCTGAAACACCAATGCTTTTCAAACCTTTGACAACACTGTTAATCACATGAGGAAGAGTGTTAATTTCGCCCAATCGAGTGTTCCAAAAATCATTGCCATTAATCTTGATTCCTACAATATCTCCTTGAGAGTAATTCGACAAAATAAAACGCCACGCAAATTCAGAAGTAGATTGGCTAGTTAATTCCTTTACACCTTCCTCAACCATTAGATCGACAACAGATTGGTCAACATACTCCCAATAATAACCCGTATTGAAATCCCAACTAGTTACATCTGCAGAATGAACTCGAACTACTTCATGAGATAAATCAACATTGTACACAATGCGACCTTGTGAAATGATGGAATATCTGACAGAATAATAACCCACCACTATAACTGGAAACGCGATTTCCGCAACTAACAACAGAATTATCAAAGCTTTCACCACCCTTTTCTGAGCGAACTCGGTTAACGTTATGCAAACAGCAGATATTCCAATACCAACTCGCACAAAGATTAGGGTTAGCGTTGTTCTCTGACAAGGATACATAATTCTTGATGGTTTCGGTATCACCCTAACAGCAAACCAGAACATTGAAAAAGCAAAGAGCAGGTTCGACTTGGACTTAACTAGACGCTCTCTCAAGTCAATTTTCATCTTTTAGTCCTCAGCGAGTTGACCACTCTTTTTTTGTTTACTCGTTCTTCTTATATACTGTTCTGTTAAACCAACATATGAATCTTATGTATTACGATACACAAAAACCCCGCTGTAGATATACTTGAATGCTAAGGAGTAAACATGGACTGATGTGAGCGGGATGCTCCATTAAGTTTTTACTAGTTGGCATGGTAAAAGATTAGAAACGCGTGGGGGAGAAAGGACGCCAATCCAGAGCAAAATCGTGGATGTCGTTATAGCAACTCGAGGTGAACCTTTCTTGCCTTTAGCAATAAGTCGGTTAAAGAGAATCATTCCAGTTGGACGTCTTATCCTGGTTGGCCCTAAAGGGATTTTCCCAAGACTAGAAAGCCAAGTCGATGTTTTCGTGGGCTTTGATGAGCCGAATGTTGGAAAGGCAAGAGGGATAGGACTAAAACACGTGGAAACTGAGAGTTATGCTTCCATAGATAGCGATGTTTTGATTTCCCAAAATTGGTATAAATGGTGTCGAAAGGCCCTCAAGCCTGAAAAAGTAGCCGCTGCTCAAGGTTTTGAAAAAAACATCTCTGGGATATACTCCTCTCTTGCAGAGAAATGGATACGCCAAGGTGCATCATTCAAAGGAGTTAGGCTCCCAGCAGGGCTTGGTAACACTCTACTGAAAACTGATGTTGTAAGAGACGTAGGAATGCCGGTGACTGCGGCATTTGAAGACCTAGAATTGGCTAGGAGAATAAGACAGGCAGGATACTTGTGGGTATGCAATCTAAACCTTGTATCAACCCATCTGAAGAATGATGTTGACGTTTGGAAGCACTGGGCTCGATGGGCATTTTTAGCAGGTGATGGTGAAATGACAAAAATACAGCTCAAAATCCTCCTATATGACCTATCACCTCTACATGCTCGAGAAAAGCACACCCTGAGCCAAGAACACATGTTTGACATTGCCTTCAGGATCAGTTATATCCTAGGAAGAATCCACTCCAAGTTAGAAGTATGCACAAGAAGATTGCCCGGTTTTAAAAACGTACGCAGTAAATGAAGAGGAATTTCTAGCCTTAACTCAAAGAAGCTTTATCGCTTCTTCCCTTGGAATAGCAACAATCGTTTCTAGGTCAACAATGTCTATCCAAGGAAGAAGCATTTTCATAACATCCTTTTCAGTCGGAGCTTCAATGATTGATACTCCATTATAACGTCCAAGAGTCCAATAAGTACGAATCTTGATACCTTTCTTCTCAAGTCCCTCTATTGTCTTAGTGAATCGGTCTACATGCTCTTTTTTTGGGGCTGTTTTCCACTTGACTAGAGTTATAAAAATCACTTAAATGACCTCCTTTTCTTTTTGATGTGTCTAGCAGAATTCTGGAAAGAGCTTTACTCCTCCCTTACTACTGCTTTAATTTTTGTTTGCATTTCTGGATCATTCAGCTGTGCATCCGTGTAACCGTGAACTTCTTTTGCATGCTTTCCAGCTTTCGCAGTTACTTCTTCCATAGTCTCGCCACGAGCAACGAACGGACATTGTTTTCCCAAATCTTTACAGGCTAATTTCAATCCCATGTAAACTCACCTCCTTGTATCTTCTAGAGCTTTTTGTGTTCTACTTGGTGAAAGTTTTGCTTAAGAATTTCCCGAATATATTCGGACAAAATGAACGCATTAAAAATGATCTTCTAAGAGTCGGCGAAGTCCTCTTCTAAGAATCTCTGACAACGATGACAGGCCTATCCCAAGTCTCTTTGAAAGCTCCAGCATAGTTATTTTTCTTGGGTATTCAAAAAAACCCATTTTCAAAGCTATCCACAAGACTCTCTCTTGTTTTTCTGTTAGAGTTTTGCTTCTTGGCTTGAATTTACCAACCTCAAGAACCTTGAATCTAATGTCTTGGTTTTCAAGAGAAGAGATGATTTTTTGATAAGCGTCAGGGCTTGGTGAAACGAAGCTGTAAACAATTTTAATGCCTTTAACGTGTCGTGCAGATACCAGGAATGAGCTATTGGCGAAAATTGTGTTGCATATGTTGCAACCATCGCTGTTGAACCAAGCAGATATAATGCTCCCAGATTTACTAGTTTGTATTTCTGTGAAAGCTTGTGGTGCATTCTTGATTTCATCTGGAGGCATTTTTATAAGGTGCCTTGTAGGTCCTCCGTGCACGCCTCTGATGTCAATTAGAGCGTACTTCTCGATACCTGCATTCTCCAGCATTCTCAACCCTTTGCATTGCTTGTTTTCTATCTCAATGGCAACGTAATAGGGTTCATTTGGTGCCTGGCTCATCATTACCACCGAATATATTCGGGATATGTTTATTCCAACACTTCTATATAAAATACTGTTGAAAAATGAGGAGATGAAATGAAAAATAGTAATAGGAAAAAATTGAAGTCGAGAAAGATTCGACACCGTGAAGAAGCGAAAGACTCATTGTACTTCACGCACATATAGATAGCCGGAGAATCTTGAATTGAAAGTTAAAAGTGAAAATGAAAGGAAAAAGTTGGCTGTTGTTGTCCAAGGTGGGACTATAGATAAGCTCTATTGCGCCTTTATTCTAGCTTCAACAGCTGTTGCAACTGACATGGAAGCGCATTTGTATTTTACATTTTGGGGTCTGCAGATGCTTGTGAAGGGAGCAATGGAAAACGCTGGACTACCAGCAACATACAAGCATCTTGAGGAAACGATGAGAAAAAATTTGAAGGCAATGAACTATCCAACACCCTATGAAATGCTGAAACGATTAAAGCAATCTAGTCTCTTCAAAATGTACGCATGCAGTCCGACTATGAAAATGTTCGGGGTGAAGCAAGAGGACTTGATTCCTGAAGTTGAAGAAATCGTCGGAGCCGCAACATTCCTTGATATCGCATCTAATGCAGATGTGACATTATTTATCTAAGAGTTCGGCGAATAGAGACCAAAGAGTGATTAAGGTAGCATAGTACTGATCAAGAATGTGCTTTGGGGAGGTGAATGAATGGCAGAAATGATGCAAGTTTACAAATGTGATATTTGTGGGAATATTGTTGAAGTTTTGCATGGTGGGGCAGGCCAACTTGTCTGTTGTGGCGAACCTATGAGTCTACTGAGAGAAAAGGTCAAGGATACCGGTTTAGAAAAGCATGTTCCAGTAGTAGAAAAAGTAGGAGAGGGAGTGAAGGTAAAAGTTGGTAGTATACCTCACCCCATGGAACAGAACCATTACATAGAGTGGATAGAAATCACAAGCGACAGCGGCATTTGCAGGAAATTCCTTAAACCAGGAGATATGCCCGAGGCGGATTTCAAGACAACTGCCGAAAAGGTGAAAGCAAGGGAATACTGCAGCATTCACGGACTTTGGAAAAGTTGAAAAGCATGCATGATAGTACTGAAACAAACCTCATTCGTGTGATAATACGATATGTATCTATCTTAGACTGAGCTGCGTTGGCAGGAAGTATTAGCTGGAGAAGGATACTAGCCTGCTAAATCTCTCCTTCCTTGATAGCGTAGTTACTTGTTACTTTGGCTTTGGTCCTTAAAGTTGCCCCAACTGAGCAGTAATTGTCTTGAGAAAGCTGTATTGCACGTTGAACTGCAGCTTCCTCAATGCCCTTTCCTGCGATTTTGTATTCAATATGGACATCATTGTAAACTTGAGGGTGTTCCTTAACCCGCTTTCCGGAAACCAATATCTCTAAACCACTAATTTGCTGTCTCTGCTTTCGCATGATATGCACAACATCCATGCCTGTGCATCCTCCTAAAGCAATTAAAAGCAACTGCATTGGACTGAATGCCGAACCTTCCCCACCAGACTGCTTTGAAGCATCCATCACAATGGAGTGCCCAGAATCATCTGTCGCCACAAATTGCAACCCATCTATCCACTTAACTCTAATGTATTTGGTTTTAGAAGAATCACTATTCTTAGTTTTCATTATGGTCAAACCTATGGTTTATTTTTTTGAACGCATATAAAATCATTGAGCGCGCGCGCATTGTGATTTTTTTTTATTCCTCCGCTTATCCAATACATAGATGTTCCTCAAAATTATTTAATACATAGGCCATAATCTGCATAGGGAATATTAATGAAAGCTTTCATTTCTGTCGATTTAGAAGGCATGCCATACATTGTTATTCCAGGTCACCTAAGTTTGAAGGGTTCAATGTATAAGGAAGCAAGAAAAATCGCTACACGAGTGGCACTAATTGTTGCTGAGGAATTAAATTCAAATGGTTTCGAGGAAATACTCATAGCAGATAGCCATGGACCCATGGTCAACCTTCTTGTGGAAAACTTACCTGAGTATGTCGAAATCATTCGAGGATATCCAAGGCCAGTTAGTATGATCTCAGGTGTGGAAGGATGCGATGTCGCCTTGTTTCTAGGTTATCACGCAAAATTTGGGACAGCGAAATCTTCCTTTGATCACACATACAGTGGTGGAACAATCAATGAAGTTAATATCAATGGAGAGGCAGTCAGCGAATTCCTTTTGAACACTTATGCAGCTGGAGATCTGAATGTTCCCACCATATTGGTTGCTGGGGATGCTCAACTTCTAGAGGATGATGTGAAGAGAAACACACCATGGGTTGAAACTGTCGCTCTAAAACATTCTCTTAGTAGAGTTGCAGCTAGGAGCTCTAGCATAGCGAGAATTGAGAAGGCATTGAGAAAGACAACAAAGAGAGCAGCTGCAAATTTTAGAAGCCACAAGATCAAGTTGCTAAAGGCGAAAAGACCAGTAAATATCAGAATAACATTCTTAAAAAGCCACTTCGCAGATGTAGCGGAATTCCTACCTTCAGTCAAGAGAATTGATGGACTAAGCGTGGGGTACACTTCAAAGAATATGATTGAGGGATACAAAATATTCGAACTACTAGTCTTTGCTGCACATGGAATAACATCTTTACTCGAAACCAGAAAATGACATGGAAAAGCCATACTATCCTCCTGCATTATTCCCCATTTAATTATATGAAAAAATTCTAGTAATGTAAAAAGGGAGGGAGATTCCATCAGAACACGTGTGCATCATCATTACATAAACTGGAAATTGCTAAGCTCCCTGCTCGATTCATCATCTGAAAAGCATGAAACATTCTAAGCATAGCTAGAAAAACTACGCGATAGCCATGCCTAAATGATATGTCTTCAGCTAAGCACAGTTAAACATACAAGTTTACAAATAAAACACTATCGTCTGTTTAAATGCATGCATGATTACGTGTTGGCATCCCAAGTTTTCATTTTCGCTTATTTCGCTTGTGCGCTCTACTATACGCAAAAAGCTGGAATCAAAGGATGAAAACTGCAATCCCAATTAGAGCAAGTATGACACCAATGATTATGAATATGATTACAGCTAAAATGCTGATTGCAAAGGATTTTAGCCATCCGCAGTCGAAGAAATGCTTTATTAATGTTAACCAAACTATCAGCTGAATTATTGCTCCGACTAGACCTAAGCCAAAGGCTCCGAAAATTCCTCCAATAACTGTGCCGATTATGACTATCCAAATTGCGTCAGTGAACTTCGCTTTTTCTCTTCCGACAAATGCCCTTCCAGACAGCCAAAGAACTGGGGAGAGTATTATTGTGTTTACGATTACACTTATCGCAAAGGTGACTAAATCAAACGCCAAAGATCAAACCTCCGAACTTTCAATATAATCCATGCAATTGCTTTATAATATTTATGATACGCCTTACGAGCGAAAGCAGACATGAATTAGTTGTCTTTATAATGACTAATCAGGATAGGTGGTTCAAGATTGAATCTCAGGATCATGATTTTAGAATCTCAACAAGAAGGCGATCTTGGAATGCTCAAATCAACTTAATATTTCCAGAATCCATCTACTGGCTTTGCGATATTTTTCTTGTAAAGCCCTCTCGTCCTCAATGAAGAATAGCATCTTGAGTTTCATAATAACTGCTAAAGGAAGCTCGTAATGTATGTAGCGGGTCTTAAACTCATGATGGAAGGGGGCATGCCTCATTCGCAAAGCTTCAATCAGTGTTGAAAGTGTGAAGTTGTGATAGAGTTCTATGGCTTCGAGAAAGTTACCTCTATTGATTTCTTTTTGCACAAAATTATTGAACATCCTAAACCTTGCTTTTAACCTTCCTTTCCTTTCTTTAAGTCTCTTGGTGAACATTTCAATATCTAAGGGCAAAGGATTGATATTAGCTGATTTATTAAAGTAGAACAAGGCTTTACCATGGATTTCTAGTTCTAGGAATTTTTCTGGGCTACTTGATTTCAGGATGGCAAGGTCAATAACCAAATATTCGCTTGCGTCCTTCATTCTATAAAATGCTTGTGAAACATCTGCCCACTGCGACTTCATTATCCTGAATTTTTGTTCAATTGTTGACAATGACTTCAAGGCCCTTTCGACGGCAAGGAATGTTTCCTCAATTTTGTCATCACCAACTACTAGATATATGTCGATGTCAGACCATTCATCGATTCTGTTAAAAGCCGCTGCTCCACCTTCCCAAAAAGCTTGAACATGATCCAATGGTTTCAATGCGTCAACAAGTGTGTTGATTATGATTTCACGCGTTAACCATTTCTTATCTTTTCCCATTTTGATCACACCTTTGAGAACAAGTAGATTTCTCTGCTTTCTTGTACAATTAACTAAACCTTCTCCATTATTGCGACATAATGGACGCTATTAGGATCAATGAATTCCTTTATCCTCCAACCAGTCCCAACTAGGATTTCTCCCATCTCTTTTTTAGAGACATGCAATAAATCAAACCATGTCGTAGCGAACTTTCTGAATCTTATCCGGACTTTCCACTGCCCAGCCATTCTGCCCCTTTTCGTATTGAAATCAAAATATGCCAAATGCTCTTGTGCATCTTTAGTTGGAGGGTACACGTCAACAGCAGAAGCTATAATCAAGCCATTTTCAGAGGAAATCTTGTGGAATTTTTTAAGAATCCTGCGAGCATTCTCAAAATCACCTAATAGCGCAAAATTGTTTCCCATCATGATTATGGTGTCAAAAGAATTAGGCTTGAAATTAATACCTCTGATGGGCATAATTTTCGCATTCTTCAATCCTCTTTGTCTACACATCTTTATTGCAAGAGGCGACTGATCGATTCCTAGAACCTGTAAACCTCTCTTTTGCAGGTACAAACTATGTCTTCCCGCACCACAACCAACGTCTAAGACCTTTCCCTTGACATAATCCATTGCTTTCTTTTCATCTGCCATCCAAGCGTTGAACTCAGTGAAATAGAGTCTTGGGTTAGTAACATCAATGTAACCATCTTCTCTCTCTATAACCTCAAAGGACTTGTTACCTCTGTGAAAAGCCCATATCGCTTGACCCACAGCATCTTCCTCAGGTTTCAAAATTTGACTCTCCACATTCATTAATTCGAAGAGAATATTATTGAATTTAACCTAAGAGTTCTAATGATGTATTCATAGTCGACACACGCACGCATCAATTAAGAGATGAAGCGTGTGTCTATTCAAATGAAAAGTAAACCCTTCGGTTGTTTTTTCCTTTGTTTTGAGTTTTAAGAATTTTTATTTTTCCAACTTCTTTAAGGTTTTTAACGTGTGTTCCGCCATCTGCTTGCTTATCTACCCCTACAATTTCCACTATTCGAAGACTGGGAATATCTGGCGGGAGGGCTGAAGCCATCTTCACTATGCCTGGAATCTTCATTGCCTCTTCTTTGGGGAGCTCATATATTTTTACTGAAGTGTCACTACCAAGCATTTGATTCGTCCTGTCAACATATAGTTCTAGAATGTCTCGATTATATTCTTCCAAACTAAAATCAAAGCGAACCTTATCTTCTCCAAGCTGATTTCCCGTTATTAGTGCGCCAGTCTCTTTGCATAGAAGAGAAGCGAATACATGAGCCGCTGTATGGCTTTGCATAAGCCTATATCTTCGTTGCCAATCAAGTATGCAATGAACTTTGTCTCCTTCTTGTAAACCCGGGCTATCAACTTCATGCGAAATCTCTCCAGAGAATTTGCCAGCATAAACAACATTGAAGATGTCTTTATCTCTGACGATTTTTCCAATATCCCAAGGCTGACCACCACCCTTAGGATAAAAGATCGTCTGATCTAAAACAATGAATTTCCCTTCTTTAACGGAGGCCACAGTGGCATCGCATTCTTTGAGGTAACTATCCATTAGGTATAATGCTTTGGTCATTTGAGCAACCATCAGAAGATTAGTTTCGCAGCTTATAAAGGACTGCACATGCGAAGATAAGTCCAACCATGCATCCGTTATATCACTTCTTTAATTTTATAACAAGCCTTGCTGCTCTTTCTCCAAGTTTGTTGCATGATCTGCGCTCTTTGTCACTGGGAGGGCCAACAGCAGCGGCACCGTAGTGCTTGTTGTGTGGATCTCCTTGGACAATCATTCCATGCACAAGCATAGCTTCCAATATAGATAGCAGTGTAGTTTCTGCGCCAGTTGCAGTTCCACCCGAGCTAGTGAAGGCGGCACCAACCTTTCCCTCAAGTTGACCATGAACCTCAACAGATTTGTCAATTAGAGCTTTCATACTTGCTGACATTTGTCCATAATAGGTTGGCGAACCAAACACTATTCCATCCGCCCTCAGCAAGTCCTCAATCTTGGCCTGTTCCACTCTTTTCATAATTACGTTAACTCCTACTTGCTTTGCCCCTTCAGCAATCTTCAAGGCCATTTTCTCAGTGTTCCCAGTCTTCGAATCATAAACTACTAGCACAGTTGGCAAATGATCAGGCTCCAATGGTTTATTTATTCGATTATACCAGATAAACACTACCTGCTGAGCCTAAGGAGCTTGAGAATGCTAATCGACACCCACGCGCATCTTCAATGGTCAAGTTTTGATAAAGACAGAGAGAAAATAATCAATCGAGCCAGAAAGATAGGTGTGGAATACATAGTAAATATTGGATTTGATCTAGAAGGCAGCAGAAAGGGGATTGAGTTAGCTGAGAAGCATAGAGGCATTTATGCAACTGTTGGGATTCATCCGCATAATGCTAGCACGTTAGATCAAAGCATCTTGGATTCTTTAAGGAAGCTATCTGAAAATCCAAAAGTTGTAGCTATAGGGGAGATCGGATTGGACTATTATCGAAATCTATCTCCTCGAGAAGCTCAGAAAAACGCTTTCAAGGAGCAGCTGCTACTTGCTGAGGAGTTGGGATTGCCCGTTGTCATCCACGATAGAGACGCGCATGCTGATATTCTTAAAATGCTGTCTGAATTTAAAGGAACGACTGCAGCCATAATGCACTGCTTCTCAGGAAGTAAAGAGATGGCTAAGCAATGTCTGAAATCTGGAAGCTACATTTCCTTCGCAGGGCCTGTCACCTTTCCAAACGCTTTTAGACTGCAAGAAATTGCCAAATGGATAGATTTGGACAAGGTTTTATTAGAAACGGATAGTCCTTGGCTTGCCCCTCAAGAGGTGAGGGGGAAAAGGAATGAACCGGCATTTCTAACCTTTGTGGCTAAGAAGATCGCGAATTTAAAAGGAATGTCAATCGATGAGTTAGCTAATGTGACCACAGAAAATGCCAACGCTATCTTTCAATTCCCTTGATAGATGCTTGTATTGATTACGTTGCTCATTTTGCAGAAAGTGATATTGAGAGAGCATGCTCAGATACTTTTATGAGTGGGATTGAAAAGGTACTACTCAATTGAAAGGTGGTTAAGCGTTGGAATTTAAGGGAAGTCGAACAGAAAAAAATCTGTTGGCCGCATTTAGCGGGGAATCCCAAGCTAGAAACAGGTATACTTTCTCTGCCAGTGTGGCCAAAAAGGAAGGTTATGAGCAAGTTTCTGCCATTTTCAAAGAGACAGCTGACAATGAGAAAGAACACGCCGAACTATTCTTCAAACTCTTAAAAGGAGGAATGGCTGAAATCACAGCCTCCTACCCTGCAGGGGTTATTAGTTCAACGAAAGAAAACCTGAGAGATGCAGCAGACGGAGAGAAACTAGAGTGGGGAACTCTTTACCCGAACTTTGCCAAGGTTGCAGAAGAAGAAGGCTTTCAAGAAGCAGCAAGAACCTTCCACAACGTCGCTAAAGTAGAGAATTATCATGAGCAAAGATACCGAAAATTACTAGCAAACCTCGAGCAAGAAAAGGTCTTCAAGAAAGACTCACCTATAAAATGGAAATGCAGAAACTGCGGTTACGTCTTCGAAGGCAACCAGGCACCTGAGCAATGTCCTGTCTGCGCACACGCAAGAAGCTATTTTGAAGTCTGGTGCGAAAACTACTAGCTCCATACATCGGCATTGCATGCCGTAGTGTGCACGCGTCTAGCACACAGTCATCCTTTCTTTTTATGCAATAGATAATCTTGTCCAGAACTCTTTAACCTGTTTAGCACATTCAATTGAGTTCTTTACGATAATCATCTCTTCCTGGAAATACCGAGGGAAAAGTTGTTTTATGCCTTCGTGAGTTACGCGTTCATCCAAAATTATTATGCAACCTTGATCATCAGACGATCGGTGGACACGCCCACAAGTTTGGATTAAACGGAGTATGGCAGGTGTTAAGTAAGCGTATTTCCTCCCATTCTCAGGAAACTGGTTTTCAAGGTAATTTATCAAAGACTCCTGATAAACATCCCATGTTGCATATGGGAGACCTATGGCGACCATACAGGTCAAAATATTATTCGGATAATCCATTCCTTCACTGAATTTGCCTCCCATAACCCCGGATAACATGTTAAATGAAGATCTAGTAAGTTGTTTGATCACATCATTTCTTTTCATTTCCCTTTTTTCCACAATTATTGTCCTATCTGTTCTTATTAATGGCAAAACTTTATGCATTAATCCATAGCTTGTGAAGAAAACAGCTATGTTACCCTTATTTGTTTTAGAAATGGCTTCAATATAGTCTCTCCATTTCCTAAGCATTAATCCCGTTCTTTGCTTAAACTTCGATGACACATCACTTGCTACTAAAATGGTCCTATTCTCAGGTGGGAAAGGAGAATCTAGCTCTTTTAGATAAACATTGTTTGTCTCATAAAGCGTTAAGTCGCGATATACTTTGGGAGGAGAAAGAAAACCGCTCATAAGGATACTTCCCTTTGCTTGTCGTAAAACATGGTCTGTTATCTCTCTCCCATCCAAGCTTCTCACTTCTAAAGCTATTCTACTTCTCTGATCTTTCTCAACCAAATGGATATACTGCCTTCCATTATTTCCAAAGAAATTCTCCATGAAGGTGCCTACGCGATAATTATAGCTAAGACCTTGTTCTGAACCCAGCTCAAGCTTCTTCTCTTTGATAAATTCTCCATACTCTAGGAGGATTTCCGCAGCTTCCAAAGCAGATGCCCCGTTTTGACTGAGAATTAAGTCACTGACTTTTTGAGGGTGGAGTCGTCGAAGTTCTTCACTCTTGAGAGCCTGCTGAGCATTTTGAAAAACCTGCTCCATTAATATCTCCAGACACTTTCGAATGAATGGTTGAGATTCATGTTTGAACTTCTCAGTCTCCTTATAGGCTCTCTCAATAGTATTCTTTGTTAATTTGTCAGAAAGTAACTCTCTTGCGAAAGCGGGAAGGTTATGTGCTTCATCAACTATTAAAAGGACTCTGGAAAGGGTAGCTCCAAAATTCCTTAGTATTGTTTCCCTTATTTTCGAATCGAAGACATAGTGGTAGGTTCCAAGAAAAATGTTAACCTTGGGAAGAACTCTTTTGAAGGCTTCGTAAGTGCAGAATCCTCGCTTAGACATAAGCCTTACTGCTTCCCTTGGAGTAAGAATTTGCTGTGCACAATTCAGTGCCAGTTCTTCAACTTCTCTTTTACCTTTGATATTATTCCGATAGAATTTACAGTAAGGCTTGATAGAAGATTCGCAATTATCTTTAAGCTGCTTACATTCTTCGGAAAAATCAAAGTAAGAGAGATTTCTATTCATGTACAATGGGCACATGTCTTTCTTATTAAAAAAAGATAACACAGAGAGATTTTTAGCTAAAGCCTTTAGCTCCTTAAGGTAAATGTGCAACTGACTTCTGGTTCTAAAGCAAATCATGAGTTTATTTGTCTCAAGATGAGGTAGGACAGCAAGCAGTGATGCCAAAGACTTGCCTATTCCGCAAGGGGCGCTTCCCAGAAAAACTTCCTTTTTCTTTATGGCTCTAGACGCCTCTTCTACAAATTCCAACTGTCCCCTCCGTATTACATAATTATCAGGAATTGTGCCCTTCTTTGAAAGACTGCTCTTCACAACTGCAGGGATTCCTTTCAAAAATTTGGAGGCTTTGTGCTCCGACATAAGATACGTTCCGCAATCACGACAAAATCGATTCTCTTCGAACTCCTCGAAGCAGTATTTTCTACCACATTTCCTGCAACAATATGCTTGGGGCAAGTTTTTCACTTTTCGTAATCGGCTCCTTTGCAACTTATGCTTTGTTGCCTGCTTTCATGTCAAATTAACCACAATAGCAATTCGGATTCGCGCCGAATATATGGGCATCTTAAATCCTTGCCAGATAAGGGCTGCGCGCGCGCCTAAAACTATAATTTAGTGATTCATGCGTGTGGTAGTCTTCGGATTCCTAAGAACACCCCATCCGTTACAAAACGCCATCCACAGGCTATTATGGCCCTCTAGGGGACGGTAATGATGCATAAACACATACCGTGTTTTTACTGATTCGAACCACCCTTCCTTTAGCTTTGCAGAAATCAATGAGAAGCTTCTGAAGCTCTTTCAAAGATTTGACTTTCTGAGCCCTTTTCTTCCAATCGGAATCAGCAAGTATTTGAACAACGACATCCAAACCAGCAATTAAACTGGTGTCGCCCAAGTAGGTTTTCTCCTTTCTGTACTTGAATCAGAAAGTCCATATAATAAAACAATTATTTCCATTTCTGACTCATCTTTGTTGGTCTGGTCTAGCAAGAGAATGTGCTTAGCCTTCGATTCGTGTACACAATTATGGTCCTGCGAAATGGAAGACGCGGGTTTTGCATCCATGCTATTTATGATGAGTTACGCGCGCTCTTTGAAACTCGAGTCATTCTCTTTGTTAGAAATTTTGTTAATACAGCAGTGGCAACCCATGACACTATCACTGGGATTATAGATAGTGCGACTTGTATAGACGGTGGCAGCCTATCTAAGACTCCTAGTGCTGTTGAATCATAAATTAGACCGTGCTGAACGCTATTATGGAGACCGTGAGCAAGCACCAATGGGGTAAGATTGGGCACATTTCTATAAAAATAACCCGCGAGTAGCCCCCATATGAATGTGTATCCAATGTGAATCGTCATGCCCGGCATGTTTAGAGGGGCTATGTGCCAAACAAAATGCCATAGTCCAAACAATAGTGCTTGCAGGAGAATTGCTTTGCCAATGCTATAGACTCGTGCAAGACGAGTCTGCATATAACCTCTGAATAGACCTTCCTCGCTTATCCCTACACAAAAAGTCTGGAATGGCATCATAAATAAGAACGACAGAGAATCAAAGCCCCCAATTAGCAATTGACCTTCAAGGATGTAGAAGGCAACGTTGCTTAGGATTATTGGAAGTAAACTGACTGCTATATAATATGCTGAACCAAGTAAGAGCATTCTGCCAACTCTGCTTATTGTGAAACCAAAAGCTGAAACGTCATTTTTCATCAAAATGACGACCGTGAAAATAATTAGGTAGATTAGCGGAGTTTTTTCAAATGGCCAATCGAAAAGCAGCACTGAGGGGATGCGTACAATGAGGGCTAAGATGAAGAGCATAGAAATCCAGAAAAGAATTGTTTGCCTGGTCTCATCTTTTATCTGCTTTGATAATGATGTACTTCGTGTGTGCTCTTTATACCAAACCCATAGCGGAATTAAAAGGACAACTGACAGCATTGTGGGCATGATACCCGCATTTGCAATGTTGCCTACAGGAATTAGATTGCTAACAAAAATGATTCCTGCGACTGCAAAGTAAATTATTAAGACTTTAAGAGTTTGCATGTCTTCATTCCCTTTCCATAAGAGTGCAAACTGTAGTTCTATTTCACTTCAGCACATATGAATTTTCCTTTTTGGAGTTTTAGGGGGCATCCTCCTCCGCAGACGTGAAGCTGGGGACAGTCTGCACATTTCGGTTCCACATAGTCTCTGTTCCTTAGTTGCTGGGCAAGAGGATGCCCCCAAATTTCTCCCCATTCGACTTTTAGAATGCTGCCAAGGCTTTCAAAATAGCTTTGGCAGGGAAAGACATCTCCATTGGGGGCAACGCACATGTTGATCGAGGCAGCGGTGCAGGACTTCACTCCCAACCCAAGCTTGACAGGATCAAGGTTACAGTATTGAGTTGGGGTGTACCAGAGAAATCTCAATCCAAGGTGACTTGCTTTTTCTCTGATATTGAGAAGAAGCTCTCTCAATACTTCAGACGATAATGCGAACTCATCGACAACTTCAACAGCCTTTCCAGAGTATATCAGGCTATTGCAACCAAAAGCCGCCACATTAAGTTCTTTAAGAAAGTCCACGGTGTCTAGAAAATCAGCTGAATTGTACCTGTTGAGGGTAGTGTTGGTTGTAACATAGATTTGCGTTTTTACAACGTTTTTAATTCCTGCAACGGTTTCTCTCCAACTTCCTTTCGCGCAGGTGATTTTATCATGAACGGCAGCTTTATGCGATTCTAGGGTAATTTGAACAAAGTCTAGCCCCGTATCTTCTAAAGTTTTCACAAACTTCTTATGTTGCAGTCTTCTGCCGTTTGTAATTAGTCCTGTAACTATTCCACTATCTTGGGCATGTTTCAGCAGCTCCGGTAGGTCCTCTCGTAGAGTGGGCTCTCCGCCAGTAAAAGTAACAATGAATACGCCAATCCTTTCCAGCGTTTCAATGACTTCTTTCCATTGCTGGGTGGTGAGTTCCGAAGTCGTGTGAGGACCTCCAGCGTAGCAGTGAAGGCACTTATTTTGGCATTGGAAAGTTAATGCCAAATCCATTCTTAGAGGAGCCGACAAAGGCTTTGTAAAAGGCTCAACGTGCTTCACATCGAGATACGATACTGGACACACCTTTTCTGTTTGGGCAAGCGTGCTCAATGCAAAGATAAGTTTTTCATGCTCTGCTCGAGCGGTTGATGTATCCACTCGGTAGATTCTCTTGATGTTGGTAACTGCTTCTTCCACTGGCAATCCTTGCATTATAAAATAGGCATGGGCTGTAGCTGTGTCGTTCAGATAAAGCACTGTGTTTGCGTTGATAACTAACAATCCTTGACCATCAGGTTCTACCCGAAGCTGGAGGGCCATTTTGGTAAAATCGCCGACTCCTCTATATGTGTAACGACCCATTGGGACTTTAATACGTTTAAAGGGTTTGCTAAGGAAACTCACGTGTTAACCACTCCTATCCTGCACCTCCACCCGCGCAGGCGCATGCACAGGAAACGCAGGCACATGCACAAGCGCAAGCTGCACAGGCGCATACACAGCTAGAGCGCGGGTGAACTGGTTTTTGCGAAGTTTTGCTAGCTTGTGAGGGTTGAGGGGAAGGAACTATTGCGTTTGCGAATTTTTCAAGGTTGGAAACAATGTTGTTGGATGTGTTCTCCACGGTTGTTGCGATGTTGTTTGCAAAGTCTGCTCCTGGTATCTTTGGCGGGGATTTGGCTTGAGCTGGCGTGTCTATGTTAGGTTCGTATTTTGGTTGAGGGTGGTATTGTTGATAGCCATACCAATACCAGAACCAGATAGGGGCAGGCTCAAAGACCCGATTTTCAAAAGCCTTTTCGGTTTTCAAACGGCGTTCCGGATCAAGGAAGAGCCAGAGGAGCTCCTTATCGTATGCTTTGGAAGCTAGGTTTGACGTTCCTGCTTGCTCAACTTGTTTCCAAGCGTTTTCCACTATCTTTCTATAGTAGTCAATTGTATCGCGTCTACAGTAGCCACGGAGTTTCTCTTCAACTGACCGTTGTAGGAACATTACTGTCTCAGCTAACAACTCCTCATCTAATGTTCCATCCTCTCTTATTGCTTTCATGAAATCTATTTCATAATATCTGAGCGATGCCTTTGCCAAATCACTCGGTCGCTTATTAATGAATGGTGGTAAGGTCTTCAGTGTCACCGAAGGCTCGGTGGCAGTGACCCAAACCGCTCTTTTCTTCAAAAGGCTGTAGAGAATCTCTGTAACCATCATGCTAGGTTCCAAATCCAAAAGGTAGGATGCCTCTACTGCGGTAAGACCGCGTCTGATTCCCAAAGCTTCTACGCTCACGACAGGTTTGTGATATTTCTTCTTTTGAAAGACAACTATCAGGGTGACAATAACCAATGACAATACTGCGAAGCCAATAATCCACGGAGCAGATTCTTGTAAGAAGCCTGGTTGAACCTCGTAGTGTTGAATAAAATCCTTAGGAAATGATACCCCGAACGTGTATTTCCTGCTTGGGGAAAGGTTGTGCCTTTCCCAGTATGCAGCGAAGTTGCCGTCTTCAAAATAGGCGTTATCCCATTCCATGCCAGTCATCGTCTTAAGGTTGCTTGCGTTGACCCCATAGGGCAAAACGATAAGGACACGGAGATTATCGATTGTTACTGGAAACCATGACGGAATAAATTGCAATCCAACGTTACCCGGGTTCTGAGTGTCTTCCCAAATCATCTGTCCTACGTTGGTTGTCAGGTTGAACCGGACACTTTGTCCAGCACTTAAATCTCTTACATCAACTCGTACCTTGAAGTCACTTCGATAGCTAGTATCTTTAGTGATTAATTCATTATTGTCCTCGTCAAAAGCTTTGCCGATCGTGAAGTCATGATTAGGTTGGCCAATTTCAACCCAATGCAATGTCCCTCTATCACAGATTATGGTGATATCATAGAGAAGATCTATTGTACCATCCTGATTTATCCATATCTTAACCCACTCATTCGACAAGTGGTATTCAGGAGTCTGGGCGTGCACGACTAAAATGCTAAATGAAAGGCTAAGAATAGCTGCGAAAAGGAAAAGGACTCGAAGTCTTACCATTTTGGCTCTTCAACCACTTCAATAGTGTGTCCGCAATAATCGCAAATTGAATAAGGTACGCTGTCCACAATTTTTATATTATTGGGTTTGATGGAACCTCCACAATTTGGGCATTGTATGGGGACTGCTCTCATCTCTCCTGAAAACTCGACTCTTTGAATTATTTCTGAAGGCCTTTTTGTAAGAAAGTATAGAGCGCCTATTATGCCAAAACCGGCTATAAGTAACACAATAGCAACTGCTAACCTGAACGGAGCATAAGTAGAAGCTAGGGCAAACACTACCCCAAAAAATAAAAGAATGGCAGCAATGATTGAGCCAAAGATAACTCTGAAGTCCATACACAACAATCACGAAGTTCTCATAATTCAGCTTTGCGTGCCATTGCCAAAGGCATTTCAAATTAATCTTAATTTGGCATGCAAAAGTCAATTAGACAAAACTTAAATGCCCTTTCATCAATGCCAAAAGGCAGAGCTGATTTCGATATGAAGGAGACCTTTACTTCATTATTAGATAAAATTAGCCAACAGGGAGCATCGTATGCAGAAATAAGAGCACAGAAAAATAACAACACGATTCTAACATTGAAAGATGGGCAAGTGGAGGCTGTAACCTTAGCAAATGAAACTGGCGCTGGAATCCGAGTTCTTGCAAAAGGCGTTTGGGGGTTTTCGGCTACAAATTCTCTTGAAAAAGGAAGCTTGGAAAAATCGCTCGAATCTGCTTTGAGGATGGCCGTCGCTGCCAGCTCAAGCGTTCGGGAGCCTGTTACATTAGCCCCTGCAAAGCCTGCAACAGCTAAAGTTCAAATACGCGTCAAGAAAGACCCAAGAGACATTGATGTGGAAACGAAAATAAACAACCTTCTGAGCATCAACAAAACCTGCTATGACTTCGACAAAAGAATCAAGAGTGTAACTCTAAAATTCGCTGATCTCAATACTGAGCAAACCCTAGCGACCACAGAAGGCTCATTTATCGAACAACAGAAAATGTTTGTTTGGAACTATTGCTGGGTCACTGGAAAAAACAACGGGGTTATGGCAAGTGCTAGGGATGAGATAGGTGAGCATGGCTATGAATTATATGATAACGAACCACCGGAGCAGATTGGTGAGAGAGTAAGCAAGAAAGTAACCCAACAACTGGAAGCGAAGACACCCAAAGGTGGTCCACACACTGCCATCATAGGAACAAACATAGTTGGGGTCTTGGCTCACGAAGCACTTGGACATATTTGTGAAGCTGACTTGACCCTTGCAGGTAGCGCACTCATGGGAAAACTTGGTAAGAAGATTGCCAGTGAAAATGTAACAATCTACGACTCAGCCCTCTTGCCACAGGGGTTCGGCACAATAAAATTCGATGATGAAGGTGTAAAAGGCCAAAAAACCACTCTAATAAAAGATGGCATTTTAATCGGTTTAATGCACAACCGAGAAACCGCAGCTAAAATGAAGGTTCCGCCAACTGGAAATGCCCGAGCGCAAGATTTCAGGGTCCCACCCATAATAAGAATGAGAAACACATGCTTTGAGACGGGCAGCTACAGTTTTGACGAACTCCTAGAAGATGTGAAATTCGGGTACTATCTAGAAGGTTTCAGAGGAGGACAAGCCAACTTAGACGGAACCTTTACAGTAGGTGTTCAAAGCGCATTTGAAATCATGAATGGCACCTTAGGTGACCCTGTCAGAAACCTAGGTATATCTGGGAACACTCTGCAGACTTTGCAACAGATCGACGCGTGTGGGAAAGACTTTGGGCTGGAGATGGGACGTTGCGGCAAAGGACAAATGATGTTCGAATCTTCCGGCGGACCTCCGCTGCGCGTTAAAACAATCCTTATAGGAGGAGCATAAGATGAATAATTTTGAGCTCTGCAAGAAGGCAGTAGAGTGGGCTATGAATACGGGCGTTAAAGAAGCTGAAGCGTTAGTTGTTAGTAACAGATCGACTGGTGTGGAAATTGAAAGAGCAGAAATCAAAACTTGCACTAATACAAGAGACATGGGAATAGCTATTAGAGCTGTGACCGATGGAAAGGTAGGCTTCGCATATACAAATATGCTGACAAAAGAGGAAGAAGTTAAGAAAACAGCCCTACAAGCAGCCAAAGCTAGTGCAGCAAGCCCAAAAGACAAAAACTGGAAGCGATTGCCAGAGCGTAAGAATTATCCAACAATAAGTGACACCTTTGACAAACGGATTACAGAGTTCACATCCGATGAAGCCGTTGTCCTATGTCAAAAGATGATGGAATCTGCTGTTAACGTTGACAAGAAGGTTTTACCTGCTTTCGGAGGCACCGAGGTTATCGTACAAGAAATAATGTGTGCTAACAGCCTTGGCGTGGAGGTAGAGGATAAGGGAACAGCTTTATTCTGCGGCCTAGGTACAATGGCAAGATCTGAAACACAAGTTTCGCCAATGTGCTTCGAATTCAAAGCGTCTAGAACATACACCCCTGAACCAGATTGGGTTGGAGGGGAAGCAGCAAAATTAGCAGTTAATTCGATAAACGTTGGAAAAGCGCAAGCAGGAAAATTCCCAATATTACTGGATCCATTCGCCTTACAATCGATACTTATGCACACGCTAATTCCGTCAATCAAAGGAGACATAGTATCTAGGGGGAGAAGCATCTTAAAAGATAAGGTAGGAGAGAAAGTCACCGAGGACAATATCACTATCTCTGATGATGGAACCTTATCCGGGGGGCTACACTCTGGAAAGACGGATATGGAAGGTGTACCCAAGCAGAAAACACCTATAATCGAAGATGGGGTTCTTCAGAACTTTCTCTACGACAATTATTGGGCAAAACTTGAGGGAAAAGAGAGTACAGGAAACGCGAGTCGAGGAGGCGGTGGCCTAACACTTCCTCCTTACGGAACACTCCCTACGATTAATCCATCCAATATAATGTTCAAAACCGGCACAGCTTCAGAAGAAGAATTGATCACAGAAACTAAAAATGGCTACTATGTCCGCAACGTTCAAGGAGCTCATCAATCTAACCCAGAAACAGGCGAGTTCTCCGTTGCCTTGGCACCTGCATGGAGGATATTAAGAGGAGAAATTGTCCATGCAGTCAAAGGTGTGATGATCGCTGGAAACGCCTACAACATGATCAAGAATATCTCAGTTCTAGGTGAAAAAGCTAGACAACTAAACATGTTCATAGCACCAAAAGTCATCGTCAGCGAACTTAGCGTGATTACGAAATAGATGAGCATCGAGAAATATCAAGATTCATGAAAAAAACGCAACCTCGAAATAATTACTATAACGCTTTAATTTCCTTCCCAGTCGCATGGGTACTTAGACAAAAGTATCAAATATAGCCTTTTAAGTGCAAGTAATGAAACTGTCTTTTGTGGTGAAAAGAATTGGTTACACCAGCAAAAATCTTCGAGATAAAAGAGGAAGCTGACCCTAAGTTGATGGTTGGGAAGCTGAAGGATTTTCGTGAAGAGGAGCTTCATCAGACCGAAAAAGGTGAAAAAATCAATCTAATAACGGAGATTTTAGACCTAAAACTAGAAGGGGACTCGATATCAGGTGTCTTTAGCAAGGACTTTGTGCGAAGACGTTTCTACAGACGACAAGTAGTTGAAAACCCTATTACAGAAGAATCTTCCTTTTGGATTGAACCTTTCAACGATAGAGTGTTTATCATTGTGTCAGCGCCATCGGTAGCTCGTGGAGTGAAAAAGCTCCTAACTAATTATGTTGCGAACAAGCTCAGTAAGATTCTTTTCATCACACCTCACTCCGTTGTCGAGGTAGAAATTAGTCACCAAACGCTTCAAAAACTGCACGAATCGAGCCCTCAAGCGACGAAGCTCATATGGTTTGATCATGTTGACATTCCTGGGGTCGAGAAACTCTGTCTAGCTGGGTCAGACCTTGCTGACACAAAGCTGTATCACGACTATCTTGATCATGGCGAAATATGGTATGTTGTATTTGAAGTTCAGAAGCGTGGGATAGTAGTTGGGATTACAAGGAATTGTGTAATAACTTTGTTTAGTAAAAGCACCACTGAAGAATTCATAGAATACATATTGCAATACCTTTTGAGTCTCGTCGAGCAATGATGTGCATGCATGCACATCATTAACATAGTGCGTAAGGCTAGCTATAAAATCTAGCAATCTACTATCGCGGGTCACGCAACATAGGATGTTTTTGGCTTCAGTCTTTTTTTCCTCTTAGCCTTTTCCACAGCCTTCAGTCCTTTCTGAGCTCCTAACTTCGTTGCTTCTATGTCGTACTGTATGAAGGAACGTGTAAATTCAGACAGTTTTTTATTCATCGTCACTAGGTCTTCTTGACTAAATTTTGTCATAATGTCGGGGTTGTTCACCCATTGCTTCCAACCCACTAAACTCATTTCCAAAGCTCTCAACACAAAACGCATAGACCTTACTAGTTCCAATCGATCTTTATTCTTAGCTTCTTCAAGCTGCTTCAATTGCTCTAGAATCTTCTCGGAAACATCAGTCCATCTTTCGCTCAAAGACGATTCTCCACTCTCTGAGTATATCTATCCAACCAAAAGGCTTAACGAGATATAAAGGTTAAGAAAGGGCGTTCTACTAGACAAGCGTCCAGACACCTGATTTCTTTTTCTTTTTTATGGTCCTTTTTCTGCTGCGTTTCTTTGGTAACGCCTTTCTCTTTTTTCCTGTGCTGCTTTTTTTACGTGTGCGAATTTTGGTTGCAGGTTTACGCTTTTTAGTTGCAGGTACTCTCTTTTTTGTTGCGGATGCTGGAATCCTTTTTTTGCCTAAGACGATTCTGAAGAAGCCATGGCTAGGACATCTGAAAAGGCCTATATGTAGCTGAAGCTTTTCACCTTTTCTATTTGGTCGTCCAGCCATCTTCCAAGTTTTTGCAGGCTGGGTTTCTTGCTCACACTTTGGACATTTGGCTAATGTCTCACCAGCTAACATGAAATACATACGACCTCTGACGACCTTCATGTCAATCTTCTTTTGTTCAACGAAATGTTGAAGAAGAGATGTGAAGTCTGCTATGGCGAAGGTCGACATTTTTGTGATTTCTGGTGTGCTAAACTCAGTGTGATAACGCACACCTTCCATGATTTCTTGGGATGTAAAAGCTCGTTCTTTTCGTTCGTCTAGAAATGAAATTACTTCCTCTTCTACCTTGCTGTGAAGCTTTCCATTTTTAAATTCTCTCTTATCTATTGGCATAAGATTTCCTGTTGATATTCGTCGTCTACTAAACTTTAGTATTTCGGATTAAATTAGTTCAGTGCGAAAGTTTCAATATGAAAATGTGCAGTTAGTGAAAGCAGTTCGCTTGGAGCATCCATTGGCTAGTGGTCTTCGCTTAGAATGAAGTTTAATATATCCTCTTTTTTGCTTAATGAATCAACTATGAGGTTAGGGGTTTGGCCTTCCAGCGCCTCGATGGAGTATGCACCTGTGGGAATAGCGATGCATTTCATTTTTGCTTCTTTTGCTGCTTTTATTCCGAATATTGAATCTTCTACTACGACGCATCTATCTGGGCGACATTTCAATTTCGCTGCGCATTTTATGAAGATTTCAGGGTCTGGCTTCGGGTTACGGACTTCTTCAGTTGTGATAACAACATCAAAATATTTCCTGATTCTTTTCTTTTCAAGCAGTTTGTTGATGACTGATCTGTTATTCATGCTTGCCAACGCAATCCTCACTTGACCATGTAGAGAATCCAGTAGGTCATAGGTTCCTTCAAAGAGGGTCACACTCTCTGATTGTTCCATTTGGATTTCAATCTTCTTCTTTATCAATCTAGCAATAGTTTTATCAGTGTAGGGTATTTTCGTGGTTTTCAGCGCATCTACAAAGGTGTTTCTGGGGCCTATCCCGATTTTCCTTTGGATAAATTGGTCACTAACTTTGCATCCGACCTCTCTCAACACTGTTTGAAATGAATTCACTACTACTCTATGGGTGTCAGCTAGTGTTCCATCCCAGTCAAAGATAACTGCATTGAACATTTTCTCAAACTTTCCATAAAAAATTCAGCCGTGAGCACAATAGTTCTACTAAGGTCCAACAATTTTCAATTCTTCAATCATGACTGAGGGCACAATGGCATTTTGAAACTGCTTTGCATCACTGCCTACGCCAGAGATCCGTTTAAACCAGGCAAATGCAACACCTGATACCATTCCCCCCTTTATTGGAAATTGAATTTCTTCATTTTTGATGTAAAAGGCTCGAGAAAGCTGGGCGCTTATTATTCCAGAACCCGCTTGTGGGAAGCCAGCCATAGATTCAACTAAGACGCCTTTCGAAATTTTGGAGATAAGGTCTTCTTTTGTGTTGTTTCCCGACTGAATCACCAGGTTTGATGGATATATATCAGGTTTTGCTCTGTAACCATTGCCAATAATCATGCGAACGATGTTGAATCCTCCACTTGAGCGGGAGGCATTGCCTGTGTTTTTAGTTGCCAGAGCTTTTGCAGAGGTGGCGTTGTGAAGATTGCTTTCAAGTATCCCTTTCTTTATCAAGATAGTTTTTTGAGACGAACAGCCTTCGTCGTCGAATCCTCTCGACGCGAATCCTTTTTCAAGGAGGGCATTGTCTGTTACTGTTAATTTTTCAGACGCCACCATCTCTCCAAGCTTTCCCGTCCATGCAGATCGTCCAGAGATCACTGTGTCGCCTTTCAAAGCATCTATTAACACATGAGCTAGTTGATATGAAACTGCTTGTGGACTAAAAACCACCGTTCCTTGAAAACTTTTTATCGGTTGTGGCTTGAATAGTTCTACAACTTTCTTTCCAACACTTTCCCCAACGATTTCTGGTTTCACATCAGCTTCACGACTGAACAGGAAATCAGAACAGCTACCTGTTACTTCACCATTTTGCTTCCCACTTGCGCTAAGATAGATCACCGCTCTAGTCTCTGGTTCTTCAAAATCTACACCCAACGTATTTACTACTCCTCTCCAACCAGACTGAAAGAGTATAAGACCATCCTTAGCTATGACTCGCTTATCAAAGCCCTCAGCAGCCTTCATTGCCCTTTCTGCAACATCAATAGCTTCCTCAGCTGTAATTTCAGCAACTCGAGAATCAAATAACCCTCTTATCTCTGGTGGTTGACCTCCCTTTGGAAGAGCAAAGTTTGGAACTTCTGAACTAACTTTAGCAATGGCAAATGCTTTTTCTCCAGCTTCTAGAATGGCTTTCTCGTTTAGAACATTGGTACTGGCAAAACCAACTTTGCCACCTGTAACAACAACCCGAAAACCTACACCAGCATCGTATACTTGGTTTTGGGTTAAAATTTCTGAATTCCTAATTGAGACCTCAGTTGCATGACTATTTGTGTAGAACGCCTCCACTTGGCTAATTCCCTTTTTTTCGAGTGCTTTGACGCTTTTGTGAACAGCATCAGTTAGAAAGAATCGATCTGTGTTTGAAATCAACTGCTTAATCTCCTGTTCCTCCAACTAGAATTTTACAACGAACCGCTGGAACTATTCGCCCTTGAATAGCAGATTGGTATTTTCCACAGGCCCCTGGACGGAGGACCGACATTTTGCCCACGGCATCTATCGTTTTGAAAACCTTAATGGCATTTCCCGCGACATTTGCCCCTCGCATTTCTTCAGCCAATGACCCGCGCCTTATCCATTTAGACCTTTGAAAACCGAAGGTAAAATCAGCGTTGATGTTCGCTTGACCACCGAAAGTTCCCTCGAGGAACAGGCCTTCTTTAACGTCTTCAACCAACTCCTCCATTGAATAATCTCCTGCTTGGAGACCGATGTTGGTTTGCCTGATCAATGGCTCCACGCTGTAGTCCCAAGCATGGGCATTACCGGTTGGGGAGACATTTGAGAGCGCAGCGCTTGTTTTGTCATGCATAAACGAACGCAACAACCCATTTTCAATAAGAATTGTACGATTGCATTCAACTCCTTCGTCATCATAGGGAAAATAGCCTAGACCATAGGGTGTAGTCCCGTCATCGTAAATAGTAACCAGCTTGGAGGATACGAGTTCATCAATATGGTCGCCAAACCCTCCGCCAGCCATCGCTAAATCTGCTTCCAAGGGATGTCCAATAGCTTCATGAAGCAAAGTTGCGCAAAGAGTTGGATGGATAACTACATTGAATCTTCCAGAAGGTGGTGCTTTAGCATTAAGAAGTCTGGATGCATTCTCCGCAGCTTTTTTACCTAGGGAGTAAGGCGAAACTTTATCAAAAAGCTCTAACCCGCCAGTGTGACCAACATTTTCCGAAATTGGGCAAAGCAAACCGTTACTTTTAGCAATAATGTTGATGAAAAGCAAAACTCTTGTGGTGGTTTGGTGGATGCGCGCGCCTTCTGTGTCTAGAAAGTGTTTTTTATCTTCTATACTGACATATGTAGCCTTAATGTCAGCAACTCGCGATCCAGCTTCTTTTGCGCCTTTATACGCTTCCAAGGGAATATTCACAATGTCTTCTGTACAAAAGCTATGAGGTGGCTTCTTAACTGGTGAAAATAAGTCTATTGTTTTTCCTTTTACTTGTTCAAGCACTATTCTTTGTTTTTTTAACTGCGAAGAAGCCTTAGCTAATTTAAAGGAGTTGTCTAGCGCTTGTTCTGTGCTCTTGAAGTCGAGTTTGTTAGTTGAGCTGAAGCCCCAAGATTTACCATCGATAAAAGTTCTGACACCAATTCCACTCAAAGAAATGCTGGAGAAGTCTTCGACAAC
This sequence comes from Candidatus Bathyarchaeota archaeon, assembly GCA_020351305.1. Classification (GTDB taxonomy): domain Archaea; phylum Thermoproteota; class Bathyarchaeia; order Bathyarchaeales; family SOJC01. The sequence continues at coordinate 468,049 of CP070730.1, forward strand.
GCCATTTTTGACCGTGCACGTAGTAATCACTCGGTTTTGACCACGAAGCTGCACCAAATCAGCTTGACTTACTACTTCTGATTGTAAACATTTTTCTAAAGTTTCAAACGTCTAAGTTACCCCCTGATAAATTAGGAATAGAGGGTTTATAGAATTAAACATGCATGTAAAAGTTGTTAATATTGGGTTATACCAGTGAAGCGGAGTTTCTGCAACTTCATAGCGGGCGCAGTAACCTCTGCCATGATATCAAGTTCTTTACCAATCATCGGGATTTCTTTCAGAGTTGATAGCATGCTGTCTGTATAGCGGAGGTTCATCACAGGTTTGGTAATTTCCCCGTTCTTGATAAAAAACGTTCCATCTCTGGTGAGAGCTGTGAGAATTGCTTTAGAAGGCTCAACAGGGTTTGTGTAGTGAAATCTTGTCACGAATACACCCTGTTGGGTATCCTTAACCATTTCTTCAATTGAAGAACTGCCCGGAGCTATAAGAATATTGAAAGGTCTAGGTCTGCTGGAAAACCTGAATATCGGCGGAATCGAGTGTCCAGTGCTCCTTCTATTTTTTTCTCTTCCAGCGGTAAATGAGTCGTAGCAAATGCTTTCTGCAGAAACTCTGCCATCCTCCACGAGCTGGACTTTCTTTTTTTGAACACCTTCCCCATCAACTGGAAGAGAATATAACGTCTTTGCATCTCTAGAATCGTCTTTTACATTCAGACTTTTATCAAAAACTTGTCTGTTCAAATTATATTTGACGAAAGACTGTCCATCTTGGTAACTAGTTGCAGAAAAACCGATGTATCCGAGAAACATGAAAATTGACGCCACAGCCCGTGGCGAGAGAACAACCTCGTATTCCCCAACCGGGATCTTTATTGGGTTAATGCTTTTTATTGAGGTTTCAGCTGCCTCACTAGCAACCAAGCTTGGTTCGATATCCTCTATCCACTTAGAATGCTGCTCTGCTGATCCAAAACCCTGAGAACCGCCTGACGACGAGATCACAGTAGTCTGTAGAGAGGTTCTGGACATTTTTGCATAAGCCGATACCCCAAGTGAGTTTGAAACAGAAAAAGCAAAAGATCCAGTGAAAAAGGATCCAGCAACCGCTTTGATCAAGCTGGATTTTGAGTGAGCTTTGTCGATAGTCTCTTTAACGATTTCTGCTCGAAAATTTGGTGTGCATTCCGCCGTTTTTCTGTCAAATGTTCCCTTTATGGGGGTCCAACTAGATGGATTTGGCAGGCTTTTAAAGTCTTCATTTGGGGGGGTGACTTCTGCAATTCTAACAGCATTTTTCACCGCGTCTTCGATCTGTCTTTTCTCCAAAGAGTTGACACGCGCTGTTCCAACTTGCTTTTTAACAACCACCTTTATCGACGCCCCACCTCTCTTTGAAGCAACATTCTGGTGGATTTGCGAGTTAGCGTATCGTGTCAATGCGGAATCTACTAGAAACGTAGCTACCTGTGCTTGATCTACGTTACATTTCAAAGCGATATGGACCGCTTCTTCTGCAGCTTCTAATAATCTTTTTGTGCCCATATCCATCTCCACTCTTTTCCTACTTGACTAACCCCGCTCTGATTTTCCTGAAACGAGCCGTGCTACAACCATGTCCTACATACATGATTTGTCCAGGCACTCCTTTTCCACAGTTAGGTGTTCCCCACATCATCCAGTCGTCTTTACTCACCGCGTCGCAAGAACCCCAAAATTGCGGTGTCATCCCAGTGTAGGTTGGGTTTCTAACCACTTTTTCTTTGCTTCCATTTTGGATTGTCCAACCTATTTCTGTGCCAAACTGGAAGTTTAACCGTTTATCATCTATGCTCCATGACCTGTTGGTTTGCATCAAAATACCTCTTCGTGTGTCTTCGATGAGTTCTTCTGTTTTCCAATCGCATGGCAGTAAATTGATATTGGTCATTCGGATGAGGGGTAAAGCTAATGGTGAATCAGCTCGCATGCCACCGCTGCTTTCTTTAAGTTCGAGATCTGCTGATGTTTCTCTTGAAGACTGGTAGCCTACAAACATGCCCTCCTTCACAAGGTAGACTTTTTTTGCTATCGTCCCTTCGTCATCGTATTTGAATGTACCTAGTCCATGTGGAGCTGTTGCATCAGCTACAATGTTGATAATCTTTGATCCGTATTGTATCTTATTCAGGCTGTCTGGGGTAAGAAAGCTTGTACCTGCATAGTCAGCCTCTGTACCTAAGGCTCTGTCAAGTTCAGTAGGATGTCCACAACTTTCGTGAATTTGGAGTGCTAACTGGTCCCCTGTGATTACCAAATCAGTGACTGTAGAAGGACATTTTTCCGCTCCAAGCAGCTGGACAACCTCCTTTCCCACCTGCTTAGCATGCTCGGTTAACTTCAAAGATTGAAAGAATTCATAGCCACTTGTCGCAAAATTTCCACGAAAGGAACTTGGGTAGGAGCGACGTTGTACTTCGCCATTTCTTATAGCAACAGCCATGATCCCGCCTCCGCACCAGTTTATCTGTTGACGAATTTCGTCACCCTCAGTACTCATGAATAATTTTTTCTCTTGCTTTGATCTGAAGAAGGAATATGACACTTTGATGTGAGGTGATTGCTTAGCCAACGCTCGATCTGCATCCATCAGTATCTCCATTTTTTCTTCTAACGGAACTTTGAAAGGGTCTTTCCTCATCTGCGTTGAAAATGAGTCCTTTTTGCCAGCTGTTTTCTTCCATGGTATGGCGCTCCTCTTGACTTGAGCGCTAGCTTTTGCGATTGCTACAGCCTTCTGGGTTACCTCCTCAACTTCTTTCCCTGTCAAATCTACTGATGCTGCGAATCCCCAAGCACCAGTTACCATCACGCGCACTCCGAAGCCTTTTGTCTGAGATAAGCTTGTTTCTTCTGGGATCCCATTCTTGACAGTCAAGTTTTCGTCTATAAGCTCTCCAATCCTAATGTCGGCATAGGATGCACCGGATTTAACCGCCTTCTCCAAACTTTTTCTTCCAAGGTCTATGGACATTCTACTCTTTCCTTCTGAACTAGTTTGACCGTTGCTGCTTAAAAGCATGCACGCGGTGAATTCCTGTGAATGTCCTATCTTAGAAAGCTATTTAATCACAATGTTCATTAGCCTATCTTACGTCGTGCAGGGGCTTGATATGGAACTTCCGGAATTAACTATTCTTAGCAAGCAAATGAAGAAAGAGCTCGTAGGAAAACAAATCGCCAAAGTTAGGGTGGATAATCCGAAATGCCTGAACATGCCTTTTGAGCATTTTCAGAGAATTGTTGTTGGAAAAACAGTTAAATCTGTTGAAAGTAAAGGCAAATGGCTTTTCATTAAGCTCAATTCAAATTACGTTCTACTTTTTAACCCAGGTATGGGAGTTGATATCGTCTACTTTAAGCTGGGTGACAAATTACCGGAAAAGTTCCAGATACAATTTAACTTGCAAAATGAAACCGGTTTTACAGTGCGTGTATGGTGGTTCTGCTATCTACATCTTGTGCTAGAAGATAGGCTAAGCGAACACAAGCAAACAGCGAAACTGGGCAGGGCACCACTGGATAAAGATTTCACACTGAACTACTTCAATGACCTCCTCTCTGGTAAACGGGGAAATATCAAGAACTTCATGCTTGACCAGAAGAACATAGCAGGTATTGGCAACGTATACATCCAAGATACACTTTTCAATGCTAGAATACACCCACAACGCAAGATTCCATCATTAACTGAAACAGAAATCAAAGACCTTTACAAGTCGATGCAGTCAGTATTAGAAAAGAGCATCAAATTGGGAGGGCTAGCCTATGAAAAAGATTTCTATGGCAATAAAGGTGGCTATGGTAAGCAGCATTTCAAGATTGCTTACAAACCAGGCCTCCCTTGCCCCAATTGCCAAGCCATCATTAAAAAAATCAAGACAGGCTCCACAAGCAGCTTTATTTGCCCCAATTGTCAACCTTTAGACTAATTTAAGCCCAAGTAGACCTCTTTATCTATTTCTTCAGGTCTCTCAATGGCCGTGCAGGTCCCACTAAAACATACATATGCCTTCGGCGTATCAGTGATGGGATATTTCAGACCTTCTAGTCGTTGAGCATCAGTGACGGGGTCCAGAATTTCGACTACTTTCAGAGGATTGTAAACCTTTAGACTCTCATTCAGGAATTTCTGCACAACACGATCCTTTTCCGAACCCACGATATGTATTTGCATAGGACGCTGGTACAGTTCAATAGCAAGGCCGTAAGCTGCAGCTAGAAGCCCATATCTTTGATAGCTTGAAGCTAGGTGCTTTAAGGTTTTTCTAGCAACTTCTATGTAATTCCGCTTGTCTGTTAGGTAGTGTAGTCTCAGAAAGGCGTCGATGGCGGCGCAGTTTTCCTCGAATGGTATTACTATAGTTCTCAGGAATCCTAAAGCATGCGCATCTTTAGGCCTGTCGTAGAAACCTTCTGATCCACTCCACAGGTTGCTTAGCATGAATTCAGCGACACTCTCTGCAAAGCCAATGAATTGTCGATCTGCAGTTGTCTGGTATGTGTCTATAAGACATTTCATCATGAAAATTTGGTCTGAGAGTAAGCCTGAAAGCTGTTTCACACCATTCGAGTAATAGTGGTACATGCCATTTTTATGGTTGAAACTTTTTTCAAGTAGAAAATCAAGAGCTCTAAGACCTGTTTTCAGGTAGGATCGATCTTTAAGTACCACTGAGGCATAGAGGTAGGCTGAGATCATCATTGCATTCCAATTTGTGTATAATGTTTTATCTATTCTTGGAGCTGTTCTCTTCTGGCGATCTAGAAAGTTTAGTTTATAGTATTCTTCATCAGCATCCTGACTGCCATAAAATCCACCATTTTCTTGGTCATTCAGATTAGTGTCAACGTATTCTAGAATCCCTCGTGCGGTTTCTTTGAATTCCTTTTCTCCCGTAGCCTGAAAAGCTTGCAGATAATTAACGAGTAACTTGGCATTGTCTTCACACATCTTCTCGTAGTGGGGTAGGCTCCAATCTCTTGTTGTTGAATAACGGAAAAATCCTCCATCTTCTTTATCGTATATGCCACTCTGACCCATTTTATGTAGAGTTTTTTTTACGATGTTTAAGAGAGCCTTATGTCCTTGTATATGATGTTCAAGAAGGGCTAGCGCTAATGCTTCACTATGGGGAAATTTAGGAGCACTGCCAAACCCACCATGCATCGAATCGAAGTTCGACGTTATTTTGAGTGTCAGATCGTCAATGATGGAAAGAAGTGCTTCATGGTTGAAATTTCTAGGCATTGATGACTTTTTGGTTCTTCTTTTAAGTTCCTTTGATTTGGCTTTGACAATATTTTGGTGCTGGTTTTTTTTGTAAAAGTCGCTAATGTTTTGAAGCCAATTTTTCATTTGTTGTGGTGGGATATAGGTAGTACCGGTTATCACATTCCCTTCAGGCGTCAGAATGACTGTTGTGGGCCAGCCACCCATATTATATCTTTTATCGATGTCTGGGCGCTGATCTCTATCCACCCTTATTGGCACGAACTTTTCTTCTATTAGTTTTATAACCTCTACATCAGAGTAAGTCGTTTGGTCCATTACATGACACCAATGGCACCAAACCGCGCTGATGTCCAAAAGAATGGGTATATCTTGATTCTTTGACTTCTGGAATGCTTCTTTGCCCCAAGAGAGCCATGTCACCTTAGCCCAAGACATAAAAAAACCTGGATGGTTTTTAACGAAGCAACTCTAGGTTGCAACGACAATCTTTTCTACAGCAACAGATGGACATATGACATTTCCAAAGCATTTAGAATCATTTCCAACGGCAATTATCGATTTTAAGCTCTCGTAAAGGTTTCCAGCGACAGTGCAAGCTTTCAATGGATAAGCGACTCTTCCGTTTTCTATCTTAAATGCATTATCTGCAGTTACCGAGAAGTCACCAGTTATGACGTTTGATGTATGCACACCTATTAATGAACCCTTGACAAGCACGCCGCTATTGTTTTCACTCACTAAATTTTCTAGGTTTCCCCTTTGTGGTTGTATAACGAGATTCGTAGGGCGTATCATTGGTATGTTCGCATAAGAGGCTATTGGTGGTCTATGTCGATTTGCATTTCCAGTGCTTTCTTTGTTTTCGCGTTTTGCGGAGTAATTGTCATATAAGAAGTTCTGCAAAGCACCATTTTCAATCACAGGAGTCCTTTGTTTGGGTGTTCCTTCATCATCAACGATAGTTGTTCCAAAGCCTTCCAATAAAGTTCCATCATCAACGACTTCAAGACTTTTTTCCGCAATCTGTTTCCCAATTTGTCCCTTGTAGATGGATCGGTTTTCTTGGACGTTAAGTGCAGAGATGCTGGGAGTGAAAATTGTAGAGAAAAGTTGGTGCCAGCTTATGTTCTCGAATACGACTGGGCCTATGTGTTTCTCTGGTAAAGGTTTCTTGCCTAAACATTCAATTGCGTTTCTGGAAGTGTTTGTGGCGAACTCTTGCAGATTCTCAATGTATGTTCTAGACATGAGCATGTCACTGCTAGAAACTTCTTCATTTCCTGATTTTGCTTTTGTAGCCATGAAAACAGTGAAAGTTGTACCCTTGTCGCCAACTTCAATATCCTTAGTATTTATTACTGCGAAAGTCATCGCTGAGGCAGATAACCCCATCATGGCTTGGGTTATTTTTCTATCAAAATCTCCAGCGACTATACAACTATCGACACATAACTTCAGTGTTTCGTCGATGTCCAGATTTTGGATTTTTTCATCAGAAATCCCGTTTTGACCCCTTGGTTTCTTGGGTTTTGGTAAGGAATCCCAACTTGGATCTGGTGGTCTGATCTTTGCTATCTTAGTGGCATTTTCCACTGTTTCCATAATCTTTTTCTCTTTGATGCTTGAGACGCTGGCAAAGCCTATTGCCTTCTTGACGACAACCCTTATTCCAACACCGGCTCTAACTCCGCCTGTTATTACAGGCAATCCCTTTTTCTTGATCCATGGTTCGGCAATTCGTAATAGTGAACCCCTCAATCCTTTTAGGGCGCCTCCTCTTGAAGCAAAGATTCCTCCGACGAATTTAATCGATGTTAAATTTTCTTTATAAAGGAAGATTTCAGCTTCATCCACGCCTAATTTCCTTGCATGCTTTGAAGCTTTTTTTCCCACCTCTAGCAGTTCTTCCATTCCTAGCTGGTACCCCCAAACAAAACATCTTTAACCCTTATGTGAGGTCCACCGAGTCCGACGAAAGCTCTCTGCTCCATTTTTCCACAGCCTCCAAAAGGTGAGCTAAATAGTTCCAAGTTGTTGCAAACTGCATTAATATTTTTAAGCAGTTCCAGAATGTTTCCTGTTAGCGCTACATCAAGAAGGGGATATTTTAGCTCTCCTCCTTCAACCCAGTATCCTCTGATCGCTTTGAATAGGAATGTGCCTGTCAAGTCAACTTGTCCTCCGGCTGAGTCTAAGGCGTAGATTCCTCGCTTGAGCTCTCTGAGTGCTTCTTCAGGGCTCCAGTCTCCAACATTAAAAAATGTGTTTCGCATTCTTACTATAGGTTCAAAAGAATAATCTTGGCTTCTAGCATTTCCAGTGGGCTCCATTTTGAGTCTTTGGGCAGTTACACGGTTTTGAAGATAGCATTTCAGTACTCCATCTTTTAATATTTCAACCCTCTTGCAAGGTACTCCTTCATCATCAAAGGGCATACTATACCCGCCTTCTCTGGGTCGCCCTTCGTCAACAATTGTAACAATCTCAGTACCGAGTTTCTGTCCGATTCTCCCAGCCAAAGGAGAAGCGCCTATGGCAACAGTATCTCCTTCAGAAAGGTGTCCAAAAGATTCGTGAGCAAGAACTCCTGCAAGTCTTGGATCAATGAGGGCTTCGAATTTTCCTGCAGGGGCAGGTTTTGCTTCTAGCTTCTCTAGTGCCCATTTGGCCGCGTTTTCTCCCATCTTTTCTGGACTATGTTCCTTTTTGAATAGGTCTAAACCATAGCTTCCGCCATAACTATCTCTTGCATCTACTATACTCGCACCTTTTTTGGCTACACAGCTAATTGTCAGGCCGGTCAATAACGGTTGATGAGAGACTTCTGTACCTTCACTATTTGAATAGTAGATTGTTCCGTGATATTCTCCAAATCTGGATAATGTGTTTGCTATGCGTTTACTCTCTCTTAGAGCTGTTTTACACTCTCTAAGGCATAGGTCTTTTTTTTCATCAAGAGACGCGTTTCTCGGGTGATTTTTGACATTTGTGATCTTTGTTTCAGTACGTGGATCAACTGCTGCTAGTTTCAAGTTCATCAAGGTTCTTCTTTTTGAGGTCTTAGCGATTTTTAAGGCCCTTTCCACTGCTTGAAATATGTGTTCTTTGTCCAGGATGTTTGAAAAGGAGAATCCAACACCTTTACCATTAAAAACTCGTATGCCGATCCCGATGTTGTTGCTTTCTGAGACTGTGCGGATTTCTTCATTTACTGCTTCGATATTTCTAGTTACACTTTCTTCACTTTTTATTTCTGCGAAGTCAACGCCTATTTTAGATGCATGTTTGACAGCTTTATCCGCCAGCTCTTTTATCTGTAAACTCATGATCGACCGACCCAGAACTAAAAACTATTTGGGATTAGAAAATTTAAGAATACCTAAATTACTCAAATGCCTGAAAAAGAAACAGCTTATAATTATGGGCTATTAATAGGAACCGAACTGTGACACGATAAGGAAGTCCTTACAATTATGTTACTGTTTCAACTTTAGTTATTTCTGGCACCTTTTTCTTCAGGAAGTTTTCAACTCCCCACTTAACCGTCATTGTTGACATTGGGCAACCAGCGCATGCTCCTTTAAGTCTGACTTTGGCAATGCCACCTGCTACATCAACTAGTTCAACATCGCCACCATCGGCTTGCAAATTCGGTCGAATTTCTTCAATAGCTTTTTCAGCCCTTGTTCTAATAGTATCGCTCATTATACTTCACCGAAGGACTTTAGGCAGAGGTGCCATAAAAACTTCTCTTAAGTACAACATTTTCACACGATTTCAACCCCCAAATCAGCTTTAATGCTATGATATGCACATACATGTTGACACGTTAAAAGGACAAGGAGTGACTTGCATGCCTTGGATTTCTAGCAACCTTCTCAATTGGATTTGCACGCATGCGTCCGACAATTAGGCTTCCTGAAAGCTGTATTATGCTATAACTTAATTTGAAAGAAAGCGCGTTGTATCTCTGTAACTTACAAACTTGAAATAAGAAATGCTCAAGGCGATGAAATCAATGAAGCAGCATCAGGAGATCATTGAAAATTTATCACCATTGCTAAGGTCTGTTTCAGAGATACAGAACGCTGATGCAGCTGTTGCCCTTTTACTAAAACCTGCAAGCGAAGGCTTCAAGACTCTCTTTGTGAGAAGAGTGGAAAACCCGTTAGATCCTTGGTCAGGGCAAATAGCATTTCCTGGTGGAAAACGTAGTTTGACGGATCAAAACATAAAACAAACGGTTATTCGCGAAACCCTAGAAGAGACCAACATTAATCTGGTCCATGGATGTCGTTTCTTAGGAATGCTAGATACTATGAAATCAACATTGCGACCAGAGCTTCTAGTGGCTCCCTTCATCATTCTCCTTGAGCGCGAACCTTCAATAATCTTGAATAACGAGTTGAAAGGATACTCATGGGTTTCCATTAAAAGATTGCAGAAATGTAAAGGAACTGCCAAATTTCCCTTCGGAGAAGTCAACGCGTATCTCTTTGATGGAAAAGTAATCTGGGGCTTGACCTATAGAATTTGTGAAAAGTTTTTACCAATCCTTGAACATGCTTTTTCTCAGCGCAGTTGAAGCTAATGTTTAGCGCTCGTAGTTGAAAGCTTAATAATGCGTGCGCGCAAAAAAATTAGAGCGATTTTAGGGAGCTACGCACGTACTTAAAAACTGGCATAGCGATTCAGATTCCGGTTTCATAGATCTTTTCACATTGAAACAAGATTTTTAATCACGGATCTTCCATGCACCAAAAAAAGACATCAAAGCTCGTTACAGTCATCGTGATTTGTGGAATCCTAATATTATTGCTCTCTAAAACTTGTTCTGCTCAAAACTTTGAGCGGAAGTACTTCCTGATTAAGGGGCAACACAATTACCAATTAACACTTTCAATAACTCATTCATTATATGAATACTACCAGCAGAAGAATCATCTGTTAACTAGGAATAATTTCGCTAGCTTTGTAACTCCCTATACACTTGAGCCAGTAGCTGAAGATATAAAGAGCATTTTTCCAGATGAGGAAGACTTTGTTAACGCTATCCTCATGTTGGTTCATCAAATTCCATATCAAATTAGTGAGGGAGCTAAATATCCAGCTGAAACTATTGTTGAAAATGAGGGAGATTGCGATTTACTTTCCTATGTAGCTGCGTCTTTAATGCTGTCGCAGAACATGAGCGTTGTGCTTTTCTATTATGAGCAGGAAAGTCATGTGAATGTAGGCGTAGGTCTTGATAATCCTCCTAGGAATGTGCGAACGGCAATCTCATATATTGACTTTGAAGGGGTTTCCTTTTACATGGCAGAATGTACTGGCAATGATTGGAGGGACGGGTGGAGGGTTGGCGAGTGTCCCTCAGAACTAGAAGGAGCTCAAGTATCAATTATCACATTAGAAAATTGTGAACAAATTGCCCCTGGACAAATTCAGTCAAGTTTCGAAACACTCGAGTCCTCTGAGATATCTCTAACTACTTCAACAAACTTCATCACGGAGGGAAGCACTATCTTATTGAGTGGTCAAGTTTCTGCTACAAATCCTGAAGGGATAGTCGCGCTATATGCAGCAGCAAATGGCAATTGGTTTTCAGTAGCTACTGTGGAATTGGTTGAAAATGGTCGGTATGGGTTTTCATGGACCCCAACATTTTGGGGTCAGTACCACATAAAAGCCAGCTGGTCTGGGGATGCTGAACATGCAGGGGCTGATAGCAGAATCGTTTCTATTTACGTTATCCCAAAAATCTTGATTTATGGTGGTGGCGCGATCCTCATTGTGGCTTTAATGGTAGTTGTGTTGTTTTTAGCATCTAGAACTACGAACACCATTGAAACTCTATCCGATAACTCCTATAATGAAACATACATGCAAGACTGAGAATATGAAAGCTTATTTGCTCCTATTGTGAAATGGTTCCGCATCAAATAGGTGCATAGGATGAGTTGGCCGACTAAAGAAGATCTTGCAATGCTAGGGAGCATGCCTAAAGAAACATTGCTGAATCTCGTTTTCTTGCACATCAAGAATCTGTGGCGAATTGATGGTCTTTACTTCCTCGGAATCGAAAAAAAATATGGCACAAAAGCCGCCACCCATATTGACGCAGACTGTTGGAAAATCATGGGCAAAATTGAAGCTAGAGAATTAAAAAAAGCATTAGACATCAAAAATCGGAACCTTTCTGGTCTTATTATGGCTCTTAGAAATACAAGTTGGGCTCTATATCAAACTCAAAAAGAATTTGAGATATCGGCAAAGAAGGGTGTCTTTAGGATAACACATTGCCGAACTCAAGAAACGAGAATAGCTAAAGGCTTAGATGAGTTTCCATGTAAGCTAGTGAGATTTGGTTATCTCCAAAGATTTGTTAAGGAGTTTAATCCTCGCATGAACATAACCTGCAGGATTTGTCCTCCAGACCCACACACTGAAGATGTATGGTGTGAGTGGGAGTTCACTCTTCCGGAATGAGCTTGTAACACTATATGTGGGCGGTAATTTCTCACTCGGGCTAACACCCTGCACTCTTATTAAAGGGCATATGTAACTATGCACGCATTTTATATTGAAGATTAATGTTTCTCCTATTAAGGTGGCTAGCAATTTGGCTGAACCTAATATTAATCGACTAGCAGACATCTTACTGGACTATTGTTTTGGAATGGTTGACTTTGGCAAGGTATGGAAGAAGGATAAGAAAAGACTTTGGTTAAGGTTCAAACCTGCTGCTGATAGTTTAGCACAGGCGATTACAGAGAACGTTTTCAACCGAGGGGGAAACGTCTTCTTGGAGCAAAGACCATCATGGTGGGATTATACTTTTTTCACCTCAGCATCCGAAGATGTCCTACGGCAATGCCCTGAAGACTACTTGTACAAACTTAAACACTCGGCTGCTAGACTAGTCATACTGAGCGACTCAAACACAAAATCCCTAGTCAACGTCAAGCCTGAGAGACGAACAGCATGGAGCAAGGCAACCAAACCATACTCTGACTTGGCAATGAAAGTTGATGAGCAGGGTAATTTTCTAACACCTTGGTGTGGAACCATTTTCCCCACAGAAGCTTACGCCCAAGACATGGAAATGTCCTTGCCAGAATGCAGAGAATACATTTACAGAGCAATGTATCTAGACGCGAAAGATCCCGTAATGAAGTGGCAACAAGTGGCAAGAGATCAAAAAACAGCAATTCAAAAAATGTTGAACAAATCCAATGAAATCACCATAGTTGATGAAGCAGATGAAACCAATCTCAAAATTAGCGTTGCAGGGCACAGGTGGATTGTCTCTGATGGGCATGTGAATTTCCCTAGCGATGAGTTATTTAATGCACCACGAAAAGCCTCAGCTAATGGTATTTTAACCATCCCGTCTTTGTCGCAATATGATCATGGAGGGCCTGAGGTGAAAGGGATTTGGCTAAAATTCAAGAATGGAAAAATCATAAAATGGAACGCTGATGTCGGAAAAGCCTACCTTGATGAATTTCTGACTAAAAATCCTGGAGCTGACTACCTAGGCGAATTCGCCTTTGGCAGACATCCACTGATAGACAGGATCTCAAAGCAAATTCTACTGGATGAAAAGATGGGGGGAACAATTCACTTTGCTCTGGGAAGAGCTTATGGACTTCACGTTCTAGGCAAAGAAGACAGGTCAGGTCTGAATCAGTCTATTCGTCATTGGGATTTAATCAGAGATATGAGGAAACCTTCTGCATATATCAGAATAGGCGATAAGCTCAGAGTA
>CP070730.1:481196-492268 GCA_020351305.1 Candidatus Bathyarchaeota archaeon
CGAGGCTATAATCTGGAGTAGCCTTCAATTCGAGAAACCCGTTATTCTAATAGTATAGCGCGCGCATCTTCACTTCATCAAGTGACGTTTGGGGTATCTGCTAGCTTAGCATATAATAATCTCATTTCGTTAGCTAGCTTCATATAAATTATGGTTTGATTTCTCTAATGGAACAGCTCGTATATTACTAAATCCTGCTTCAAAGCAAAGTTGTTTCATTTTCTCTTCAGGCAATCCCATTGTACCTTGAGCTTCTCCACCATTAGCCAGTGCGGTGGACATACAGAAGAGCAAACTAAAGCCATACCTGAGAGCAGCAAGGGGGTTAATATTGTCTTCCAAGGCTTCTGCACACTTCACGTCCAAGCAAACGTATCGGCCCCTAGGCTTCAAACTCTTTCGAATCACTCGTAACATCTGAAGTGGGTTGGTCTCGTGCATAACATCAAAGGTTGTGATTAGGTCAAATCGATCAGGTAATCCGAGTGATGCATCGCGAACTTCATACCTGATTAAATCACTGACGCCTGCAGTTTCTGCATTGGATCTAGCTCGTTCAATAAGGGGCTGAAAAATATCAATCCCGAAAAACCGAGACTTTGGAAATGCCTGAGCGAGCATAATCAATATTCTTCCTGTTCCACAGCCAATATCTGCTACGTGTACTCCTCTCTCAAGCATCCTTTGGACTTCGGGCATTGCTGGAATCCACTCTTGAAGCAGCTTCGCTTTATACAGACCAATCATATCTCGTTCCATCCCCTCCCACGTATTAGCCCCATACGCCTCCATAGGTATTCCTTTCCCACTTCGAAACGCATCCTCCAAATGTTCAACAATGGTTAACATACCTAGAATCATTTGATGTGTCCCGCCAATGAAGTAGGGACCTTCCTCTCGTGATAATACGGGTCTATGTTCAAGTGGTAATCTGAACATCTTGCTCGATGGATCATATTTCAGATATCCAGCACTAGTCATCCCAGCAAGCCACTCTTTTGCATAATGTTGATTTATGCCTGTTCGTGTCGCAAAATTAGGACTTATCGTGGGTCCGTTAGTGGCTAAATCTTTGAATAAGCCTAATCGATCACCTAAAGCTGCCATAACCGTTACAGCTAAACCACTAGTATCTTGAGATACTTTTTTCATAAAGGACTCAACTTTCGATTGATCGATATCAGTGCTATACATGTGGTACTCTCCTAACTATGCAAATATATAATGAAAACAAGTTATATCCTATTCGTTCTAATTAGCTAAAAAATACTGAGACGCTCACGCGCGCTAAATTAGATACGTTGGAACGAGGAGAACTATAATAGCTTGCTATAATCTAACTTGAAAGGTGTGGAGACAGATAATGGATAATACAACCACAGTTATTTTGACACTAAGTGCTCTGGTAATCCTTATAATATGTACTATTGTCGTTGTGAAATTCAGAAAAACTATAGCAAACCATTACAGTCGCCTCGATAGTATCCCTTCGCATGTCTATCACTCTAAACATGGAGATATTGAGTATTTGTTACGAGGTGATGGTTCTACCATACTTGTATCCCATGGTATAACAGGTGGTGTTGATCAGGGAATCGGTTTGTCCGAAGATTTTCTTGGGTTCGGAAATCGACGTCTTTTTATCTCAAGATTTGGCTACCTGAAATCGTCGATGCCTGATACTCCGTCCCCTGAACTACAGGCGGACGTCTATAAAGAGCTAATAGATTACCTTGGCATTAAGCGTGTATTCATATTTGGTAATTCAGCCGGAGCTACTTCCGCCATTCACTTTGCAATTCGTTACCCCCAAAACTGTAGTGGACTAATTCTTCTTTCATCAAATGCACCTTTGGATAATCCTTCAGGTCATCCACCAAAATTCGTTTTTCAATCGAATTTTGTGTATTGGTTCGTGATGAAACTAGTCGGTAAGAGCATGATGACAATGTTTGTTCCAAAAGCTATTCTTGACAGCCTACCAAAACAAGAGCTGAACCGAATAATAGAAGGAGTTTACTTTTCCGCTTTACCCGTGACAAAACGAACGGAAGGCATAGTGTTTGATCTGTCTATTTCTAATCCATCGATAAATAATGATGTACCATTTGAACGTATTAGATCACCCACACTCATCATAAACGCGATTGATGATCCAGCGACCTTAATTGAAGGAGCTAGAACCCTTGCGAGAAACATACCGCATAGCAAGCTTATGACGTTTGATACTGGTGGACATCTATTATTGGGTCAAGAAGAAGAAATCAGGCATCACATTACTAAGTTCATTAACGTGCATGCATAAAAGCAAGCTAATGATGTACTAGCTAGTTAGTAGCGCGCGCACTACAGCGAATCTGGCTAGTTCTTCCAGCTAGCTAGCTTTAGATGAAGACCTCTGGTTCTTTGCGGTTGCCATGCACGGTAGCGAGCCGATTTGCACCTCTTAGTACTCTTTCGTGGGTCCAGTGTCTTGAACTTGTTGAGCAGTTCTGTACGCATGCTGAACAAGCCGTACACTTAGTTTTGTCTGTATTGACAGATTCGGCTACCTCTATACAGGCTATTGGACATACACTTGCGCAAATACCGCACAAGATGCATGTTTCTGGGTTGGTCTCTGGGACTACACCTCCACCTTGCTTGATACGTTGAGGGTGTACAATGTATGGGTAATTACCAGGTACCTCAAGTTCAGGTATATCTCCCACTCCGCGGAGCTTCTCCATGATCTTTTCCCCGAACGCTTCTGCTTTCATTAAATCCTCAGCATCCGGTCGTCCGGTAGCGATCGGTGTTTTCTCCGAGTTGAAGGCATGTTGACCAATGAAAGCAGCTCCAGCGATTGCCTTGAACCCTAGTTCACTTGTGAGATTCTTGAGCTCAAGGAGAGCATCCTCGAACGCCCTGTTTCCATACATGACTACAAGAACTGCTGGTGTGTTGTACCCTTTGAGTTTCTTGATCCTATTTGCAGCCACGGTAGAAATACGGCCGCTGTATACCGGAGCTGCAATTAATGCGAGTTCATCGGAGGATACTTCGCAATTTTTTATATCTGAGCCTGGTGGAGTCAAATCGATTATATCATGGTCCAAGCCGGTTCCGTTCATTATAGCGGTGACCGTGGTCTTTCCTGTGCCAGTCGGTGAGTAATAGATTAACTTAGCTTTTCTAATTTCCATATGATATCGCGGGTATACTTACAGGTGACTGTAATATTAATTTCTACGCGCGCGCCGGTTGATGGTGTTGGCGCCGGGGGTGGGATTCGAACCCACGTGGCCCAAAGGACCACAGGCTATCAATCAGCTGTCTCCAGGCTTAAGCTCCATAATATTCAGATCTGCTCCATACCTGGCTCCCTGCACAACAAAAAACTGTCATGCTCTAGGAGACCCCGGCTTCAATTTACTGAGAATTAACGCCACATCGTTTTAAGACTTTTTGGAGAGGAGCACTCTGTAGCCACTTTTCCTAGCTATGATTTCCACGTTGCCAAAGGTTTTCTCCATTATGGCTATGAGTTGTCTACCCCCGACTCTTGATCTAATAACAATCTGAAATAAACCACTTTCTCGAAGATGCCCGGGAGCTTCTGAGACAATTTGTGAAACTATTTTCATTCCAACGCTAACTGGAGGATTGCATAAGATTACGTCAAACTTCATGTTTTCTACTGGCTTGTATAGATCTCCATGGAGGATTTCAACATTATTTACACCAATACGGTTCTTATTTTCTTTAGCAAGCCATACTGCCCGTTTGTTAATGTCAACCATAAATACATGTAAACCTGGATTAAGCGCAGCTGCCACTATGCCTATTGGTCCATAGCCACAACCCAAATCCAATATCTGACCAGTTTCAGGCAAAAACATAGCTTCAATAAGAAGCCTCGTTCCAAGGTCGATACGTTCTCTTGAAAAGACGCTTGAAGATGTTTGAAACTGAAAGTAATGACCACGTAAGTAGGCGGATACTAGGCCTAATCTGGATTGTGATTTAGGTTGCTTGGTGTAGTAGTGCTCCTCTTCATTTGATTTAGGGTTCACAAAGACACTTCTCCTGAGAATCCTTTGAAACTACTATTATACGTGTATGCAGACCCCAGCACTCAATCTGAGAAAATGCAAATACATTGTTTTAAGATTTTTTAGTAAATATATGCATGTCAAATAGAAAGTTGAGGTTGATGGTCATAATTTAAGTAATAGCACAGTTTACTGTAACAAACTTTATATGTTTTCATCATAATTCTCTCTTTGGTGTAATCACGTGACAGAAATCAACCATGAATATAAAAGCTCTGTTTCAGAGTTTATTGGCAGTTATGACAGCAAAAATTCAAAAACTAACTACAAGTCTGGGCTAAAGGCATTCTTTCGATATGTCTATGGCGAAAGCAGCTCAGACCTATCCTCACTTGACAAGCAAGCAGCCGAGTATTTTGGCGAAGACAGAACCCATGAACACGATATAGAAGGGTTCTTAAAGAGCCTTAAAGGGCAAGCCCCAAAAACTGTAAGGCTTAGGCTTACTGCTGTTCGAGTATTTTTTGCGGAGAATGGTATTGAATTTCCGAAAGCATTTTGGAGACGAGTTAATAGGCGATTGAAAGGCAACAGAGCATTAACTCTAGATATAGTTCCAAGCAACCAGCAACTCAAGAAGATATTTATGCACTTGCCAGTTCAAGGACAAGCCCTTTACTTGATGCAAGCTTCCAGTGGGATGCGGATAGGAGAAGCACTCCAACTTGAGTTAGACGACATATCATTCACGGAGAGAAACCATGTTAAAATCGAAATAAGAAACACAAAGACAAGCGAGCCAAGGCATGCTATAGCAAGCCATGAAGCTAAAGCTGCTGTTGAAGAGTGGTTGAAAGTTAGAGGAAACTATTTGGAAGCTGCTGTGAGGAAAAGCCACTTCCACGAAAAGAGTCTAGATGACAAGAAGCTGTTTCCTTTCGCTAAGACAACTGCCTATAGAATGTGGCTTTCTGCAATTGACAAAGCTGAATTGAATGGGAGAGACAAGATGACAAATTGGCACAAGATGCATCCTCATGTTTTACGAAAGTTCTTTAGAACAAGGCTGGGGGCTGTGATTGCAGTTGATGTTGTGGAAGCTTTGATGGGACATGGTGGCTATTTAACTGAGGTCTATCGTAAATATAGTTTTGACCAAGTTGAAGAGTTCTATACCCAAGGAGAACATGCACTGCTGGTTTTCACTGATGGGGAAGAGTTGGGGAAGCTAAGGAATGAGCTTAAAGAAAGCAAGGAGCAGCTTCAAGGATTGGTCAATGAGCTGCAAATTAAGACCTTGAAGTTAGAAAGAACTGTGGAGAAGATGACTCCACATTGGAATGCTTGGTTAAAGTGGCAAGAACTTGAAAGAGAAGCTGGTAGACGACTTGAAGAGGAAGCAAAAGCAAGAGGGGTTTCTAAAGTAGAAGTTTTCAATTTGCGGCTGGCTGAAATGGAAGATGCAATGATAATTGAAAGATTGGCTAAGAGGTGGGGAGTTGAAGAAAAACAAGTGCCAGCCTTGCTTAAGGGTCTGGAAGATAAATTAAGGGCTAAGAGGAAGAGGGAGAGAGAAGGTTCGAAGAAAGGTTGAAAGGATAATATGAGGAGTCTTTCATGAATGAGCTTCATCAATTTTAAATGTAAAAAATGCGGCTCATGTTGTCACAACCTTTTAGAGGAGGTTGCTAACGTTGAACGTGGTTTATTTCTCAGAGTAGAAGAGGCTAAGCTTTTTCCAAGGAACCTAGTTTCTCCAAGAATGGCTTTGGGCGATTCTAAGCCAAAGAGAATTATTGCCTATCAACTCAATGTGGATGAATGTCCTTTTATCACTGAGAAGAATGAGTGTAAGGTCTATCCAAAAAGACCAATGGGGTGCAGAATGTTTCCATTCGAAATTCACCACAACGGTCATGCCACTGTATCCGTTAAATGTTCTGTGATAGGCAGCCAAATGGGCGATAAGGAGTCGAGAGAAATAGAGTTTTCATCCACTGAGAAAGAAGCAATTGAAGAATACATGAGGTTTCTAAATAGTCTACAGAAATTTGCGAGACCATCACAGAAAGTATGGGAATTCAATTTAAAGACAAAGAGCTGGTTTACAGCATAAGGCAAACTAGCAGACCTTAATCTTTGTCGCATAGCTTTTTATTCGCCTTATTAACTATCACTTTTTTGACAGAATACCCTACCTTTTTGACTTAAAAATGATAATTCCAACCTTCCACTGCTTATCGACCTTAATGCCAATAACCAGATAAAAGGCAAAGAAAAATTTAAGAGACGCCAAAGCTTAGGTTGGCTAGACGAGGTTGTTATAAGACTTTTATTTTGCGTGGAGGTGAGTAGTTTTTTGCGTATAGAATTTAAGAAAGGCAGTAGAGGGAATAAGCTCGTTGTTGTCGTATTCGAGCCAGATTATGATAATTTTAATCCTTCTGACTTGTCTTGGGTTCCAAAGAAGAAAGAGCTTTATGAGATTTATCGAGAAATGAAACAAGCTAGGGCTTGGGGTTAAACAACTCAGTGCCACTATGGCACGTTTATTGTCTGCCAGAAGTGATAATAGCTTGAAGATGCCATTTTAATTAGGGGAAAATGGAGAAGACCACAGTAGCAGTCATTTTGACATTTATTCTAATCAGCACTTTGCTAGTAGCCTTGAATATCCAATTGACTAGGGCTAACATAATCAGAGTTCCAGATGACTATCCAACAATTCAGCAAGCAGTAGACGCTGCAAACAACTGGGACACTATTCTTGTGGCAGCTGGGACCTATAATGAAGGAGTGAGTCTCGAAAAGGATGGGTTGAGACTTGTTGGTAAACACATGGATAATACCTCCATGCTTGGTGTTGCCATTTATGCTGATAGTGTTGCTATCATGGGGTTCAATATGGTTAATGGAATAGGAGTAGGATTAGACCAAGTTCAAAATTGCACCATAACTAAGAATAAGATAATCAACTGCGGAGATGGCATCTCAATGTCCATGGCGGGGAACAACAATATTTCGTACAATGTCATAGCAAATAACGAATACGGTGTAACCATGGTCTATTCAAATTACAACATTTTCTTTGGAAACACCATAGCCAACAACAGCCAATGGGGTATTGACCATTATTTAGGTGGCTATGCAAACTTCTATTACCATAACAACTTCATCAACAACTCAGTCAACTCGTGGATGGGTGATAACGCTTGGGATGATGGTTATCCCTCTGGTGGGAACTATTGGGATGACTACACAGGTGTTGACTTGTATAGTGGGCCTTATCAAAACGAGACAGGCAGTGATGGGGTGGGAGACACACATCATCCTATCATTGGTGATGATGAAGATTGCTATCCTCTCATGAAACCATACCCATGGGGCTCACATGATATTGGAATAACGAGCGTTACCACCTCTAAAACTGTTGTGGGGCAAGGATTCAACTTAAGCACCAATGTAAAACTATTCAACTACGGTAACAACACTGAGACCTTCAACATTTCTATCTCATATGATGATACTGTTATCATCTTATTAGACGGAAAAAACCACACAACCGCAACCCTACAAAGTCTAAACGCTACAACGGTAGTTTTCATGTGGAATACTGCCAACTTGTCGAAAGGCAACCACTCTATAACAGCTGTAACCACTCAGGTTCTGGGCGAGGAAGACACAACAGACAACGCTTTCATTGATGGCTGGATTTTCGTTACAATCCTAGGTGATATCAATGGCGACAGCATAGTCGACATCTCAGATATAACTAATACTATAGCTGCCTTTGGCGAAACGAGTGAATCACTCGGTTGGCGTGAACCAACTTGGTATGCCAACTGTGACTTGAATGATGACGAGATAGTGGACATTACAGACATAATCATAGTCATTAGTAGATATGGAGACTCACTGTAAAACATAATAAAAGATGAAATCCTTTAGGCTACAAACGTCTCTTCCCAACACGACAGATGGTAGTATTTGGACTTTTGATTCCCATTAGTAAACTTACGATAAACTCTGTCCCCAACCTTGATAAGCTGCTCACACTTCCAGCAGAGAAGAGGCTCTAAATCCTCATAGACCTTCTTTTTCCTAGGCTTACCCTTCTTACCCATAACCCAGATGACAGAGCTTCTAGCCCTTGACTTGACAATGTGCATAAGAAGCTTCTCAGACATCTCCAAGACCGTTGCCCTATTAGTCATAGAACACTCAGCTAGAATATGTCACTAGAGAGACATATATCTTTAGTCTCAGCATGGAAGGTTCTTCCACAAGTCATAAAAGCCACCCCAAGTTTCAACGAAAGCAAGTGATTAGTTGACTCACCATTGGGGGTATGTTGGAGCTTTTACCTCAGCTGCTTTATTTGGAATAAGCTCTACCCTTAACAAAATTGCATTAGAGAATGTGCATCCACTAGTTATTGCTGGAATGATTTACTTTGTTGGAGGGGTTTTACTTTTTGGAATCCATCTTTCTCCATTACACAAGAAACTGCTTTCTCTGTTTGAGACTCCTTCAGAAACTGAGACGACAATATCCAAGAACGACTACAGAACACTGGCATTTGTCATTTTATCTGGTTCCATAATTGCCCCACTGATGCTGCTATATGGATTGAATGAGACTACTGCAATTAATGCCGCACTGCTACTAAACACTGAGTCACTCTTCACAGTAATGATGGCATTTACATTTCTGAAGGAAAGAGGAGTAAGAAAAGATTACCTAGCTGTCCTTTTGCTTCTCCTTGGCATGGTTTTTGTTACTACAAATGGTGAGTTCCAAAGGCTTACTCTGTCGACAGAATTAACTGGAAACTTGTTAGTGGTTGGTGCTTGCTTCTTCTGGGGAATTGACAACAACCTCAGCAAGTTTCTGAGTAAAAAGAGGGATATAGTGATGGTGACTGGTTTGAAGTGTTTCATTGGTGGTGGAATTTTGCTGCTAGTCTCAGCAGTTCTTGGAATAAGTCTTTTTGTTCCATTGGTTGCTCTACCCTACATATTGTCTGTTGGAGCTTTCAGCATAGCCTTCTCAATTCTGTTGTTTCTGTTTTCTTTAAGGGAGATAGGTTCTATGAGGACTGGTGTAGTGTTTGGCATATCATCTTTCTTCGGTGCAGTGTTTGCTTTTCTTATTTTGAGAGAGCCAGTGACTGCTGTTCAGACTGCTTCTGGCGTGATAATGTTGGTTGGTGTGTATATTCTTTCAAGAAGAAGTTAGTGGCATTCAACAAAGAATGATATGCATTTCTTTAGCCTCAAGCTGGCAAGGGTCTTAACAACTTAGGGAAATAGTTCTGCCAGCTCAAATGCAGATAAGTGTCCAGCTGCCCACTTGCTCCCATTCCAGCTCTGAAAGTCCAGCCAGCAAACTGGCACAGCTCCATAGGGCTAAACCCATAGTATTGTGCAAGATGGCTGATACGGAAGTGCCTAAGGCTATGGGTAGTCATGTTCTTCTCCATTCGTGAAAACCATTTCTTAGTTCTATAAAGCATCTGTCGTCTGTCCAAGGGAAAAGCCAGAGCCTTGTGCTTGTGAATGTATTTAAGAAGGCTCAGTGTCCAAGGCTCAACTTTCGGGCTGCAAGGCAGAGCTATGGTCTTAAACACTATGTTGCTTTTAGCCTTCTTACGTTTCTCCTTCCTCTTCAGAACAGCCACATCTAACACCAATACTGGCTCACCATTGAAGCTTTCAATTCTGTAGCTGAGAAACTGCCCATAAGGCTTAGTGAACTTCTCAGCCTTGACCACTCTGAGTGCCAGCTCAGAGGCTCTTGAACAAGTCAAGTATAAGGCTTGGAACAAAACCTTGTCGTCTCCTTCTGGCAGCCCATCCACATAGGCTCTCCAGTCCCCAAGGGATGGAGCTTTCATAAACACCATAAATATTTCAACCATCTTGGTCTGCTTTGTCATATTGTAGGGTATGACAGTAATAATGGAGCATGAACTAGGATATGTCTGTTTCTAGACATAAAGCCATATCTTATCTATACATAGAAAATGGGGTGTTTCCTAGGCTTGAAGGAACTCTGGAGAAAAAAAGACTTCTCCAGAGCCACAAGGAGATGCGACATTATACCAAAATGCCACAATTTGTGTTCAAGCCCTTAGGTAACGGCTGCTATTCTAGGCAGTAAACTGCAGCCAAGTAAGAAAGTTTCTCCAATAGAATTTAACACTTCTCCCCTATCCAATACAGAGGGTCATTCTAAAGATGACAAGGGAATGTCTTTAGGCAAAATCTCGAACTCTGAAGGTTTGTTCTTAGCTTCTTCAAAGTGCATTTGACAAGCAGCTAACAACTCTTTTTCATCCTTCTTTCCCAACCAGCAAACCATTCTTACAGCTACCCTTTTGCAGCCGCCCCAGCTGCATTTAACTTTATGCTTTGCAGCCTCAATGTTCCCTTGCACAATGTCCTTGAGAGGTTTAGTGTATCTTTCCTTGTATTCTACAAACATCTCTTCACTAAGAAAACCCTCTTTTAACAAACCTTCCCCAAGCATAAGAAGTATGGCAGCACTCCGCCCTATTCTCTTCTTTGCTTGGACATCAACTATTGCAAGGTAGTAGTCTACTGGAAGAAACAGTGGATGAACATTAGGTCTCCTTTTAGAACTCAAAGAATCCACCACACGAGCATATTATAGGAGAACCTTTTCAGAACCTTGCAGATAGCTAGATAGATATATGTGGTAGAAAGTAAGAGAAAAAATTCACTAGATAGATACGTAGAAGCTTCATTCTGAATATAACACAAACACATCGTTTACTGCCTAAGAGAATCTTGGGCTTATTCAGCGTAAATAACTTTTCTACTAGCCTAAATCAAAAAAAGAAGCCATTTCCAGTGTCGTCTTGCTATGATTTATAACACTTTTTTTCACAGTTAACTGGATTAGAGTTTAAGTTGTTTTCCGAAGCGCTCCCAAACAAGACCCATGATTAAGAAAAGAATGCCTAGGACGAAGAAGTAGCTGAGCGGAAATGAAAGATTTGATAATGCATTTTCA
>CP070730.1:492368-501059 GCA_020351305.1 Candidatus Bathyarchaeota archaeon
ATTATGCTCAAGTCTGAGAGGTTTCGAAGTGGCATTGCCTTCAGGTAGATTCTGGAATTTTTATTTTCAGTTGTGTCATTGATAATGACTTCTGATTTTTTCTTTTGGGATCGCACAGTTTTTCCGAAGCTTGACAAAAGACCACTTTCCATGCTTTACTCGCAAATTCTCAATTTTCTCAACTTATTCTAATATTGTTTGATACACAGTCTAATGTTGTGTTCAGGTTTTATAATACTTATGTCTTTTGCGGCATTATAATATGACTGCAAAGCGAAAGTCTATTCCACAGACATTATTGTTCTATCTAGGAGTGTCCAATTCTCGTGCTCTTGTAACGATCCATTCTGTCACTTTTTCTTGTGTCATCCTTTGCACCTGTTGTTGCCTAGCCAGCTTTTGTTCAATGAGCGCTAGCAACTCTTTGGGTTTGATGGGTTTTAGGATGTATGCATCAGCTCCAAGGTTTAAAGCCTCTACAGCATTTTCTGTTGAAGCATATCCAGTGATAATTATCTTCACCATGTCTGGCAAGTTTTGTCTCATAGTCGTCAATAGTCTTGTGCCCTCCATATCTGGAAGCCTAATATCGAGAAGCGCTATGTTGAAAAACTTGGTTTCCAGCTTCTGTATCGCCTCTTTACCATTTTTTGCAGTATCTGTCGAATATCCCGTTTGCTGAAGCAAAGTGCTCAAAGTTTTAAGGATTTGCACATCATCCTCAACTATAAGGATATTGACTTTACTCATTGTCATGGTTTACACCTCCACTTTTAACCGAATAAGAATCAACCAAGACCGCACACTTTCTCAATTCTACTATGTAATCCAAAAGATCATAATCTCTCCTATCTTTCAATCTAAACTTCAACTCAGCGCATAGATTATCGAGAATTACCTTCTCTATAACCGACGCCCCAGAACCTAGAAGATACTTTAATCCAGCTGAGAAAACTTCAGGCTTATCCACGATTTCTTCCTTCTTCAAATGATAGTGATTTCCCAAAAAATCGTAAATGACATTGGTGCCAACTTCTTTGAAAATGTGTTTCAAGGTTTCGTCTATTATATTCATTAGCAGATCGTCGAGACCACTCGTTGCTTCTTTGGGCCAATATTGCCTTGCCATCTGGATAACTCTCGTAATCGATTTGTGTGCGCGCTTTCTGACTAATCGGTAAAATAAGAATTCAGATATAACACATATGAATGCTCAGTCCTGATTAACTATCTAAACAAATCTTGGGTCGCATGCCTATTTGGAAAAAATCGCCCAATTAGGCACGCTTGATATATTAATATAGAATTTCTTTGCTGATTTTCACTTTGCCTTTCTCTATATTAATGCCTTCCTTCTGAACCATGCTTCTTCTCCAGTCAGCCCCTTTCTCATCCCCGCCAAACGAACCATCAGAGCCTACAACACGGTGGCAAGGGACCACGGGTGACAGGGGGTTCTTATGAAGGGCATTAGCTACTGCCCGGTAGGCCTTTGGTCTACCAACTTTCTCAGCAATACGTTTATATGTGCTGATTTTCCCCTTTGGGATCTTAAAAGTAGCAACATAAACATCTCTTTCAAACTCGGTTTTATCTTTCAGAGCAGCGATAACATCTTCTATTGTTCTGATTGATTCCATGTCCACTGAGATCAATTCTCCGTAAACAAGAATAGCTGATCTACAGCATTTTAAGCCTTTAGCTAAAATGCATGCACTTACATAAACATGGAATACGCTACTTTAGTAAAATCGAGTCAATTAGAGTATTCTCATTTATTTCTGCTCTGGTCCGCCAATCAATGAAGAGCTGATCGTTGTCGTCTTGGTTTATGTAGCCTTCTCGTATATAGCGGTCTATGTTCATACTGACCCTCCAACCATGTAGCTTTGTGCGCAAGAGTTGCTCTACTTCTTCTCTTGAGGTTTTACCTCCCTTTGCTATTATTGTTGAGATCGTTATAGCCAAACCTGCCATATCGTCGATACGCCATCCCATCATCTTTGTCTCTTTCAACGTGAGGTCTCCACGGAGAGTTACGTAAAATCGTGCTCGATCCAACTGTGCTCTAGTCGGTTTCTTTGAGGGCTTTTCTCCTTCGAAAATTGTCCTTACATTTAGATCTAGTTTTTCAAGATTGTTGTCCAACAATGCAATAATTTTTGGATAGTCTGTTCCTAAACCTTTCTTTAGTTCCCATCCTTTTACTCCCGGTTTTCTATGACGTTTAAAAAAAAGTATGTGGGCAGCTTTTTTTATTTTGGTTGAGTAGAAACTTTTTTTCCTCAGCTTTTCACACCTTCTCTCCAGCTTTTCCAGTCTTCAACACTTATTGGAATAGGAAGAGAAACTGCTTGTTCTTTTCCCACCCTGGGGACAGGAGTTTTGAAGACCTTGATGTAAATCACTTCTTCTAACCGATCTACTTCAAGTGTTGCATAACCATATGTAACCAGGAAACTTGTCATATACGCTCTTTCAACCGTTTCTTCATAAGTTTCAGCACCAACAAAGCTCCAATATTCAATTGTCTCTTTTCCCTCTATTTTTTGCTTGAGCTCTTGCCAAAAGGTTTCCAGCTCTTCAGAAAATTCTCTTTGTGTCATTATTTGTCGTTTCATTAATTCTTCTTGTGTTATAACTTCTGTATCTTTCTGCAATTCATTGACTTTTTGCCATCTTTCATCAAGTGGAGTCAGATGATGCCAGTATTTCAGTGCTTCTGTTAGACCCTGAGGTGAGATTTTTTCTAATTCTACCACTGGATGCCAGCTTTTGAGAAATATTTCGACTATTTCTTCTTTAGGTAATTTTCGCAACTTTTCTTCTATTAAGAATGGGTCTGTATAAAGAGATGTCGAGTGGTGTTTAATCCAATCACTTTGGAGCTTTATTGCTGAAGCTATTTTGTGCAAGGTTTCTGCGTCCAAGCAGAGCTCTGTGGGATTTTTCCACTCAGGGAAATATTCATTAATTATTTTCAGGAGACTATCTGCATCAATTAGAAACGGGTCAATCCCTTTTTCTTCAATAGATCGGCATAAGTCGATAATCCTCAGAAGTTGCTCTTTGCCAAGTCGTTTCTTCTGTTTTCCTCCTGACAATTTAACCCCCTCTCTCAAAGTGGATGCATGGGTAATCAGTTTTTTTCCTAAGAGTCTGCTTTTCTGGTAACCTCTTTCACCCTAGACATTCCCTCAATGTTTTGCACTGTTATGATATGAGTGTTCTCCTTGGCGAATGTAATTTGACTGGGCGTTATTATCACATATTGCGAGTTCAAGCCTGTGACTGATTCAATGAGAAGTTTGGTTATCATTTCTCGGTTTTTCGGATCCATATGGATGTCATATTCATCGACTGCGCGTAAAGGGGACTGCACATGTTGTTGCAAAGCTAGAAGGAAACTCATGGTGGCCATGCTTCTTTCACCACCGCTCTGAGTGTAAGCATCTAATGGAACTGGTTGTGCTCCCTTAAATCCTACTAGAACTTCTATGCCAGCAACTTCTAGGTCATTCGCATCAGTCAAATGAACTTCGCCCACTGCTTGAGCTTGTGACACAATTTTTTGATATTGAAGACTCACGTGATCTAGGATATCGTGCATTACCTTCCGCCATGCCTCTGTACGGTTGTTTACTTCTTCCAACGTTTTTTCTCTGTTTTCCGCAACTGCTCGTGCTTTTTCCTTCAGGTCAAGATATAGCTTTGAGTACGACTCATACATGTGTTCAATCTCCTCTGAAACGTCTCCAAGGGCCGTAAGATACCCATCAGTCAATCGGATTTCGTCCAATATCTCGCTCAGTTTTCTTGTTGACGCTACTTGTGAACCAGTTTGCTGTGCTCTTTCCTTTGCCTTTCCAAATTCTTCTGTCCTGACTCTTAATTCTCTGCGAAGTCTCAGGAGATCTTTCTCAATTTCTTGTTTCTTGTAGGCTAACAATGCATTGTTTATTTTTACATCTATAACTTGGCTAGTGACATCCTCAATTTCCTTTGTTACATATTCGGTATTCTGCTGTATCTCCAACAGATGATTGTCTGTTTTTTCCAGATGTTCATTAAAATTTTCCATTAGGGTCATCAAATTCTCGTTTCTTTGATTAAATTGTTGAGTCCATACGTTTTCGAGGTCTTTGTATGTCCCTTTGATTTGTATTAGCCTTTCCACATAGTTCTTTGGATTATGTTGGGTGCTCATTGAGATTTCTAACTGCTCGATCATATCTATGCATTCGCTCAATTTTTTCCGGATATTTTCAAAAAATTGATTTGTCTCTTCCAAGGTCTTTGTAGATAGTGAGACTAGAGCTTCGTTTTTGGCTTTTTCTCGTTCGATGAGCAGGCGTTCTTGAAAGAGTTTTTGCCATTTTGCCCTTGATTGTGCGAGTTTTGATTGCAGCTCATTGGACTCCATCTGATGTTTTGCTGTTTGACTTTTTATTTCTTGCAGTTCATCTTCTTCTTTTTTAAGATGACCTTCTATTTCGTTCATTGCAGTCTCTTTTTTGGAAGCTTCAGCCCATACATATTCTCTTTCAATGAATCGTTTTTTCATCTGTAACTGCTTTTTTTCTTGGTAACGGTCATATTGTCCGCGCCAGTAGTTCAGTGTCTGTTCAGCTGTTTCGAGAAGCTTATTAACGGACTGTTCTTCGCTTGATATGCGACTTAGTTTTTTGCGTGCCTGTAAGACGTTTTTACGATAAGATTCCAAACCCACTGCTGCCTCTACAGTTCTAAGTTTTTCTTGTGATGAGAGAACTGTGAATTGTTCTGTCATGTTTTGATGCATAAGGATGAGAAGATTGTCAGGATCCACATTGAATTTTGCTAGTAATCTCTCAACCTCTCTTTTAGTTGCAGCCCGATTGTCTAATTCACACCAGTATTTTCCGTCACGCCTCAAAATTCGAGTTAAGAAAATCTGATCTTTGTCAAATTTCCTAACTGGACGCTTACCTTTTCTTTTGGAGTTATCCAAAACAATCGTCACTCGCGCTTGATCTTTTCCCCACCTGATGAGGTTACTTAGTTTCCTTGAACGCTCAGTGTAGGATTGACCTAACGCAACTGAAATACCTAAAAGAACTGAGGACTTTCCTGCACCGTTTGGTCCACAGATTATGTTCACGCCTGATTTTAGAGGTACTCTAGCGTACTCGTATGACATGAAATTTTCGAGGATGACTTCGTGTATCAACATTCCTTTGTGGACCTTCTAATAATATTTGACGGGATTCATGCATCCTAACCTACACTCTTAAATGTTTGCCAAAAACTTTCTGTTTATAGAAGTCGCAATTTCTAGGGCAAAGACAGTCGGAGGTTAACAAATTGAAGGGCTGCTTAACGATATCCAATGAAGAGCACGCATGTTGATCCATTACATAGCAAGCAATATCGACGAACCTTAAAATAAGCATAAAATTTATTGACTGCCCCTGCAAAAAGAGTATCGAATTAAAAATAAAAGGGTGGTGAAACTATTGGTCGAGGAAGGAAGAATCGGATTTGGTGTATCTAACAAGGCTGTTGCTTTGATATCTATACTTGTCCTATTTTTAATTTTCATGGTAGTTTTTGGATTAGTTATGATAATTAATGTAGGTATTGGGCATGCAGTGATACTCGTTGACCCCATAACAAGGTCTACCAGCGACCCGATATTGGGCCCAACATATGCCATAAAGGCACCTTGGGTCACAGCTGTAGACATCTATTATGCTACCGATACATTTGAAGACGTAATCCCCAGCTTCTCTTCAGATCAACTTGAGATGGACATCGAAGTTCTAGCTAGATGGTCACTTGATCCTGAAAAGATCAGGGACTTATACAGCAACTATCCCAATTTGAATTACAAGGAGAAAGCTATCGAATCAATTATGCAGGAAACAATACGGTTGATAACCAAGAATTACACAGCTTTGGAAACAATAGAGCTGAGAGACACTGTGAGAGACCAAGTAGAAGCAGCGATCCTTCAAGAGCTGAACAAAGAGCCATCATTGGCAGGTGCTTTAATGCGTTTCGAGCTGGACCTAAAGAACATTGGCTACCCCGCAAGTTACACTTCAGCTATAGAAGACAAACTTATAGCAGAACAGCAGAGAATTCAGGCAGGGTTCGAGAGAGAAAAGATATTGATACTAGCAAACGCCACAGCTCAAGAGATTATCATCAAAGCAACTGGAGAAGCAGAAGCAAAGATCATCGAGGCAAACGCTACAAAAGAAGCTATTCAGCTGGTCTTAGAATCAGTAGGTCAGAGTGGGAATCAGACAAGAATCGCGGAACTCTACCTTTGGATTCAAACATTGCAGAAGATTTCAAAAGATATCGAGATACTAATAATTGGCGCCGACGGGATACCCGTACTAATCCCAACAAACTCAACGAGTCCTTAACATCAAACAGGCCGCGCACACGCAAATACTATAAGCGTACTCCTATAGCAAACAATAAAAGCAGGGACAATCGTTGAAAAAGCTCTTTGGAACCAGTGGGATAAGGGGAAAAGCCAACAAGACCATAACACCTCAACTCGCCTTGAAAATTGGTAAAGCCCTTGTCACACACACAAAAGCAAAAACTATACTTTCAGCCCACGACACACGGACAACATCAACCATGCTACAAAACGCCCTTGTAGCCGGCATAACTGCATGTGGCGCAATAGCTCTGAACCAAGGAGTTATACCTACACCAGTTTTGGCGTATCTTACGAAATGCATGAAAATTGATGCTGGAGCAATGATTACAGCGAGTCACAATCCTCCGGAATATAATGGCATAAAGATCTATAACTCCGACTCAGCAGCTTATAACCAAATACAACAAAGCCAAATAGAAGAACTGGTTTCCAAAGACAATTACAAGCTTGCAGCATGGCAGGATATTGGAAGAGTTGTCCAAATAGATGAAACCCACCGATATACGGAAATGATCAAGAAAAACGTAAAACTAGAAAGACCTTGGAAGATAATAATCGACGCGGGAAATGGTGCAACCAGTAAACTCGCACCCAAAATATTCAAAGAGATTGATTACAGCGTCATAGCTATAAATTCACAACAAGATGGACATTTTCCGGGAAGAACAGCTGAGCCCAACGAAGAAACCCTCATACCGTTGTGCAACATGGTTAGAAATCTAGGAGCTGACATAGGCATAGCATTCGATGGAGACGGAGATAGATTGGTGTTAATTGACGAAAAAGGACGACTGACACCTCAAGATCAAACGTTCGCTTCATACGCCACCCACATAATAAAGCCACAAAAAAATAAAACAATAGTCACGCACGTTGAGACTTCCATGTGTATCGAGAGAATGGTTGAAACAGAAGGGGGCGAAGTTGTTAGAACAAAGGTAGGCGACGTAAGCATAACTGAAGCCATACGGAAGCACAAGGCGATCTTCGGAGGCGAACCTTGCGGCGCTTGGATACACCCAAGTTTCAATTACTGCCCAGATGGCATGCTTTCATCAATATTAATCCTCGAAGCCTTAGAAGAAACAGGCAAAACTTTGTCCCAGTTCGTTTCTCAAGCACCTAAATATCCGTTGTTAAGACTGAAGGTTACTTGCCCAAACCATTACAAATCCACTGTAATGGAAAAAGCACGCCAGACATTGCCCTCAACCTTTCATGAAACTAAGGAACAATCAAATATTGACGGACTCCGTTTGACCCTAAAAGATGGGTGGCTACTAGTAAGATCTTCAGGAACAGAACCGCTAATACGAGTCACTGCTGAGGCAGAAACCAAAAAGGCGGTGGAAGCAACCATGAAAATGGCAGCAAAGCTAATTAAAAATATGGTTAAGAAGGCAAAAAATTGAAGGCAATAATTTTAGCTGCAGGAAAAGGGACACGTCTCCATCCTCTTACACTTACCCGCCCCAAACATCTAGTCCCGGTTGGCGGAAAGCCAATAGTAGATTACTTGTTAATGGCTCTCAAACAGGCAGGAATAGATGAGGTCATTTTCATTGTCAACTACAAAGCAGAACATCTGAAAGACTATCTAGGAAGTGGGGCAGCCTATGGGATGAAATTCGAGTACGCAGTTCAGAAACAGCTTGATGGCACCGCTGATGCCACAGCCTATGCAGAATCATTTGTTAAAGAAGACTTCATGTTGACTTATGGTGATTGGTTAACAACTTCAAAAGCGATACGCACCGTTATCCAAACACATGAAAAGGAAAAACCTACAATTACGATGGCTGTTGTTCCAGTAAAAAATCCTGAACACTATGGTATAGTAGAATTGGACGATGCACTCGTTAAAGGAATAATAGAGAAACCTGATCGAGCTAAAGCCCCAACTAATCTCGCGAACGCAGGCATATATATCCTTTCCACGGACATTTTTGAAGCAATCAAACGCACAAAACTGTCTACAAGAGGCGAGTTGGAGATTACGGATTCATTCTCGATTCTTCTTGAAACAGGGCATAAGATCGCTGCCGCAAAAGTGGCAAAAAACGAGATGCTTGATGTAGGGATTCTATGGGACTTATTTGATGCCAACCGATGGGCTCTTGAAAGGATAAAGCTAAGCATAGAGGGCCAAATAGAAGATGGTGTACATCTAATTGGTCAAGTATCAGTTGAAGATGGCGCAAGAATCCGATCTGGAGCATATATTGAGGGTCCCGTTTTCATTGGTAAAG
>CP070730.1:501159-503816 GCA_020351305.1 Candidatus Bathyarchaeota archaeon
AGGCTGATGTTAAATTCTGGATAATTGCGCTACCGGTTTTCATAGCCTTCGTGGCAATAATGTTTATAGGCGCATGGATTGGTTGGACAATGGCTACTACCCCACCGCCGAAACCCATAGAAGAAATCACGACCGAAGTAGAGGAAACAGCAGAAGCGACATCGGAATCAGAAAGTTAAAAACACCAAAAACTCCAATCTAACACCTAATACCTCCTAATTCTATGATTTTTCTAATTTTGGGAAACTTGCTCGGTTTGTATAAGCATTCAAAAATAATGAGTTATAATCTAATCGCTCTAGAACCGAAATAAAAGCTAATATTAACTATGAAAAAGGTTCCAAACGCGATTTGAAGAGTTATTGGAGAAAAATTGGCAAGAAAGATCCTTCTTTAATTTTAGGTTGCACAGCGTATTCTAAAACATCAAGAATCTATGTCAACGCGAACAATATTGGCACGCTTTTTTCTTCCAGCTCAATCATGTAAACGTCTCCTTCCAGAGAAAATGTGCTTTGGCTTCAAAACGTCGTTGTGTCCCGATCACTTCAAAAAGGAAGTAGTCATAGTGGAAACTAGTTCAGCGTTCATTTTTCTAAATCGTGGAGCCACAGAAGTGACAATTTCTGGAGTGATCTCTTGCGAAGTAGACAACAGACGTATCGTCTCCTAGTTATGTTTCTAAAAACCAATCAAAGCGTTGTAAAGAAGTATGCGTATCGCGAAGAACCGACCCTACGCCTTCATTTTCTTCAGCATACAAGTGACTATGTCCTTGCACATCATACACTCGTCAGGGATCTGCTCTTTAGATGACTTTTCGCTCAAATACCCAAGGTGATGAGTACATTCAGATGGCGCTTCAGGAGTTTCAACCTCTTCTTCCACCACATCAACCGTCTCTTCGACTTCAGCTTCAGCGTCTTCTAGCTCTTCAGCTTCTTCTGTTTCAAAGGTTTCTTCTGGCGCATCACAGGTAACACTTGACTCATCCTGCAGGATTATTTCGGTTAAGCAGTACGGACACGCGTCGTAGGGTTCCTCACTATCTTGTTGCAGATTCAAAGCTCTAAGAGGCTTGGTGAAAATTTTGCCGCAAGAGACATTCTGGCAAGTATATTCGCTACTTTTCTTGGTTTTCTCTTCAATCTGAGCTATGGCTAGCCCTCCTATAGAAGTAAGTACTAATTACCTGTTTATAGTATTAATGAAGTCAAAATAAATATCCAAACTATTCAATGCTGCCTTGGTGTGAGGGAGAAGCAAGTTTTTGAAGATCCTCAACACCTTCAGCGTAACCTGAAGCTATCAGTACATCTCCTAGCTGAAATTTTGTGGAAGGTTTGGGTCGCAAACTTTTTTCACCGCGTTTTATGGCCAAAATCCACATGCCAGTTTCTTCGGGCACTCGAGCTTCTTTCAGACTTTTGTCAACGAGCGGAGAACCTTCGGTAACGCGAGCCTGGGTAACGGTTTCTTCAGCTTCCCTTATGGCTAGCTTCAACACAGGATGTGGTTCAATATCTCTAAGCACAACTTCAGCCATCTCAGCTGCTGCATCAGCAATTTTTTCAGTTGCCACACCCAATCGGATAAGCCCTAAGAATCCAGAAGCCTCTTCTTTCTTGAAACCGCTTGTTAAAGCCAGAAGCTCGAAATCTGTATGCATCTTGTCCGTAAACTCTTCAAGGCGTTGCACTTCTTCGGCTAAGTCCTTGCTGTTCAGCATAAGTGAGGAGTACGCTAAATCGATCATGAGTTCAGAGGTGTTTTTTAGCTCAACGAACCGTGCTACTATTTCTTCGAAAATTTCTTGCTTATTCTTCACCACTGTTAATCCTCCAACTTCCTAAGTTTTCCTTCGGCTATGTCTTTAAACTCCTTAATGCCCATTGGGGCTCCACGTGTTATTAGAATATCTCCAAGAAAAACGCGTGAAGTTTCTTCAGGATCCAGTATCCAATCTTTGTTCCGGCGGATGGCAATTATGTCAACTCCCATTCTTGCAGCCAGATCAAGTTCGTCTATTCGTTTTCCTGCTATCACGGAGCCTTCCTTGACGGTTGCCTTCATAAGTCGCTCTTCAACTTTTTCAAAAATCTCTCCGATTATAGGGTGTATTCCTATGTTGCGTGTGACTATGGCGGCGATGTCAGCAGCTGCGTCAGAAATTTTATCTGCTGCAGCAGCTACGGTTGAAACACCAATCAAGACCTCCGCGTCTTCGGCGTCTCTAGCCGCAACCATTATTTCCATGTCTAGGAGATAGGCTAAAGTGTCAATTCGGCTTTCAAGTTCAAGAACGTCTTCGGCAAGCTCTTTGTCGTTAAACAAAGCTGCTGAGTAAGCTAAATCAATCATAAGCTCGGAGAGATTCTTCATTTCCAGCAGAAGATCGCTGACTGGAATGGGTTTGTATTCTATCTTTTCGAATTGTGGCATGCTTCTTAGAGGCACTCCGCAGTTAGATATCGGTCATGCAATATTTTAATTAGACTCTTTTTCGCGGTTACACCATTAAAAGCAAAGCTACAAACAAAGCAATGGAGGTCACGCTGTCGGCTAAGGAGCTTTCGACTGGGATAACGAAATTATCAGGGTCCAAACCCCTTTTGAAAGTCAAGATCGAAACCAAATAAGTCAAAATGGTTATTGTG
>CP070730.1:503916-506523 GCA_020351305.1 Candidatus Bathyarchaeota archaeon
AGTTCAATCTAAAAGTACCATTCTCCCCATTCTTGCAGCTGATGGCTTGCCAGGCTTCCTCCATTGTCAATCCACAGTATGCCCCATACGATCAGATGATAAACTACACGGAAGGTGATGCTAGGAGCAGTACTCCGATGGATCTAGGCCCATACAAATTGACCAATTGGACTAGAACAGCTGGCAAGGATGATAGAATGGTCCTAGAAGCAAACCCATACTACTGGAATGCCAGCGGAGGATATCCCAAGACAGAGAAGATAATCTATGAGTTCTTCGCAGATTCAACTAGTCTTCGATTGGCAATTGAGGGAGAGCTCATTGACATAGCTTATCGACATCTATCTGCAGATGACATTGTCGCGCTACAAGCGAATCCAGATGTAAAAGTTTGGGAGGGTGCTGGTGCATTTATCCAATACATGATCTTCCAAGAAGATGAAATCACTGGCTTAACTCAACTAAATGATTCAAGAATAAGAAGAGCGATTCCAGCGGCACTTAATCGTACTGAAATAGTTGAGACTGTTTTCATAGGTCAAGCGGAACCGCTTTACAGCATGATACCGATTGGAATGACTGGACACACTGAAGCCTTCCAAGCTCTTGGAGACGCCAACTACACTTACACTCGAAGCCTTCTTAATGAGACAGGGTTCAATGAAACACACCCGCTAGAAATCGAGTTATGGTACGAAAGCTCAGGACATTATCCATCAAGCGAAGAACAAGCTGCACTCTATAGCTCTCAACTTGAAGCGAGTGGCGTAATTGAGGTGACCATCAAGAGCGCAGAGTGGCCAAGCTATAGGCTGAACAGAAACGATGGAATAATGCACGTCTTTATATATGGCTGGTATCCAGACTACGTGGACCCTGATAACTATGCATTTCTATACTGGGCACCTTGGCTAGGTCATAACTACAGTTACCATGGTGTGCACTACCAAGATATGGTGGATGCTTACAACGATGCGCGTAACACAACCAACGCCACAGAAAGAATCGCTTTCTATGCTCAGCTTGAAGCATATGCTGTTGAAGATTGCCCCGTTGTACCAATTTTTCAAAGCACTGCTTGGGCAGTAAGTGATACCGATGTAGAAGGCATAATCTTAGATATCTCACAAGCTTGGCGAAACTGGCTAATCATACCAGAGTTCCCTACATACATGCTAGCAGCATTCATAATGATAACCATCATTGTCCTAATCGTTGCACGCAAACTTTCAAAGATCCACCTCGGACGCAACAAGATTCGACCCATATAGCTATTCACTCCCAACTCTCCTTTCTCCTTTTTTCTTTTGCTTTTATCTGCGGTCAGCTTCCAAAAGGTTAAGCCTGAAGATTCTTTGATTAAACCCAGTTAGTTCAAGTTTCAACTTCGAAATTTAAATCACGCACGACAAATTGCGAGCGCAGGATGTTTCCTGCACTCTGGTTACATGCATACAATTTAGATATTAATGTATGAAATCACGTATTCACATGTGTTTTTAAGCTTCGCCACTGTACCATAGCTCAATTGGGCATACTTCTACAATAACGCTTTTAGCGTCCTTCAACTGTTGGTTCATTTCTTTGACTTTTTTTCTAGCATTCCTTCGCGTGAGGGAGCAAAACAGGCTGTAGATGAAGAAAACTAGTGAAAGAACAACGCTAAAAAAAAGCCCCAAGCCAAACCATGTGAAATTCATGTATACTCCTCCGTCAGGATTCCAAAATACATTTTCAGGCCTCATGTCAACAACCGGTCCAACAGAATAGACAACTGTTGCTGCAGAAACGAAATCAGCAATACCAAATCCTATCCATATCGAAAGAACAGCCATTGCTATTGTGAAACGCTTTTCTTTATGTGTCAAATCTATTTGAGATAAATCTAACAATTTCATGGTTTCATGTAATTTGTCAACAGCTTCACGACAACTCTTGCTAACAGCAACCTTTCCTTCAGACAATCAGTCACCTTCTGTCAGGTACCAAATCTTATGCTGAAGAGTTTTTATGACTTGTGGGACCAACAACAAGATGTTTTTTTCTGAACTTAAAGAAATGGCTAGATTGTCCGGACACTAGCCTCATAATAGTTAAAAATTGCCAAAACAATATCCCTTCCAAGGTACGCAGTAAACCTATTATTTGCCTGAGGGCCCGTAGTCTAGTCTGGACTTGCACTTCTGTGGAGATGTCACCCGCACAACCCCTCTTTTTTTAGAACGAATCTGCTATCCTTGTTCTGCTACTATATGGCCAAACCATAGAAGTTCAAGCGACAAATCATTTAAGGCGAATCTGAAAACAGGAAGACAAGGGAGAGAAGGATAGCGGACCTGAAAGGAAAATATGTAACCACCCTTTGGGTATTCGAGCTGGTGTGTGTAGTGCTGTGCCTAGTGCTACCAGCTTTGTTCGCGCCTTAGATTCTAATCTACATAGCTAAGGATTTACGTGCGCCGCCTCACCCGAAGCCACAATATTATAGCAATGGAGATGACTGCAATGGCAACTATGATGATGATAATGATCCTCCAACAGACAGGGGTAGTGCAGCCATCTGAGAGCCCCTCAAGCTTCTTATAGAATACGTCCTCGTCTATTCCA
>CP070730.1:506623-533703 GCA_020351305.1 Candidatus Bathyarchaeota archaeon
CTATCACCGAGCTAGATTGGTCTTTAGCCCCAAGCCCCAGGTCAAGGGAGCGAATTGCACGTCAGCACACTTACGAGCCTCCACCAGGCTTTCGCCTGACTTCGCCCTGCCCAGGGCTAGATCGTCCGGTTTCTAGTGTCAACGTCGTGACTCCAGGCCCTTTCAGACCCCGCACCTAACCAGCACATAGCTGGCTGCGTGCTTGTCGGTTTCCCTGCGCTTACGGGCTTGTCAGCCCTTAAGCTTGCCACAACAATGAACTCCCCGGCCCGTGTTTCTAGACGGAACTTGCAACCCTAGTCCCCCTCCTTCGTACTAATGCGTCACCACATTTTCCTTATGGAGGGATCTTTCCTTCCGGGCTGCAAACGTCTGTAACCGTCTGGTTTCAGGCACTTTTAACCCCCCTTTCGGGGTACTTTTCAGCTTTCTGTCACCGTACTAGTACGCTATCGGTCTTGAGACGTATTTAGTCTTGGAGGTTGGTGACCCCCAGCTTTCCACACCGAATCCAGGGTATGGTACTCTGGGATTCCAACTCAAGTCCTTCCAGTTTACGTCTACTGGGCTTTCACCATCTATGGCGGGCCGTTTCAGACCACTTTGACTTTGCTAGTTAGGATGAAGCTGGACCCACAACACTACATCCCCCTCTGGTTTCCCAAAGGGGTTCGGTTTGGACTGGTCCCTTTTCGCTCACGCTATTAAGGGAATCCCGTTTGGTTTCTTTTCCTTCCCCTACTAAGATATTTCCGTTCAGGGAGTTTCCGTTCATTACTGAACGCAACGGCGTCCCGAGGGAGACCGTTGCAAGAAGTCTCATTGAGGCACCCCCGGATCTACGCTTGCATGCAGCTACCCGGGGCATTTCGCCGCTTGCCGCGCCCTTCTTCAGCGCTCAAGCCTAGCCATCCACCAGACAGCGTGGCATATCGAGCTTTTTTGGCGTGTAGGTGAATCGGTGTTTGTTTAGTGTAGGTTTGTTGGCATCTCCTGTGTGGTGTTCATTGTGAGTATGATGTGCCTATCTTCAAGACTCACTAACACTCTTCACTTTGCAATCAATTGATTGAAAGTTGCACCTCTCTTTTTGGCGTTTGAATAATCGCCAAATTATGTTAGAAGCAGAGTTTTGGGATATAAGGATTACTGTATCACTTGTAGTTGCTTTTATTTGCGTGGTGAGGTTCATCAAGTCATGGTTTTTCGTTGTTTTAATTAATATCGACTTCAGCGACTTGATGGTTTGCGAGATAATAAAGCAGTAAATTGCTTCCACATGGTTTTTCAGTACGTTTTTGTGTGTATTACCAGTTTAGCAGGAATGCGATATGCAGAATAGTGAACGAATTATTATGGCTCATGGCGCTGGGGGTGCTGTAATGGGAACGCTGATTGAGAGGTTTGTTTTGCCCTATCTTGGGGGTTTTCAAACCGAGGTGGGTTTAGAGGCGTTAGATGATGCAGCTGTTGTGGGTGAGGTGGTATTCAAGAGTGATTCCCATGTAGTTCGACCGATTTTCTTTCCGGGCGGAGATATTGGAAGGCTGGCGGTGGCTGGGACAGTGAATGATCTAGCAGTTCTGGGTGCTGAACCTGTGGCGTTAGGTTGTGGATTTGTGCTTGAGGAAGGATTGGATTTTAGTGATTTTGAGCTGGTTCTGGAAAGCATGAAGACTTCCTGTGATGAAGCTGGGGTTTTCGTTGTGACTGGGGATACAAAAGTTGTGGAGAAGGGTGCTCTGGGAGGATTGGTGGTCAACATGAGTGGAATCGGCAAACGGAGCAAAGCATTAGCTCATAACCTAGCTGTTGTAAGGAAGTGTTGGCGTAATTTTGACGCTCGCTGGGTTTTGGATAAGAATCTGAGGGTGGGTAACAAGATCATATTGTCTGGGACGATTGGGGATCATGGGTTGGCTGTTTTGTCAGCGCAGGAGGGTTTGACTTTTGGCAGTAAAATTGCTTCTGACGTCAAACCATTGAATCACATGATTGAACAGGTTTTGGAGGTTGGAGGAGTAGTCTCTATGAAAGACCCAACACGTGGTGGTTTGGCTAATGCTTTGAATGAATGGAGCGTGAAGGCAAAAGTTGGAATCCTAGTGCACGAAGAGAACATCCCAATACGAAATGATGTGAGGATTGGATGTGAAATGTTGGGAATCGATCCTTTGGAGGTTGGCAATGAAGGAAAAATAATTCTAGGGGTGGAAGATGAAATGACCAATGATGTGTTGGCAGTCTTGAAGAGAACCAAGGAGGGAAAGGATGCGGAAATCATTGGAGAGGTTACTGACGAATTCAGTCTAGTAGCTATGAAGACAGTTGTGGGAGGAAGGCGAATTTTACCGATGCCTGTGGGTGATCCAGTCCCTAGGATCTGTTAATAGTAACAGATGGAAAGTGATGTGCGAGCGTACAAGACTAAGATAAGATCTTATTTAACGAACGTTAGAGTTTCTTGTTTTTGAGATCTTACTTATCTCCATAGGTCGGGGACTTTTGCAGCTTTTGCTAATTTCCACTTTCCTAACAAATCCTTCTTATAGAAATGGTAAAGCCCACAGCGTGTGCATTGTAAAATCCGCCGCCCTTTCTTCAAATCCAGCATGTATAGCTCCAAAATCTCACCACAATCAATGCATTGACCCTTGTGCTTCCTTGACTCATTCCCACTAAAAACACCCGTAGCCATTAACACCACCCACTCCAGTTCAATTCCTTTCTATACATATAAATAATTCCGATTGAATTTGGCAAATCGCGTACACATAGAATTTCAAGACCTAGGGACTTAGCAACCCACACACACTTTGTGTGTTCGAGCATTTTTAAACTTAGAAATACTCCCTTAAGGGAAAACCCTTAAAGCTCTTGGTGGGGCTGGCCGGATTTGAACCGGTGACCTATACCCGAAACCAAACTAATGCATGGTTCCTACGGGTTTCTCTAGCACTAACCGCTCCAGAAACTCGTCATCCCATTGAGCGGTCCGCAAACCCGTTGAAATACTTCTGGAGCCCGTCGTCATGCCTGGCTAGACTACAGCCCCACCACATCCAAAAACATACAAAAGGAGATATATGCATTACGTAACACTGCGAAAGCATCTTAAGAGTCATAATCTTTCGTTTCAGTTCAGAGCTCAACGGATTAATAACCTATTCGCTATACATAGTTGAAAGCCAATTTTCCCACCTCTGTAACCTTTAATTAGCGAAAAATTAATGAACCTAGAATGTACGCTCTATGTGGGGTTGCCGGTCAAAGGGTGCGGGACCCACCCGATCCCATTCCGAACTCGGAAGTTAAACCGTGCTCCGTTTCCGGTGTTAGTGTGGTCTTCGGCCACGTGAAGCCAGAAAAGCTGGCAACCTCGTTAGATGCTTCTAAATCCCTAAGATTTATAACTTAGTGAACACAGTTTCTGGAAGTTGTGGCAGAATTGATACAATTGGAAACATTACCAGCGGCGCTATTCCCTGGGCAAGACAGCCTTAGCTGGATATTCCAAGTCATCTTTACACTTCTATTCATAGTTTTTGTTTTCTACGGACAAAGAATACAAATGTACATCATGGTTAGAGAGATTCAAGGTTCGCTGTTACGTCTTAAATATATTCGTGATGAAGGTCGCAAGATTGCGATTGCAACCATAAAAGAAATAGGGAAGCCCGAAGCAGATCCTGCTGAACGAGTCAACCAGTTTCTTGAATACATCACAATCCCTCCTGAAAGTATGGATCCAGCAGGTGTTGTGTGGAAGCTTGAACACATACTTGACGTGCGAGAGAACCGTTTTAAAGATGAAGTTAAACTTATGGCACCAGCAGCAGATAAGACTGACATAAATAACCTGGAAAACACTTTGGAGGCTGCTGCGGCTTTGAACCTGATTTACAAGGTTATTCGTCACTTCTACATTCTGGGAAAGAAAACATTGAGCCTTTACATCATCATGCAAATCCAGATGATCCTGCCCCTCATTATGCGGGAAGCTGAAGCCTATGCAAGCGCTTTGAAAGCTTTCTCCTATGGTCAACCCATAGGCGATGGCGCTGGCGCGCTCGTTGCTGCAAAATTAATGCACGGACATCGAAAAAGGAAAATCGAAAAGGACTGTGTCGTGGCAAAAGTGCCATTGGAGAGTAGAACAGCATACGTAATAAAAGCAGAAGGTCCTGGTGGAAATGTAGGAAAGCCAGGAGAAGCAATAAAGAGAGTTGTAGAAGAGAACAAAGGGAAAATCTCCACAATTATCATGATAGACGCCCAGTTAAAGCTTGAAGGCGAGAAACCTGGCGAGGTAGTAGAGGGCGTAGGAGCAGCTATAGGTGGACCAGGAATTGAACAATACAAGATCGAAGACAGCATTCTGAAGTACAAGATCCCAATAAATGCTGTTGCTATAAAGGAGGACATTGGCGACGCTGTGTCACCGATGAGAAAAGAAATTTTCGATGCGACAGAAGTTGCAGTTGGACTAGTCAAACGTGCGATCAAAGAGAAGACAAAAGAAGGCGACACTGTCATAATTGCTGGAATAGGAAATAGCATAGGGGTTGGACAATAAGATGAGAAAAGCAGCAGAAGTTTCTACGAGAAGGTTTTCTTCAATTATACTAATTGTAATAATTGTTGTACTCGCACTATCCTTGGCTGCGCTCTATCAAGCATACGAATTGTTTGTGTTGAATGACCCCAATATGGGATACTATTTGCTCATAGGAATAATAGGCCTAGCCTTATCCACCTACATGTTGTTTCAAACAAGAAGGCAGATACGCAAGTTTACACTGAAATCACCTCCAATCGTTACAACCATCATCTGCCCGGAATGTAATTTCAAAAACATCAGAAACTTTGAACGAGGCGACTATATACTTAAGGAACTCGGACAGTGTACTAAATGCAAAGGAAAGATGATGATTTCTGCTATATATCGTGAGGTTAAGGAAAAAGTAAAGGAAGAGAAAGTCTTTACTTAAGTTAACACCTCGCACCCATTTTTACCAACCAAAACAGTATGCTCTGCTTGGGCTACAGGCTTTTTGCTGGCTTCTATAAAGACCGGATAAGCTGTCAGACATTTGATGCGAAGAAGTTTCTGAAACGCAGATAAGTAGTGTTCTTGGGGCATGAACCCCTTAAACCATCTTTCTGCAAAGGGCAAAGTCTTGAAGTTCCTTTGAATGTAGTCAAGAAGGCGTCTTCCATAGAGGTTATCTACGGACTTTCGTTTGACAAACCTGAAGATGGTTTTTTCATTTCCATTGTTAACTCTGCCAGCTGCTTTAGCAACCGTTACGAAGGGTTCGATTGCAACCACATCACCTACTTTTATCTTGGATCCTATAAGATGCGGAACGTTAGGCACAGATTTACCAGTATGGATCAAGTATCGTCCTATTTGATGACCAGTTAGATTTGAGACCGGCTTGCAGCCATATGCTTTGATGATCCTTTGAATTGCAGAGCCTAATTTGGATGTTGATATTCCCCCCTGGATTGTCTTAATTGCGACTCTTAGGGCTTCTTCTGCTGCTTTGGCGAGTTTTTCGTGTTCCGGACTGAAACATACCGTAACTGCACTATCAGCAATGTATCCATTTATGTGTGCGCCAATATCTACTTTAACGAGTGAGTTTGACGGCACAACTCGCTCATCTCCAGGTGGTGATGTATAATGTGCTGCTATCTCATCGATAGAAACATTACATGGGAAAGCGGGAACCCCGTCTTTTTTATTAATAAATTCTTCCACTTTTTCACAGATCTCTATTATTGGCATTCCTTCCTTCACAAAATGCTTCATTTCCTCTCGAATTTCTCTTACAATTTTTCCAGCACGGTGATACTTTTCAACGACATCTTCTGGAAGGCTCATAGATTACCAGCACACTATTTTTCTTTTAATCTCTTAGAGTTAAAAAAGTTTGGAAACAGGAGATGAACATCGCGTGTGGACCAAGGTATTCCCAACAATGCCAGCAAGTCTTTTGACTCGAAAGAGTTTTGAATGC
Organism: Candidatus Bathyarchaeota archaeon; assembly: GCA_020351305.1. GTDB lineage: Archaea > Thermoproteota > Bathyarchaeia > Bathyarchaeales > SOJC01. The sequence continues at coordinate 512,650 of CP070730.1, forward strand.
AAATGCTAATTTCCTAAGTGTAACTGGTGGGTATTTATGGGAAAAATCAAGGTCGCGTTGGTTGGAGTTGGAAATTGTGCCTCAAGTTTTGTTCAAGGTTTACACTACTACCGAGACTCAGAGGGGAAAAAAAATGTCACAGGGCTTAAGAACTTAGCACTTGCAGGCTATTATCCCAAGGATATCGAGATAGTCTCAGCCTTCGACATTGATACCAGAAAAGTTGGAAAGGATTTATCGGAAGCGATTATTGCTGAGCCAAACAACACCAAGAAATTCGCGAAAGTTCCTGAACTAGGTGTTCCTGTGCAGAAAGGACGAGTCTTGGATGGTGTGGGAAATTATCTTGAAAGCGTTGTGGAAATAGATATATCTCAGGCTGTAAACGTAGCACAAGCATTAAAGGAGAGCGATGCAGAGATTCTTGTGAACCTTCTTCCAAGTGGTGCAGAAAATGCTTCCCATTGGTACACAGAACAGGCACTTCTAGCTGATTGTGCCTTTATCAACGTAACACCAACAAGTATTGCAAGCGATCTAGCATGGGATAAGCGTTTTAGGAAGGCTGGATTGCCCGTGGTTGGTGACGACTTAATTGACCAAATTGGGGCAACTACATTACACAAAACGTTGCTGAAGCTGCTTTCGATGCAAGGAGTTCAAATTTCTGAAACATATCAGCTTGATGTAGGTGGTGGAACTGAGTCTTTAGATACTTTGGAGAGGAGCAGAGAGGTCAAGCGGGTTGTAAAAACGAAGACTGTGAAGTCAGCTTTACCTTATCAAACTTCAGTCGTTGCTGGAACAACTGATTATGTGGACTTTCTTCAAAACCGACGAAACAGCTACTTATCAATAAAGGGTTTTTATTTCGGAAAAACGCCCATGGACATCGAATTGCGTTTGTGTACAGTTGACGGACCAAATGCAGGCTCTGTTCTCTTTGATGTTATACGAGCTCTTAAGATTGCTAAAAAACGGGGCGAAGCTGGAACAATATTAGGAATATCTGCTTATGCTTTTAAACACCCTCCAAAAATATTACCCTTCGAAACGGCTGTACGGTTGTTCGAAGACTTTCTTAAGTAAAAGAGAACATGCTTGCACACGCAGGCAAACCTTTGCATTAAGCTATTTTTTATCTATCCCGCTTTTCATTGATGAAATCTTCTACCCACTTCCTCGCTAAGTCATCCGGAACCTGTACTGGTGGGTGCTTAAAGGCATACGAAGAAATGCTCGTTAGGGGACCTGCAATTCCTCTATCATTTGCTAACTTCACAGCCCTAATAACATCTATCGCTACACCTGCACTGTTGGGAGAATCCTCTACCTCTAACTTCACTCTCGCAATAACTGGTTGGTCTCCAAACTTTCTCCCTTTGATATATATATAACAAATTTTTTTGTCTTTGAGGAAGGGAACGTAATCCGAGGGCCCAATGCGGGTTGGTACTTTGTATGGCAGAAGGCTCGTAACCGCTTCTGTCTTGCTAATGCGCTTTGTTTTCAACCTATCCTCTACAGTCATATTCAGAAAATCAGTATTTCCGCCGAGGTTGAGTTGATAGGTCTCCTCAACTTCGATTCCCCTATCAATACACAACTTCACTAAATTCCTATGCAAGATTGTAGCCCCGAGCTGACTCTTAATGTCGTCACCTGCAACTGGTAATCCCTTTTCTCTAAATTTGTTACTCCACTCTTCATCTGAAGCAACGAACTCTGGGATGCAGTTTATAAATGCACATTTCGCATCAAGGCATGCCTGAGCGTAAAGCAGTGTTGCATTGTGACTCCCCACTGGAAGAAAGTTTACCAGCATATCTGCTTTGGTCTCTCTAAGAGATTGGGTAACATTAGAAGCCCTAACCCTGGCCTTCTCATCGTTGTACGTATGGAATGGCGCTTTCATATGAGGTGCCACTCCATCAAGGATGGGACCAGGCAACACACTAACTCCGAGAAAAGGGACATCAGCGAATTTTGCACAAACATTTGGTTCGACCCATAGGGCTTCAGACAGGTCTTTGCCTATTTTTTTCCGGTTAACATCAAAAGCTGCCACAAATTTTATGTTGTGGACATAATAGCCCCCAAAGTTAACATGCATTAAACCGGGCACTTTCATATCTTCGTTTATATTTTTATAGTATTCAACACCTTGGATGAGGGCTGAGGCGCAGTTGCCTATGCCGACCAAAGCAACCCTAATTTCCATAAATCTTCCCTTCGACAAAATTAATTAGTGTATATATAAAATTGGTGTAAACGTACATGCATACATTGTTGGGGTGCAATTAAGTGTCAAATAAAACTGTTAAGTAATTATTGTTTGGAACCTAGTATTTCGTTTCCCTTCTAGATTTCTTCTCTTCGATTTTCCAAACCACAATTAACAAGAACCTCTAAAATAGGCTTTGCATTCAATTTCTAGAAAAATTAATGAAACTGAAAAGCAAAGGAATCCCAAAGGCTTAGTGAAAATACAGGCATATGTATTACAAAGCTGCGTGCAGATTTATCCTATTGCGAGTATGCCCTCGAAAATCTTTTCTTCATTCACTTCCAACTCTCTGGCCAACCAAAGTTTTAGCAATCTCGAATCCTTTGGCAAACTACCACTATAAGTTAACACGCGTCCGTTTTTCAAAGCGTCCGCTTGGAAACTTTTCTCTGTCTCTCTTGGTAGGAAAGATACAGTTTCCGCATCTTTCGCCAAGGTTTTAAAGTCGTCCCATTGTTTACATCGAACTATTACCGGTAAGCCTCTTAGATTAGGTAGTGTTGTCCTAGTTTGTTGTTTCACGGGAGGGGAAAGGTAACCAATTAGCCCCGTAATATCAGTTTGCAGAGTGGAAAGGCGTTCTTCTACTTTATCAATTTTGTCAGCCATGTCGCCTGTCTTTCCTACAGATGATGTTATCTTGCCCAATTCACCTATTAGCCGGTCAAGATCCTTTTCATGTTCTCTAAGAACATTAATGATGAAATCTAAGGCTTCCAAAGCTTCATTTTTTGACGGAGATTTTTTGACCATCGGGCTCGGGTTCTCCCCCGTAGTGTCTCGAAAATATTAAGGGTCTGCATGGTACATAAACATAATGCATCGAGAAACAGTATCCCTATGAATGCCCTCCTATTCGTATTGTGAATATAAACCTTTACAGAAGTGTATCGTTTGCAACTGTTGCTCTAGTATACAGATGATATACGCATTCATTAATCATTTATGTGCGTGCTATTCTTATCGAATCTGTTGCGGTGGTTTCATCGTTTGTTGGAAAAGGGCGTGTTGATGGAAAACCAATTTAATAGGGAGAAAGGAGAAGGCTTGAGAAGAAAATCTCTTCTTTTTTCCATACACGTTCCCTAACCCCTCAACCTCAACCATCGTAAGACTTACTATACCATACAAGTATAAAAGCTTTGCGTAAATCAAGACTATTAAAAGACATTTTGCCTAGGTGTGTTAATAGGCTAGCGATTTCTCCGTTCCCAACCACCTTTAAATCCAAATATATATCTCACTGAACCTACAACCCGCGCCCACAGGTTGATGATCCGTAAAATCACATAAAATGGTGTATAGTAGAGTAACCTCTTGTGATTATAGTCCCCATATGCAAATCTCAATGCGACTGCTTGCAGAGCTACACCTAATATTAATGAATAAGCTCCAAACCAGAGCATATTCAATATAAATAAGATTCTATCAGGTGCAAACCAAAATAGAAACGGAAAACTAATAATCGCAGCTAGCTCCACGAATGCCCCCACATACTCAAAAGTTAATATATAAACTAACAACAAACCTAACCAACGCCGACTTAGCAAAGCGTCCCTGTGAATCTCTAAGGTATTATGCAGCCAGCCCACAAACCATCTGGACCTCTGCTTCCAAAAGCTTGAAAAATTTCTTGGAGCAACAGTTCCACAACGCCCTGTTTCCAAATACCCCACTTTATAGCCTTTCTTCTGTAGTTTCAAAGTAACCTCAAAATCTTCAGTCACTGACTGCAACCGTTCAGTATTCAGTAAATCCCTTAAAACCTCTGCATTAAACAATCCAATTGCTCCAGGGATTACTAAGACGGAGTTAACCAGAGCCTGTGCACATCGAAAGATTCCTAACCCTTGACTATACTCCAATTGTTGCAATGCGATATATGGGTTCTCTTCCCATTCGCCATCGCTTGGATGAACATAACCAGTTACAGCTGCTTTTCCATTTGCTTTCATATATTCTACTAGCATTCGCAATGAATCTGACTCCCACCAAGAATCGGCATCAACAATCCCAATTATTTGGCCTAATGCCCCATTCACACCGGCTCGTAAGGCTTCTGCTTTTCCCAAATTTATCATATATCGTATAACTCGCCCACGAATTCCCGCGAATCTTTGAGCATTTAATTTCACATTCACACATGCTATGTCATAACTTCTATCAGTACTTCCATCATCCACTACTATAATCTCTACAAGGCCTGGGTACTCAGCTCCACATTTGAACAAGCTCCCAATGCATTGTGGCAACTGCTTTTCCTCATTGAAAGCTGGCACTACAAAGGACACCATAGGATAGAATTCCATCTTCCGCACTTTGGTCTTTTGTCGAGATATCCAAGCACCAATCGCTAGCAAACCAGCAATTCCAATGGCTAAAAATGTGAACCATGAATAGAAAAACCCAACAACAATCCGCCATATTAGACCAGTTGTCTGCGGTAAAGGCTTATAGCCAAAAACAGCCAGTGACAACCATTCAGCCAAGGTGGGAAAGCCCCACCACGAAATAAACGCAAAGGCAAAAGGCAGACCTACCAGTAAATAGGAAAGCTGACCAAGGACCTGACTAGTTTTCGGCTTCGAAAAAGCCACATTTCTCCCTTAAACAGAATAACGAAAAAACTAGAGATAAAGCTCTATTCCTAGAAAGCGAATATTCCGTAGAGAAAAGGTGTCCCTAGGCATCGTTCAAAGGACTAAGGCAGATATATGTCGTAAAGAGATATTTCAGATGGATCAAGAAAATTATGGTTTTTTTATCCAGTAAATTGTTGGACCGCCTTTGATTCGAGGTCCATTGTTATTAGAATTACCGCTTATGGTGTCGATTACTTCCTGATAGCTCTGCATGTATTCAACGCCCTTTTTTGTCGTTTTATAGATTTTCTTTCCCTTATTTTCTATGATTTCAAGCATGTGTGTCTCTAGCAATAATTTGAGATACGTTGTTAATTGAGCGTAGCTTAAGTTGGCTTTGTACATGATCTGAGTTTTCAATGCTCCATCCTTAGCGATATCAAGGATTTCAGCGATGATAAATAGACGGTCTCTACGTCTGCGGGGATTATCCCAATTTATCAATCTATACACCTCGTCTAGAAATGTATTCTATAGCATTCAGAGACGAGGCCCGTTAAAAGCGGTGTTTCGCAAGATTCCATATTACGTAAGGTGATATATTTTCTATCTATGTCAAAGATTGTTCGAGTTCATACTCCCCACATTATCGCACGCGAGAGTTGCCCTACTATTGCCATCTTCTAAGAGGTTTTTCCAAAATCCCTTTTCTCAAACGTCGATGCCTTTTCTGCAAAATAGTAACAACATCCTGCGCGCGATTTACTAAGGATGATTGTTTATGTATCCCAGTTCTTCAAGCTTTTTTAGGACCTTTTCTACATTTTTTCGAGAAGAGTCATGTTCGGTGTTCAGCAATACTTCAGGGTTTGAGGGCTCCTCGTAAGGGTCTTGAATTCCTGTCATGTTCGTGATCTCCCCAGAAAGGGCTTTTTTATATAATCCCTTTGGATCCCGTTCAATGCATTTTTTAATAGAGCACTTCAAGTAAACTTCGACAAATTTTGGCAGATTGTTTCTTGCATAGGATCTTGTGCTTGTATAAGGAGAAATGAGAGAAACAATTGCGTTTACATCATTTCTTGTCAGGAGTTTGCAGACATAAATCACTCTTTTATTGTGGGTGTCTCTGTCTTCTTTGGTGAAGCCAAGTCCTTTGCTGAGGTTTTTTCTCACCTCATCACCGTCAAAAAGCTCAACTTTGAGTTTTCTTGTCTTTAGCTCGCGAAGGAGTTTTTGGGCAATTGTAGTTTTTCCCGAACCTGGTAAACCTGTTAGCCAGATTACAAATCCTTGATCTTTGCTCATTTAGGTCACCTCTTTGATAATCTTTCCTTCCATATCTTTTGGAGTCGGAACTCCAATAACTTTCAGCACTGTTGGAGCGAAATCTAACAAGCTCAAATCTTTTATCCTTTCTCCTCCCGCATCTCGCTTTGGATCATAGTATATGAAAACTCCTTTTTGCGAATGAACAGCGTCATCAGGGCCTTTATCATTTTCAGATAGATAATACGAGTCATAACCCAAAGTTCCTGCTGAGCGCCAATTAAGATCATCGAAGTAAACTGTAAGGTCTGGGTAGTCTCCTATGCCATCTGGATAGATTTCCTCAGGAGTGTAGACTTTTGTATTCCATTTCTCACTGTTTGGTCCCTGAATAACCTTCAGGTCGCTTATGACCTGTTCTCTGAAGCTTTCATAGTTCTCAGGTTCTATGACTCCCTGAGGCTCCCGACCTTTTACGTTAAAGAAAATTCTTGCGTGATAACCACCCCACCCCCATACCTGTGTTTTAGCCCAATCAATATCAGCTTCAGCGAGAGAAGAACCTTGAGGGGGTATCTTCTTGAATGTCAGATACCCATTTTCAGCTAACCATTGATTAATGCAGAAAGCTCCTTTCATGCTCTTGGCGCCATGATCTGATACAAGGATTACAGAGGTGTTGTCGTCAGTGAGTTCTAGGAGCTTACCAATTTCTCTGTCAACAAGTCTGTAATAATTCAGGATAACATCTTCATACTTGTTATCAGGCTCATACAAATGATGCTTCTTGTCGAAGAATTTCCAAAAAGCATGATGTACCCTGTCTACACCAATTTCCACAAACATGAAGAAATGCCATGGCTTGGTTTTGGCCAGATATTTTAAAACAGTGAAGTGTTGTTTAGTCATATCATAGAGCTGCTGAAGCAGCTTGTCTTTCTCATCTGTTCTAAAGACAATGTCAAGAAGATACTCACCAATCAAGCGTTCTATTTCCTTCTTCAATCTCTGTGGGTAGGTATAGTCTTTGTCAGCGCCTGGAGTCATAAAGCATGATATTTGAGAACCATTGACAGGTTTTGGAGGATAAGCGGGTGGAACTCCCACAACTACTACTTTCTTATTATGCTCCCCCAGAATGTCCCAAACAGTTTTTTCCCTAATAGAATGGGAGTTGGCAAGCCACATTTTATTGTAGGTACCAGGTTTGCGGTGGCGAAAACCATAAACACCGAGTTTTCCTGCGTTTTTGCTTGTGGCCATAACCATCCAAGCAGGAATCGTTATTGGTGGATGGGAACTCTCCATCCTAGCGTATACTCCATTATCAAGCATTCTCTTTATGTTTGGCAACTCATCTGCAAATAAATCGAACAATAACTCAGGTGGAGCGCAATCCAAGCCAATTACAAGAACTCGTTTCCCCAACTTTTCCACCATTTTACTAAACGAAGGGATTTGGATGCGAGAATATCACTTCAGCGACTTCAGGTCTCATCAACTCTTTCGGTGGGACCTCACCTTCTGAGAGCATTTTCCGTATCTTCGTTCCACTGAAATTAACATGTTCTCTTTCGTTATGTGGGCAGGCTTTTTCATTTGTGACAGCATTGCACCGTTTACAGAAGAAGAAAGATTTGAAAAACAGAGGAGAAATACCGAGATCTGGGAAATCACTAAAAATCTTTTGAGCATCGTAGGGACCATAGAAATTCCCTACTCCTGCATGGTCTCTACCTATAATGAAGTGGGTGCATCCAAAATTCTTCCTGACAATTGCATGGAAGATAGCCTCTCTAGGACCTGCATAGCGCATTTCGAAGGGCAAGATAGACATAACAACTGACTCTTTCAGGTAGTAACTCTTCATTAAAGCGTTGTAAGCTTCTAGAATCACATTGTCTTTGAAGTCGCCTCTCTTTTTTTTACCAATAACAGGATTTATGAAAACGCCATCTACAAAGGCGAGTGCAGTTTTCTGCACATACTCATGCCCGAGATGCGGTGGATTTCGGGTCTGGAAACCTACCACCGTTTTCCACCCCTTCTCCTCAAATAATACTCTAGTCTCCAATGGCTCGAGTTTGTACTGATCAAATGTTTCCTTCGGCTCGTTGATTAGATCAACTTTACCTCCAAGAAAAATGCCTTCCAGTTTCTTAACCATCGCTACTCCTGGATGGGTTGAATCCAGCGTACCAAAGGTGTGTTTTGCCAATTCATCATTGTCGAAATCATATGCTTCTTCAAGGTGCATCTGTGCTAATAACTCGCCTTTGAAGTATAATGCAAGTTTGTCTCCATTGCTAAGTTGGGCTGTTTTGCTTTTAGGGGCATTAATTAAGATAGGAATTGTCCAAGCTAAATCGCTAGGCAACCTCATTAAGTGCAATACCGATTCAAGTTCTTCCGAGTTCATGAATCCTTCGAGGGGGCTAAATACCCCTTTAGCCAAATTTTCGATATCGCTAGCAATAGCATCGGTCACCTCGATTTTTTCGAGATCCTCTGCATTTTCTATGGCAGCTATCCTTTCTTGTCCTTTCAACACTCGATTTACTAGCTTGCCACCATGAGGGTTCGGCATGAAGTTGACCTCATCTAATCAATATAACCCAACGCTCTCAATCTTTCTTTGACTCTTTCTTTATCTTCTTCGCTGAAAGGTTCTTCTTCTTCCTCTTCTTCAGCAATAATTTCACGCAGCACGTAAGCAACATAGCTTGAGACTGATGTGAAGCCAGTCCCCTTGATTCTCTCCTCAACTTTTTTGAAGAGTGGTGATGGGATGGAGACAGTGGTGAATTTCTTTTTTTCATCTTTCTTTGGCATCTACGTTTCTCCTAATTATATATCATTAGCCATGTAATTACATCTAATTAGGAATTTAAACTTTCTGGTTTTCATTCCAAGCCATGCCTATCGATCCTTAATCCTCTTCGTTTCTCACACTAAGAAAGTTTACTAGGTGGCATGCTTTGGTTGTAAAGAGTTGAAGTAGTTTAGGCTCTAATTACGTAGGAAAACTTTTGCAAAAACGCTACTAATAGAGAGTGCGAAAAGAATCAAGTATATTATATGTGGAGTAAAGAGCTCCAAAGGAACTGAAAGAGGAAATTGTACGAATGTTGGAAGTGAGAGTGCTAAAGCAGGTACAAAAAGAGACAAGTGGAGCAGCTGCCCCCTCAGTAGTCTTTGAATATCTTTTGTCTTGAACATTACCACTCCAGCTACTATGAAGCTGCCCCACTCTGCCATGATGTTTACGTTGCTGTAAACGCGCACTGCTAACCCATATGCAGTTTTGGTTATTGGCCAAAAAAGCTGGATTCCTTCTATAGGTAAACCACCAGTAATGAAATCTCCAACAAGGCTATGTTGGACTATTGCAATGAAATATGGCAGTGCTTTAGTTTTAAAAGCGAGGAGAAAGGGAAGAAATCCGATTGTAATGACGAAGATCGAGTGAGTTATGGTTCGATGCGCCATACTAGGGATCAGTATGTCCACATCTGGGAGTAATGAGAGAAGAAAGACGAGTGATATATTGATTTCTTGCTTCATAAGCTTCGCTGAGGTTTTTGCAGACAAGTAACCAAGTGAGAGATGACCTACTGCAAACATGGTATTGTTTCGAAGAGAAGGATCCTTAGCTTAAATATTCTTCGTTCTTCGATATGATCGAATTAGAAATCTCGGGGTAATGAACTCGTTGAATGAATAACGAGTTTTTGTTGCGCCTGTATCTGCGTGCAACAAATGAACGAAAAGGTTTATTAAGACTCAATATGCCGGATTTGCTTGATGCAAATGCCGAATAAAGAAATCTCTCTATTGATAATCCTCATCCTAGCTTCGATGACTGTTGCAGCCACTTTCTTAGCTTCAGGCGTTCTATTCGGAAGTAATACGATCTTCAATGAAGGAAATGTGAATGCAATCGGTGTGGGAATTTATTGGGAAGATGGCTGCATAAACAATGTGTCAAAAATTGATTGGGGATATTTAGCAGCTGGGGCTACTCACAATGTGACTATCTATATACGGAATGAAGGAAATGTGCCCATGACCATGAACATGACAAGTGAGGAATGGAACCCTTCTCATGCTTCAACATATATAACGGTTATTTGGGACTATGAAGGTCATGTCGTCGATCCTTATTCAGTTACAGAAGTAGTCATAACTCTTTCAGTATCTCAGAATGTAACTAATATTACAAGTTACAGTTTTGATATTACAATTGTGGGAAGCCAATAAAAAAACATAGCCAGAACTAAGTATCGATGATCGCCAGATTGCCATTTTTCTGACAGTATATCAATCGATACAATTCTAAAAGGAAGTGTATAGATACATATCCATTGCAATTCAGATTTTGCAAGCTTGCGAAAGCGCAGCTACAATCGCATCATAACATTTCGATATGCATATCAAATGATTGCCTGGACTAAAATTGTAGCTACGAATGTCACACCTAAAGAAAGCGCTACGACCCTTAAACGGTTTTTTTCGATAACAAAATCTCCGAACTGCTCGGAAAATGGGGATAAAAACTCTGATGTTATCAGAAGCATTATGGCTGTCACAGCAATCCAAAGGCTGATTTCTGAAAGAGACAAAGGGAATGCCATTTTTAACTCTCCAAAGTTTTATACCACAATTCGATGGTATTCCTGTGAGGGATTTCAATATTCACTATATTAATGGGTTTTGCAGTTGCCTTTGATAAAATACAAGCGATGGCACTGGCTAGAGGGTCACCCAAAAGATGAATGCTTTTCAGCTCATGCGCTGGAGAATAGAGGTCTTTGTAGATTGAATCATCAATTTTAACATGTATGAGGTCTCCTTCATCATCCGTTTCTATTCCTCCAGCCAATTCCAAATCTCTGATAATTAGTTTCGGGAGAATATCAGGAAGGCTTTTTAGGTCAATTTTCGTGAAATCTGTTTTCAACTCCTTTTCGAGAAGACTCATGACACCAAGCCCTGGAGGTGTAATGCAAATTCCCTTTGGGTTTTCAAGGAGAAATTGCTTTTTCGCCATTTCTTCTATGGCTGGCAAAGCAATGGTTTCGTCAGCTGATATAAGAACAACCATCTCTTTGAGCCCTTTAAGGTATTCGGGAAGGTATACATCTCTAGGGTAGGGTGGTATGTAGACAACTTTTCCTTTATACCCTAAATCATCGATGATTCTGTCAATGGTTACATAGGTTGAGATCGCGGTTGAATCAAGAAGGGTTCCTCTTACGAATTTTATTGGTCTTACAAAAAAGAATAAAGCACCCCAGAAAGTAAGACCAAGACCTATAAACGCTAGAATAGTCGATGTGGTGGCTATGGAGCCCGCTAATGCCAGAGTTCCAATAGTGAGGAATAGAAATCCAATTCTACCAGAGGGTACTCGTGCGGATTTCCGCAGTTGAATTTTTAGGAGCTCATTCTCTTTCTGTGTTGCTTGAAGCGATTCGATGAGAAGCTTGGTTGTATGCTGCACTTGCATTTTTTCAACCAATTCTTCTCTTTTTTCGTCTTGGCTTTTGGCCTGACTAGAGGGCATTTGTTGATCATCTGACTTTTGTGAGAAAGCCTCTTATTAAGACTTCCAAACTAGTTTTGGGATGTTATTGATGAGCACTATATCTTTTTTTATCATTCCGTGGTTCTCTAAATTTCTTAGTATTTTTGCAGTCATCTCTTCCCCAATGGGCTTGTCTGCATTTTTAAGAGTCTCCTTTATGGCTTTGAGTGTCGTTTCTTTTGTATCTTTGTTTAGTTTTTGAATTGTTTGCAGTAGTAGTTTCTCATCAGAGGAGGCGTAACTCTTAAAAATTTTGAGATTATTGCGTCTTATCCTTTTTTCACGTGAATATTGGGCTATTCCGGTGAAAGCTGCGAAGACCATCGATCCTATTAAGAGACACTGTTGAAGCTGGACACCCACTAATATAAATGATTGTTTTTTCAAGGGTTCCCAGTGGATTGCAATAGATTTCCCAAAAGCTATCAGTACTTCCTCCAGCTCCTGATGATTATTCTGATCATTAACTAGAATGATTAGGCTGATTCTGACATATTTTTGCTCGATAATTGTTCCTGTATTGAATAGGATTCTTTCATACCAGTAGAGAGTGACTTGGGTGTAGTTGGCTGGGCTTTGAAAGACAAAGTAACGAGCGATGATGGGTGGATTCTGTAGGATCTGCACATCCTTGGAAGCAAGCACTGATACGAGTGGAAGTCTACCCTGAGTAGTTTGCCATGTGACAAGACAGACTTCCCAGTTATGAAGATTTGACACTGAGTCAGCTACCCCGATAAGTATATAAACTGCTAAATTAGGAGCTTTGAAAGGCAAGTACGCGTAAAGCAATGAAGCGTCTTGCCCAGATATCTTTTCGTAATTCTTATCCCTATCTAGAAATGTCGCGTTATTGTAGCCTGATATTGGTGGGGGTGGAAAAATGTTTGCACTCGTTGGCAAATTTTGGCTTGTAATAGCTGGCCCTTGGGCAAACGCGAATACTGGGACTTGAATACTTAACGTAATGAGGGTGCACCCTAACAGCAATACCATAAGTTTTGTTAGTGATCTTTTCGAGATGCTAAGTCCTTGGCCCCCAAGAAACCTCCCACAGCTTAGGCAAAAATCTCGAAGCTCTTTTGTGGCATTCTTGCATTGAATACAGTATAGGATTTTGTTCTTGGGATTTAAGAAAAGACTAAGGTTCAAGAATTTTTCAGATATGATCAATAGGAGGAGTATGCCAACGAAGATGAGTATCCAGCCTGCTGTTGAGTGAAATAATGACATGGCAATTTCTTCGCCAAATCGATAGCCTATGAAATCAAGGGAAGATATTCTAATGATGTTTAAGGCTATTAATATTAGGAATCCAAGTGTAAACATCACCGATTTTCTGAAAATAGAACCACGAATGATATAGGCTAAAAAAGTAGCAAACATTACAAATGCGGTGAGTGAGTAAACTCCGGAACATGCTAGGTCAATAGCGAAATAAATTGGCTCATTATTTATGTTGTTCAGGGTAATGGTGGGTGCCCCAAATTCAGTTGAAAGTGTTACAGGTAGTCCAGCTGTCTGTAATAGAGTGTATGAAGCACGTGTATTGAAATTAGCCATCAATGCACCAGCACTGTATGTTATTACTGAAGGTGGAGGAACTAAGAATAAAAGGAATAAAATAGGAAAGATGAGAATCACTAAGGTTTTCCGGTTAAATAGGATTAGAGACATTCCGATAATCAATAGCGGGAGCGAAGAGAGATGATATTCTACTGGATAGAAAGTGTAGGATCCATACCAGTAAAGAAGAAAGGCAGAAAAACATAGAGATAAACCGATGATTTTATCAAGTGAAACAAATCTCGAGCCTCCTTGGAGCTTTTGCAGTGATAGTGCTGCTTTGACATTTTCCTTTTTCTGATAGAGTAGAAAACCTATGAAAAAGGGAACAATGAGTATGTGACTCACTGATTCACTTTGGAGCGCTTCGTTAAGTATGATTAATAAGTCTTGCCAATAAACGATCAAAGCTGATATCAGAATCAGAGCTGCAGAGCAGAATAGGAAGCTATTTAATTTTAGACTAGCGATTACCTTAGAAAATATCTTCAACACATTCATTGTATAAGCCCCTAAAAGTTTCATTTTTACCTTGTCTGTGCGCGTGCTTCATCTGGTTGGATAAAGGTTGTTTTCATATTCTGATGTGTTAATGATGATATTAAGGCTGAAGCTTCTTATATTATTACTAGAAAGATAGTTGATGAAATCAGAGGAGTACTCCGCTCGAAGAGTAAGATTTACAGGAATTACATCGTTTGGATTTACGAGGTCTCCGTTATAGTTCCAAGTAAGGTGCATATAACTTGAGATATTCTGAGGTGGGTATAAGACAGTCTCATTTGCACTACTAAATGTTAGGTTAGTTATTTCAATGCCTAAGTGGGTTGGGATGTTGCTGACACTTCTCAAGTAAATGGTGACATTGTTAGTTGATCCTACTAATATGGTGCCCCAATCGACTTTTTCTCCTTCATCAATCTTATCCGTTAAATTTGCGTCCCAGTAAGCTTCAACTCCTAGTGTTGTTATAGAGCCTATGCTGGGGAGGTTGAGATTAACTAGTTTTCCCAGCCACATTGATACTGCAAAGCTTAAGATTATCGCTATAGCTGCGACAATGAGTACCAATGATATTGTTTTCTTATAGGGAGAGAAGAATTTTATAAACGAGCCTAGCTTAAAATTCAATTTAGACAATCCACCTTTCTTCACTCCCTTGTGTTTATTTGTGTAATCATAATGGGCTGTCCAAGACAAAAGACAAACCTAACTAGTTCCATATGCCACGTGCTCTTGTTCAGATATGTAGAAAAATGGTGCCTACTGATGTATATTCATTTCTCTGTTAAACCAATTAATGTCTTGCATTTTTCGTCTTCTTCAAAATACCATAGGTTGGCCATCCATATCCTCTGGAATAGGGATATCCATTATCTGTAGTATTGTTGGAGCCATATCTTGGAGATGTACCATCACCTCTTTAGGTCCATGTATGTTTCGCCCTACGAACCCAATTATTCCTGGAACATCAACTGGGTCATGTGTTCCATCATGACCTCCACTCCATCGAGGATTTCTGTTTACATACATTCTTGATGGGTGCTTTTTCATGATTTCAGGGCGTCTAGCTGCTTGCCAGCCTAAATTAAAAATGGCTACAAGATCTGGACTGTTTCTTAAATTGTTGCCCCAATAAATCTCTTCTCTTTTTTTTATGTCTTTGAAGGGTTTTTCACTGTTGAATCTAAGTTCTCTTAGTTTTTGGATTATTGTGTTTCTAGTTGTCTCATATTCTTTTCCACTTTCTATCAATCCTTGAGGTTCTCTACCTTTTACATTAAGCCATATGTCTCCATAGCCATAGGAAACAGCCTTGCTCTTTAGCAAATCTATCCTTTCATTCTTAATTTTAAGAAAGCCTGATTCTTCTAAATAGTTGTTTATTACAAGTTCCGAATGAACTGGACAGAATCCATGATCAGATAAGACAATCATAATGGTTTCTTTGTCCATAATGTCTAGGAATTTTTTTAGGATTCCATCAATTTTCTTGTAATATTCTCTAACCAGTTCGGTGAATTGATTCCTCTTGTATTTTTGGTGGTTTGGATCAATGAATCTCCAGAAGAAATGCTGAATTCTATCAGTGCCCATGAGAACAGTCATAAAAAAATCCCAGTTTTCCTCCTCCGCAAGAAAGAGAGATATCTGGGCTGTTTCTTCTGTTATTTGATTAACCCTATCGAAAAACCTTAAAGGTTCTTTTTTTACGTTTAACAACACTTCGGTTTCGACATCACCTATAAACCTTTGAATTCCGAACTTCCGCGTGAGCTTTTTTTGTATGAGTTCAGGATTTGGGATACCTTCGGTAGGTGCCAGAAAGCCTGGAATAATAAATCCTTTAACTTGCTTCATGTCGCTCATTGGAACATTGATTATTCCGACTCTTTTTTCCTTCTCACAAAGAAGAGTCCACAATGTCTTTGACTTAATCATTGCTGGTTGTGCTATCTGTCTTTCATATGTTTTCCTTTGTCTCATGATGAAGCTGAAGATATCATGTTTCCCAGGGTTTTTGCCAGTCATAAAGGTTGTCCATGCCACCGGTGTTTGGGCAGGCGTTGGAGGAACACTTATGCCGAAATACCCCTCTTTTTTAATTCTTTGAAAAGTGGGCAAATCCTCTAACCATCTTTCAACAAGAATTGGGCTTGCACCATCAATACCAATGACCAACACTTTCAATTTCTGCCAACCCCAGTTATGTATGCATGCAGCTGATATCCATTTCACTATCCACTCTCTCAGATCCCTTAAGTGATATACTTGTTAGGCATCATCTGCACAGCTTTGCCATGACTTTAAGAGGGATATGAAGTAATATGGAACCTAGTCCGGTTTCGCTGAAAATTGTACGAAGGTTCTGAACATCATCTGAGTTAATAATACCTGAGAGAGGAGCTAGAACAATGAAAATAGCGGAAAGAATCGTAGCGCCTACAATGAGTTGTAGCCAACTGTTTAGATTGAAGAGATTGATAACACCAAACGTCATTAAGCCAGTGATTAGAGAAAGAAGAATTATTCCAGTTGATATACGCCATTCGATTGAAACATTAAATTGCCTTTTAACCCACAAAGAACCGATAATAACCTGAGGAGCGCCAGAAATTATAATCGCTGCTATAATACCGACAATTTGGAAGTAGGGCACCAATATTAAAGCCAAGGGTAAACCGATTGTCACGTTTGCTAGACCTAAGATCATGCTCTTCTTTGTCTCGCCTTGAGCATTAAGAATTGCACTAATGCTGAACTGCCCTAGCCCAACGTACAAGAAACCCAAGGAAGATAATGAAAGAAATAACGGGGCAGATTCATAGGTTGCTCCATACAAGGTTGAAACCAGTGGTTGAGAGAGAATAATGACAAGAGCAGTTATGGGAACTATTAAGAGCGAAGAGTATTTAACAGATGCCCTAAACATCTTCCTTAATGTTTCCGCATCTTCCCTGAAATCTAGTTTGGAAAATGTTGGGAAAAGTACTGTTGCGATAGGAACTGAAAAAAAACTTATTAAAACAGTAAAATTTGAGCTTACTCGATAATTGCCAATCAATATGTCGGTGGCAAATATTACCATAACAATGATCAGGAATTGACGCAGAAAACCTCCAACAACTCTCGAAATATAAAGTGGAATTCCATATTTTAACATCATTTTTAGACTTTCTAATAGGTTGAATTGAGTGCTTGATGAGCTTTTCCTTCTAATGAAAAGAAAGTAACATGCGAATAATCCAGTCACACAAGTTGTAAAAGAAGCTATTGCAAAACCCATAATTGCACCGAGGGGACCAAAGCTCATTGTGGGCCACAAATGGAGTATAAACAGCACCTGTAGGCCGGTGTGCAAAAATGCTTTTAAAATAATCAGGAAACTATAGAACATCGTTCTTTCAAGACTTACTAAAACTGACTGCAAAGCCATAACAAGTGCTTCAGAAAGTATAGTTAGAGACATGATTTGTACATAGAAAACTGTATCGATTCTCCCGAATATACTTGCGATCTCATGGGCTAGAGAGAAGCATAAGATAGTCAGTAATGATCCGATCAACGCAGTAAAAGACAACCCAATCATAATCGTTTCCCTAACTCTCTCCTGCTCATCCCGGTGGTTGTATTGGGCTGCAAATCTCACTGTTGCACTTCGAATGCCTAGTCCTGCAAAAAGACCTATAAAAGTTGCAGGGACTGATGAGAGAGAATATATGCCATAGAATGCAGCGCCTAGCAATCTCCCAATGATTATAGATCCAACAGCTAGGATCAATGTTTGGGTAACAATTCCTAGGAAAAGATTGAATGAGCTTCTTCCTGATTTTTTTCCTAGCAAGACTGATAATGTCAAATCTAACAACTCAAAGCTCATGTAAAGCAGTTGTGGAAATACGCATGACTTTGGAGGTTGCCTTAAGAAGCAATCTCTGCATTTTGGTTTGGTACAGGTTGAGTAATCTTTCAAGGAGCCTATATTTGTATAACATTCGTCTTAATTCGCTTCTACGACCTAGATAAGAATTAATCATGGGAAGTAGGCTAATTAGTACATAGTTGATTGGAAATCCGCTTATTGTTTCCATCATGTGACGGTGTCTTATAATTTTTCTCCGCATTGGTACACCCAAATATTTAGCAGTAATGCTAGCAATTTGAGTACCAATTAGGGCCTTCGCGCTTATCTCTTTAAGACTGACTTCTCCTTTTCTCTTTGCGTCTTCAATGATTGTTAGTCCGTGCTTCGTATACGCAGTGACCACTGATTTACCTATATCCTTCTTGTTTGTCACTCTGGGTATAAGCACGCGTAGCGTACCAAGCGCGATATCAGAATTTGTGTTCATGTGATTGTCACAGAACAAGCAGCCAAAGGGAGATGATAAGTGGAGTAAGGGGATGTTTCCCCAGACCTTTGGATGTGGTATTGTGATGCTTCCACAACTCGTTTCAAGATTGATTGATCCAGGCCATGAACCATGTCTGGATGAGACAGCCAATGGATTGCATCCAAGTCCTTTGTAATATGATGACAAGTATCTTAAATACCAATACTCGTTTATGTGACTGCAGAACAGCCCCAAATGGACGTAGACTTTTTCCCTCAGTCTCTTCCTAGTGGCTTCCATCCTTCTCAGAGAATCAATCTGACAAGGGAGACCAACAACAGCACACTTTCCAGGATTTGAGAGTATTTCTCTTGAAGCTTCTGTGATAAATGAGGGGAAATAAATCGACCCCTGTACATCAAATAAGTCTTTGCTCTCCTTGAGTATAACAGGTTGCGCGATTAGCTTATGCTGATGAGCTGTGATTATATAATCAATTTCCTCTTCATCGAGGAGATGCTTAAGGAGAGCTGTTGCTACTCCTCCAGACGAACCATTGGCTCTTATACGATTGTTATTTGCGAATCCAATAAAAGACCTATAAGGTTTACCAACGATTCGCGATACATCAGGCCTAATAGGTTCTAGATATTTATTCCTAAAAACAGGGCAGTTTTCAACACACAGATCACATTTTGAACACCTGTTCCTATCTAATAATGGTTGAACGAGATCATCCTGTATTTTGACCGCGATAGCATCATAAGGGCATACCGCCACACATGAACCACAACCCACACAATCAGTTCCTACGTATTTTTCAAGGGTATACTCAGGCATTTTGCTACACCACAATTCTTTGTAGGATCTTCATGGTAGAAGATGCCAGCTTCTGTTCCTTAGGAATGCTGATCTTCAGTTGCTCTCGAATCGTTTCCCTATTCCTAATTGCATTAGAAACCTCGTGATAGAACTTATCCAAATCTGTATCAATCGCATAATCAAGATCTATGAAATATTCTTCAGTACCTAATCTTTCGGACAAGCCAATGCCTTTGTTGTCGTCTGTAGGTAGAATCATTAGAGTCGGTACTTGTTTACTCATGGCAAGTATGCCAGCATGTAACCTTGTTGTTATAAGAAAATCCATGAGTCCCAGTAAAGTTTTCATTTCATATGCGCTAAGACATGGTGTATCTATGATATACGCCCTTTCGCGGTTCTTCATGTTTCGAATACACTCCTTTGAGCAATAAAGATCATCAGCTATTTTCGTAGATCCTGGCTCAACCACCATAGGCACGAAATAAACAAATGCTTTGAAGTCCGAAATGAGACGATCTAGCAGTTTAGCAACCTTCTTTAAGAAAAAGGAAAGCTTGCGCAGCCCGAAACGTTTTTTGTATGTCAAGAAATAATCTGGTCTAAGGGCGACCGCTATGGATGGTGTCTTCAGATCCACCCCAGACCTGCGAATCTTGGAAATGACAGTTTCTAGGGGTGCTTCAGATAAAAGAAAAGCCATATCCGCCACGGGGAAGAGATTTTTCATGGTCCCGATCATTCTACCTAAATACTTGTAAGATCTTTCTTCACGTAAAAATAAGGCGTCGATGCGTCGAAGAATCATCTTCATCAGGAAAACTTCTCTCCCAGGTGATTCTTTAAGACCCAGGTGAGATACTGAAAAAGGAAAAATCACAGTTGGCTTCTTTAGCACAAATTTGGGATAATAGTATGAGGTTGTGTATCTTTTCATAAGTGATTTTTCAAGGGTGTGTCCTAAAACCACCACATAATCGATGTCCTCAAAGTCCGAATGAATCTGACTTACAAGAGATTTCGTCAGGGTCGGAGCTAACATCTGCCTTAACAGGAATGATTTGTCGTAGAAGGAAGATAAACCGTTCAATAGCCGCTTATTCAAAGATGGTCGATTAGTGGACTTGGGCGCTGAGAATTGAGGTGGCGAAGATCGATATTTCATTGTCTTCATCAGATTTCTCGATAGAGCCAACTCAGAGGGATGTGGCAAAACATCGATGTCAGCAAAGAATTGCATATGAGAAGTGTCATAAGACGCCCCAGGGTAGGAGAGCTTCACAGATCCAAAATATTTGAGTTGATCTACTGAGGCTCTATATTGGGCAAAATCACCCTTGCTCATAGTGGGCGACAACACGGCAATAGCGAGTATGTTTTTCGGTGTCATCTATACTTCACCATCAAGGCAGAATGAATAGAAATTTTCTCTCTGCTAGATTTAAACTTTCCAGAACGAAATATTAATGCGAACGCTCAACAGTAATATTTCTAATTACTTATGCATAGGCGAGTCAACAAGAATTAATCGAATTTATCCATTAAAATCTCGACAATTCGCTTGCCAGCTTTCCCATCCCCAAAAGGATTTTTCCAGTCATTGTCTCTACTCAGCATCATTTCTGTACATCTAATGATATTTTCTTGTTCAGTTCCAGCTAGAATGTTAGAACCAATATCAAGGGTCTCTGGTCTTTCTGTATTATCTCTTAGAGTTACACATGGGACTTTCAAAATACATGTCTCTTCTTGAACGCCTCCAGAATCTGTCAAGACCAACTCTGCGTTTTTTTCAAGTTGTAAAAAAGAAGTAAAGCCCAAAGGATGAATGAGCCTGATTTCTGATGAAGTCAGCCCAAATATTTTCATACGTTTCTTTGATCGAGGATGAATCGGGTACAATATTGTTCGATTGAATTCTTTGCTTATCTTCTTCAATGTATTGAGAATTCTACTGAATCTCTCCTTGTTATCAACATTTTCTTGTCTGTGAATAGTAGCTACAAAGTATTTTTTTGGGTGAAGACCCAATTTTTCTAGCGTTTCGCTGCTTTCTATTTCTTCCAAGTTTTGAAAAATTGCATCGACAATTGTATTTCCTGTGAC
>CP070730.1:533803-537378 GCA_020351305.1 Candidatus Bathyarchaeota archaeon
AGCACGCACTTCATTGGAAGACAGAACGCTCAATGCAGAACTAGATGGTTACCCAGAATACGCCAAGCAGGTTAAGTATAAACTATTTCCGGGTTTCTGGTAAACTTGCACGCGCAGGGATGCTCACTTGTCATGTAATTTGTAAGTCAAAATTTATATATGTGATTACTGATAATTCTATTACAAATTACAGATGGTGAGGTAAATGGGTAAAGATGAGGAAAGAAAAGTAGCCGTTCCTGAAAAGGATGAAAAGGCTGTTATGGTAGCATGTTGCCTAGAAGGTGAAAATGCAGAGAGGATCAAAGAGAAGGTTCTGTTAAAGATCGGCGAGAAACTTGAGGATCGGAGTAATGTAGTCATGACAAGGTTGAATAATGAAGACCTTGAGCAAATAGATGCTCTCATAGAGGTCGATGCCTTTAAGAGCAGATCCGAGGCTGCTGCATTCTTTATCAAGGAAGGGATACGAGCCCGTAAAGACCTGTTTCTAAAAATTATGCCAACTGTTGAGAAAATCAGAGGATTGAAAGAGCAGGCTAAAAAATCACTCGCCAAGACCGAATGAAAAGTAAACATGCAAAAAGGTGTTGATAATGGAAGAAGATGAGAATAGGAAGAATGTGCGAGAAGGATATGCCAAAATAGCCACTGGGGAGCATTATTGCAATGCCCAAACTTCATGTTGTGATAGTTCAACAACGCATGAAGAATTAAGCAAGAAAATGGGATACACCGAAGAAGAGCTGAATTCTATTCCAAAAGGCTCAAACCTCGGGCTCGGGTGTGGAAATCCTGCTGCTCTCGCATCTCTCCAAGAAGGAGAAACAGTCATCGACCTTGGCTCGGGCGCAGGAGTTGACTGCTTTCTTGCAGCAAAGAAAGTTGGAGAAAAGGGGAAAGTCATAGGCATTGACATGACCCCCGAAATGCTTGACAAAGCAAGAGAGAATGCACGAAAGGGCAACTATAAAAATGTCGAGTTCAGACTGGGTGAAATCGAACATCTACCCGTTGCAGACAACACTGCTGATGTAATTATTTCAAACTGTGTAATCAACCTTGCATCAAATAAGAAAAAAGTTTACGAAGAAGCCTTCCGTGCTTTAAGGTCTGGGGGAAGGATAATGGTTTCAGACTTGGTTCTGAAAAGAGAGCTCCCAGCTTCAATAAGAGAGGGGGCACATCCATCCAGCTGCATCAAGACTGCGATTTTGAAAGACAAATACTTGAAGACGATAGAAGAAGCTGGCTTCAAAGATATAAAAATCCTTGATGAAAGAGAATACTGTTTCGAGGAGTTTACAGACGACCCAGATGTAAAAGTAATAGTTGCAAACCGTAGCACAGACACTCAAGAGCTGAAGAGTATATCCGAATTAGATGAAGAATCAAAGAGGATAGTGAAGGAAACTCTTGCTTCAACCTTGAGCATCAATGTTTCAGCGATGAAACCTTGAAAAAAGGGGATAGACTAATGAAGTTTTACATCGCAAACCCTGAAAGACCAATCATCACTATCAAGGGCACAATAAATCAGGATGGCCCCTTTAACTTCATATTTGACACTGGAGCTTCAATGACTGTCATTGAAAAACAAACCGCAGCAAAACTTGGCCTTTACGAAAAAGCTGAAAGCACAAAAAAGGCGCACGGCGCTGGCGGGGCTCTTTCTTCGTCAATAGTAATTATAGAATCGATAAAGGTTGGAAATGTTGAAGCTAAAAACATTCAAGCAGGAGTATTAGACTTGTCAAATTTGACCAAGTGTGGTTGTATAGAAGAATTCGCGGGAATACTTGGCTACAATTTCATGAAAGACCATAAAGTAATCATTGACTATCCAAAACAAGAGATACACTTTGAGTGAGGTCGTCACAAGCACGCGCTCATTTCTTCAATGCTTTCATTTCAATGTCTCTTATTTTGTGCACGCGCATTATCATCGCAAGAGAAATGTATCTTGAATGTTTAATAAGTACATAATTCACCAGTAGAATCTCATCATCCGAAAATTATAAAATCTGAACGTCAAAATATACTGCGAGGTTACAGATTGAACCGTAAAATTATCACCCTAACCGTATTAGGGGTAGTCCTCTCAGCTTTACTAGTCTCAATGTTTAGAATCCCCAAAGTAAGTGGAACCATCACCATTCAGCCAGACGGCACAATCGATCCACCTACAGCATCCATTACAACCGCGGATAACATTCTCTACACTTTCACAGGCAATGTTAACGACTCAATTGTTATCCAGAGAGATGGCATCATCCTCGATGGCTTAGGATACAATTTAACGGGATCTGGAACGGGGTACGGCATAGAGTTGAATAATAGGAATAATGTGACAATCCAAAATATTGTCATTTCCAACTTTTCAAGCGGCATTGTATTGCGAAGTTCTGCAGACTGCAATGTCACCGGGAATGAGATCGTGGCTTGCCCCACCGCTGGTGTGGTGATCCGGGATACCTCCCATCACATGGATGTCCGAGGAAACACAATAGTGAACAGCTCCAACGCCCTTCGAATCTTTGACTCTACCTTCATTAATATTACTGGAAACCTCTTAACCAGTTTTGATTACGGAGTCTACTTCTATCAAAGCTCCAATTGCAGTGTAGTGGATAACCAGATCATCTGTGAACGGGCAGATGACAAATATGGCGTCTACATCAGAAATTCTTATGATAACATAGTCTTCCACAACAACATCACCGAAGCCCAAGCTGGCATCTACATCTACTATTCGTCACGTAACTCCATCCAGAATAACTCAATTACTAGCTGCGGATCTGGACAAGATGGAGGAGGCGTATGGATTTACAATGGAGATCTCAACACCATTCACGGCAACCACATATCCGAGAACAGGTGGCATGGGATCAACCTCTATCGATCACCAAACACCACCATTACGGAAAACTTAATCGACGATAACAGTAATCGAGGGATCATGCTGAGAGATCAATCAGATTTCTCACAAGTCATAGACAATGATATAATCAGCAATTACTATGGCATCGAAGTGGATGGCACTCATCACACCATTATTGACAAGAACAACTTGACCGACAACCAGTACCACGGGATTACTCTCGAATATTCATCCAACAATACCATCTCCTCCAATTATGTCTCAGGGAACAGTCCTGGGGTATCGATTGGCAACATAGGATACAATAACCTTACCGGAAACACCATCATTAACAATGGATGGGGACTCTCCTTCGGCAGCACATCCCATAACTACTTAGCTGATAACTACGTGGCACACAACCTCATTGGAATAACCCTTCAACAGACTTGGAACAATACCCTCCGCAACAATACCTTAACCAATAACACTCACAACTTCCGACTCCTCTCCAGCAGTCTACAGAATTTTATAAATGACGTAGATGAATCGAACACCGTTGAAGGCAAACCCATCTATTACTGGATCGACAAACACGACACCACCGTCCCACTAGATGCCGGGTGTGTGATCTTGGTCAACTGCTCCAACATGACTATCCAAAATCTGAACATATCCTGCAACAACTGGCAAGGAGTATTCCTTATACAAACTA
>CP070730.1:537478-540066 GCA_020351305.1 Candidatus Bathyarchaeota archaeon
AACCGTTACCATTCCACTCGTATTCCTTTTCACTTGTTACGACCTTAAGTTTAACACCTCGCCCGAACTTCTTGAGCCAAACCCTTTTGACATTGGAGTTAGCTATCGCAAAATCCTTGCCAACTTCTGATTTTTTTCCTCTTCCTTTTGCATATCGATAAACATCACCTATTATGGAACCGCCAGAAGCTTCATGCAAACGCTCAACATCTATTATCTTTACAAATACATTGTTTGCCGTAAAAACCAAAACTGCATGAATTAAGGGCATCTCCCCGAGAAGAGAAAACTTGGGGGATTTCCATACTCGAATACGCCCTAAGACTTTTTCAAACGAATCTTCTGTTTCTTTGATAATTGCTTCAATCTTTTCTTTGTCTCTCTTTTTTGCGCTCTTGAATGCATAATAGTAAACAATAACAATGGTAACCGGGGCTCCAACAAAGAATGCAAGCAAAAGAAGGATACCAGTCCAGTCAGTCATGTTTGAGTTTTCACCTCCTTTGAACCTCCTTTTTCTTCAAGGACAATTAAAATTGGCAATGACTCGTATATGAGCCAAATTCTTAAAAGTTTTTGCATCGAATTGTCTTGCAATATTCTCTATTTGACGCACATTCAAAGAATGCGGAACTTATCGCATATTTCTGGCGATGTCCTACGCAACCTTTTTTCTCTTTTTTCTTCATAAACAAATTTTAAGTGAATTATACCTGGTTTTTATTGGATAAGGCTGCTTATGTGTTTGGCTATTGTGTTGTAGCATTCAAATTCTTTTTCTGATGGAAATATCTCTCCAGTACTTATTCTTACAAAAGGCTTGTTTTTGTCAGGCTTAATTTCAATGATTCCAAATTTAGGTATCTGCTCTCGCAGCATTAATTCCTTCAATGATTCGTCTTCATTTAACAAGTCTGCTATTTCTCCTCCAGTCCAGCTGATATCCAAAATACCACCTGATGTCCAACCAATTTTATGGACAAACCCCTTCTTTTTCAATTTAGTTTTAGCCATCACCCTTTCTTCTTTCGCCCCTATACGGCCCTTGACAGCATAGTCAATTCGATACGTAGGACCATATTCTGCTCCGCTGTATTTAGTGACTTGAATAACGTCAATTTCCTTTCCATTTATCTTTATGCTGCCCATATCTGATGCGTTCATCTCCCACAAGCTTGGCTTTCCGATGTCTTCGTAGGCTCCTTTCTTGACCAGTTCCGCATCTATTCCAAGACTGACGAGGTGGGCAAGCAATTTGTCCGGTTTTTTATCTCTAAGTTTTTCTCCTAGTTTCTTAAACATGATTCACATTCTACTAAGACTTTTTTCTTCTTCTGATTATCAGACTTCAAACAATTCAAAGCCTGGATTAATTCTAGCTATCTCATTTCGTTTTTAGGATTTTTCCATGTTCCACGTAACCTATTCCCCTTCTTTCATACAGATTAAGCTTTTAGGCTTCAACAACAAACAATCATTAGTTTTTCAATGGTATTTTCTTTTCTTCAAGTTTTCTGATTTGAAGTTAAATTCAAACCCACATATTGGAAAAGTCGGCTGTAGAGAATTTAAATCCACCAAGGCTTTATCGGCCGTAAATAGTTCCATTCCAAAACATAAACTGGGCATACACACCTGTATTATTTAACGTAATTCCGTCGTCATAAATTATGTCCAACTTGTTTCCATATTGCTCTAACTTACTGGCAAGAATTGTGCTTGTTTCGAGTGAAAAGGCGTCGGCTTCCCATAACCCCCAAATCTTGTCATCTGGCCCACGAAAACCGTATCCATAGTCCTTCGGAAGAACATACGCGCCTCTTTCAGACAAATCCTCGCTCGTTCGAGGATTATTGTTTGCGTAAATCCAGAATCGCCTCAGAGCCTCTAAATGGTCATCCTCTAATATTCCTCGAGTATAGTTCTGGTCAGAATCAAAAACTACGATGTATTTCGCCCCATTTTCGTATGCTAAAACCATGTCTCTGTAGAGTTCTGGACCTGTTCCAATATATGGCGGTTGGGTGTAAGTCCATGTGATCACGACTCCCCATTCCTTGTCCTGTGCTGTTGCTGCACCCCTGCAAAGTGCTAAATTCAATTGTCTGCTATAGTTCCAGCCAAACTGAGCAAGAACTACATCGTATCCTGCCTTGTAATCAAACCAATAGAGCGCATAATCTGAAGTAAACAGAGAAATCGCAGGGTCTGTGTAATTCATGAATATCAGACCTCTGCTTAGACTTTCAACGAATTTGTTACCTGCATCAGTGTAGTTATCTGCTTCCCGAACGGCTCTATAGCTTACGAGATCCAACTGCTTTCCAGCATTTTCATCCCACAAATAGAATCCCAAAAAGCGTTTACCCCATCTGACTTTGGCGTCCTCAAACCACTGGTTCTGAAAACGCCTTTCAGTGTAAACTATGAAAGAAAGGTCTTTGTCGTATAAATATTGGCAGATCTCGTCCAGTTTCGTGACATTACGAGTTAATTCCGTGCATCCAATCACAAAGAGATTCGTGTAGAAACTGGTTTTATCAACGAGCCTTTGGATTGCGGCAAGATCGCCATAAGCCACATCAATT
>CP070730.1:540166-549849 GCA_020351305.1 Candidatus Bathyarchaeota archaeon
TGAGATTCGCTGAAATATCCAAAATCCACGCTAATCTCTTGTTCAGTACACACAACTTTTTTAGGCGTGTCTCCTTTGAGGATGACCTCAATGTCCAAGTCAGCGCCATGCCAGAAGTCTCCTCTAGAAACCGATCCAGCTAAACCTATTGCCAACACATCTCTCCTTCTTTTGAGCTTCTCCACTTCCCGCTCAAGGATTTCACGATATGGAGAGGGAAGGTTTCGAACGTTCAAAGGGTCAAAAGGCAATGTAAACAGATCATAACAAAGATGCGTGTCTGTCATAATTATCTTTTTACACCAGCGCTGCCACCGCGCATACATCCTTCTATATGATCACGGAGCAGACGTGCGCGAATTAAAATGAGGGTTTATATAAAGGGCTCAAGACTCTTCAGCGGCTTAAAGGAGATTACAAGTGATGACAAATCAAGGGCTTAACAGCTCGAACGTTTACGGGAAGGTCATTCAGCGTTTTAGGCGTAGGATGAAACGTTATGTGGACGCAGGACCAACACCTGGTGCTGCGGCGTCAATAGTCACAAGCGATGGTCCATTATGGTCAGAGGGCTTCGGATACAATGATCTCGCTAAATCTGGAGAAGTTGACGCCAAAACCATTTTTCAGATTGGATCCACGACTAAACTATTCACTGGTCTATCATTCATGCTAGCCGTCCAGGATGAGCTTGTAACGCTTGACGATCGATTGATTGATCACTGGCCAGAGTTCAGAATCCACAGCCGCCATGGAGAGAAGGAACGCGAGAAGATAACTTTCAGGCATTTGCTCTCTCACAGAGCTGGCTTGCCAAGAGAACCAAGAGTTGGGGGGAACTTTGGAAATGATGTGCTTTACACATTTGAGGAGGCGGTTGAAAGCCTAAAAGATTGTTGGATGATTGCCCCTGTCAATGACAGGTATTATTACTCTAATATCGGATTTGACACCGTTGCTTATGCTCTGCAGAAGATAACGGGCATGGACTATCCAAGTTGGGTCAAGAAGAAGCTTGGCAAGTCACTGTCGATGGAGACGCTCAGATATGGAAGCATAGAAGCTCTGAAGGAGAAAAATGTGGCAATAGGAACCGAAAATGGCATCCATCACTGCGAATTTGCAGCTTCTGTTGATTATGGATGTGGTGATGTCTGGATAGGTAATGCTGACCTCGCAAAGATTCTAGTTCTCATGTTGAATGAGGGATCATACAATAGAAGCGAAGTTCTCCAAAGAGAACTTTTTCATGAAATGATAAGCCCTCATTTTACGAAAGATGAGGGTTTCAACTATGGTCTCGGAGTGGATATCTACGGAGGATTCAAACCTAAAATTTTCGGTCATGGCGGAGGATCCATAGGCTATGCCAGCACCTTCTACT
This sequence comes from Candidatus Bathyarchaeota archaeon, assembly GCA_020351305.1. Classification (GTDB taxonomy): domain Archaea; phylum Thermoproteota; class Bathyarchaeia; order Bathyarchaeales; family SOJC01. Next base: position 541,551 of record CP070730.1, read on the forward strand.
GGACACCTGAGTATGATTTTGGAGTGAGTGTCCAGACTAACATGGAGTCATATGAAGGTGCGAAGAAAAATCCGCACACTCTTGGAAGGGAGGTTCGCAAGCTTCTACTCCAAGCCAATGGTGCAACACTCAACCGTCCTCAACCTGAAGAGTTCCTACAAGAGAAGATCAACGCTCCAATTATTGAAGATTTTTCAAGACTTGCTGGCTTCTACGCAGGTTTATGGAACAGCAGGGTGTTTGTCAGATATAGAGAAGGCAGGCTTTACTGGGACGCAGGACGCAGGACTGAGATGACACCTAAGGGTAATGGCTTCCTCTTGAAGTCAGGTAATGCAGTTAGATTCAACTTCAAATCTAAGAAGTCAAAGCACCCCTTCAGTCTGACATATGTGAACCCGAATTGGCCTGCAGCAGAACTGAACTTATTTAAGGTGCAACCAGTCCAACCTGACACTGATGCTCCAGCCATCAAACCCAACGTTGCCGAACGAATTAGTGGAATCTACAAAGCCACATATTATGGCATTGAGGCCACATTCAATCTAGCCAAAGTCGAGAACGGACAGCTCTACGTTCATACTATCTATGGCATGACACCTGCATATCCTCACAAGTCAATCGAGGGATTATTCTTCACCCCAAAGGGAGAGACTGTCACATTTGAGGGCAATGAACTGTGGATTGAGAACTGCAAGGGGGTCAAATGGGAAGACCCAGTCACAGAACTCAGAACATTAATTAAAAAAGACCCAAATCACAGGCTCCTTGGCAAGTGGCCACTTAATCAGATAGCGACTCACCTCAACCAACTTGGTCGAAAACAGGAAGCTAGAGAAGTTCGAACAATAAAGAGGAAACTTCATTCAAAAAAGAAATGAGACGTGATTTCTATCGCTGAGATTGAATGTGCAGGGGGGCCATGGATCCAAGCCAGGCAGCTTTACCGCTGAATCTTTGCTCGAAACTTTAATATTAGATTTGAGTATTAAGCAAGCCTATGGGCTTTAAAGAATGGATTATTCCTCAAGATAAGGTCTTCTTCAACCTTCTTGAGGAGCAAGCGAGAATAGTGTTGGAAGCTGCTAAATTATTCCAAGAAATAGTTAGTGACTATGATTTTGATAACTTGGGAGTGAAGATAAAGAGAATGCATGCTTTGGAGCATGAAGGAGACGAAATAGTCCATAAGGTTTTTCATAAACTAAACAAGTCATTTATAACACCAATAGATCAGGAAGATATTTCCAAACTTGTTTCTTCATACGATGATGTATTGGACTATATTGATGCTGTGGCAAACAAGCTTTTTCTTTTTAAGCTCAGAAACCCTGATGGCGTGATTAAAAAGTTCGCTGAAATTATAGTTTATCAGGTTAAGGAAGCAAATGCAGCTTTAAGCCAAATCAGGAAAATTAAGGCGGAAGAGATTGAAAAGAAATTCAGAGAAGTCCATAAGCTGGAGAACCAGGCAGATGATCTGTATGATAGTTCGATGGTGAAGCTTTTCAAAGAAAAAGATCCAATCAAAATTTTGATCATGAAAGAAATATATGAATTTCTTGAGGAAATAACAGACAAATGTGAAGATGCTTGTTTGGTTATTCAAGATATAGTTATGAAGAATGCGTGATGCTTTGATTCCATTGGTCTTGCTCTTTGCACTAATACTTGCTCTTGTGTTTGGTTTCTGGACTGGCTTCACTGACGCAGCTTATACAACTGCAAGCATCATCGCAACAAGAGCAGTAAAATCCAACCAAGCCATTGCCCTATCAGCAATTGGCTCACTTATAGGAATGACATTATTTGGCTCTGCTGTGGCGAAAACAATAGGCACCGGCATAATTTCGACGGGCTTTGCTTCAGGTGAAGTTATCATTGCAACTCTGATCGGTGCTTTGATTTTTGATATAATATTCTCTTGGATTCTCGCATTACCTATTTCTGAGACGCATGTTTTGATTGGAGGTTTAATAGGAGCTGGTGTGGCAGCTGGTGGTTTTGAAATTATCGAAATTGGAGGTATAGTCAATAAAATCATTATACCATTAGTCACTTCTCCATTCATTGCAATCATCTTTGCTTACATAACCACACTCATTATAATCAAAGCTCTCAAAAATTACCCTGCAAGTAAGATGAACAAATATTTTAAAAGACTGCAGATCCTTTCGTCGTTTCTATTTTCTGTAACTGATGCTACAAATGATGCCCAAAAAATAATGGGTGTAATAACAATGCTTTTGTTGTATTATGGTCATGTTTCAGAATTTACAGTTCCGCTTTGGGTTATCCTAGTATCATACGCAACCTTAGCATTGGGCATTGTTTTTGGAGGTTGGAGAATAGTCAGAACAATGGCTAAGAAAATAACCCGTTTGAGACCTTATCAAGGATTTTCTGGTGATTTAACAAGTTCAATAATACTTGGATCATCAGCTTTTTTAGGGATGCCAGTCAGTTCCACACATGTTGCAAATGGCACCTTGATAGGTGCAGGATTGACCCGCGGGGTTAAATCCGTCAAATGGGGTACGATACGAAGCATACTATGGGCATGGATTTTATCCGCGCCATTATCTGCAATTTTTTCTTATTCTCTTTATTTCTTGATAAAGATCTTTGTGTAGTTATGCATCTTTAGCGAATTCCCCGATGAAAAAAAGGTTCATGAGGCATTTCCCTATTTTGGAAACAAGCGGTCTAGCCCCTGTTTGTAGAATCAGTCTTCTTTCGATTGAGAATCATCTATTTTTAGAGATAACTCGTTTTTTGAATATTTCTTGTTAGTCATTTTCTCGATTTTAAGCAGCTTCTCAGTTCCTTTCTTTCGTATGTTGATTTCTCCTTCAAAAACGTCCAAGACTGCGCTAATTTCTTGTGAGGAGTGCATTTCGGGATTGAAAACTGCGAGAGTTGTGAATCCGTTGGTTTTTAGCTCTGGAATGAGTGCATTCAACCATCTTCTAGTTTTAACAGCGTGATGCTGCAGTAAAACGTCTGAGATGATTTCGATGCAAGCTCTTCTTACTCCCTTTACAGGCTTCAACTTACGAAATGCTGAGAATAGGGCAATGTTAATGTCAGTTAGGTTTTCCACTCCCTTCAGCTTGAACACGTTAGGCCTGTCTGTGATGATTTTGTCCGCTTGGGGATTGCAAATGAAGAGGTAGAAATTCGGAAACTCTTCTACGACCGATTTTGCTACACCGGGATCAATGGTAACACAAAATATGATTTCACCGCTTTTTGCTCCAGCTTCGAGAAACCTCCTGATCAACAAGTCCCTTTCATCGCAGGAAGGCGATGTTAGTATAAGTGCATAATTTCGAGGTATCCCGCCAAACAACAAGTCGTCAAGGTCTCCGTACCCTGTAGTAATGTGGCTAGGCAGAACGACCTCCGGAACCTCTGCTACAAGCTCAGGCTCAGCCATTTCGCGCTCAGTTTTTAAGAAAGCCAATTTTGACTTTATCTTCTCTATGTCCCTTTTGGCGCCCATCTTTTGGAATATTTCCAACGCTTGCCTGAATATGTTGTACGCTTTTTCCCTATCACCTTCCTGGTCTCTTTCCAAGTACACTCCAGCATATTCGTATAGAACCATCTTAGCGAATAGGTAGACGGCCCATCGCCTCGCATTCAGATCCTCAAACTCTTGAAGGCTCTTTTCGAAATGCTCGATAGATTCTTTCCATTTCTTCTGAGCACGGAACACCATTGCTCTAAGCGCATCTGCCTCAGCGATGTACGCTTTATTTTTCACCTGCAAAGCAAACAGCTGCACAGAATGCGGCGAATGCGAGAAAAAGTGCCCATATTCTCTACCAGTAATTAGCATGCTTCAAAGCGCAGAAAAAAGATTAAGATAGCTCTACATGCTTGCGTATCGCGCACACGCGGTCCTAGATAAAAGTTATCTGACACTTTATGTTCTTCACAAAATGTACTTGCTTTAAGGTGATGGAAAGTGTGTAGTGAATATGTTCTTGTCAATGGGGATTTTCAGCATTTAGTTTTGGAGGGGACAGCTTATGAAGTTGGTAAAACCCAGGGGAAGATTCTAAAGAGCAATAAAGAAATGCGGGCTCGCGTAGAGAAGTCCCTTTCCACGTTTCTAGCTCAATCGGGCTTTCTAGCGTCAATTGAGTCTAATCTGAAGAAGATGGGATTCTCGGATTTTAGGGAATTGAAGATCTTTTTCGAAGAGCACTGCCCTGGATTGAACGAGGAAATGCAAGGGTTTGCTGATGGTCTTGGTGTTAAACTTAGTGAGATTCTTTTCTACAGCGCTGCTTACACTGTCCCTAGGAACTGTAGCCAAATAGCTGTACTCTCGTCAGCGACAAGTGACGGTAACGTCTATGTTGGCAGAAGCTACGAATGGAATTTCACAGAAGAAGACCTCAGATTATGTACGACAAGAATAGAAGGCAAGGCAAAACATGTTGGCTTCTCGATATTCTTATTTGGTCGCGCTGATGGAATCAATGAACATGGGGTCAGCGCAACGTTCACTGGAGGAGGAATCTTCGGAGTTCCAACTAGAGAAAAAGGCTTCCAAAGCCATCTAGTCATCCGATCTATACTGGACAGCTGTAAATCAGTTGAAGACGCAATGAAACTCGTCCAAAAAACACCCATGTCGGGCTTCTTTAGCCTTATGGTGGTTGATAGAAACAGTGAAGCTGCATTAGTAGAGTTCGCTGATGGAGTTGTCGCCATCAAGCGAATAGACAACGACTCAGAGGAAAGGTTTCTATTCTCAACTAATCACTATACTCTGCCCGCAACAGTTGAATCTAATTCGCTGAACTGTGGCATCATTGGACAATCAAGGAAACGATATGGGCTTCTCGCTTCAGCTTTGAAGAATCCAGCACAAAAAATCGACAAAGAAAGGTTACGCGTTATTTTTTCCAGAAAATTTCCAGAAGGAGTCTGTGACCATTATTATTCTGACGGATTCGGCACCGTTTGGTCCACAATATTTAATGTGACATCTGCACAAGCAGACATCTGTTTCGGCGCTCCTACCCATAATAAATGGCGTTTGTTCTCTCTTGATCAACCTGCCAGTGTCGAGCAGTACACAGCAATCTTTCCAGACGTAAAAAATGAATGGCCATATTGAGGGTTCGTGATTTCTTAGCATACAAGTGCCTTACACCTATTTTTCTTGTCCAACATATAGGAAATGTCATGAATGATGGAAACTCGCGCTCGTGCTAATGATTTTCTTTACCAAAATCATCTAAAACATCTCGAAAGTCCATGTACAACCTTGTGACACAAAATGTGACGCAAAATGTGACACAAAGTGGGAGTACTCCCGGGAGTTGGCTAAAGCGTGTGTAGCACAATTTTCCTCTTATAATATAATAAGCATGGTATGCCTGAGAAAGGTTGTTGTTAATACGGAGATATTAGAAAGAAAGAGGACGAATAACGGAGTTTTTGGAATCACAGCATTATTATGGTGATCGTTGTTTGACAATTAATTGTTCTATGGTTGTTTCGGTAGCTTCCATGATTAGATTTTTTATTTCAACTTTGGCTCGCACATGTGAACTAGTTAGTTTCCTAATTGAATTTCAGACATGAAATCTCTAAGGAAATTGTAGTGGCTTATTTTGAATAGGTGGCTTCCACAGGTGCAGTCCGAACAACCAAAGTTCACCACTGGGACACTTTTCTTCTTTAGTTTTTCTGCGATTTTGCACTCAGCAGATTTGTCAGCTACTTTGTAGAAAGCCTGCTCAACTTCAACAGAATCATTATCCAGTAAGTAATCAATATGCCAGAAGGTGTGCTGCCTAACCTTCATGAGATGCCGCTTAATCCGATTTTCTAACCCTTTTTACGCAGAACCAACGTAAGCATACAAACCTTTCTTGAAATCGATCTTGCCTAAGGCTCCAATTCTTATCTCAATGTCTTTACACACTTTAATTATCAAGACATAGATGCTTTTCATGTTGCTTTCTCCCTTATGCACGCGCGCCCAGCACTAACCAACCAGGAGTTATCCCTTAGCTGTTCGAAGTATATTGTCGAACTCGGGGAGTCTGATACCAGTCCTCTCTTCAAGGAAGTCATGGACCTTGTATAGGTGGGCTAACCCCTCTCTCATCTGTTCAACCGCGCCAGCCCTCATACTCGCCTCCTCAGCGCCCTTCAAGAATGAGATCGACGTGTCTTGGATTCTTCTATAGATCGCTGCTACCTCGAAGAATCCAGCATCTCTGACCTTCTTCCCAGCTGCTCTCTGGTAAGCTCCAAGGATAGACTCTCCTAAAGGTCTCCCCCAAAACGCGCTTGCTAACAAGAAGGTCCACATGAGATCCTCTCTAAAGTCCCCATAGGAAGAGGCGGTCCAATCGATGATCGCGTGAGCACCATCTGGTTTCACCATGATGTTCGCAGGATGAAAATCCCTGTGAAGAACTGAGAGTGGTCCATGGGAGACCCTCCTTTTGTTATTTTCAAGCCAGTCGAGAACGGATTCAAGCCAAGAAGGCCCGTGCTTTTCTAAGCTTCTTCGGGCTCGCTTAAGAGCAAAATCAAGGTAGTCTGAGGTGTCTACAAAGCGAGGGAGTTCGGGGAATATCATTGCGGGGTCTACTCGGTGTAGCTCTAAAAAAAGGCTGGCGAACACCTTCAGGTGTGGTTCAAGCTCCTTAATCGTGGTTCCCCGGAAATCTTCTAACATGCTATGGCCCTCAATAAAGTCCATCGTGATGAAGGGGGCTCCTAGAACCTCGGGATCGATCTCCACATCATGAATCGCAGGCACAGGATATCGGGTTTCGCTGAGTCGTCTTACCACATTAAACTCGTGCTTGGCTTTTTCTGCTGCACCTCTCCCGGGATAGAGTCTTGCGACGAGACGCCTTGAGATGGAACAACGGTCTTCATTATACTTCAGAGTGAATCCGTAGAGTTCTGTCTCCCAACCCGAGGTTAGATCAACTGTGTTATAGACGGTGACCTGTTGCCAGTTGGGGTGTCTTCCCATATAGAATTTCGTCAAGCCCTTTGAGATGATTTCAAGGGGCAGATGTCCACCGCCAACGTCCAACCCTTCTCTTTTAGTCATTGATTTTACCCTCAAGGGTTATACACTAATGTAGTGCATGAATCAGAGAGATTCAAGTGCTTGTTTGAAGCCTTTATTTATCTGTTTTACATAAACTTCCAAGGGTAGTAACTCGCGGCTCACTATATTTAATATTTCAGCTGAGATCTTTCCTTCCTGAATGAGCTGGATTCCAGCATCTTTTGCAGCCTTGAAAACATCATCTATCGGAAGACCCATTCGTTTCATAGGTCTTATTGCTGGCCCATGAGGTCTGAGTAGAGCGCCAGCAAACACTCGATCAAAGTTCCTACACATGGCCTTCATATGTGCAACTAAGGGATCAAAATTATCTAGCTCCCAAAATCCACAATTAGATACTAGCACAAGCTTTCCTCTCTTTGAGCCTTCTCTCTGAGGATGACGACAATGACCCTTACGCAAATCAAAAAAAGGTTCTACGAGCGGAATGGTCCTATCTATCAGATTTTTCATTGGTCCAGAAATCCCATCAACATAGACTGGGGTGCCAAACACCAAGACATCTGCTTCTTTTATTTTCGGGTAGAGCATTTGCATATCGTCATTTTGATAACATATGCCAGGATCTTTAACCCAACAGTGAAACTCTCCAGTACAAGGTTTGATATTCAGTTTTCTTGTGTAGAAAAGCTCAACTTCTGCTCCTGCATTCCTCATTCCCTCTAAAAATGGGTCTAGAATTAAAGCTGTGTTACTCTTTTCCATTCTTGGGCTGCAATTGAAGACGAGGGCTTTGGTCATTCCCTTACCTCGATACATAGAGCTTTATGCTTGATAAAAAGAGTAGTAATAAACCTTTCACCATGTTTCTTCTACAAGCTATATGCACTCCAAGACGCAAAACTTCAATAGCTTTTTGGAACTCTGGGAAGAGTTCCATCTCAAATGAGCGAGGAAAGGTTCTTAAATAACGAGTAGTTCATGGCGTAGTCTGAAGATTGTAAGATGATTAAAGAAATCGACAATGCATCGATTGTAGTGCATGACTTGAAGTCTGCGGTTTAATGGTATAAAGATGTTATGGGCTTGAAGCACAAATTTACAGAGGAAAGTATTCAATGGGCTGAGATGGACGCCGGTGGACGGAGTACATTGGCTTTGAAGACAAAGGGAAATCAATCAGTTTGCTTTGTCGTAACTGACCTGGATGAAGAAATGAAAAGATTGAAGGAGAAA
>CP070730.1:549949-554881 GCA_020351305.1 Candidatus Bathyarchaeota archaeon
GAAGATTCATCCTCGTGGTAGGAAAGATTTTCCGCTCATGGGGATTTTTGCCACAAGAACTCCTAATCGCCCGAACCCTATTGGTCTTACTTTAGTTGAACTCTTAAAACGAGATGTGAATGTGGTTTGGGTAAGAGGGCTCGATGCCTTTGATGGTTCTCCTGTTCTGGATATCAAACCATTTGACAATTGGGATACTGCAGCGAATTTTAAGGTTCCAGAATGGCTTGCACAAACCATGAAGCCACAATGCAGGGGAAGCGTATAGTAACATGAATCTAATTATGGCTTAGTCTATGTCATTTACTTACTTCGATCAGGATTTTTTTCCAATCTTTGTTTATATCTCTCAGAGATATCACTGCGCCTGAAATCATTCCAGCCAATATTCTATTCACAAATTCATTAAGTGAGATTTCTTCTCCGTCAACTAATAGTTGCACATCCATCAATTTCACCTCTATTTTATCAATCGATCTATTTATTAAGATATAAAAACGATTTTCTGTTTCTAGCTTTAGCTAAGCGAAAAGGATGGAGAAAGGGGTAGAGAGCTCTTTGAGTTGGAGGAGCTAGATTTTAGATTGAGAAAATTGACTTCTTTTTCGTTTGCTCTTTTCGTTTCTTAGGTGTTTCTAGCTCAACACTTTCTGCAGGTATTAGAACCTCTTCAGTTACCTCTTCAGTTATCTCTTCATGTTGTTGCTCGATAGGTTTTGGTGGCTTTGGCTTTTCAGATCTTGTTCTTCGGGGTTTTGATTTCGTTGCTGTGCTTAGCCAGATCGGTTCAAGGTGTAGAGCCCTTTTATCGTTAAATTCAAAGTATTCCCAAGCATAGAGATCCATTTGGATTCCCTGCATCTGAGCAACTACATCAATTAATTGCTTAGAAAAGGACGGTGCTAAGAAGATAAGTCTCGGAGTCTTTGTGTCGTTTATTTTATAATCTTTGTAGGAAAACTTCAACATTGGTTTGACATTGTTTACATAAGTCAAATTTTTCAGGCCCTCAAAAAACATGTTATCATTCTCTTTTGTACTGAGCTTCAGAATCACAAGTTGTCCGTTTTCATCATGGCACAGTGCGTCAACTTTGGCTTTTTCATCTATAGGCATGTCATTACAAATCGCTGTGAGTCCACTTTCAACAACACTTACATCATTTGTAATAATTTTCCGCAACTCGTTCTCATCTTTAACACTGACTCGCGCAATCGTCATATTCATCCCTGCGATAATAATTCTCATATTTGATAAATAACTTATGAATTGGGGCTTAAAAAATTAGATATTAATATTCAATATTGATTTAATGATGTAGATCTGTATTGATATTAGAGCACGCATTTTATCATTTTTTCACATGTCAAACAGGTGTCTGGGATTGGCGTATTTTTTGGGCGTTTTTTCAGATATCCAAGGTAATGTGAGCAACTAGTCTTTTCAAAATTTTCCGTGTTCTCCGCGCTTTCCAGAGGTAAAACATTAGACTTGCCGGGAATTAGCGGATCTAAACTACTAGCTTGCTGAAAATCCGCTATTTCTGCGTGCTTGGAAAAACAGAAGGGACATGCATTATAGGTTTGTTTTGGCATTTCTGAAAGATTGGTCAGCTCTATGGCGTTTTTATATGCTTGTCCACAAGTATTGCAGGTACATGAATAGTCTTCTTCTGTCACAGTTTTTGAGTTTTGGGTGAAGATGAGCTTCGACAAAGTACCACTGTCAATGGTATAGCGAATTTTAAGATTTAATAAATGTTTCCGTGTTGTTGTTCTACACATGTGCACTTTTTCTTTGTTTCTGTGGCATACATTTGAGATATGTACTGACAGGTCACAATGTTTACATATTTTTTTCACAGTTGTTTTTTTGTGAGCTAAGCGTTGTCGGTTCGGGATTATTTACGTGAGAAAGCCGCAGAGTCAAGGCATAATGAGATGTCAGCTTACTTGATGTTCATTGCAGGTAGTGTCCTGTTTGTGGGTGGAGTTTCACAGACTTTATTAATAGCGGAGCAGCTGATGTGGATTTTGTTTATACCAGTCGGGTTTACCGTGACGCTTGGAAGTCTATTAGGGTTGGCATTGACCTTGAGTGGGATTGCATTGATGGTGTTCGGGCTAGTGGCAGGAACTTATTTTTCGCGGAATAGAGGATGGTACATGCATGAATTGCGAAACGCTTGGTTTGTTGAAGAGAAAGCTGTTGCTAGAAGAAAGAAAAGAAAGAAAATTGTTAGCAACCAGGAGAGATAATTTGTCTCCGATTATATCAATCTTGAATATGCATAAATCGTGATTAGCCTGTTATAGAGCAGAAGATTAGAAACATTGCTTTGCATTGGTAGTGAAATTTTCTATTTGGCTTGCGCGTGTGCTTAAGCTTCTCCTACTGCGCTTCTCGGGTTTCAGCAAGTTTTCCACGAGCATGAATTGTCTTTCATAGATATGGCAGTTTTTGGAATGAAAAATTAGCTTGCCAGTCTTTAGATTGAGGTTCCCTCGTCTATTGATTTCTGAGACAAGGGCTTCGTTGAACAATTGAATTCCAGCTATGTTCGCAGGTAAAGCGGCATATGCATCCCAGGACCTGAAATAACAAGTCAGGTTAAGTTTTCCTTCGAAGGCTTCCGTGTCGATTAGGGTTAAGCATGGTGGTTCATGCTTTCTATCGTCAATATGTTTCATTATATCTCTTGGCGATCGCACTATCAGTGTTATCTGTCTGTCAGCAGGTTCTTCAAGATAGCGTTTAATCGCCTCTTCTATTTGATCCACAGGTTTCCTCAGTCTACTGCCATAGGTGTATGTTTCGCCCTCAACGATCCCAGACCACAGATATTTCAGTGCATACCATTGCACATATTTCATATCGCATGGGGCCTTATTATCCACTAATGGCCTGGTCTCCGGCTTGGTGATCTCTATGGAAAGGTTGAGTTTCTTGGTTCTGGAGTCTTCTGAACCATAATGAACTTCAAATATGTCACCAGCACTCCATATAGCGCTTATTGTCTTGAACCACGTGTCAGGGCAGTCGAAAGCGGTGATCTTAATGTGCTTCATTTTGAGAGCTCCTATTGCTCGACGTTAAATAGGTAAGGGGCAGTCTATTAAACCATTTCAACATTGAAAGAGCTTTGTAATTTTAAATTTGGGCATACATGCGATCGTCTGTATATCGTCCAGTGCTCATTTCATTTTCGATTTCTCGGAGTAAAAGAATTCGCTTGAAGGTTGGCGGGTGTGTTGAAAACCATGCATTAATTGTTGTCCATGTAGATTTAGCTTCCTTTTCCATTGCTAACTGCAGCTCTCTCTCATCCAAAACCCCATCACGATCAAGGTCATAAGCGTCTTTCCGCCTGACTATTCGCTGAAACTCTTGCTTTGCCATAGCAGGGTCGCTTATGTAAAAAGATCTTGCACCTGTTGTTGGTTTTGGCGAGAGTGAAAGACCATATGTAATCTTCGCTAACGCACTTTGAAGCTGTCTTGGCTGACCAGTTACGTAAGCTGAGTAAGCGTCTGAATAGTGTTCACGCAACCTGCTTAAACCCATGACACAAAGAAGCGTCACGATATAAACTATATACGACACTAGGGCAACAATGAAAAGGGCTGCTCTGAAGTCTCCTTTCTCTTTTCTTGAACTACCTTTGTTACTCCATCTCGCAGCCTCAAATGTTCCCCAAGAGATCCAATAAGCAAGTAGAGGCAATGCAGTGAGCATAGTCATGACTAAGTAATCCTTATTTTTAATATGACCAAGTTCATGACCTATGACAGCTTTAACCTCCTCTTTGCGTAACCTCTTGAGCAAACCCTCATGCACTGCAAGAGTAGCGTCTGCAGTGGTTCTCCCAAATACAAAAGCATTTGGTGTATCATCTGGGACGATTGCTAGTTTTGGTGCAGGGATGTCACTCTTCTTCGCCAATTCATTAACCATTGATTCTAGCCACTGGTTTTCCCCTGCTTTCAGGTAGCGCATGTGTGTGGCGCCTTTTACTATTGAAGGGCCGATAAGATACTGAAAAAAAATAAAGAATAAGGTAGCAACGAAAGCCAATGCTATAGGGAGCTGGAGGATGAACATTATCACGCTTAAGAATGCAGCAAAAATAATGCTGGTTAGAAGTATGGATATTGTCATAGAAAGCCTTAATCTAGCAATTCTAGCCAAGGTTGAACCTCGCTGTAACTTAGAAGGACCGTTTACTAGAGATAAACCTGACTATCAGAGCCTTCGCATATGATTATATGTGGTTTCAAGGAATTGTGTATATGCTTGTCCATGACATATGCGCCACAGATTCTCTAAAAAAGCATTTTTAACTGTCTCACAATCCCTTTACCAGCCATATGCCAGTGAATCCTTCGTTTCAAATCGTTTCTAGAGAATATTCCTTCAAATCTTCTTTTCCAAGAGCCATAAAAGCTTCTGTAGCAGTTATAGAGTTCTTCTTGCACCTTCAGCCTAGACAAGGTCTCTGTAGGCATTATTGCATGAGCCATGTCATAATGTGACCAGTTGAAATCTTCAATCCACCCGTTCATTTTAGCTTCATCATAGATTTCGGTCCCTGGGAAAGGTGTGAGAACAGTAAATATTGCAAAATCTGGGTCTAATTCTTGTACGAACTCTCTTAAATATTGGATTGATTCGGATGTATCTTTTCTTTCACCTATAACAAACATTGCATGGGTAAAAATGCCATTCTCCTTTAACAACTTCACAGCCTTCTTTGCATCATCAGCGGTTATGTCTTTCTTAAAATTTTCAAGAGTTGAGTCTCTTGGGCTTTCCACCCCAATCATAACCCAATTAAGACCAGCTTTTCGCATTTTAGGCAAGCTCTCTTGATTTTTAATTACATCATCACATCGCCACTGCAGAAACCACATTAAATCATCTCTTACTCCCAGC
>CP070730.1:554981-562330 GCA_020351305.1 Candidatus Bathyarchaeota archaeon
GGTTGAACAGGGCCAATTAAAGACACCGCTGCCAAAATCCGCTCATCACAGAAGACTTCCCCGCATCTATGAAGACTATTTACAGTTCCGAGGAGACAGCCGTCAGACAACCCCCCGCCAACTCAACGCTATCCGAAGGGTGCTGTCAGCTGTTTGCGATTACTTCAACGCGCACGGTATCACACTGCAAAAGATTCGCATTGAACAGCTCGATTGCTGCTACTTTAATGTTAATTGTAGCCCCAGAATTTGATCTTGGTAGTTGTTGGGTTAAACTGGCGAAAGATGATGAAGTATTGAGTGTGGTCAATGCACCCTCTGGTTACTACCATACTGGCACAATTGCATTTGGTTATCCCGATGAAAATCCAAAAAGACGCCCCCGGATTTCCGTCAAAGAGGTTGTTTCAAGTAATCAATTTGGTACTCCTTGGTGAAAGGAAGAACTTCGATGTTTGGATTTGGGACGCGCGCATGTATGTGGTTTGCGCGCGCGCATAGTCATTCAATCAGACAAACATTCATTCGTTAAACTATGTACCTTTGATTAGTCCGCTCAAAATCCCTTACAATCTCCATCACACGTTTTGGCGCTTTTAATGCATCGAGAGGTAGCCCTTTTAATATCGACCATGGTCCTTGTTTTGCCAATTGTGTAGAGATGTGTTCTTTGCCAAAACATGCTTTTGAAATCTTATAAACGAGGGGGCGTACTTCTGCTTCTTTGATATATCCTAAAGCATGAAGATATTCATGAAGGAGCAATGTATAAACGAAGGAGTTCAACAGTTTTCTCGACTTGGTAGTTGCTTCCACTATTTGCACAAGAGCACGGTTCAAAACGATGTTGTTCGTTCCCAACGGATGATAAGCCCCAAGCCTAAGAGGCATGTCATCTAGAAAAAGCATCATCCCCTGCCGTTTTTTCTTCAGAACAGCATTCACGTTGTCTTTTGCTATCTCCCACACTTCGCTGTATCCTTGTGCATTGTCTAACCGTTGTTGATTCTCTTCAATTTTCTCCATTGTTGTGCAACTTGATCTAAAAAACCTATGTCATCACCTTTAACTTTTTGCAATATCAAGTATTCTAAGGCTTTGGTGACATTGCAATGAAAACCACAATGGCAATAAGCGCAAGACCAACTATGACGAAAACCAAGATGAGCTCTTGCGGTAGCCCGAAAATAAAGTGCTGCACGTTGTAATTAAGCGTTATGTGTTTGGTCTCTTGTGAAAATTGGTTTTGAAAATGGAAGCTGTACGTTCCCGTTCGGGGGGCTGTAAATTTAAAATCTCTTAAGCCTATGTTAGAGTGATCCAAAATTACTATGTTGCCCGGATCTGAAATAGAAAAGTTAATGAGACTTTCTTCAACACCTACGACTGCGACTCTTCCCGAAACTTCATCTCCTTCATTCAAGTTGACAATTTTTGTGAAATTATCACCTGCTGGAACAGTAAAAGTTTCAGAGAATCCTTGAGCAAAACCAATTAGTAGGGCACAAAGGGTTAGAGGAACGCATAGAATTGTGGAAATATGTTTCATATTTTGGGATACCATATTTCAGTTAGAAGTAAGAGAGAAAAGAATTATGAAACGCGAATACTGATTAGCAGTATAGAGTGTCAGGGTAACAGCATTATCTTAGAGTAAGGATCATGGGCAATTTTTGGAAAAATCTTTTTCTTTTTCTTATACTGGATTAGACGTTTTTTACTATGTGTAAAAACACCTATAGAACTGGCTTCTACCCCATGTTTTCGTAATTTTTGAAGAACTAGATCTTTCCTTTTGGGATTTACAGCTGCTAGAAGAGTACCTGTGGAAGAGATAGAAAGCAATTCTCTTTGTGATAGACTGAAGTGTTTTCTCAGAATTTGCGCCTCTTCCAATATTGGGAGCGTCTCCAAGTCAATGGTGAATCCAAGGTTTGAAGAGTCAGCCATTTCGTTTAAAGCCGCCACTAATCCACCTTCCGTGGCATCATGCATAGCGTGAACTCCACCTATCTTTGCTAGAAGAAGCGCTTCTGAAACACAGGTTTGCTTGTCTATAAAGTTCTGAAGCTTGAAAACCCGAATAGAATTAAAAATTCTTTCTGCAAGAGATCTCTGTGCAAAGACGAAATTAACAACAGTTTCAAGACCAATCTGCTTGGTAAAAATTATGCAGTCTCCCTCTTGGGATCCTCCAGGGGTTATTAACTTATCTTTGCTAACTGCGCCATACGCTGTGCAGACTCCAACAAGAGTTGAAAGTCCATCATAGGCTCCTGTGTGCCCAGTTACAATGGTCATATTAAGCTCATCTACTGCAGAACATGCTTGTTTCATGATTTTCGTGAAGAACTTAGCCTTAGTCTTTGGAGGACCTAGCAGTGTGATTGTGCAAAACTCTGGTTTAGCGCCGAACAAAGCTACATCTGACGCTGCATAGTTAACCAACAACCATCCGAACCATTCTTCAGGCACACCAATACAAGGATCTGTTGAGATAACGAGACATTCATTTTCATTAATGACGTGAACTCCTGAATCATAGCCTGGCGCTGGGGGAATCACAACTCTTGGGTTCTTTCTTATGCATTCAAGCAGCTCCTGAAGCTTTTCATTAGGCAATTTCCCCACTTTGGTCATTCCCAAAGAAACTATTTTACAAGCATCTTGATGCCTTTGCCAGTTATTTCAAAGGGCAACCATCCCAGGGGATGGTTACAGCCTTCAATTTTGACTATGCGCAGTTCCCTGCGACACTTCTCTTCATTGAACCTAAAAAAGAAAATGTTGTGAGCCTTATTAAAATCCAAGTCTGTAGCTCGCTGAGTCGCAATGTCTTTTTGGGTGGCCTTAGTCATTATGTCGATATTTGTAATGTTGTCAAAATGACTCCAATTTATTGTCCAGTCTTCAACTGGTTCCATGTATTTCAAGTCATAGATAGAGAAGAGCTGTTCGCTGAAGTCTCCGGCTACAAACCTAGTAACATTCTTTTGCGAGAGCAAGGCATCAATGCGTTTCATCTCCTTAAAGTCGTTAAGGCTGAAATAAATCACTCTTGGATCTTTTAGGTAGGGTTCAGAGTGTGGGAAGGCTTGTATAGCAATAAACTTACCATTTTCCAAAAAAGGGGATATGTCCCAACCGAAGGATCTAAAGTAGGATATTAAGCGTGGAAACGGTTTGTCCATGACATCGTAGGCAACAACCTCTCCTTCCAATAGTCCCTGCCAGAGAAACTGCATAGCAAGAACCGTTTTCCCAGTGCCCGGAGGCCCATAAAGAATGTTTCGGGAGCCGGATTCGATGCCGCCGCCTATGAAATTATCAAATCTTTCTATTCCAGTTTTTAATTTCACCATTTCATCTTCCGTTCTGAAAATTGTATTCTAATGTTCCTCGCTTTGCAGTACTGCGTACACACATTATCACAACACTGAAGTGTGCGCGTAGATCCGGGATTGAACTTAAGTGACAGTTCTAATTGTCCTGAGTTCAAATCTCACACCACATACCTTGATCTACAAGCCATATTCTAGTGTTCCTTTTTTCAAAAGGATATACATCAATACAGCGCTAATGATGAATTCTGGGAGTAGAAAACTGCCGTTGTAAACTAAAGCGTAGACAATAGGGATCCATCCTTCTGGAATGGTTGAAATCCAGAAGATAATTCCAGCTATGACATGTAAGAAAAGCTTAACCAGTACGCTGATGCCAACACCGACTATTGCAGGTGCGGTAGTCTTCCTGTGAAAAATTCCAGCCAATCCAAGAACCCCAAAAGCTATTGGATACTCTAAGATTGCTTGCACTGGGTTCATAATTGGTGAATATGGAAGAAGTATCACATCAATAGGAAGGGCTAAAAGGCCAAAAATCACTCCTGCAACCAGGCCAAAACGCACACCTCTTCTCAAGGAAAGCCACATTACAGGGACCATGCTACCGAGAGTTATTGATCCTCCATATGGATTTGAATAAGGGCGTACAACATAGAGAACCGCTGAAAGCGCAGCGAAAACAACTATTTCCGCAAGAACTTTTGTTTCAAAGTTACTCTTTTTTTGATTCATATTTTTCCCTCCGCCAGTATTACCTGGATCAGGTTCTAAGGGTCAATGGGTTCACCCATCATCTCAGCCAGGTCACATCCCAGCTCCCCTCTCGACTTCACAAGAGAACCAATTCAAGTATATAATAGTAACTATGCAAACAACAGATGCTTATATGAGGAAAAACTGCACTTGCATTAGCTGATTAGGCATTCTTTGAATTTACATTAATACCTCAGTCCTTGTGCGCTCGCATTCGGTATTCTTATAGGTGGGTAGCTTCTGTTTTTTGAGTAAGGCGCGTGAAAATGAACGTCTCTTTCATCAACCCTCAGTTGTGGAGGCGACATTTTATGTTATACAAACTTGCTGAAATGGGAGCTTATCACAGAACAATGAAGGTATCCACTCAATATTTGGCGGAAAAAACTGGAATCTCCCAGCAAACAGCTTCTCGCAACTTGATCGAACTCGACAAATTAGGTTGGATCAAGCGTTCAATCACAACAGAGGGTTGCCTAATCACACTGACTGATGTTGGAAAAGAGCGATTAAAAAATCTATACTCAAAACTGAAAATTGTTGTTGAAGCTGTCTATCCCCTATCAGTGACTTTGGAAGGACTAGTCTTCAGTGGCCTAGGTGAGGGCGCTTATTATATTAAGCAAGATGGCTACCGGAAACAGTTTATCGAGAAGCTTGGGTTTGACCCCTACCCGGGAACCCTGAACATCAGGCTAGACACTGACTATGACATAAAAACTAGACAAGAGTTGGAAAATTACCCAGCTATAGAAATCGAAGGTTTCAAAAATGAATCACGAACATTTGGTCCTGTCAAATGCTATCCGACCTTAATTAACAACAAGGCAAAGGGAGCCTTGATATTTGCCTTCCGAACACACTATGATTCCTCCGTACTGGAAATCATAGCTCCTCAATACCTTCGGAACCAACTTAAAATCAAGGATCAGCAGAAAATAAAGGTTGAAATCTTCACAATGCCCTAAGACTCCTTGGAAGCTCCTAAATTCTCTGATTTGTGAGCGTCTATATTCCACCAAGTTTGCGTGCGTAGCAGGTGAAATGCAAATTACCATCATGGGGCTATCAAGTCCAATGTTGATGAAATTCTAAGAATTCTTGCAGGGATTATCCTCAAAGTATGAAATGGTCTATGAGTGCCTTCGATACAATTCAATTATTTTTCTCTTAATCTCAGAGCTGCTGTTTAACTCATCTTCACTAAACTTGCCAATTTTTGTAACCTTTGTCATCAAGCCTTTGTCCGTAACAGCCTTTCTCACAATCTTTTCAAGGTCTTCTCGGTCATGCCCCAATGCAATAACATCTGGCTTTATCTTTTCAATAACATCCCCTATGTTAAACTCCTCATATCCCAAAATTGCTTCATCCACTACTTTTAGAGATTCCACTAGTGCTCGACGTTGGTTCTCTGACATTACTGGCTTTTCGCCTTTTCTCTTTTCAACAGTTTTATCTCTTGCAACAATCACAATGAGTTCCGCTTTTTCTCCGCCTGCTTTTTTAGCTTCTTCCAAAAACTTAACATGCCCAAGATGGAGTATATCGAATACACCTGATGTTAGAACTGTAGGGCGCTTTTTTTCTACTTGTCTCTTTACCATTGGAACTCTACCATTCCCAGCAATTTTAATGCATCAAGCAATCCTTCACAGTATGCTACTGAAGTGAGGGCGATCTCAAATCTTTTTTGCTCACGGTAATAAGTTGCGTCCTCAAAGTATCTTCTTGCATAATCCAAAACCTTTTCAGCTCTTTCTTCTAGTAGGCTACTTTTCTCTATCTGCTGAAAAACTTGCAGAGCTTTTTTAATATATCTTTCAACGAGTTTTTCGATGGTCATCTAATCAACTGCTTTATGCTTTCTGGTGCGTCTGCCAGTTTGGTGAGAGCTTCTGCTTCCATGAAGTGAAGCTTTCCAGGAAAGATGAGTGTTTGTGGTGGAGCACCGAAATCATAGTTTAAAACTTTGTGAAACATTCCAGATTTCACAACTGGATTCTTCGATCCTGCTCTGGCAATCCCCACGACCAGTGTATTCCCAAGGATTATGGATTCTCGCCTTTTTTCTTCGATTTCCAAAAGTATCCCCAAGGCTTCTTTTATCGTCATATATCGCTTTTCCTCTGCTTTTATGTCTAAGAAACAGAGCGTATGTAAACCTGCTTTTCGATTTGTCTTCAATATCGCATAAGGGGTTTCCGAAACGTGGAGATTGTGAGTGAAAGGGATTGTCACACTTCTTCCAAACTTGTAATTCTGCAAACCTGACAACCCTATAGCTGCTGTTATTATGGATGCACCATGAATAATACGCGTTTTTACTCCAATTTTTTCAGCATTTATCCGCAAATCCACATGCGTAGTGGCAACCAATGGATCACCAGGCACAAGAAAGATGGTCTTGCCTTTCTGCGCAGCTGCGAGTATTTCTTCTCCATTTTCTTCTTCAAGCATTCTTCTGGAAACCATCTTGATTTTTTTTCTTGCTAGTTTTTCTAATTTCCCGATTCTCAGTTCTTTCATGAAGCTGGTGTATAATTCCGCAAACGCAAAATCTGCTTTTTTCACTTCTTCCAATCCTCGCAACGAAATGTCATTTTCGTCATGCAGCCCCATGCCCACAAAAATGAGTTCACTCATTTCATATCACGTTAACTTATTTGCGATAACGAAAAATATTAGGATAGCTACGTTACAAAAGGATTGATGAGCTTTGGGCCCGTAGCTCAGCAAGGCAGAGCAGCGGACTCTTAATCCGTAGGTCGCGGGTTCAATTCCCGTCGGGCCCGCCATCCGCTGTGCGCATTTGACTCACCTCTTTTTTCTGAAAGGGCGCGTGCGCACTGTAAGAGCGAATTTCTTTGGACTAAAGAGGAAGAGCAGAGTAATTATAATCTTGCTCTATAATTTAATTCTGAGAAAAAATAATCAGCAAAGTACTAAAGGATTAATTGATAAGAGCTTGATTAGAAACCATGAAAAACTGAAGAAAATTGATTATATGATTCTTTTTAAGCTAACAAAGAACTCTAAGTTTAGCGATAGAAAGCTTGCCAGGAAGTTCGGAGTTTCTCAACCAACAGTGACTCGAAGAAGAGCTGCGTTGGAGAAATGGGGTTGTTAAACTATACCGTTATTCCTGAATTCAAAGAACTTGGTTTTAATATTTTGGCTTTTAACTTCTTTCATTATAACCATGAAATTCGTTCACCGTCAAGAAAAGAGGAAAGGGAAGAACTGATTGAA
>CP070730.1:562430-568295 GCA_020351305.1 Candidatus Bathyarchaeota archaeon
CACAGTGACCCACTTTTTCCATCATGTCCAGTTTTCCCATAGGATTCAGTTGGGCATCAAAGAGTGCCGTAAAGGGTTTTACAAGGATGTCTTGTCTAATGCGGTAGGAGAGCTCAGTTTCAAACACCTCCAAAGAATTTTGCAGTGGCTTCTTGTTGTCTATACTTTTCCAAAACTGTAAGATTGCTCCACTTCGACCATCTGGTGTTTCATTTGAATCCAACCATCTTTCAACTCCGCCTTCGATTCTCCCGATAACTATAGATGGCGTAGCCGTTGCGTCCCTGGCAGCCTTGTATAAAACTTCATTGTCTTCAGAGGTGATGAGTACTCTGACATAAAGACCTTCAAAAGCCTCTGCGTAAGTATCTTCAACTTCCGTCTTCATTATACATTCCTTCTTTAACATGAAACAGGTAATCTTAGGTTTATCAACCTAACCTTCCCGCCTTGTTCCCTCTTACCTGCTTCCTGAAAGCGCTACTTTCAGCTGCAAGCTCTTCTCTATTAATAGGTGTAACTCTAGTTGCTCTTGGTAATTTCTTGGGAAATAACTTTCTTAGTTTATCTTGCAGGGAAGGGTTTACGCTGAATTTCTTCAGATTATTTTTTTCCCAGTTATCTATAAAATCGAGTACGGATTTCCTGCCAAACCTGTTGAAAACGTCAGCGATAATGGCAACTATTATGTTGTTTGTTGAAAGAACGGAGATTTCAGCTTCACGAACTGCATAGGTGTTACCATTGAAGGAAATTGTTACGCCACCGCTTTCTCTAACTAACCGAAAACACTCAACATCAGTGATGCTATCACCCACATACATTGTTTTACTCGAAGTACTTTCAGTCTTCGCAACAATGTTTTTTATAGCATTAGCCTTTTCGGCTCCGCCTATTGGATTAATATCCTTAAGCATGGCACCTGACTTCATTTGCATAATTTCTTTCCAAAAGATCTCATCTAGGCGTTTTATTATCTTCTGGTGCCTTTCGGCGAAATCCGTCAGAGCCGTTGCGTTTTCTGGAATTCTAATCAATGGCGTTGCACATATTTCCTTCCTAAATTGCTTGAGCCTTTTTTTATCATCATTGGTCATGTGATAATCATCGATGTTTAGTGTGGTGCAATATGTGTTTTCGAATGGAAAATTCAATATTCTGCATAAAATTCTGATATATTGCTCATAGCTGGTGCTTATAATGAAACAAGGCATGATGCTTCTGAGAAACTGTAATGTATCCTCTGCGCCTGGCATTAACAAGACATTCTTGGCAGAAAAATCCATTAAATTTTTAGTTGTGACTTCATAGGCTTTGAGAAAGGGAACGATAAGCTTCAAGGTATCACCAGCCTTATATCCGTCACGTTTGACGACATCGTATTGAACATCGTCGTACCGGCTGATTTGAGTGAAGAATTTCTCGCCTTCTGGAATGAAATGGCTTGTTAACTCGAAGGCGTTGTCATTTTTTGAAATAGGGCCTTCACAGTCTGTTGCAAAGATTCTCTTTTGTTCATTCACCTACTTTTACGCCTCAGCATCTCCATATGTTCTACACTTTTTTGAATGTGTTCGCTGGAGGCTATGTCACTACGAGCCCAAAGTGCGCCGCCTTCAATAGCGTTGATCCCTTTTAAAGAAAGTTCCCGGGAATCTCTGATAGTGTCGCCAATGCCTACAACTGCTACAGTTCTAGATGTCAGAGCGTAGGCCTCATTATTTCTGAGTTCCATTGAAGCTGGATAAATTCGAATCTCCTCTTCAAGCTTTTTTCCTAGCTTGTATGCCCCTACCAAATCTACTGGCTTTCCGATCTCTTCTCGATCCACTTTATCTGGGAAAGCATCTTTGTATCCGCCGTAGGATGGAGGTGCTTTATAGGTAACTACAGACGCTTTTCTATATGTCTCAGCCTTTGTCAAGTTGCCTTCGATCATTTTGAAGCAGATATCAACAAAGTCATCTTTGAGAAGGGGAAGTATGTTAATTATCTCCGGGTCACCTGGTCTGCTGTTGTTTTCCAGTATCTTTGGTCCTTCTGCCGTATGAATGAAGGCGACATAATATGGAACCCCTCTCAATTCATTGCCAGTTCCCTGCTTTTTCATCAGGTTAAAGATTTTATTTACAATTTCTACTTCTTTTTCTTGGGTTTCGGATGTCATGAAAGGTAAAAGATTTGCTCTTCCTTTGAAGGAACCCATTCCGCCGGTGTTTGGACCTTTGTCTCCGTCGAAGGCTCTCTTGTAGTCGCGGGTTTCAGGCAAAGCTATAAGGCTTTTTCCGTCGCAGAAGGCTTGGAAACTGGATTCTTCGCCTTCCACCTTCTCTTCAACTATCACTAGTCCATGTTGGTAGTAGCCAAGAAGTGGTCAAAGAGCTGTTCACGAGTTTCGAAGTGGTCTCCCCAGACGCCTACTCCTTTTCCTGCAGTTGGATTGTTGGGTTTTACTACAGCCTTGTTTTCCAGCTCGTCCAGCCATGAATAAACAGCTTTTTTCACATCTGTTGTGCTTTTATAGTCTTTTGGGTTGAAAACCGTGAATCTTGGGTTGACCTTTGGAACAGCTTGTTCAAAAAGCAGTCTTTGTGCGACTTTGCTCCTTTCAAGGGCAAATCGTTTTGTGGGGCAAATCATTGGTATGTCTGTTTCTTTTTCAAAGCAGTCTCTTAAACCATTGATTATTGGCTTCTCTGGTCCCGCAATTCCGAAGTCAATCTTATGCTGTCGTCTTGCACCGAACTTGCAGATCAAATCAACATCTAGATCTGGAATGATAACATGTTCTGTGGCTTTTTTTGCGTTGAATGGATTTTTCTGTTTGTCAACAACATAGATTTTTGTATTATAGCCTAAGCTTCGCTGAAAGGTGTCTATCATGGCTGCTTCTCTAGCACCATAGGAAACAACCAGAATGCCAACTTTTTCCATATCCATGCCACATGTGGCTATTTTTCATGTAAGATTCTCAACGTCTATCTCGTAGATTCTCCCGTATTCTTTGTGTCCGTTCTCGAATCTTCTGTGCATCCAGTTTGCCAATCTTTGTGCGAGAGGTGTTGGGTACTTGCCTGTGACGCAACCAAAGCATAACTCATCTTTTTTCATGCCGGTGGATTTGACAAATCCATCTATGGATTGATAATTCACTGAATCTGCGCTGACAATTTGAGCTATTTCTTCAGGTTTTCGTGTGGAGCCTATGAGTTCGTTGTAGGTTGCCATGTCGATACCATAGAAACAAGGACCTATGATACGGGGGAATGTGATGAACAAGTGAATTTTCTCAGCGCCCAGCTTTCGCATTTTTTCAATGACAACTCTTGTCGTGTCGCCTCTTACGATACTGTCGTCAATAACTATGAGATTTTTTCCAACTAACTTGTGATCTACAATGTTGATTTTTCGGTTTATTGTTGAATACCGTTCTTGCGACAGAAGAATAAATGCTCGATCGGTCACATAGCGATGTCGTCTTGTGCTTCTCTCCCAACGTAAGCCCGTTTCTTCGTGAAGTCCAAAGGCTGCGTCGTCACTCGTTTCAGGTAGAGATATTATGAGGTCAGCTTCTTTTACAATTTCAGAATATTCTCTTCCCAGATTCCTCCCAAACTCTTCTCTAACCTCATAAACGTAATTGCCATTCAATTTTGAGTCTGGGCGAGCAAAATAGGCGAACTCAAAGGCGCACAGGGCTTTCTTCTTGTTTGCTATAATCTGCTTTCGTTCAAAACCTTTCTCAGTAGCTATGATGAACTCGCCTGGCTTGATTTCAAAGTCGTGATTGAAACCATTTATGTCAAAGCCTACTGTTTCAGAAGAAAAGGCGCAAATGTTACCTCGAGAGTTGCAGCCTGTGCAAAGAGGTCTGAATCCTGTGGGATCTTTGAAAGCGAATAAGGTGCCTTCTTGGGTGATTCCACTCACTGAAAAGGCGCCTTCTATCTCCTTCATGCATGTTTTAGCCGCAGACAATAGATCGGGATCTTTCGTAAGTTCTATGGCAAGTTTTCTGCAGATTAATTCAGCGTCACATTCGTAAGAAAAATTGGGGAAGGTTTTGGATAGTTCTTTTTTCTGTTGAATTGTGTTGACGATATTTCCATTGAATGAGATGGCTATTTTCGTCTTTTTTGTCTCTGCTGTCGCGGGTTGGGTGCCTTTAATCAGGGAATCCTCGTCTCGTCGCCCAGATGTAGTATATCGTACATTTCCAATGCCAACATGACCTGGCAAGCGAGTTAACCATTCTTGAGTCTCTTTTTTCTTGATTTTTGGAATGAGGTCCAGATTGCGATGAACATTGAATTTACCGTCAAAGGTTAAAAAGCCATAAGATTGGTGACCCCTATGGTTTTGAGCGCGCATCCCCCAGTATACATAAGGGAAGATTTGCTTCTGTTCAAAATCAATTGCGCTGAATACGCCGCACTCCATCCCAACAGAGTCGTCCATAGTTTCTCAGTAGCGAATGCAAGTATTTATCAATTTTGCACATCTTTGAAAACAAGATTAACAGTAAATTGTAGAAGAGAGTTAACGTGTTGTTTTGGAAACCGTCTTCAACAAATCGGAGCGTGTTATGATTCCCATAATGTCCCCTCTACTCATAACTAAGACACCTGGCTTATCTTCTAAAAGCGGACGTATCATATTTACGCTAGTTCCTTCTGGAACACATGGCAATGGTGGTTCCATAATTTTCTCTACTATCTCATCGGCTATGTCTATATGCAAGTTCTTTATGATGCTTTCTTCTGTCACAGTTCCTATTATTTTGTCATCTTGCACCACAGGTAGTTGGGAGATTGCCTTTGTCATCATGACTTTGCTTATCTTCAAAACTCTCTCATCTGGCTTCGCGAAGATCACGTTTTTGGTCATTATGTCTTTGCATTTTCTTCCTTCGCCTTCCGTTAATACTTGTAAAACTTTGTTAACAGTTGATAGTCTGGGGTCCACTTTTGCGTTTTCTATCTTTGCAATGTGCGCTTGAGAGACTCCGACCAACTTGGCTAATTGCTGTTGGGTTAATCCTGCATCGACTCTGAGCTTCCTAAGTTGTGTGCCTGTCAAGATCATCCTTTATAACCGTCAGTTATTTTTTATGCTCAGTAGATATAGCAAAATATATATTCAGAAGGCTTTTATAAGCCTTGCCAAGGTGGACTTTCGTTGAGAAATATCATCGTCGACCATTCCAAACGTCCACCAATAGCACAACAACGAGTTGAGATCGTGGAGAGAAAAGGGCTTGGTCATCCTGACTCAATGTGTGATGCCATTATGGACAGTGTTTCTGTTACACTGTGTAAAGAATACTTGAAAAAAGTAGGGTCTATTCTGCACCATAACGCGGACAAATCCTTGCTCGTGGCAGGAGATGTAGAGCCAAATTTTGGCGGAGGAACAGTAAAGGAACCTATGCTTCTTATAATGGGTGATAGAGCTACAAAGGAAGCAAAAGGCATTTCAATACCAGTTGAGAACCTGGCTCTCCAGGCAGCGAAAGATTGGGTGAAAAATAACCTGCGTTTTGTCGACCCGGAAAAGCACATTCGTTATCAAGTTGAGTTGAAACCTGGATCTCCAGAGCTCGTTGATATATTTGAACGGAAAGGAAAGGTGCTGGGGGCAAATGACACCTCGGCTGCTGTGGGCTATGCACCTATGACCCGCTTGGAAAGGGCTGTTCTAGAGACTGAGAAGTATGCCAACTCTCGATTATTCAAGAAGAAGTTCCCTGAATCAGGGGAAGATGTTAAAGTAATGGGATTAAGAAAAAATAATGACCTTAGTTTGACAGTTTCAATGGCTTTTGTCGATCAATATGTGCAAGATGAAAGCGACTATTTTAGGAAA
>CP070730.1:568395-576001 GCA_020351305.1 Candidatus Bathyarchaeota archaeon
CGCCAACTTTCTGCGGGGTCATCTTTTGCTTTTTTTGCCCCCACGAGCATCCAGAGAAGCATCGCCAATAGAGAGGGACCCATGAAAATCCAAGCGTTCCATAAGCCTAACTCAAATGCTGGTATAAGTGACAATTACTTACTCCCAGAAACTTAATCCATTTTAGTCAGTATAAAATCTCTGCTACTTCAGTTTTTATGACTTGTGGAAGAAGCTTCTATCAGAAAATTGGAAAATGGGGAAATATTTGGGTGACATCTCCCTTACGAGGAGGAGGATTCGCAATTGTATTCTATGACTAATTGCTCAATGAATTGATATTTTACGAATGAATAACTTCATAGAACACTGAGCCAATTGCATGAGCGCGCGTCTTTATAGGTCGAAATTTTTTTATGAGGTTTAAGAGAAGAGCATGTGTCATATGGTGTCTTGTCATGAAGATTGAGAGATCGATTCGTGAAGGGTTGAGACAATTACCGATTAGACCCGTGTATCTGATTTCGATGGAAAATGATGGTGAACAGAACATTATTACAATTGGTATGTTTGCCTTCTTCTCCGGCAATCCAAGCCTTGTAGGAATTGGTGTGAAGCCTAATCGTCATTCCTATTCCCTGATACAGGGGAGTCAGGAGTACGTGGTTAATGTAGTTGATGATAAGTTGATGGGGGCGGTTCGGATTTGTGGGGAGCGGTCTGGTCGAGATTGCGACAAGTTCAGGTTGGCTCAGCTTACGCCTGTGAAAGGAACTAATATTCAAGCCCCCCACATCAAAGAGTCCCCTCTCAGCATTGAGTGCAAAGTTGTTCAAGAGGTCAAGACAGGAGACCACATCTGGTTCATAGGAGAAGTGCAAGCAGTACATGTTGATAAAAGCTACAAATGGCAGCAGGGCCTGTTATTCAAGTGGGTAGGCAAAGAAGGATTCTTCTACGAGATAGGAGCTAAAAAGGGAAAATACTGAGAGTTTACTTGTCCCCCAAGCTCCAATTATACTCGCACTATTTTAATGCGCGCGCGCTAACTTAGGCGGCGCTTGAATCACCGACACAGTTTGGTTCGAGGTTTTGCTCACGTAAGTGCGGTTGGTGATGGGATTGACCGCTACGCATATGGGCAGGTTCGTGTTGTTGATGTTTGTGATCACGGTGTTTGTGCACGCGCTTAGCGTTTAAATGCTTAATCTCTTAATCCTTTAATCTCTTAAACCAATAGTCTTATAAGAGTGTAATCACATAACATATTATGCAGATAAGTGAAATGTATGCAAAATTAAAAGTTGATGAAAAATGATAACTAAACTAAGAGTAACACTTTGCATCAAGCATTTTGCTTATTGGAAGTACATCTGACACGTGCGAATCGTGTAAAGGTCAAAGCCAAAAAAACTAAAAAATTTAATGGCGGGTGCTAATTAAAATGGGTAGAATCAGCATAGAACTCTCTGATGAACTGGAAAAGAAGCTCAGATTCAAGAGTATCGAGAGGTTTGGCGGGAGAAAGGGTGACCTATCCAGAGCTGTCGAAGAAGCCATAGAAACATGGGTCGCCAAGGAGAAGTGATTTTTAAGCAAAGGGTTCAACGTTGGTCATGGACATGCGCTCGCATTTTCGGAACGCGTGTACAATAAAGATGGACTTCGTGACTTCCAATTTTTAGAGATGGCGAAAATATGCATGTGAGATAATGCGTGAACTATGTAAGTGAGAATTAATGTATGAGAAAGTAATATTGATAGATGGTGCTGGATGGGGGGACCTCATATTAGGTGTAGTAGTTGGCGCCCTTAACCTCAACCTACCAGACCCGATATACATGGAACGCAGGATCCCAATCTCATCCTTCCAATCTCCAAGCTTTGAGGATAAGAAGTATTTGGATTACGCAGTGAGAATCGCTAATCAAATCGTTGAGGTTATGCAGCCTGACATGGATACAATTTTCAAAGTACGCTCAGGATATGTTCTCAGTCGCATACGAAAACACTTGAGAGAACGGGGATTCAGGGTGGAAGAAGTGGAGACTACTGGTGAACTGCAAAGAAAAGTTGCACGGGGCTATGTAAGGTGGTGCAGGGAGATGGGAGTTCCAGCAGAACGATTGAAAGATAAAGGACATTTTTGGACACTTCTCGAGTGGGGGTCAAGAAGCCCCACGTTTAGAGAAAGGCTTGTGAGGATGGGATGGGCAAGTTGGGAAGAGAGATGGCGAGAAAAAGCATTCATGAGAGGTGATATAGCTTGCTAAGACCGATAAAAGTATTCGATATGCGTCGTAGCAGACTCGAGATCATAGCAGAGATTCTGAGGAATTTGCGGAAACCAACTTGTTGGACAAATATCGTGTCTCATTGTAATATGAGTTCCAAACAGTCAGGGCAATACCTGGATTTATTGAAATCAAACGATCTTATTCAGATGCAGGTAACAGCAGGAAAAGTGACATATAAGAGAACAGAAACCGGTCTAAAGCTACTAAAACATTATGGTGAGATGTTTCGGCTCCTTAATCCTGGCATTTCTGCACTGCCAATGATTTTATTATGAGAAGAGTTAATGCGCGTGTAGCGAGATGAGAAGCTTGAGGTTGAACACTACAATCCCAGATGAAGGAAATAGTCCGCCAAGTAATTTGGAGATGTCTGATAAACTAACAGAATGTGAGAAGAAGGTTTACGATTTCATTAAAGGACGTAGAGAAATACTAACCTCTAACATACCCTTTAGAATTCGAGGTTCTGGGGATGGTTCCGCTGAGGGTATATAATGAAAGAACTCGCACTAGGGATTATAGATATAATGGTGGTGAGGTTTTAGATGGGGCGAAGGAAGATTCGTACTGAGCTGGATTTCAGCAATATGGTGCTTCCAGCTGGGAGTGATGTGTTTGGGATAGCTACCAAGATGTTAGGCTATGGTAGAATGATTGTAAAATGCCAAGATGGTCACACAAGGCTTTGTAGAATCAGGGGGAAGATGAAAAGACGCATTTGGATAAGATTAGGTGATATGGTCCTGGTTTCCCCTTGGGACTTTCAATCAGAGAATCGTGGGGACATCTTCTGGAGATATCAGAGAAATCAGAAGGACTGGCTAAGAAGAAAAGGTCACTTCACAATGGAAGAATAGCTTTGATGCGATACCGAGCGCGCACGCGCATTCGTTCTACCTGATTATTGTAGTTCATATCTTACAAGGTCTACATTTTCTCTGATAACTTCTAGAGCAAAAATGGGGATTGTGTGGGATAAATTCGGGTGACATCTCCATTCGTCGCCGGTTATGCGTGCGTGTGAAGAAGGTATTATTGGTTGGAGGGGCTATGGCTGTTACCCTAACCGTTGTCCCTCCACCTGTGAGTCTAAATTATTCACCGACCTCCCACCGCGAGTTTGAAAAGAATAGCGCGCGGTAAATGAATAGGTTCAAATAGGTGCATGCGTAGAATCGAGAAAAGGTAGGTGAAGAGTTTGAAGCGGGATATTGCGGTTTCTCAACCACGTAGGTGGGGATGCCAAAAAAAGATCAAGGGTTTGCCTGCTTTTCTCCTTCCCAAAAAGGAAAGGGAAAAGTTGTTGTATCAGAAAATTCATAATACTGGAAGACCAAGGAGAGAAAGAGATTCAATACAAAATAGATCCACCAATTGAAAAACATAATTAGCGACGAATAACTACACAACATTAGCGCGTGCTTCTACATTCAAAGTCTTCAACAAACATAGTGATCGTCGTTTATGCAGAGTATATATAGTGCTGGTGTGACTTATTTTATTGCTTATGGTTGGATTTCTAACCGAAGGAAAACATGCGAGGAATTCTGGAAGATGACGCATAAAAGGAAAATGACACATAGAGGAAGAAGGCTTTATCGAGGTACCCACGGGACTATTTATAAGGTGAGGATCAAGAAGCCCAAACCGCGAATCAGCACCCTAAAAAAAGCAGGTTCTAAGCACCACAAGTAGCGGCTGCGTACGCTTTAGGGGGTGCAATAATGTAAAGAGAAAGAATCTGCTTAGCGCGGGCGTGTATCATATGCTTTGGCATCATAATGATGGTTGCGCGCGCAACGGTTGAATAATGTAAAACAAGGGCTCAAAGTATTCAAGTTATACTATCTCTCACTTTGCCATCAAAAATTACGTTTAAATTTGCAGCCATTCTCCTATTAATGAAGACTGGGAAGAGAAATATGGACAGGATTTTCCAAGAAATAAAGGATCTATTCGATGATTTTTGGTATGCTTGGGAAGAGAGGAAGACTCCTTATCTAGATAACGAGGCTCTCAAAGCACGCTACTTGGAGAGAAGAAGTTTGTATCATGAAAAAATGAATAGAGCACTCGTACATCAAAAAAGCAATAATCCCATCCAGGCTTTTGGTGAACTGTCTAGTGCTGTGGATAGTCTTGACACGGCAAACCTATGGGAAAAAAAAGCTAGACTAGCCAAGAACATAAACGATAACAGAGACAATGTGCCGCTGACTCTTTTTGGTACGCTTACTGGTTATCTCACGTCTATGGGAGTAGCTATTAGCATAATACTTACAATTTACACAAAAGGTTTCGATACAATTTACGATTCTTTTTTTTGGGGATTATTCATTGCTGCTAGCTTTTTTGGTATCATTGGGAGGTATAATCAAAACAGACTAAAAAGACTTGTTGAAGAGCACAGGGATTATACGAGAGAATATGAAGAAACCGCAAAGTTGATTGAGAAAAAAAAAGACCTACGAATTCGATAAAAGCATATATGTGTGTGCCTTCGCGCGTGCGATTGGAAAAAAATTTAGTGTGTGTTGTGTTCGAATCCCACCTAACCAACACGCGTGCACCATCGCTGCTTATAAAGCTACATGTACAAGGACACGCCCGCTTATGCAGATTGCCTCTTTAGTGCCTAAATGCTTAAGCCAATATGCTTATAAGTCAGTAAGCACATAATACCTTATAGGAATAAACAAATTCAAGGCAGATGTAAAATGATAACACAAATAAAAGCAACAATTGGCAAGAAGCAAAAGAAGTGGAAAGAAAGGGCAAGGCGCTCTGTTTTCTGGAAAAACATCTGACACGTGCGAATCGTGTAGAAAACTAAAATACCTAAAAAAAATAGCGGGCGATAATTTAAATGGGCAGAATCAACGTAGAGTTGTCTGATGAACTGGAAAAAAAGCTCAGATTCAAGACTATTGAGAGGTTTGGCGGGAGAAAGGGGGACCTATCCAAGGCTGTTGAAGAAGCCGTAGAGGCATGGGTCATTAAGGAATAAAAAAATTTTACACAAAGACTACCTTACATTAGTCATAGGCAGGCATGCTTTTTCGGATAGCGTGCCCAAGATGATCCGCTCCGCTACTTCCAATTCTGCTTCAAAATAGCAATGTGAATGTTAGATCAAGAACATAAAAATACCGAAGTGAAAATCTATGGTTAAAAAGGAAATTCTTATAGATTGTGCTGGGTGGGGTGACCTCATATTAGGTGTAGTAGTTGGCGCCCTTAATCTTGACCTGCCAGACGCCAGATATATGGAACGCAGAATTCCAATTTCATCTTTCCAACCACCTAACTTCGAGAAAAAAAAATATTTAAACGACGCAGTTAAAATCGCGGATAAAATCGTTGCGGTCACACAGCCTAACGCGGAAACCACCTTCAAAGTACGCTCGGGATATGTTCTCTCCAGTATACGTAGATACTTGAGGGAAAGGGGATTCAGGGTGGAAGAAGTGGAGGTTACAGGTGAACTGCAAGAAAAGGTTGAACGGGGTTACATAAGGTGGTGCAAGGAGATGGGAGTTCCGGTAGAAAGACTGGAAAACAGGGGACGTTTTTGGACATTTCTAGAATGGGTTAGGGAAATCCCCAGGTTTAGAGAAAAGCTCGTGAAGACGGGATGGGAGAGTTGGAATAATAAATGGCGGGAAAGAGCATTCTTGAGAGGCAGGATAGCATGTTAAGAAAGAAAAAAGTGTTCGATGGAAATCGTGGCAAATTCGAGATCCTAGCGGATATTCTGAGGAACTTGCGATTACCAATTTGTTGGACGAATGTTATGTCTAATTGCAATATGAGTTCAAAACAGTCAGGACAATACTTGAATTTATTGAAGTCAAGTGATCTAATTCAAATGCAGGTGGCAGCAGGAAAAGTAACGTACCAGAGAACAGAAGCTGGTCGAGAATTTCTAAAACAGTATAACAAGATGGTTCTGATACTTGACCCTAGCATTCCTGCACCTTCTCTATTTTAGCAATCAGAGGCTCATTGGTGCCAAATAAAGGCGAGCGCTTTGGGAATGTTTTAGCATCTTCAATGTTGCATAGGCGCTAAAAGCCATTTTCTACTTGTTGCCTTGTTTGGGCGCGCGTTTTTTTCCATAAATCTCTTCTTCTAAATCTATCTGGCCTTGGTCTGCTCTGTCAAAGATTGAGTCCTTTTCATTTCTTGGAATGTAGTTCGTGACCCATTTATGTGCTAAGAAGAATAAAGCATATGACGCACGTTCATCCTTTTCTAACTCACCTACTGGGAAATTCTCTTCAAGACGCGCCCTTTTCAAGAGCAAATCTTTCACTTCTTCTTGAAACTCTTTATCAGTGAGTATCCTCTTATCTAGCATTGAAACAGCAGCTGCCTCCCTAGGATTCAATCTTTTTCTATCATCGAGCGTGTAACCTCTGTCGATAACTTTCCGTAAAGGCAGAAAACTAATAATCCCGAACAATTTCTGTCTAAGTTCCTCCGATACAAATACTTCCTTCCCATTCTTGAATACTTTCGTCTCATAGCACATTCTTTCTAGTTCATCAACTGCTCCCTTTTCTTTCTCTCTTCCACTTTTTGCCACAAACTCACCTCCACTATCGACAGTTCGAGCTTCCCTTCACATTTTTAGAATAAAAGCTCAAGCTTTAAGTAATTTTTGCTCACGCGGGCGCTGCGCGCGTGACGTTACGATTCTGGAACAATAGAAGTATAAAAATATGCCAATTCCAAGATTAGCGCGGTCCATTTCTGCTGTCTCTAACCACTCGTGAAGTGGGTAGTAACAATCTTTGTGCGCCCGCGCAGACGAAGATGTTAGCATGTATGCAGTCGGTTTTGGCATTGAAAACTTGTCATTTTTCGTCCATTTCAAGTATTGCAGCTACCGTCCATCCAGCAGCGTTTTCCGTGACGGAAGAACATTTTTCATAGAAAGTCTCAAGTTCCTCAGGATCCATCGTCGCGAAGGCCTTAAGTTCCTCAGGTGCTTTGGGCATTACACATCTGCCAAACAATTCCGTTTGAATGTCGTCGCATAAGTAGCTACCGTACTCTTCAACGAACCTGTCTCGTAGCACTTTCGCGGTTGCCATCATCTTCGCAAAAGATGCGAAACCGATTTCTGGTTTCTTCTCAAAATCCGCGAGGTCCACCCCATACCTTAGTCCTATCGCAGCTATCCCTCCAGCTTCATTTCCGCATACTCCCGCAAGGCTTGAGAAAGCATATATAGCTTTGAACAAGTCATCACCGACTTTCAAGTTGAGAGTGTCAGCTACTGCCAGTAGCGTTCCAGGGGCGCAACCTCCATACTTCCGTAAATA
>CP070730.1:576101-582489 GCA_020351305.1 Candidatus Bathyarchaeota archaeon
CCCATCTTAACGAGGCAATCTTTCTCAAAAATTTCTATTGCAGCCTTGGGATGAACTGTAGACAAGACTCCAAGATGTGGCATCATAAAGACACTGTCTTGTGCAAGACGAGTCACGCCTTCTGGTTGAAAGCCATCCATGAGCATCATAGCTGCTTGAGCTCTCCTTGGTGCATGAGATAGGAGTCCACCAGTTCCAGCTACTAATCCAACATTCATCATGTCAATATAGGTCTCCTCAAACATTTCTTGCTCAAAAATGTCAGCTACTGTACGCTTTCTTTGTATGCCACGAAGAGGTCTAGCAAGTAATTTGTGATGTTGAAATCCCAGGCGCAAGGCCTCTCTAGCAACAGCATGCTCAATTATCAGATCTTCTACACTTTGAGGTATTGTCGTTGGACGAATCATTTTATTATACAATCGGTTGCGAAGCTCCTTCTCATCAATTTCAAATGGTAACCAACGCGTAATATTCTCAGTTTCAGCCTCCTTTAACACGTTACATATGCTATAACTCATGCCAAGATTAGCACTGACTGTTCTCACGAATTTACCTTCATAAATAGAATATACATTAGTAGTTGCTCCACCTAATCCAACACCTATTAGGTTGATCTTACGTGTTTTCGAAATTGCTTGAAACATCCTACCTTCTCCAGCTGGTGTCGGCATAATTGGAATTGGTGTCCACAGCATAAGCTTGCTATATCCTGGGGCGTGAGACATCACATGTTCCATAAACAACTCGTGGATTACATTTCTAGCTGGCTCAGTGTTCTCAGACTCAAGAGTGGGTCGAATGTTGTCTACAATTTTCAATGCATAAGTTTTATCAAAAAGGTTGCTAACAGGTTCCCGTGCTTCAATGTTTCCAGCATAAACAATCGGTAGCTTGTAAAACACCCCAAGTCTAGGTTTCGGCTTAGCAGCCTCAATAAGCTCAGCTGTCTCAACCACGTGTACAATTGTTCCCCCATCTGTTCCTCCAGCTAACAAAATCATATCAGGTCTCAGATACCTTATACGCTGAATTTTCTCATACGAATGTCTACCGTCATCAACAGCAATCACATCCATAACTATTGCACCAGCTCCTAGAGCAGCTCGTTCTGCACTTTCAGCGGTCATGCTTTTAACTACTCCAGCAACCATCATTTGTAATCCGCCTCCAGCACTACTCGTTGTCACATAAAGGTCCACTCCTTCCTCCTTTCCCTTTGTTGGAGTTATGATTCCATCCGTAGAAAGCAGCTTATGTCCTGTTAATTCCTCTACTTCGCGAATAGCGTTTCTAACACCTAAAGTAACATCCTCAAAAGGGGCTTCAACAGTTGTTGGAGCTTCACCACTCGCTACAAATCTATACTCATCACCAAGCTTTTGAAAAAACCGCGCCTTGCTAGTTGTGCTTCCACAATCTGTTGCCAATATGTTGACTATATTTTCAATTAGAATTTTAGATTTCGCAGTTTCATTGTGAGAAATCAACTAAAACACCATTGGTGTGCATCACAATAAAGTTAAAACGAGTACTTTTATATATTATCCGTGGGAAAAGGATGAAAGCAGCAAATAATCTTACGTTGAAAGATTACCTTGCAGGAGCTGCTTTTGCGAATTCTCTTGTATGGCTGGTTTTAGGACTTACTGTTGCATCTGAAATCAATTATGTTAACATGTACCAGCTTTTCTTTATATTATACTTAATTGGAGCGATAACTGCCGGATACTTAGTTTCTCGAAAATCATTCAATAAACATATCAAAATAGGGCTTATAACAGGAGCCAGCGCATTTGTCATCCACATCTATGTCTTTATGGGATTGTTAGAGTGGCTATGGGGGCAGAGAGTTATGGGTCTTTTTGACCATTTGCTAATCTTACCTATTTTCATTTTAGGTGCTGTTATTGGGACATTTGTCTGCAAACAGATATCTCCGCGTACTGTTAATTACTCTGAAGAGCCAAAATAGTGATTTTAAATACTCTTTGCCATGAAAACAACGTCCCTGTCTGTAACAGGATCTTTAATGTAACCAGTGATTCTGAAACCTTTAAAAGCATATAATGCTATGGCTGCTACACTATCAGCAAATTCATTATGAAGAATTTGTTTTGTCTTTGGCAGAATTTGTCCAATTTTTTCAACGAGCTTGTCAATGAGTTGACTACTAAGACCTTCTTTTGCTGTTTTCTCGTCCGAGACTGTGAGAAACATTATCCGTGGAATTCCCATTAAAGCAGCAGTTATGAATCCTGCAATTTTTCCATCTTTTTTTCCCACGAGAGTCATTGTTTGCTTCCCGTAAATCATCACTCTCAGTCTATCTTTATTCCCATAATCTTTCATTTGCCCCTTTAGAGTGGACATTGCCAACTCAACACATTTATCCACATCCTCTTTTTGCAGAGATTCAAATGTGAAAGCCATTTGGACACCAAAAAGAGAATGGCTAAATTAATTTAAAAATTTAGCCACAGATCGGCCCAAATGCCTTACTAAACACAGTTATCTAAACGAAGAAATGCCTACTTAAGAACCGTACACGAGGAATGCGCACCAGTAATTTTAAAAAAACATTAGTGAAACAATGAAAGATTTTTTTAAGCAAAACAACAGAGATTAGCACTTGGGAAACCTGAATGGCAGCTCGTACTCCTGTAGCAGAAGGACGTTATCCACATCTATGGACTCCAATGCCACATTTAGGTCATGGGAAGCACCTTTGCCATCTAGTGGAATACAAAGGCGTTGACATAAAGGAATACAAACCTTTAGTTAAAAATGGCAAGTTTCTCTGTAAAAG
Source organism: Candidatus Bathyarchaeota archaeon (assembly GCA_020351305.1). Taxonomy (GTDB): domain Archaea; phylum Thermoproteota; class Bathyarchaeia; order Bathyarchaeales; family SOJC01. The sequence continues at coordinate 578,911 of CP070730.1, forward strand.
ATGCGGCAGAGTTGCAGGAAAAGAAGAAAATCTATGTGAACCAATTAAACTATAGCTATAAATCTTTAAACTTCCCCTTTTTCTTTGTCCAATAAATAGATGCATTCATGTATCGAAGGTTGAATTGTGAAGGTTGCATTGCACGTATATGTGGAATTAAAATGTCACCTTCACCTGGAAGGGGCCCGAATTGGGCATACTATGAAAGTGCGAAAGCTTTAAGTATGCCCGTTACAAATTACCAAATACCAATTACAAATCAGGGGTGATAAAATGAATGTTGATGTGGATGAAGAAGTAAGTGATGCTTGCTGCGAAGATGCGGAAGGAGCTAAGAATGCTAAGAAAATAATGGTTAAGATGCGATGTCCTGAAGGAGAAGACGCTGATAAAATAAAAGAAAAGGTTCTCATGAAATTAGATAAAGAACTAGGTGGTCGAACTAACGTAGTAATGACAAGACTGAATGACAAGGATCTAAAGCAGATAGATGGTCTTGTTGAGATCGATGCCTTCAAAACTCGATCCGAGGCAGCTGCTTATTTCATCAAAGAAGGCATAAAAGCCAGAAAAGACTTGTTTCAAGAAGTGATGCCTACGGTTGATAAGATTAAAGAACTGAAGGAACAAGCCAAAAAATCATTTACTAAAGAATAAAGTCATGAACTAGTTTGGACCGCTAACACAGATAAAGCCGCGCCCTACCCATGAAAAATGGAGATATCTCCAGCACATCCTTTTTTTCTGTTTTTGTTTGCAGGTTATCTTCACAAGCCATAAAAAATCAAGCTAAGAATACCTAAGCTCTAATAACCCTGAAAAAGATGATGCTTTGTGACTAAAAACCATGTTTTGCTTATGTCGGCACTTCTTGGAATCTTTATGATTGATTTACATTGAATCATGCGCGCGCGTTATGGATTTCATATTGTCAAATTAATTGCATGCATTGGGTTGCAGCACATAAGAGATAAATCAACGTATGTGGTCATACCGATGATGCTTATGACCCAAATAAGCAATGGCGAGTTTATTAAAAAGGCAACATCTGCACTTAAACTAAGAGATATTGGACACGGATTTTTACTAAGGAACGCACAGAATAGGAGGTCTGAGTTATTTACACAATCAGAGTCGTTGCCTTAACAAAGATTTTCAATAATCAGGTCAAGGCAGTAGATGGAATAAGTTTCAACGTTGATGAAGGCGAAATTTTAGGATTTCTAGGCCCAAATGGAGCGGGTAAGACCACCACATTAAATATGTTATCAACATTATTGAAACCAACTAGTGGTGCTGCGACTGTAAATGGATATGATGTTGTAAAAGAACCAGATGCAGTCCGCCAAAGTATAGGATACGTGTTTCAGGATCCAACATTAGATATCGAGTTAACTGGTCGAGAGAACTTAGATTTTCATGGCCGATTATATAACTTAGATCGAAATCTTCGACGACAACGAATAGAGGAAATGTTGGAAACAGTTCAGCTAACTGATCGAGCGGACAACCTTGTAAAGACTTATAGTGGGGGTATGAAGAGAAGGCTAGAAATCGCTAGAGGATTGCTCCATCACCCAAAGGTTTTATTTCTGGATGAGCCAACGCTAGGTCTCGATCCGCAAACTCGTCGTTCCATATGGGAACACATTCAACGTCTGAATAAAGAGAAGAAAATTACGATCATTCTAACTACACACTATACAGAAGAAGCTGATTTTCTTTGCGGGCGTATTCTTATCATTGACTTTGGTAGAATCGTAGCGCTTGATACATCGGACATGTTGAAGGCTCAGTTGGAAGGAGATATTGTAAGTCTCATCTTTGAAGATCCTCTGATGATTTCGAAACTACGCCCCATCTTTGAGGGAAAGAATTGGATACGTCGAGTTTATCTTGTTTCCAAAGGCGATAATCGGGTCAATGCAAGCAAGATGATGAGTATGGTGCATGAAATGGCAGGTGGTCATGGAACAGGAGGAGCGAGTCAAGGATCCTACCATGAAAGCGGTGTTGGGAGTAGAGTGCCTGAACCTATTCACAAGATACCCCCACAAGATGTAGGTAGTAAATTTAGTACAAGTAACCTTGCTCCAAGTTTGAAGCGGTTAGACCTATTGGTTGATGATGGTGGACGTAGAATCCCCGCAATAGTTAAGCTAGTGGATGAAGCTGGAGCAATGTTGGAATCAGTGGAACTCCATAAACCGACACTTGATGACGTCTTCATCTCTGTAACAGGACGGAATATCAGAGATCAACAGGGGAGCTTCACTGAAATGGCTCGACGTTTTCATATAATGCGCCAAGCTAGAGGAGGACAAAGGCATGGCTAATAGTTTCATTCAGAAGGAGATTTGAAGTCTATGGTTCAGCCGTTATCTGGACAAGCGATTTATGTAGTTCTACTCCGCGAATTAATACGTTATTGGCGAGCTAAGGCACGAATAATCTCTTCATTAGCACAGAGTTTCTTCTTCTTAATTGTATTTGGATTGGGCGTGGGCGGATTTATCGGAGGCGTTGGCAGCATCAGTTATCTTTCATACTTAGCACCCGGCATCATAGGCATGGGGCTTATCTTTGGATCAGTTTTCTCAGGCGTTTCAGTTATCTTTGATCGACAATTTGGCTTCATGAAAGAGATGCTAATCGCACCGGTCAGTCGAACTAGCATCGTCCTAGGTAAAATCCTTGGTGGGGCTTTAACAGCCTCGATTCAAGGTGTGATACTAATGGTCGTTGCTGCAGCCATGGGAGCCTTTGCTCCAAGTTTTATGTTAGTAGTAGGAGCCACTGCAGCAATAGGTGTGATGCTTCTCATCACTGCAGGCTTTGTAGGTCTTGGTGTCGCTCTGGGATCCATGCTAAAGGATTTTCATGCTTTCCAGTTGCTGTCTACATTCGTGATTTGGCCATTGTTCATGCTTTCAGGCGTATTCTTCCCTATTGATGTGGTGTCTGCTCCTCTTCAGGCTGCAATGCTACTTGATCCTATGTTCTATGGCGTAGAATTGCTGAGGTGGTGTCTGCTAGGTGTAGGATCGCCCTTACTTGGACCCTTTGGATGGTTAATAAGCTTAGGAGTTCTAGTAGGTTTTAACGCGTTGCTTATCGGCATAGGAACCTACATCTTCGCTCGAACACAAGTGTAAAAATGCACGTGCATGTCCGACGCTAAGGCTGCGCGCGCGTAAAGGACACCGTTTCACCAGTTTTTTCCTTATGCTTTCTAATGTATTCCCGTCCCTTGGTTACATCTAGTTCGATCAATCCTTTTGTGTGGTGTCTCTTAAGACCTTGTTCTACTGTATCAACTATAATTTCACGGAGTCTTGGAAATGGCTTCTCCTCATACTTCCCAATAAGATCCACTTGTCCCACCTATCTAACATGATTAAATGTGCTAATCCATGAATATGACTTGTGGGAGAAACTTCAATTAGTGCATGAGACTTGACACTCATACCTTCCAAAACTTGAAAGCCTTTTCACATTCCAGACAAGAATGTCTGCTTAAACCACGCCCTGTTTTCCCTATTGGAAACTTAGAAAAGTGGAAGGTCTCAGCGTGGAGGA
>CP070730.1:582589-585420 GCA_020351305.1 Candidatus Bathyarchaeota archaeon
GATCAAGTATGTTGGAAGTACTTAGACAAGACTATGTACTAGCAGCGAGGGCTAGTGGGTTAAGCGAGCGACGTGTACTCTATAAACACGCATTAAGAAACGCACTTATTCCTGTTGTAACTTATGTGGGATTGTATTTTGGCGGTATGCTTGCTGGGGCTCCGGTAACGGAAACAGTTTTCAATTGGCCGGGCGTGGGTCGTCTCTTCGTTGAAGCTACAACCAAACTTGATTTTCCTGTAATAATGGGGATCACCGTCTTCATTACTTTAATGACTCTCATAGCTAACTTAGTAACCGACATAACTTACGGGTATATAGACCCGAGGATCCGAGTTGAATAAAGAATTGTGGAGGATTAATCAGTGAGATTGAGAAGATCCATCAAAGCTAAGTTGCAGCCTAAAAAACAAAAAGCTCGATCCAAAGGCGTGAGTCAATGGAATATTGCCTGGCGACGATTTAAGAAGAATAAGGCAGCCCTAGCAGGCGCACTAATTATCGGTTTTGTAATGTTTTTAGCAGCATTTGACGCATTAATAGCTCCTTATCCACCAAATTCTTTGCCGGGATTTCTTACCGGAGAAGCCCGAGTCCCTCCATCTATGAAATACTTGTTCGGCACGGATTTCGTAGGCCACGATGTCTTTAGTCAAGTAGTTTATGGAGCCAGATCAGCGCTTTATGTTGGGTTTGGGGCGGCGGGAATCGCAATGTCGCTAGCCATATTAGTGGGGCTTGTTTCTGGTTATTATGGTGGACTTGTAGACAATATTTTAATGAGGATTACAGAAATCTTCCTGGTTTTTCCCTTTCTTTTAATTTTGCTGGTTTTCCTAAAGGTTATTACTGCGGTGGCACCTTCCGGCGTGGGCGGTTTATCTATGGTCACGATTATGATAGGCTTGTTCTCGTGGGCGCCAAATGCAAGGATAATCCGAGGAGAAGTGCTGAGAGTGAAAGAAAGCGAGTTCATTGACGCTTCAAAGGCATTGGGCGCAAGCAAGAGAAGAATTATATTCAGGCACATTTTCCCCAATGTGTTACACATAGTCATAGTTTTGACCACACTTATGATTGCAACCGCAATTTTGGTTGAGGCTGCTGTAAGCTTTCTAGGATTTGGCGACCCAGCGGCGATTACTTGGGGTCAACAACTACAGAAAGCCAATGAAGCTGTAAAAGAGGCTTGGTGGGAAGGGGTTTTCCCAGGATTATTCATTACTCTATTGGTTCTCGGATTCAATCTGCTTGGAAATGGATTGCGAGATGCACTAGATCCTCGTCTCAGAGAATAGAAAAATGGAATTAAGGCTCATGAAATCAAAACAAATATTAAAAATTGAAAACCTCAGAACATACTTTGACACATGGGCGGGAAAAGTCAAAGCGGTCGACGGAGTAAGCCTTGAAGTTAGAGAGGGAGAAACATTAGGTTTGGTGGGCGAATCAGGCTCGGGAAAATCCGTGACAGCCTTGTCCATCCTTGGGATAGTTCCGAGACCTGGAAAGATAATTGATGGAAAAATTGAATACAAAGAGGAAAACTTGCTGGAAAAAACTGAAAGTGACATGCAAAAGGTTCGAGGAAAAGAAATTAGTTATATCTTTCAAGACCCGGCAACTTCGTTAAACCCAGTTTTTAGCATTGCTGAACAATTAACGGAGGTGATAAGGTGCCATCAAAACGTAACCAAGAAAGAAGCTTTGGAAAAGGCAATAGAATTGCTGAGACTAGTTGAGATACCTGATCCAGAAATAAAAATTTGGAATTTTCCACACCAGCTGAGCGGAGGCATGAAACAAAGAATAGCCGTGGCAAGAGCATTATCATGTCAACCAAGCCTACTCTTAGCTGATGAACCAACAACGAATTTAGACGTCACAATTCAAGCACAAATTCTTCAACTAATGAAGAGTTTAAAGAGAAAGCTGAGAATGTCAATGATTTTGATCACGCACGACATGGGCGTAGTGGCAGGTGTAGCCGACAGAATCACTGTTCTATATGCAGGAGCAGTTTGCGAGACAGCAAATACCAAGACAGTTTTCTACAAGCCTAAACATCCTTATACCAAAGCTCTTCTCACAGCTGTTCCGAGTTTGGCTCTGCGCAGAGAGAAACTTGCTGTAATTCCAGGGACAATTCCAAATCTGATTGAGCCACCAACAGGCTGCAAATTCCATCCTCGATGCGAATATGCTAAAGCAATATGTGCCAAAAAAACACCGCGTTTAGAAGAAATTGAACCTGGACACTATGTTGCATGTATACGTGCGTCGGAGATCAAAATAGAATCTCCTCTGGGAGCAAAGACAGATGAGTGAAAGCCATTTTTTAGACGTTAAGAATCTTGTCAAACACTTCCCCGTTTATACGCGCGGAATTATTTTAAAAAAAACAGCTGGAGAAGTACACGCAGTTGATGGTGTAAGTTTTTCAGTAGACAAAGGGACAACGTTTGGTTTAGTTGGGGAGAGTGGATGTGGAAAAACCTCCACAGCCAGAGCGATATTACACCTAGATCCTCCAACTTCGGGAATGATCTATCTTGAAGGAAAAGAAATAGGTAAAATCTTCAATTCAAAGCATAAAAATCGAATTTTGGAATTAAGGCGCAAAATGCAGTACATATTCCAGAATCCCTACGCCTCACTCGATCCAAGAATGACGGTCGCTGACATAATCATTGAACCGTTGATAATTCACAAACATGTTCGTAAGAATAAGTGGCTTGATAAACTCTACGAATTGTTGGAATTAGTGGGCTTAGAAGACTACCACGCTGAGAGATATCCGCATGAATTTAGTGGTGGTCAGAGACAAAGGA
>CP070730.1:585520-592813 GCA_020351305.1 Candidatus Bathyarchaeota archaeon
AATGAGGATCCAATATCTTTTCCTTTAACTGGAATGATCTTTATTCTGCCCAGTTTTAGACGTCTCAAGGTTTCAGTGCATGTAAACGCTGTGTCAAAATCACGCACTACTATGGCATCTAGCCAACTCTCCCCAGCAGCTTCTAAAGCTTGCTTGTACTCTCTCTTAATTTTAATCAGGTTCTTTAAGCGACCATAAACGCCCTGGATAACTCCGAGTTCACTTAACTCCTCAATGTTTCTTAATGCATTCTCTTCAGCAGCAACTGTTTCAGCAATCTCTCTCTGCGTGGCAAACTCGACAACAGCCTCGCGTGCTGTGCCAGCAATCTTTCCTGCTTCATCGATCTCCCTTCCAACAGCTTCTTTTTGAAGACCCTTACGCTCGAGTGATAGTTGCAGGTTGTTGAGCTGGGTTCTTTGCTCCTTCTGAACTTCTTTCAAGTCAGCAAAGGATTTCATTATTTCTTCAAGAGTTGAGTCGAATCTCTCTCTTCGAGTTTTAAGTTCGCCAAGTCTTCGGAGCAAGTTTCTTTTTGATGCTTGCTTTCTGGCGTAGTCAGCTTTAACGCCAGCAAGTTCTTGATAAAGCCTATCGAGTTGTCGTTGAGTTTCTCGGATTTCCTTACTGTTCTCGCCAAATTTTTCTCTCAGTTGAGCGGTCTCATTGGAAAGCGTGTCGTGCTCAACTTGCTTTTCCTCAACCTCTTTCAACAGGTGCTCCTGCTTTCTCTTTAACCGTTGGACTGCCTTTCGGTTTTCATCTATCTCTTCCCGCATTGAGTCTCGTTGTTGAATGTTGTTTTCTCTGACCTTCTTCAATCCTTCAAGAGTAGATGTGCCTGCGCCAATCTTTGTTGAAAGTTCAGCCAGTCTTGACTTCAAATCTCCAATCTTGATTTGAACCTCAAGAACTTTCGAGCCGCCTTCCTCCACAATATCTGAACTAAGTCGTCTCCACTCGTTTTCAATTGAATGGCGGTTTTCCCGCATTGTGTCACGTATTTTTCGCAGCTTATCAACTTTGCTTCGAGCTTCTTCGAATTTTGAAGATGTGTCTGCCCCTTTGTCTTCGCTGATCTTAATTTGATGAGATAACTTCATGGCTTCAAATCGTTTTATCTCGTTTTGTATGAAGTTGTATCGAAGCAGTTCGTTTCTTTCTCTTTCAAGGTCGTCCACTCGTTTTTGAACTTCATCGATTCTTCCCATAGCGGTTCGAATCGAAATTTCCGCTGCTTGAAGTTTTTCTTCTGCTTCTGCCTTCTCAGAGTCGTATTGAGCTATGCCAACCATGTCTTCAATAATCTTCCGGCGATCGTTTGAGGAGGTTTCTGTCATTCGAGTGATTGTGCCCTGTAATATCAAATTGTGGCTAGATGAAGTGATTCCCGCCATGGAAAGCATGTTGTGAATGTTCGTTCTCGATATTCTTCGCCCGTTGAGTCGATAGACACATTGACCGTTTCGGAAAACCTCCCTGGATATTGTCACGGTGTTGGTGTCTATTGGTATTCGTCCATCTTTGTTGTCGAATTGAAGTAAAACTTTAGCGGATTTGGCCTTTCCCATTTCTTCATCCGGTGAACCGTGGAATATGAGTTTAGCCAGGTTCTCTGCTCGCATTCTTCTTGCGCTAAGCTCGCCCAAAACAAAAAGAATTGCATCCACTATGTTGGTCTTTCCACTGCCATTTGGCCCTGTTATGACTGTGAAGCCCTTGTCCAAGGTGACGGTTGCTTTTAACCCAAAGGATTTGAAGCTTTTCAATTCTATTTTTTTGACAAAGGGCATCTTTCGGAGTTTCCTCCTAGTTTTTCTACTTTAACAAACCCCGGTCATTTAGCTGTATATCTTCTTCTATAGAATTCTTCTATAAATAACTTCATCCAACGCTTAGCGCTATTTTTATATAAAAAAGTCTATTTTTTTCGTGTTCCCCGACATTTCTCCGCCATCTTTTTGACAAAATTTTTCACTTTTTCTGTGCTACCATATACCAAAATATGGCCATCCTGCTGCATTCTATGGGAAAGCCCTAATTCCTCTGCAAGCTTCTCGACATTTTCTTTAAGAATGTCCTCTGAGGGCAGGACTCTTACCCAATGGTCGGTTTTTGGAAGACCGGGAATAAACTGTGAAGCTGAGGCTTTGGATTTGGGTTCCTCTTCTTTTCTAGCCTTCTCAAGCCTCTCCACCCAGCGTTCTGTGAATGCTTGACCGAATTTTTCCCCTGCCAAGTTTATGAGACCGGATTCTACAATGAACAGATAGTTTTCTATTGTTGGGAGGGATTCCCAATGAGATTGGTCAGCCTCGTAAACTTTTATCATGGTCTTCGCAGACCGTAAGGATTTCATAACCTCGTCTGGAATTTGTACTTGTTTTTTCTTAAGCTCAGCTATGAGACTTTCCAGGGTTTTCCACCATTGACCATACTCCAAAATTCCTGTCCTCCTTTTCATTGTCGGGAGTTTCGAGTAGTAGATAAACAGAATCTGTTAAGATAAGGCTTTTTGAAAAGGCGTTTTCAGTAAACAGTAGATTCATAAAAAAGGGAGAAAAAAGAGCATGCATTTTTTGCTCTATTATCCCAGTCTTCTGTTGTGTATTATAATCAATGGAAGCCCGATGACTCCTGATAGGATAAGTCCAATGTCAGCAAACACGCTTAGAACGAGAATTGGCATTATTCCCATTATTGCCCAAATGAAGGAGATTACAGCGATTATCAGTGGTGTTTTCCTGTTAGCAGTTAATAGGAAGCCAAGCGTGAAAATGTTGAGAGGGCATGGAGCACCGAAGACTGGGTATCTTGGATAGTTAAGTCCGGTTAGAAATCCGATGGCAGGGTAGATTAACATTGAATATATCACCAATGTAATCCCGAGAATAGAATAGGTGTCCCAAGTGAGCCCAAAAGATAACGAGGGCTTAACTAAGCCAAAAAATAGGAACAGGATCCCTTGATATAGGTAGAGAACTCCGCCAAGGTACCATACTCCGGGAAGTGTAAAGCCTAAAAATTCTATGTCCATCGGACCGAAGTATATGAAAAAGAATACGATTGCAGACCAGATCCATAGAAAGCCCAGGAGTAGAGAAGCTATTTGGCTTGACTGCTTGGACTTCTTGAAAGAGAGGTATACAATTATTATCCCTAGTATGTAGGTTAGAACTGTTATGGGTAAGAATGTTTCATTATAGAGCTGCAGCGTATTAAAGAAATCTTCAACGAATCCCATATTCCTTCTCCATTTTTTCATTAATCTTAATGATTTTTATGGTTTATGGAAGTCTACAAATTGGAGACTTGCATCACCACCTCTGTTACACAGCCTTCACAACATACATGGGGATAATCGTCTTATGGTTGGGAAGGGGAAGAGAAAAATAATAAAACTCACTCCTAGGGAGAAAGGAGATTGTTCCTAACTTTTCCCAACCATTATAAAATAACTGAAATAGTGTACTTAAGCTCTGACTTTTTGAAAGGATTGCTTGTGTACAAATATTGCCATGCATGAATAAAAGCTAGGGATAATATTGATTTTATCTAATATGCGGGCAGTTTTCAAGCATATGCATGCCCAGCAACTTCATATATCCTTCTTTAGCCTTCTCATTTATTATGAGATTGCCCATACAGATTGAAGCGATTTTGCTTAAAAGGATTGATGGTGGAATTGAATATTTACTTCTGAAGACGATCCCAAGAAGAGGAGGATTCTGGCAGCCGATAACAGGTGGCTTAGAAGAGGGAGAGACCAAGAGAGAAGCCTTGAGAAGAGAAGTTAAGGAAGAAACTGGAATTGAGAACATTATCAAAGTAATAGAAGGTGTTCACTCCTTTGAGTTCCAAGTTCGTTCATCAATAGAGACTTGTCAACCATTAACCATGCATCTGAAAGAATACGCATTCGGTATAGAAGTGTCATCAGACGAAGAAGTTATTCTGGATGGAAAAGAGCATTCTGAGTATAGATGGTGTAACTTTGAGAAGGCTCTTAAGTTGTTAAAATGGAAGGAGAACAAAGAAGCTTTAAAGAAACTAAATGAAATTCTGAAAAGATAAAAGTTAACAAACTATTTTTTGCAGCTTATGATTGTGGAAGAAGCCATTAGGAAGCATAAAGAATATTAACCATTATCTCTCGATAGAAGGCCATGGTCTCTCTTAAAACTAGAATAGCCAGTACAGTAGCAATCGTATTTTGCTGGCTTATCGTTACTATGTCGCTCCTTGCTTTCTATCCAACAGGGTTTGACATCTGGCAAAACATAGCTTTCTTTATAGTTTCTGGTCTCATTGTATGCGCCATCGTTGCTGCCATATGGGTAAGCATGTTTTGGAAAGAGCTCTAACGCGGACGCAAAGTTCTCTGACCTAGGTAGATGGTTTCTTCTTTTTCTTAATACTGAAGGTTAAGGCAAAAAAGAATATCCAAGGGATCGCAAGAGAATAGTATAATTCATTGCCAGGAATAAAACCTGACATTTGAAGTATGAAAAACCCAAGAAAACCGCTAATTAAGACCAATGAAAATCTTAATGGGTCTATTCGCATCTCTTAACACGTCCAAGTGAATGGTTCCTTTAAGCTTCAAGTTTCAAATAAGGCTTCTTTTGGGCTTTTCCTTCACGCGCGCAAGCTTGTCAATGCTCAGATTTTTAAGAGTTTTTGTCTTGCTTCGCTGGCTTTCTGGCTTTGAATATTAAGGTGAAAGGTATTCGTCTCCATGTCTCGTATTCTTTCAAATCTCCTTCATCAAGATACGGGATCTTTCTCATTTCAGATTCTGCCATTTTATCCAAAGGATATGGTTTGGGTTCTAGAATCTTCTCAACTATAAACCCAGAGGTGACCAATGGATTGAAATAATCTCCAAAGGTTCGACCATATCCATAAAACTCAGCAACCTTCTCTTTGAACCTCCATTTCCAAAGTCGTCTTCCTCTATAGAAATAATTACCTAATCCCCAATATCTCCGACCCCCGTACCGGACAAGCCTTCCCCTAAGGGCTATCGGATGCATAACACAGAAAACAAACAATCCATCATTTCGTAAAACCCTAAAAACCTCATTGAACACTTGACCCTGGTTCTCAGAATAACCTATTGCACAAGAGGAGAGAACAACATCAAAACTTTCATCGGCGAACATGTCCATGTCCTCCATATTTCCCACATGAAATGGGACTGTTACTTTCTGTTTTCTTGCGAGATTTGTAGCATACTTGACCTGTTCCTCAGAAATGTCCAAACCAACTGATCTAGCCCCCCACTTGGCTAGCACTATCGCATTTTGTCCTCCTCCACAACCAATCTCTAGGATATCTTTTCCTTCCACTTTTCCAAGCAATTGCAGCTCTCTTTCTCCAGGAGCCATTGGACCATAATGCACATCATCAAGGGAAATCCGAACAGATGCCTGATAGTCCTTGGAAATTATGTTCCAACCCTTCTTGGCTGACATCTTCACTCACCCTTCTAGGATACTATCGCCAACCAGAGGAAGAACATCTTTCAGGTTTTTGATTGTCCTTAAGTCACCTTGCTTCTGCTTCTCTGCTCTATCAATTAGCAGTGCTTGTATGCCTACATTCTTTGCTCCGTTATAGTCAACTTCTAGTTCATCTCCAACAAACAATGCTTCTTCTGGTCTAACCTTCAGTTTCCTAAGAGCATATTTGAAAATGTCTGGATGAGGTTTCATGCACTGTACTGTGTCAATTCCAACAACGATGTCAAAGGTTGACTTGCCAAGATTTAAATCTCTAAGAAGGCGGTGGAGCCCATCTTCATAGCCATTGCTTATTAGGCCCAACTTTAATCCCCTTTGCTGAAGTTCCAGCAGAACATCTTTTGCTTCTGGGTAAATTGTGAAATTCGTAAAATCATCCCATTTGGACTGAACGGTTCTAACAAGCTCCAGATTCTCTGCTAATCCAAGGTGTTTCAGGACAAGAGCACCCCATTGGTCCGAATACTCCTTTTGATCTATCTTGCCATAGGATGAGAATAGATTGATATCTTTAGCCTCTTTTTCAGCCTTCAAAAAGGCAGCCTTTGCCTCATCAAATGATTTAGAAATGCCTAGCGAAAATAGAACCTTTTGATATATCTCTGCTGGATGCTTCCAATTAAAATCTAGTATTGTACCTCCTAAATCAAATAAAACTGCCTTAATCGTCAAAGAACATTCCCTTCACTATTCATTGCTCTCCTATGGCTCTGAATTCAGACTTTTATGAATTGTGGAAAAGCTGCTCAACTAATGAAGCTGCATAAGACAGAAATATCTACTTGATTAAATATCCTTAAAACAGGTTTAGAATCTGGAAATGTATGCCGGGGTAGCCTAGCCTGGTTTGGGCGCCAGACTCATAATCTGGAGAGCACAGGGCCAAAGCCCAAGCCCAGAGGTCGCGAGTTCGAATCCCGCCCCCGGCACCAAACTCTTTTTCGTGATCAAAGCAGAAAAAGGATTTAAGCGATTTAACGTTGATCTGATGGTTGATCAGACGTGCCCCGGTAGCTCAGCTGGCTAGAGCAACAGCCTTGTAAGCTGTAGGTCGGGGGTCCGAATCCCCCTCGGGGCTCCAGATCCAACAGTCACTTGGAACCTGATGCGTACATCCTTCATCCGATGGTCTTCGTGATTAAGGAGAATTCCCACGTGGTGTGTTTTTCTGGACTTCCTTGATCGCTTCGACTGCGACTTCGAGCATGTCGCTGCTAGGTTCCTTCGTTGTTAAACGTTGGAAGGCTAGACCGGGTAATGTAAATACGTACAGAATTCTCGAGTTCTTGAACCTATCGCTGAGTTTCAAAAGCTCATAGGAGATTGCCCCGATCACTGGGATCAAAAGCAACCTGTACCCGAGTCTCGCAACGACTCCTAAATCGGGGATAGCGGAGAAAAGCAGGATGCTTACGATGATGACTATGAATATGAAGGAAGTTCCGCATCGAGGATGGAACCGTGAAAACTTCTGAACGTTTGTTGTATTCAATGTTTCCCCTGCTTCATGGGCGTTAATCGCTTTGTGTTCAGCTCCATGATATTGAAGGATTCTGCGGAACTCACCCCACGTAGCCACGATGGCTAGATACGACAAGAACATCGCAAGCCGGATCGCAGCTTCAATGATGTTGAAGATTATGCCCGTTAAACCGAAGAGAGTGGTCAACACGAAGGGCACCACGAAGAAGATGGAGGAAAGGGCTAATGCCAAAGCCACAACCACTATGAACTCTCGATAGGTAAACTTCTCTTCTTCATCTAAAAC
>CP070730.1:592913-595975 GCA_020351305.1 Candidatus Bathyarchaeota archaeon
AGTTTCATCTTTTATGTTTGAAATGTTCATAGCCTTTAGCCTCTATATCTATCATTCTGTTATCATGTCTGAGATGAATTGCGTGCTTGACTGTGGCTTTACCAATTTTCAGCAACTTGCCCCCCTTACCAAAAACAGCTTCCTGTGCTCTCCTCCATCCATCTGGTTCTATCGTGACTATCAACTCATATTCTTCACCACCATAAAGGCAGAGCTTTAATGGATCCAAATTATGCATTTTTGCGAATTCGAAGGTTTCCTGAGCGAAGGGGGGGCAGTCAATTAAGAACCCAATATTGCTTGCTCGACTGATTTCATGTAGACTCCACGCTAATCCATCGCTTGAATCTATCGTAGCAGTGGTAGCTCCTGTCTTTGCTAGGGCTAGGCCTTCTTGAAGTCGTGCACGTGGCATTAAAACGGCATCTATAAACTTCTTTCTCATTTCCAACGGGGCAGAGAGTTTTTCTTTCAATATTTTTAAACCAGGTAGCGTTAAGCCGAACAATCCTGTTGTAGCCAAGATATCTCCTGGATGCGCCCCTCTGCGTAAGGTGACATCCTTTTTTGTAGCCCCAAAAGCAGCAATGCTGATTATTAGATCCTGGGTTTCATTTGTGTCCCCGCCTATAATAGAGGTTCCATACTCTTTTGCGCCTGCGTTCAATCCTTTTCCTATTTGTACAATGCTTCTCTTGGTTATACTCCTCGGGATTCCCAATGAGACCAGAAGCCCAAGTGGTTCTATACCTTTTGCGGCAAGATCGCTGATATTCATAACGATTGCTTTCCGGGCTGCCTGCCAATAACTCATCTGTGGCGGGATATCTGTTTTACCCACAAGCATGTCTGATTTCAAAACTGCAATATTGCCATTTTTTTGTCTGATAGCAGATACATCATCACCAAATGGCACTGGCATGTTTGGTTCTATGCTTAATTGCTTCCGGATTGTTTCAATTATTTCCCTTTCACCAAGATTATTCGCTGTCTCCATGTTGTCACCTTCACTCCTAATATTTGAAGTGCTAAGCCTAAATATAGCAATTGCCAGCGGGCTTGGGCTCCTTTCGAGGACGCCAAATCTGCAGCTAGAGAGATAGCTCTGCTACTGAAATTTGATGAAATACACGCACATAATTATGATGACTGTGAAACGAAATGGAATTGATTGGAAGCGTCTGAATTCCGTCCATTGTCCGCTCTGTAAAACTTGTGGATATGCATGGATTTTCGATAGGATGTTATTGTACTTATTAGGGACGAATTGTTCGTGGGATTCCAGAAGTAGACATCTCTAAAGGAAGTCTAGACAAAATTTTGTAGTCGCGTATGTGTTCAAAGGAGTTGATGAAAAAAATGGTAAAAACTGCCATAGTTACCCTACCCAGAGCAGTTCAAAATCAAGGTTTCCACCATGCTATAAAGCAGCAAGGAGATGTCTCCCGCATCTTCCCCATTTTTCTGATTGTTGTATGTCCACCTTTGCTTTTCAGATAAATGATTCCTACTGCACTCCACAGAATAACCCCGATTATCATCATTAAACCACCTTCGAAGGTGCCAATAAAAGGTTGGAGTGTTATGAAGGGGTCTTTGTCCATTTCACTCAACCTCCAAGCTTCATAATTAATAGCTATGGTAACAAGGAGTGCTGTATACGTTAAAGCAATCGCAATGCTGACTAATTTTCTCCAGTTCATTCGTATTCCTTCTCCTAATTCACAAGGGTCATCACCCGATTTTTCCCGCGCTTTCCCCATTTTTCACTGTCTTTTTGCATGTATACATAAGGTCGGATAGCCCTAATTCTCTAACTCTCTAACATTTGTTAAGGTGGGTTATCGAGGTACTCAAACCAACTTTGGTAGTAGACTTGCCCCAGACCATACTCATGAGTAAAGGCGAAGACATGTCCAGAATCCCATCTTGCCAATATTTCTGCTTCAGAACTCATCTGAGAAATAGCAGAGAAACTTTGCCTCACGGTTTCATACATGATGTCGCCAGTAACAAAATCAGTTCCAAAGGGATTATCAACTGTAATCCTTGCAGTACCACCGGAATTAACATAACGATTTGCACCAAACCAATCCAGAGTCGCACTCAAATCGTTTGTCACATATAGGTCTTTGTTATATTCTTGGAAATAACACGGAACTCCACCCAAAAGCACAATCCCGCCACCATTGGAAATGTATTCTTCAACTAGCGAATTATGCCGAGGTTCAACCGCATAATACGCTGAGATGACAACTACATCATAGCCATCTAAGCTTTCCGGGATGTCAGCTGCAAACTCAATGTCCAATCCATAGTAAGTAAGTGCAGAAGAAATGGAATATCGAATACTGTCAAAGCTTTCCATTGTCCACCCCCATGTCCAATTTTCTCCATCTGTGGAATGGTGTGCAAGCCAGTTGTCTTTCCAGTTAACGTACAAAGCAGAACTCCCGTTTCCAGCTGCCCATCTTGCTGCACTGCCTAGAAGCATAAGAGAGGTATTTAGTGGCATCTCGGGTTCTTCGTCTGGGCAAACTCTCTCAAATACAATTTCTAGTTGCATATCTGCTGGTGGGGCACACGGCTTAACTAACACTTCTACTGTGAAATTGTGTGTTCCAGGCATCACAATGAAGCTATCGTTGCTAAACGTCACATAATTTTGTAGATAGAACATGTCATCCAGATGAAAGTCAAATTGCACAGAATAATTTATGGGGGCATAATTCTGCACCACAACATACAATGTCTTTGTTTCACCAGGATAGAAACTTAATTCAGAGGTATACTCCAGTATTTCGAGAGGTTCTTTCACTTCAAACGGTATAGTTACTGATAGCCATGCGTAATATGCTAACCCACCTATGCCTATGCCAGAGAAAATCAATAGTGTAATAAGCCCTACAGAGCCTATCCTATCAATAATTTTTCTAAGCTTCAACTTCCTCCCATCAAATACTACAATTCATCGGGTATTTGTGCCTTCTGTAAGAAAAACCAAGGTTTTAATAATTATGTCGATGGCTTGAAGTAAAACCATGGTTAATGGAGATGTCACC
>CP070730.1:596075-627747 GCA_020351305.1 Candidatus Bathyarchaeota archaeon
GCATAATATATTCCTAAGAGGAACGATAGAACGAGAACAGGAGCTCTTATGTTTCTTAATATCTCATCCTCGATATTTGTGTTAGTTCTCTTTGCCCAACGAGATAGATATTTTTTGAGAACTTGATAAATTACTAAACCTATGATTGCTGCAAGTGAAAAAATGATTATTGCCCCTATGATTTCACTCTCATATTGACCAAGATTGAGAAAGTTGCTTAGCAGCTCCGCCAAACTAAAGATTACTAATTTCATAGTTGTTCACGCATTGAACACTAACCCATACTTTAACCTATTGTTATGGCTCGGGGTCCCTGTTGAACATGAAACAAGCTAAGATTAATAAATTTGTCAAGTAATGTAACATCGGTGATCTTATGGCTGAGAAGCGTGAACTGAAGATAACGGTCTTGAAGAGGACAGATACAAAGCAGATTTTCGGTGACAACCCTCCAATGGGACAAGAAATAGAAGCGTGTAACCTGTTCAAAGAAGGCCAAGAATTCATTGTCAGCGAAAATGGTGAAATGCCTGAAGGATTCTGCCACTGGGCCTGGAATGACATATACAAAAAGGTGATTACCTTAATGTATGGGGGAAACTTCCCTTGGATGAAAGAAAAAGGAACATCAGTGTCCTGTTGCACAGACGGGCTAAGACCGGTAATCTTTGAACTTAGAAGAATGGAATAGACTAACAAACACTAAAAGTTGATTCTTCTATCTCTCAAAATATGGAAGGAGCCCAGCTAGGAAATTCAGGAAGAACTCTTGCGGAAGAAGTCTGCTACTGAATTATGATACCCACGTTGGAGCTTGTGTATGTATGGTGGACTGGGCGGGATTTGAACCCGCGGCTTCCGCCTTGCGAAGGCGGCGATCATACCAGACTGATCTACCAGCCCACATAAGTAGCTTTGTAACGTTTACGTGCGTAGCTTTATGGTGAGGTCGTGGAACTATAATACTTGCTATTTGCTCTGGTTTGTTTATGCAGCCCAGAAGATGTTTGTTTTGTTTCTCATCATTTCCACGTATTCAGTCAGGGTGTTAAGCTCTTCAGGTGTCAGTTGGTTCTGGAATTTTGTTAGTAATGCCTTTGCATGGGATTCTGGGACTCGTACGTAGAGAATGTCTTTCTCGTTGATATGGCGTCCTACAACTGCCTTGTCTATAGAAACTGCGACTTGCATCTCTGTCATAGCTTCGGAGATTGCTTTTCCTCGGTCTTGAATTTGTAGAATCTCTCCCACGTCCTCTCCATCTTCTCTAACTAGTAAGATTTTGGGCCTAATTCGACCAGCTAAAATTTCCACTCCCACGATAGCGGGTTTGGCTTTTCTGAAAACGTATCCTGGAATTATCTTGACCTTACTTGGTTTTATTAGTCGATCAAACTCTTTGAGCTCCAGCTTTTCTCGTTCTATTCTCAGCCATTCCACATACTCGTCAATTAGGTGATAGATTATATTGTGTTGGAAGATCTTGATCCCACGATCTCTAGCTTCTTCTTCGGCATCGGGTAACATCCTTACATTGAATGCTAGGATGCTCCCGTAAAGTGGTTCATGCTCCTTTACAACATTAGCTTCCATGACATCACGTTTTGAAATGTCGCCAACATCTGCGAGTCGTATGGGGACGTTTTCTTGCTTCAGACTCTCTGCGATGGCTTCTAAAGACCCCAGGGCATCAGTCTTCAATACAATCCCGTTAATGTCTGTAGAGATTTTTACCTTCTCAATCTCGTCTGCGACCATCCTAACAAATTCTTCCGTCTGCTCTTCCAATGGAACCACATATAGTGGAGCTCCGGCCAAAGCGTTGTCCAGATTGGGAGCAGCGATTTTTACTCCCGAAGCAGCAGAAACTGAGTTCACTGAAGAAAATGTGTCGCGCGGGTCTCTTAGTTCATCTCAAGGGTTGGGCAAGAGGACTGCCCTGACTTTTGTCACAAGGGGTTTGTCTTTGCTTCCAACTATAATGGTGTCTCCTTTCCTCAGAATGCCATCATGAACTATGGTGTTAATGGTCATTCCGAGTCCTGCTTCTTCTTTGACCTCTAACACAGTTCCCTTTCCCGGATCTTCTGTTACTTGTAACTGTGTTTTGAGATATTGTTGTGTGAGTCCTACAAGAACTGACAGAAGTTCTGGAATTCCCTCCCCTGTTTTTGCACTCACCGGTACAAGTGCGATAGTTCGGGTGAAAGACTTTATTTTATTAAAACGCTCAGATTGGAAGCCCTGAGTGGAAAGGGTGCCCATAATTGTGTATAGGTGGTTGTCAAGATCTTCACGTACATAGGGATCTTGTGACATGTATGATTCAAGAAAGAGCCTTTCAGGTTGAGATAGCCATCCAGGTATTCGGTCAATTTTGTTTACAGCCACAAGAAAAGGGGTCTTCCGTGCTTTCAGAATATTCAGAGATTCATATGTTTGGGCTTCGAAGCCTTTTAGCACATCAATCACTAGAATGGCGATATCAGCAGCTCCTCCACCTCGTTTTCTAAGGTTTGCAAAAGCTTCGTGCCCGGGAGTGTCAATTACCAAAATGCCTGGAATCTGAATTTTTCCTTTCAGCTCCGCTAGTAGTGGGCCACATATTTCCAAAAGTGTGTCCAAAGGGAAATAACTTGCGCCAATGTGTTGGGTTATCCCACCTACTTCACGAGCCTGGACGCTGCTTTTTCTAATCTTATCTAGCAGAAGTGTCTTTCCAGTGTCAACATGTCCCAACACGCAGACTATAGGTTGTCTAATTGGCACCACAATTTCCCAACATTCAATTCTTGTCTCAGACTAAATTCAAGAGCTTCTTAAAATTCTCTCTCTGTAATATAAACTGTTTTGCTAATGATGTTACTATAGATAGGCTTTAATGCAACTAGATTCTAATGCTTGCAGGACCTCAATCTGCGTGTTGAGAAATGATGATACAATCAATTGAAAACCATCTGTTCTCAACAATAGTCAATCCTACTTTGAAAAAGGCAGTTTCAAAGTTTGATGTAGAATGTGAAAAAGACGGAAGCTTGATGGTTAATTCGTTGAAACAATTTTTGGGTCAAGACCTTAAGCTTTGCGAGAGATGCAGCAGATTGAGTGCCAAGGTAGCTATGCCCTTTTTCCTAGCAGGCAGCAAAATCCTGCATACCGACAAGAAGTTTATGAAAGACCGTTTTCTTGACCAGAGATTTGGCGAGGCTTGGTTGAAAGGCTTTTCTCTGATGATGAAGGGAATTAGAAAATACGGGATCCAAATTCCGTTCACTCCTGGCGGTCCCTTCGAAGTTGTTTGGAATTTTACCTATGTCTGCAACTTAAGATGTAAACATTGTTATGAAGACGCTGGCGGGAAGAAACATGAGCTTTCTACTGAAGAAGCGATTCTGACCATCGACAAGCTTTCAAAGATTGCTTCAGTTGGTCTCCCAGCACTTTCTTTCTCTGGAGGAGAGCCCCTTATGCGAAAGGACTTCTTTGAAGTTGCGGCGTATTCTCGCAAAAAAATACCTTACATAAGCATTGCGACAAATGGAACTTTGCTGACAAAAGATAATGTAAGAATGATAAAAGATGTGGGCATAGAATATGTTGAAATAAGTCTCGATGGCGCAACAGAAGCAGTTCATGAAGAATTCAGACGTGTACCAGGTTGCTTTAAAAAGACGATGAAAGGAATACAGAACAGCATAGATGAAGGACTCGACACCTGCATCGCCACAACGATACAGAAGGAGAATATTGGTGAAGTTGAGAAGATAATCGAACTAGTTGATGAGCTTGGTGTCCGATTTATGCATTTCAACTATATCCCTACTGGAAGAGCCAAAGCACACCTTGAATTGGATCTAACACCAAAAGAGCGCCTTTCTATATTAGAGAATATTGGAAGAAGAATTGTTGATCTTTCTGTAAAAGCTGAGGAAGAGGAAGCAGAGACAAAGAGAAGCAACACAAGAGTGGACCGTTTCTTCAGCACATGCCCTCAATATGCAAGCATAGTCAAGAGAATAGCCAAGGAGAGAGGACGAGAATTCGCTGTCTCAGCTCACTATGCTGCCTTGAAAGGTGTAGAAAATGTAGCAAACTTTCTGGGAGGTTGCGGTGCCGGAAGGCTTTACATATGCTTAGAGCCAAACGGAGACATAAAGCCATGCGTATTCTTCCCAACTAATAAAAACACTGTTCGAGGTAACATCCTTAAAGATAATTTAGAAGAACTTTGGGATCAAGACGAAATGTTTTGGAAGCTCAGAACAAGAGAGAATTTAAGGAACTATGAAATGGAAGGTCGCTTGATTGGATGTGGAAGCTGCAGAGACAAGTACATTTGTGGAGGTTGTCGCGCTCGTTCTTATAGTTACTTCAACAGTGATCTTGACAGTCCAGACATTGGGTGTATTGATAATAAGGAAATCTGGAAGAGAATTGTTAGAAAGCTTTTGGACACATCTAAAGAGCCTGAAATCTAAGCTTTGCCCTTTTCCTCTTTGCCAAAGTATTTAGTCCATCTTAATTTTCTAGAATCTCTACCGAGTTTCAAGCTGTTTTTGCGGCATTTGCTTGAACAGAACCAGAGGACAGTCCCGTCGTTTCTGACATACATTTGACCTACACCTTGTTGAAATTCATGCCCGCAGAAAGAGCACAATCGTGATCTTGGCAACCTCGTCGTTTCTCCAACTTTCCTACTTTTAACGCCGCAGTTTTCTGGCTTCTCGTTCAGTCTCTCTTAGCATCAAGACGTCTTCAACACGGATAGGGCCTTTGACATTTCGAGTGATTATTCGCCCCTTGTCTTTACCTTCAAGTATGCGCACTCTTACTTGTGTGATTTCGCCTGTTGCGCTTGTTCGACCTATCACTTGGATGACTTCAGCTGGAATATGCTCTAGTTCGACTGTCTTTTTCTCTTCTTCTTTTGCGCTCATTTCTCTTTGTTGCCTCGTTGAAGACCTTCTACTCGACTGATTATTTCTTTGATAAGGTTATCAGCTTCACCTTCCTTGACGATGCATACCGATGCTGCTGGGACATCTATGCCCACTGCTGAACCTAGTTTATTTTTTGTGGGTACAAAGACGTAGGGAATCTTTCTTTCTTTGCAAAGAATGGGAAGATGGGCAACTACTTCTGGTGGTTCAACATCTTCTGCAATCACAACTAGCTTTGCTGTTCCTCGTTCTATTGCTTTTGTTGTTTCGTTAGTTCCTTTTCTGACTTCTCCAGTTTGAGTCGCGATTTGTAGGGCTTCATAGGCTGCATCTACGACTTCAGTAGGAGTTTCAGATTTTACATAAAATGGTTTTGACATTAGCCTTCACCCTTTCATGTTGCAGAGTTAATTCAACCGCTCCTATTTATAAGGTTTAATGATATCTATGATTACGTTTGCATACAGCAATGTCGCTTCAAGGATATAAGCTTTGGATAAAAATGGATTTTTTTAGCGATTTCTACTTTTTTCATCTTCCTCTAGAATCGACTTCAACAAATTAGTAAAAAGCTTTACTCCCGTAACATTGACTATTGGAAGATGCACCCCTTTTTCTACTTCATAAAATTTTCTATACCTAGGAAATTCTGCGTAACAAACCTGTCTGATTGTGAATACATTTTTAGTTATCTCATGCTCGAAAGCTTTCTCGTACACCTCAGTACATAATAGATAACCGTCTATCCAAAACAATCGGTTTATGTTATAAGTTGATGCGCACCAAATTATGTCCTCTAATGGACGCTTGTCGAGTCCTAAAATCACTACCTTCTTGGTGGGTTTAACTTCAATTTCCAAGGCATCTCTACTCCTTGAATTGAGTATTTAGCACCTTCCTCGTTTTTCCGCTTATTATTGGCCCTAGGCCATGGACTTCTTTTGTCCAGCTATCCACATTGATAAGAGCGTTCATAGGAGTCTGATATGACTTTAAGATGGCTAATGCTTTTTCACGACCAATGTTTGGAAGACTAGCAATAAAATACAGTTGCGCATCCTTCAGGGTCTCAGTTTTCTTTACAGCATGCAAAGCAGGAGTCCGCTTCTCAGTTATTTGCTCTTGTTTAGCAGCGGTATAAAGAAAGTCAACCGTTCCCTTGATGTTTGTAGTGTGAATTAGGGCAATTCCTTGCTTTGCCAAGGCAAACATAGCTCCCCAAACTGCTGACGGGTTAATACGAGTGAACTTGTAGATTATTGGTAAATATCCTTCAAGCAAAATCATAGCGGTTGAATATAGTTCTTTTAGCCCAAAAAGCTGATCAAACAGATGACGTCGTGTAAGAGTATATACAAAGTCTTGCACCGTTTTTCGCTCCACTGCGCATACATCCGATAGAATATAATCGCCTTTGTGTAGATGGTGAGTTTTGACCTTTGCCCCAAGCTCGATTAATCCCTTAACGATTTTTGGAGCACTGCTGGCTTCGTGACTATCTACAATTATTGTGGGTTGGGATTCTTTTATGGTCTGTTTGAAATAAGGTACTAATGTTTCTGTCCCTGACATTTTCTAGACTCAACTGTGAGATATTGCCAGAGTGTATAGTTATTGCCTAATAAAAGATTGAGATAAATACTTTTGTTGATGTTATGACCTTCCGATAGAAGAAAAAAGGGATGATGGATTTTTTTAAGTTCCTTTCTTTGTGACTTCTTTGATTACACCTGCAGCCACTGTGGTGCCCATGTCTCGCACAGCAAAGCGTCCCAGCTCTGGAAAGTCAGTGTATGTTTCTACTGCTATTGGGTGTAGTGGTTCCATTCGGACGACTGCGCCATCGCCTGTCTTCAAGAACGCGGGTTTTTCTTCCACAGTTTGACCACTTCGAGGGTCAATTTTCTTGATGAGTTCTGTGAATCGGCATGCTACTTGTCCTGTGTGGTAATGAAGGACGGGTGTGTAGCCAGCTGCAACTGCAGTGGGATGGTATATCACTATAATTTGTCCGATGAATTCTTTGGCAACGCTTGGGGGGTTGTCTAGATGGCCACATACATCTCCTCTGTGCACGTCATTCTTTGCTATACCTCTAACGTTAAAGCCAATGTTGTCTCCTGGTTCAGCTTGTGGAACTTTAGCGTGATGAGTTTCCATAGATTTGACTTCCCCCTTTTTGTTCGATGGCATGAAAATAACAGCATCGCCTTCTTTTAATACCCCTGTTTCAACTCTGCCTACGGGTACTGTGCCAACACCGGTGATTGTGTAAATGTCTTGCACGGGTATACGCAAAGGTTTTTGAAGAGGTTTCGGTGGGACTTCAAAATCATCAAGAGCCTCGAAAAGAGATGGCCCCGTGTACCAAGGCATTTTATCACTTTTCTCTGTAAGATTATCTCCTGTCCACCCAGATGTAGGCACAAAGGGAACTTTCTCTACTTTAAAACCAACCATTTTTAACATGCGGCTGATTTCAGCTTTGATCTCCTCGTAGCGCTCTTGGCTCCAATTAACAGTTGGATCATCCATCTTGTTAACTGCCACAATGATCTGATGACAGCCCAGAGTAAAAGCTAGGAAACCATGCTCTCGGGTCTGTCCGCCTGCACCTATGCCAGCCTCAAATTCTCCTCTTTTTGCTGAAACGAATAATATGGCAGCATCCGCTTGACTTGCACCAGTAACCATGTTCTTAACAAAATCCCTGTGACCTGGGGCGTCAATGACCGTGAAAAAGTATTTTGGGGTCTCGAATCTGAGAAATCTAAGGTCGATGGTTAATCCTCGTTCACGTTCTTCTTTAAGATTATCTAAAACCCACGCAAACTTGAAGGTCTCTTTACCTAGTTTCTTTGCTTCTTCTGCATAGGATTTTATTATCCGATCATCAATGGCTCCAGCTTTGTACAGCAAGTGCCCTGTGGTTGTAGATTTTCCATGGTCAACATGACCGACAATAATCAGATTCAGGTGTGGTTTCGTTGATTTGCTCACTTTTTTTCCTCCATCTTTCTTTTTTGCTCTAAATATTGGTGAAATTCGGTTTACATCACTGTTCTTTCAGCAATATTAAGTTTGCTTTCGCTGCAAGATCAATATGACAAACCATGCTAAGTGTTTACAAATGATATGAATTCTCACGAACCATTTTTCTTCTCCTGAATACATAATATCATCTAACTTTCGAAAGAAGGGAGGCGCAGCAGGATGCCTGCAAATTTACCTGGTGAGGCAAGGAGAAAATGGAACGAAGTTCTGATGGCTAGGAACCCGAAGGAGAAACTAAGACTCCTACAAGAATTTCTAAGTTTGGTTCCTAAGCACAAAGGCACAAGAAAACTCCGTGCCCAAGTAAAAACAAAAATGGCTACCTTGCGGAGAGAATTAGAGGCGGAAAAACACAAAAAAGCAGGTGCAAGGGGACCGAAGTCGTTTATAGAAAAGGAAGGTGCTGCCCAATTTGTCATTTTGGGACTGACAAAGGTTGGGCGAAGCAGTCTGTTGAAGTCGGTCACAAATGCGAAAGTTGAAGTCTCTGACTACCCCTACTCGACACAGGAGCCAATCCCAGGTATGCTACCTTTTGAAGATATCCAGTTTCAAATTGTCGAGGCACCAGCAGTTATTGAAGGTGCTGCTGAGGGAAAAGGGTGGGGTGCGCCAACCTTAGCATTAGCAAGAAACGCTGATGGCCTAATTTTGATGATTGACCTTCAAAGAAATCCCAGTGAACAGATTTCGCTTATATTGCGGGAACTCGAAAATGCTCGCATCCTTCTCAAGAAACCAAAATCGCGAGTAGACATAGAACGGAAACATATGGGCATAGGCCTAAGAATACTTGTAATTGGTAGACTCATCGATTGTAATCTTAAGGATGTGAAAACCCTTTTAGAGAGCTATGGAGTTACTAACGCGATTGTAAAAATCTATGGCAATGCCACCATTGATGATGTTGAAGATTCGATTTTCGAAAGCGTCGTGTTTCGACCAACAATTATTGTAGCCAACAAGATCGACATTGAAGGAGCAGCAGAGAACTTCAACGATTTGAGAAAAATTTTAGAAGATCGCTTCAACATCATCAAAGTATCTTGCAGGACCAAAGTGGGCATGGAGACCCTTGGTACAGAATTATTTAAGATGCTTGAAATAATTCGGATCTATACTAAAGAACCAAATAGCAAAGAACCATCGATAGAACCATTTATACTAAAAAAAGACTCGACAGTTGCAGAATTAGCAAAGCAAATTCACAGTGACTTTTACAAACACTTCGCCTATGCAAAAGTCTGGGCAAATCGATTTCGTTTTAGTCCAAGAAAGGTAGGATTGTCCTTTAATCTACGTGACAAAGATGTCGTGGAAATGCACATGCGATAAATTTACCTGTTAGCCTGAGCGATCCTTTCAATCTCGTTGCGTTTAGACACAGCATGGCTCTTTATATCGCTGTTCGCTGCTAATGTGAGTTCTTCGGCTAAACATTCCTCAATTGTACGAGAGTTGCCAAAAGACGATTTTCGTGCCCCTTCAGCCAATAGGCGAAGAGCGAGGTCCACTCTTCTTTGAGGCGAAACATCAACAGCCATGTGGTAGGCAACACCGCCATACGTAATTCTGGTTGTGTCTTCACATGGAGCAGATTTTTCGATTGCTCTTAAAAGAACTTTGATAGGATTTCTACCAGTTCGTAACTGGATTATTTCGAAGGCATTTTTAAGTGTGTTTATTGCCCTTGTTTTCTTACCAGCATTTTTTCCAGGCATCATCAGGTTGTTCACTAGCCTTTCAACGATGTTTACATCTGATTTATGAAACCTATGATGCTCATGTCTTCCCATGCTGTGAGGAATATAAATTGGTCTAATAGAAACACATTTCTTAAGACCAACATCTTGAAGCTCAATGTTTTGAAAGCTCCATTTTCCGAAAAGCTTTATCTCTTGCACTTGTTTGCTCATTTCACGCACCAACTTTAGCGCATCGGCTTCTCTTTTCTACCGTAAACAAGCTCCTTTAAGGATACTCCATTGATCATAATAACTTTCCATCTTACGCCTGGGATGTCGCCCATACTTCCCCCACGCGAGCCGCCAATGCCTTCAACTATTACTTCGTCATGTTCATCTACGACGTTTAAAGCGCCATCGCCAGGAAGAAAAGCAGTAACAGATCTTCCATTCTTAATAAGCTGTGTCCTCACACACTTCCTAATAGCGCTGTTGGGCTGCTTGCTTTCAACACCGACTTTTTCTAGAACTATTCCTCTCGCCATCGGAGCGCCTTGCAGAGGGTCAGCTTTCACATCTAGTCTAAGCGTACGCCGTTTATAATAGCGGTCGTGCCAACGGAATTTCTTCCTTTTCTTGACTAGCTGTCTCGCAGCAAATTCACCTTTTGGCGACTTTGAACCCATGCTGCAAATCCTTCCGGTACGATAAACCACACTACTGATATTTAAATCATCATATAAAATGGAGGTGTATGATTTTAAGTTACTTTTTCTAAGTATATTCAAAACCTGCTATTACATCTCTCCGTCTCACTTCGCCCAGAAATTAGACACCATTATTTACTTAATGGCGCCATTCCGGATAATTGGTTCAACTCCGCAATTAGCACATTTTTGAGCTTTGTCGGTTTGGTTCTCACGATGTGTGCGCGTATAACCAAATCCACACTAATTCTTCCTTTGCTTATTCCTTAGTTATCGACTCACAATCGGCTATCCAAACATTATATTTACATTTATATTCATCCCTTGAAACTCAAAGGTTTGGATGAAAATGTCTATTTGGCGCTTGCTAAAGCCTGAAGTCCAGAATGCTTTCATCAACATGTCAATAGATGAAGCAATATTACAAGCAAGAATAGAGGAAAAAACTTCGAACACTTTGCGATTTTTTCGTTGGCACCCTTCAGCGGTATCTATTGGGCGCTTCCAGAATATTCATAGCGTGGTCAACTTGGAAGCCTGCAAAATTAATGGCATTGATGTGGTTAGACGTATATCTGGAGGGGGTGCTGTTTATCATGACACGTTAGACGAGATAACCTACAGTGTGACTGTGAATCGAGAGGATCTAGGAACCAAAGATGTGGCAAAGGCTTATAGTCAGATCTCGAATGGGCTGATTGAAGCTGCTCATATTCTCGGAGTCAATGCTAAATATAACAGGGGTGACCTCAAGCAGTGCCCAAACATAGTTGTCAAAGAGCGCAAGATTTCAGGGAGTGCTCAAGCAAACAGAAAAGGCGTAATTCTCCAACATGGCACATTTTTGATGAATGTTGATTTAAAGAAAATGTTCACGTTTCTTAAAGCTCCTTGGAAAGATTCTTGTGTTGATATCTTGACTATTGCCAAAAGAAGGATTACTTCAGTTGCAGATGAGTTAGGCAACCCGATACCTATTAACCATGTCTTCAAAGCGCTAGCCAAGGGATTTGAAAGAGCTCTCAATATAGAGCTCGTAGAAGGCGTTTTAACGGATTACGAGTTGAGACTTGCAGGAAGACTGGCTAAAGAGAAGTTTTCAACATTAAAATGGAATTTCGAGGGCAAAACTAGTCCTTTAGGATCCAAGCCAATCAGTTAGCTTCGAGTTTCGGTCTAGCCTTATTCCCATCGGCTCGAAGGTCTGTTCAAGAGCTGTTGTTAAATTACGAATGTAATCTTCCACGTTAATCTCAGTCAAGCTTCTTACATGGGTTTCGGGCTTCACAGTAAAAGTTCTGCCTTTGTAATTGAAAGGTTTTACCTTTACGAAATGAACCGTATCTCGTCTGTTTAATGTTTCACCATCGTCCATCAACTGGAGAGCGCATTGGTAAGGTTGAGACATAATCGATATATCAACTCTCTCTCTTGGATCGTGATATAGCTGCACTGAGTAGACAAGATCCTCGAGATTCACTTTTCGCTCCTGCAGCCTCTTTATCGCTTCATGAAAAACGGTAATGATTTCCTTTTTAGCTGAAACGTATTGGTCCATGTTTCCCACATTGCTAAGAACTCTAACACAATCGCGGAAAGCCGCCTGAATGAATTTTGGCGCATTAGATTTGATCGCTGTCAAGCCTTTCAAATCTGGTGTTCCGTCATTTGTTATGCCGAAGTATGCTTTCTTAGCCTTGGGTAAAACACATATGGAATATTCTTTTTCTATAGCCAAGTCGAGATTCAATTGCTTCTTAATAGATTTTATTAGCATCTGCACTTGCGAAGGTGAAGGATTATCCAGAAAAATTGAGTCAGTGTCGCCATACGTTGGGTGCATACTATTTTTTTCTACAATCTCCCAAGTAGTCTGTAAAACCCAGCGACCATAAGCTGTGATGGATTCTGCAAGTGGTGGACATGCTACTCCGTGAATACGAACGGTTACTCCGAAGCTAGAGACGCTTATTAATTTCAACAGCTTTGAAGCTGAATTGGCTAATCGCCTCTTTTTTTCAGGGATATTGACATTGTTGGCTAAATGCTTAAACCAGCGAATTCTGAGATCTTTCAATGCTCCTATCAAGATAGAATAGAATCCTTTCCGTTTCGTGCAGACGTGATGTTTTGTTTCTGATATTCTGTTGCCTTTGCATTTCTCATGAGCACAGTCTATAGTCTCGTAGGAGAGGTTATAGCTGTCAATGCAGCTTGGATAAAGGCTTTCGTAGTCACAGACAACCGTATTGAAATAAATTCCAGCTTTAGGTTCGATAGTAAGGGCTCCAGGAACTCTGTGAGCTTTCTGCCCCCTTCGTAATTCTCTGGATGTGGGGATGAGGACACTATTTTTACGTAGATGAGTGTAGATCATGGATTTTATCCAATCACTAACCCTTCGGCTATTGTGGGCTTCTGGGACGGGTATGTTGGCAATTCTGGCAAGCAAGAATGCCAGATAGATCTGTTCTTCAACGTCTCTCCTATTCTTCTGACCACCAAGTAAATCTATGCTGATTTCAGGCACTGGTCCATGGCAAAGGTTGAACCATTTTTCTATCTGCGCGTATTTCAGCGGATCTTTCTGTCTTTCTTGCTCAAAGGCTTTATTGAAATCTTGTTTTAATTCCCGTTGCACATCATTAACCAGAACAAACTTGTTTCCTTGTTGGATGTAGGGTGCACCAAAAACTAGATCATTATCATATATGTAGCTCCGGCTGTGCTCGATTTCGTTTTCCCAGACATTTTCAAATTGTGTTGTCAGCTTCTTAAGTAAGATTGGAGTCAGAGTTTTTACCTTTGCAAGCTGCACCAACTCATCAGTAAGTAAATTTCGCTTTCTAACAAGCTCAACCTCACCCTGAATATTCGTAATTCTCTCTTCCTTATCCTTTGGAAGTGGGTAGGTTGTCAAGAAGTAAGGCTTATAATCGCCAACAGTGACTTTCTTGAACTTCCCACTAGAAGAGTCAAAAAATTGGATTTCGATTTCACGGTTTGTGCTAGTGGAGCTAGCATTCCAAAGGAATAGCATCGTATCCTAATAGATGTCTAGGATGCCTCAGTAAAAACTCTTGTGAAAGGTCCAAATATGGCTAGAAAGTACAGACATATTATATCTGTCTAAGAACTCATCATTATGCGCAAGTCTTAAGTGTGCTTGCAGCAGAGATGCTGCCTAGAAAGGAGAGGTTTTATGAAGAAAAAGTTGATGGATATTCTGGCTTGTCCCATCGATAAATACTACCCGCTTGAGCTCCACATTTTTGAGGAGAAAGATGAGATCGTTGAGGGACTAATCATCTGTCCAAAGTGCCTACGGTGGTATCCGATCCGGGAGGAGATTCCTGAAATGTTGCCTGATGAGCTTCGCGACGAAAAAGACGAACTTCCCTTCCTTAAGAAGTGGAAAAACGAAATTCCTAAGAAAATTCTTTCAGAGGGCAAACCCTTTACACTGAAAATAAAAGAGCGCGCGATGGCAAAAAAGAATAGTTAATTCGATGCTTTACCAAGATCTAATTTTATCGCGCTGTCTTTTTCGGAAGATTTCGAAGCAGCTTCAGCAATTATTAACGCTTTCAATCCATCGACACCAGTGACTTCTGGTTCCTTATCATTAAGTACGCTATGTGCAAAATGCTGCAGCTCTAACTTCAAGGGTTCTTTCCATTTGTAGCGTGGTGTTAGTGTTTTTTCTAGAGTTTCTATGCTGATTTCTTGTGTGATATAATCAAGAGACATAATCGCGTCGCTACCAGTGAGTGTTAGGCTCCTTACTTTATCAGGCGTGAGCCAGTTCGCTTCAATAAAAGCCGTCTTTCCACGCTTGAATGTAAGCATTATCTGCGCATAGTCTTCAAATTTTGTGTGCTTTAGATTTCCAACTCTTGCATAGACAGTTGTTGGATCTTCTTCAAAGATTTTTCGCATGATATCTATTTCGTGAATCGCATAGTCTTTTACAACACCCACGTCACCAATTCTTTCGGGCCATTGTGAAACTCGCTTTGCAGTAGACGAGACGAGTTCACCAATTTCCCCTCCTTTCAATAGGTTTTTAACTCGCTGGACACCTGGATTGAACCTTTCTATAAAACCAACCATTAGATGTCTGTTTCCTCGCTTTGCAGAGTCCACAATTTTTCTTGCTTCTTTGATTGTGCTAGCTATTGGCTTTTCAACTAGCGCATGCTTTTTTGCCTTTATGGCCTTCATAGCTTCAGTTGCATGTGTTGTCGTCCATGTACAAATACTAACTGCTTCAATGTCTTCTCGTTTAAGCATCTTTTGGCTGTCGCTGTAGGCTTCGACTCCATATTGACTGGCAATGGTTTTTGCCCTCTCCATCTCTATATCGCAAACTGCTTTAAGTTCAGTCTCTGCTAGCTCGTTGAACACTCTTATGTGATTCTTACCCCAAAATCCTACTCCTATAACTGCTACACCTAGTGATTTCATTTTGTCCACATCCCCCTTCCCAATCCACGATAAACGAACCCAGATTTCTCTGCTTTCTTTGGATCTATAACCTGTGCAATATCTACAATTGCTGGCGATTTCTTCGCTAAGAACTTAGTTTTTTTCAAGCTTATTCGTCCAAACCTTGAATGTCTTACTAGAATAATAATGCAATCGGTTCTCTCCACAGCCTTCGAGAATTTTTCACCATCAAACCCAAAATTTTCCAATTCTTCCCTAGAAAAGAATGGATCGCTAACTTGGACCACTCTCAGCTTCTTGTTAAGGAGATTGATTATGCTTTTTATTAAGAAACCAGGAGGTTCTTTGGAGTTTGGGCGTTGCGAAATGCCTAGAACTGTAACTTTAGCTCTTCTAACCGTTTTGCCACAAGCCTTGAGTGCATCTTTGACTAGACTAAATATGTGCTCTGCAATCTCTTCGTTAATCCGTCGAGCAAGAAGCATTAAGCGAAGATCCAAGTTTTGGTTTTCAGCTTCTTCTAAGAGAAAATCTACGCTATTTCGAACGGCGTCATCTACTATGCCGGTCAGTGGTGTGTAATATGGTGCACTTTTGTTTGCGGCCGCTATGACTTCAAGGAAATCTATTTCGAGTTTTTCACACAGAAGGGCAAACTCATTTGCTAACGCTTGATTAATCTCTCTTTGCGCGTTTTGAAATAGGTTCGCTGCTTCAGCTGTTTTGATGTTGGTAACCGTTAGAATCTTGGATCTAGCGATTTTACTTAATATGAGCTTTGCTACATTAAGGCTTGCGTCATCAATAGCGCCTAGAATTTTAAAGGAGCTAGAAAATCCACCTGATTCTCTCTCTGAATCTATTTCGATGGGGCTGATAGCCAAACCAAAATCCTTTCCTACGCTCAGGCCAGACGCCTTTTCCAAAACCCCGCTCAAATAGTCTTCAATCATACCGACTCCAGTGACGTTAAAAAATAAAACGATGGACCCCCTTTTCAAACCCATACCAGCCTCTTTACATATTTTTTCTAGTAAGGAATAGTTGGGTTTTTTCTTCGAATTAATCGTAATTTGAGCGACAACAGCTACAATGTCGCTTTCAGATGCAGCTCTTCTTCCTTCAAGAGATGCAGTGAAAATCCCTTCCTTTG
Source organism: Candidatus Bathyarchaeota archaeon (assembly GCA_020351305.1). GTDB lineage: Archaea > Thermoproteota > Bathyarchaeia > Bathyarchaeales > SOJC01. Next base: position 612,064 of record CP070730.1, read on the forward strand.
CATATCTTTCTAGTGTTCGATCGGTCTTTGTAGAGGAGGGATATCGCCCCTTCTTCAACAATTTCTGTGTGTGTGGATTTTCGTTTACTCCTATTACTCTGAAGCCTGCATCTGCAAAAAGACGAGCTACTAAAACTCCTATTCTATTACATTCCATCACGCTGACAGTATAGTTACTACATTTCTCAAAACTGTCGATGTCTTCTTCATTGATGTTCATTATGTTTGGCATTCTTTTCCCTTTTTGAGATTTCCTTCTCAGTGGTGGCGTTTTGGATTTGAATACTTTCGGGGTTTAGGATTTAATGATTTGTTGTTGGACTTTCTGTTTATATTCTTTGACCAACATGGACGCTCGCTCTTTTGTCTTTGCCTCAGCGTAAAATCTGTATATTGGTTCTGTTCCGCTTGGTCTTAGGAGTATGGAACTCTTGTCGGGGAACCATAATTTCAAGCCATCTATAGTTTCAGGCTTCCGAGACTCAAGCTCCGCAACTAGCTTTCTCAACACTAAAGGTTTTTGTTCGTTTGGGCATCTTATTTTGTCTTTTTCAAGGTAATAACGAGGCAGTTCATCCAACAGTCGGGATAACGCTCTATCATCTTTGGCCATTATGTGTAGAACTAGTGCAACTGTCATTGCACCATCTCTCACAGGTTGATGGGGGCCATAAAATACGCCTCCGTTCTCTTCTCCTCCCAGTTTTGCCTTTAATTTCTTCATTGTATGAGAGACGATGGTGCTACCTACCTTGGTCCATGTCAACTTACCGTCATATTTTTCAGCAACATCTTTGACCACCTGCGAAGAACTCACAGGTGTGACAATAATTGCTCCAGGATTGGTTTGTAGAAAATTTTTCTCTATGAGGGCGAAGGTGCGGTCTCCCCAGTGCACTTTTCCTTTCTCATCCACAAAAATGGAGCGATCTGCGTCGCCATCAAAGGCTACTCCGAAATCGGCTTTGACAGACTCCACAGTTGTCGCAAGATCTTGTAGGCTTTCGGGTCTAGGTTCTGGTTGCCTGTTTGGAAATGTTCCATCTATGTTTGCGTTTATTGTGGTGACTCGACAGCCTAATTCTCTAAGCAAATATGGAGTTGTTAAGCCCCCTACACCGTTTGCAGCATCCACCACCACATGGAGGTGTCTTTTTTTAATCGCAGATGGATCAATGTGTTTTTTTATTGCTTCTTTATATTCACCTAAGGCTCTTGGTAAATTGTGTCTTTGCCCAACTCCATCCCAAGAAGCCTTGAACACTTCATTCTCAAAGAACATGTTCTCGATTTTAAGCTCTTGTTCTCTGGGTATTTCTACACCGTCGTTTGCCATTACTTTGATTCCATTATATTCCGCTGGATTATGAGAGGCTGTAATCATAACACCCCCATCCATTTCATGATTCTTTACTGCATACTGGATGCAAGGTGTAGGGGCCATCCCAGCGTCATAAACATCACAACCTGTCGACACTAATCCGCTGGTGACCGCATTTGCAAGCATGATGTTGCTAATTCTTCCATCATATCCTAAAAGGATCCTTCCTCTCTTGAAGTAAGTGCCAATCGCCTCGGCGATTCTTATCGCGAATTCTGGTGTCAGCTCCTTGTTTACAACTCCTCGGATGCCGTTTGTTCCAAACAACCTTCTTGATTTTCCCATAAATTTCCCTACATTATGCTTGTAGGTTTGAGTATGTCTTCAGAGATTTTTTTAGAGGGACAAATTTTGACATTTTGAGCGAGGGTGACATTGTCGTGGATTAGGGCATAGTCGCCTATTAAACATCCTCTTTCGATCTTCACCTTCTTCCCAATACTGACAGACTCACCTATTATTGAACCATTTATAGTTGTGAAATCTGAAATAATGGTGTGAGGAAAGATTATCGAGTCTTTGATGCGGACCTCGTACCCTACAAAAACATCTTTCCCGAGAGATACATTTGGACCGATTATTGAGTTCTGCCCAATGGTGGCGTCCTCTTCAATAGCTACTGAATCTTTTATCTCTGTATTCTTTCCGAGTCTTGCCTTCATTGAATTGATATTTGATGCCATTCCAGCTTCAAGCCAAAGTCTATTTGCCTTAATGAAATCGGCTGGTTTGCCAACATCAATCCATAAGTCTTTGATCTCATGACCGAAAAGTTCATCTTCTTCCGCAAGTTTTGGAAATATTTCCCGTTCTATGGAGCATCTTTTGTTTGCTGGAATATAATTGAATATTTCTTGATTAAAAATATAGATGCCTGCGTTTGCTAGGTTACTAGGTGGGTTCTCTGAAGGTTTTTCTATGAATCGCTCTATGCAATTCGTCTCTTTCAACTCCACCACTCCATATCGACTTGGATCTTTAACTCGGTGGAGTGCTATTGTTGCGATTTTTTCATTGTTTTGATGCTCTTCCATAATTTTCATATAGTCTGAGTTTGTGAGGATGTCACCATTTAACACGAAAAACGATTTTTTTTCCCTCAAAAGTTTTTCAGCTTGTTTTACAGATCCTCCAGTACCTAGAGCCCCTTGAGACAACTGCTTAGTTTCGCGCCCTAAAGCTACGTCCCTAGAGTATCGAAGTGTCATCCCATGTCTAGACTCGCCGAGGGTATTTTCAAGGATGTGTGCCATAAAATTAACAGCTAGTACGACCTCCTTTACGCCGCATTTTGCTAGTCTTTCAAGCGTTAAGTCGATGAGTGGTTTGTTAGCTATTGGAAAAAGATGTTTCGGTCTTGTGCAGCTTATAGGATGAAGTCTTGTCCCAAACCCTCCAGCCAAGATTAGTGCTTTCAACGTACTCTTCATTCTCCAGTGGGGGGATTTAAAATCTGTAGTACTCAACTAAAAGCTTTGTTAAAGAATTTTTTACTACATCGTGTAAGTTGAGAGCACACATATTCTTTAGTGAGCCTTTGAACCCATGTATGCAAATAGAAATATTCTTGCAGGGAAAGCATTTTATTCCCATTCTATCGTGGCGGGTGGTTTGTGAGTGATGTCATAGACCACTCTAGTTACTTCAGGTATCTCATTCGTTATCTTCGAAGAGACTTTTTCAAGAACCTCATAGGGAATCTTTGAGAAACTTGCGGTCATGGCTTCTCGACTTTCTGCAATCCTTACCGCCACTGTGTAGCCATAGGCTCGAGCGTCCCCTTTGACACCTGTGCTTTTGGTATCTGTCAAGATAGCGAAATATTGCCATAATTTATCCTTTAAACCAGCACTTTCGATTTCGTCAGTTACAATCTTGTCTGCTTTTCTTACAATGTTAAGTTTGTCTTGGGTAACAACACCAATTATTCTCACAGCTAAACCAGGTCCTGGAAAAGGTTGCCTTTCAATGATTTCGCTAGGTAATTCCAATTTTTGGGCTACTTTGCGTACTTCATCTTTGTATAAATCCCGCAATGGCTCCACAATTTTTCTGAAATCAATTCTTGCTGGTAATCCAGCAACGTTGTGATGTGTCTTAATTTTGTCTGAAAATCTTCGAAATCCTGATTCTATTCTATCGGGGTATATAGTTCCTTGGAGAAGGTATTCTGCGTCAACTTTTTTTGCTTCTTCTTCAAAGACACGTACAAATTCTTCTCCGATGACTTTACGTTTCTGCTCTGGGTCGTTTATGTCCTGAAGTTTTCGTAGAAATCTTTCCCCAGCATTGACTGCTATAAAGTTTAAATCATATTCTTGAAACGTTTTTTGAACAAATTCGGGTTCAGTCTCTCGCATAAAGCCATGGTCAACGAAAACAGCTGTCAGGTTTCTGCCTAAAGCTTTAGCAGCTAGTGCCGTTACTGTGCTGGAGTCTATACCACCACTCAACGCAACAATTGCTCTTCCATCACCTACAATTTTCTTTGTCTCGTTTACTGCCTTTTCAATAAAATTTCCCATCGTCCAATTGGGTTGACATTGGCATATCTTGAATAGAAAATTTCGCAGCATTTTGCCTCCGTTTTCGGTATGAACGACCTCAGGATGCCACTGCAACCCATATATTGAGTTTTTCTTGTATTGAAACGCCGCTACAGGGCAGTTTTCTGTGTGAGCTAAAATTTCATATTCGTTGGGGAGGTTATAGACGGTGTCACTATGACTCATCCAAACCTTCTCTCGACTGCTTAGATCATTCAATACACCAACAGGCTTGTCAATTGTGGCGTAAGCAATGCCGAATTCCTTTTTTTCTGCTGGCTTGACAGAGCCTCCAGCGATGTTTGCTATTAATTGATGCCCATAACACAATCCTAAAACTGGGAGCCCTAAGCCAAGTATTTCTGTATCGATTTTGAGGGCATCAGGGTCAAAAACACTCTGAGGGCCTCCAGATAAAACGAGGCCTTTTACAGAAACTTTTGTTTTCCATCCTCTTATTTCGGTTGACGATATATCATTGGAAACTATTTCCGAATAAACGTTGTTTTCTCTTATCCGTCGAGCTATTAAGTGGCAATATTGCCCCCCAAAGTCTAAGACTAAGATTGTGTCAACCCTCATGCTAATTCCAATTCAAATTTTCCTTCCTGAGTAGAAAAACGCTTCCACGCATTACTTTACTTTTACGGTCTTGTGTAATGAGAGTGATTCTAGAGCAGCTACTAGGCACATAAATGTGCTTTCTGATTTGTGGAAGATTAATTTTTAACTATGGCGCTAGTCAGACCTTGCTCTTTTTCAGCTTCCGTTTCTCCTCAAGTTCCTTCTGCATTTTTGCACATCTGTCATACCAAAGCTTCTTGTATTCTTGGTGTGGGATTACTCTGTTTTTAAGGTCGGCTATTGTATAGATTTTTTCTTCCAAACACCATCTTACACAGATTTCATAAGCTTCCCAATCTAATTCTTCGTCTTCCCAATACACGGGAACCTTGGGAAATCTATTTAGCAAAGCTGCAAAAGCTCTTGTATGACCATCAACAAAGATAATTCTGTCACTAAGTTCCTTAATAGGGATGGGCTCCATCAGTCTTGGTTTTAAGGCAAAATTTTCCATTACGCTACTCAATTTTTGTGAGCTTATATACAGCTGGGAGGGTTGAATCTCCTTCAACTCCATTAAAAGGGTCTCACTCATAATTGGCATCGATCCTGCGTTAGATGCTCCCTAAGACTATTCCTAAGTTTTATGGCTTGTGCCAAGAACCCATTTAGGTGCTGTCTTCGTTCTACTTTTTCCCATTTGTGCGCGCAGAATGTAGCTGTAGCACATTGCATATCTTGTCATCATTCCTGTTGTAGAGTTAGATTTATTATGACTATCACTGTACCACTTAGAATAAGATTCCCAATCTATGCTTGAATCAATGGGAATCAATCTGGGAATAAATAAGCTCTTAGAAGGCTTAGATTTCCCAAAATACTGGGGCTGTCGGCTAGCTTGGTCTAGGCTATGAGACTTGGGCTCTCGTGACCTCGGTTCAAATCCGGGCAGCCCCACCAAAACTTGGGATGATTAGCGAGATGAAGGAATAATACTGAATTTTTGATAATTTGCTGAAGCATTAAATATTATTCATTACTTAGTATGAATAGCAAATAACCGATAGAAGACTTGCTTAACAATCCGCTGAAGGTGTGATAATGAAGGTTAATTTTGTTTTGTATATTACGTTGCTGTTATTAACATTCCAAGTAGGAACAACCGGGGGAGCTCGAATGTTTGCCCCTCCAAACTTGGATCGACCATACGAACTGACAACTTTGATTCGTCAACATGGATTTCCAGGCATTACTCCCAGTCCTGATGTTATTCAAAATTTGTACACTGCAAAGAATGAGTATCCCAAAGTTGCGGATTGGCATGCACCAATGATGGCTCCTGTGAACGGAACTAGAGATATTTTGGTAATAATGATAGATTTTTCCGATAGAACAGGTGTACTAACCCCAGCATACTATGCGGATTTAATCTTTGGTTCAACCCAGGGGGCAATGAGACACTACTATTCTGAGGTGTCTTATGGTTTGCTAAATATAACAGGAGCAATCATAGGATCTGGATGGTATAGAAGTGCCTATGAAATGGTGTGGTGGGGGGAGGACTCCGCCACAGGCATTGATGATGAGAATGCGTTAATCTTTGAACTCGCCAGAGAAGCAGTGACACTGGCTGATGCTGATGTTGACTTTTCAGAGTATGATGCTAATGGAAACCACATAATGGATCCTGGAGAGCTCAGCATTTGTATTGTGCATGCGGGATCTGGACAAGAGTCTACAGGCGTGTCAACTGATATTTGGTCTCATCGCTGGTACATTTTTGGCGAAGGCTATTCAGTCAATGGCAGCCCCCTTCAGGACACAATAGTGGACGGTGTTCGAATATCAAGACACCCCGACGATTATGTTGGTGGATACTTTATGCAGGCTGAAGATTCACCAATGGGCGTGTTCGCCCATGAGTTCGGTCACGATTTAGGTCTGCCTGATTTGTATGACACGGATTACAGTTCTGACGGGATAGGGAGATGGGGGCTCATGGCAACAGGAACTTGGCTAGGAACACCTTCAGGAACTACCCCTTCTCATCTGTCTGCTTGGTGTAAAATTCAACTAGGTTGGGTGACGCCTACCCTTGTAACCTCCTTTGTAGAGAATGCTTCAATACCTCAAATAGAAACCACACCAACAGTGTATAAGCTAGAGTTCTCTGAGATGGAGTATTTTCTGATAGAGAACCGTGAGCAGGTAGGATATGATAGTTATTTGCCAGGATCAGGGATATTGATCTGGCATATCGATGAATCGGTGCCGGATAATGATAATGAAGCTCACAAGATGGTTGATCTTGAGGAAGCGCATGGAGGTGCTCAAGACCTAGATACCTACGGTGGTAACCGAGGTGATGCGAATGATCCTTACTATTCCAACGTGTTAGGTTTCAGAGACACAACAGATCCAAACAGCAGAGCCTATGATTATAGCTCAACAGGATTATGGGTAACTAACATTAGCGGTGCAGGCGCTTTGATGACTGCTAATTTTCTTTACAGACAAATAGATGTGCCAACAGACTATTCTACAATACAGAAGGCAATTAACAGCGCCAATGAAGGAGACATCATCTTTGTCCAGAATGGAACATATTACGAAAGCGTAGTCGTCAACAAGACTGTGAATCTAATAGGTGAGAATAAGCATGCAACAATTATTGATGCTGGAGGTATAGATCCCTTTATTGCCATAGATGTTGCTGCAAACAATGTGAACATTAGTAACTTCACCCTCCAGAATTCGCTAGTTGGGATACAGGTTGGAGACTATTCAAATACAACACTTTCTAACAACATTATAGCAGACCACTCGAATGGAATACTTGTGCTTAATTCATCTGGAAACACGATAACTGGTAACATCATAAAGAACAACTCAAACACTGCTCTCAGATTTGACTCTGCATTTGACAACATTGTCCACCGCAACGCAATCCAAAACAACAACATAGGCGTCGGCGCAGGTAACCTATCTTACAGCAACATTCTTTTAGAGAATTCAATATTGAACAACAATTATGGATTCTATATTAACATCCATAGTAGCAGGTTTTACCATAATAACATCATTGATAATAATATTCAAGCAGCATTTTACGGGCTTAACTACAACAACACATGGGATAATGGATATCCTTCTGGCGGGAATTTTTGGAGCGATTACGGTGGAGTAGATGCTGATGGTGATGGCATAGGGGATGCGCCATATATCATAGATATGGAAAATCAGGATAATTACCCGCTTATGAACCCATGGAGTCCACCTTTACCAGACATCTCTTTGACTAGCATATCAACATCAAAAATCATTGTGGGTCAATCCTCTTCGCTATATATAAACGTAAACGTGACAAATCAGGGTGACACAATGGAAACCTTCAGCGTAACAACTTATGGCAATTCAACTATTCTGGACCAGAGAGAAGCCAATGTAAGTGTAGGAAATTCCATAATACTCACGTTTACTTGGAATACTGCAAACTTCACTAAGGGTAACTACACCATAAGTGCCTATGCTTGGCCCCTTCCGGAAGAAAATGATACTGCAGACAACACGGTTGTCGAAGGTTGGGTTTTTCTCACGACACTAGGCGATATAAATGGCGATAGAGTAGTTGACATTACAGACGTATCCATGACCATTTTCATGTATGGTGAAACCTACAAGAGCCAATACTGGTCTGGACCAACATGGCATTCAAACATGGATGTGAATAATGACGGTGTTGTCGACATAACCGATATATGGATAACTATAGACCAATATGGGAATTCATGGTAACGATTGCCTTCAAGAAACCTGAACACTGCTTGCGCTTGTCTTTAGACTTAGAGAAGATAGAAGATAATGAGGTAGATTGCATAGGCTATGAGAATCAGGCCGCTGATCGCCCGGATTTTAGGTTTGTGTCTATATGTTTCCCTTGCAAGTTTGGAAATTGAACCTGCTAGCAAACCTATGAAGAAAAATGGCAGAATGACGCCTATACTGAAAACGAGTATGATTAGTGGCAGGGCTTCAGATGATAGAATAGGTAGCATAGCGATGAAAACGGGGGCAATGCAGGGATCTAGAAAATAAAAAAGAAAGCCCAGCAAAAGTAATCCGCTATAGGTGAAAACATATTCTCTAGCAAGTTTTTTCACCAAAGGTTGAGTGTCGAAGATTTTTCCAAACAATCCAAGTAGGTTCAAGCCGAAAAAGATGGCGATGAAACTAATTATCCATGTCAAAATGATTTGAAACTCAAGAAATGAAGAAAAAACTACAGCCACTGCTAATCCAAGGGATAGAGCAGCGATGGTGAAGCCCATTCCAAATGTCATGACCTGCGAAAATCCTTCTCTAAATCGAGTCGTTTTTCCTATTGTATAACTCATCGTGAAAGACAGTAACGCGATTAAACATGGCGAGAATGTTTCTAAGAATCCGAATGAAAAAGCCAATGCTAGAAGAGAAATCAAAGGTTCAGAAGGTTGATCAGGGGGGGCAATCTCTTCCAAAATAGCCTCAATGGCTTTGACTATATATGTCTCATTCAAGTCACCTTCTATTTTGAGCGTTCCATTTATTACTAGAACTGAATTACGTCTGCTAGTTATGTTATATAATTGTAGGACATCTCCTGGTGCTGAGGTGAGGTCAATCCACTCAAATGCAACCTTGTCATCCCAGCCACGGTCATGAATTCTTTGAATAGTCTGATTTTTAGTGAGGAAGTCATTATAGGATGCGATCCAAGGTGGGCAGGTGTCACAGTATCTCGGGTCGGTGCTTGGGTCCCAATAGAAAAATTCTACAATCACTTGCCCAGCCGAATAACTAATTCTAAGAAACAGCAGTAAAAATACAAGCCCGAGCATTACGCGTGAAATATTAGACATTCGCATATTCAACGCATAAGAAACTTCGCCTTATAGAATATAAGTATGCATAGAAAACTATTCCATCATAAATTACCTGCACAACAAAGCTAAATTGCTTGGATTTATGCATGCAATTTGAGGACGAAAAGAGATATTAGCTGTTTCATTTTTTTAAAGGGATGAAGTCGTTTGGCTCAAGGTTTGCTGGAACGGTTATTGCTGGCATCGGCTGGTTGTTATTCATCTTGCTGTTCTTAGCGTTCTATGCTGGCAGGTTCGATTTTTGGCAGAATGTTGCAACACTCCTTGTCTCAGCGCTAATTGCAATCGCCATCGTTGCTGTTATGTGGACTATGTGGGCACTTCATTAATGTAAAAAAAGCATTCGTCGACCTTCCCTCTCTGCAGCTCATGCATCTTCTTGATTCATTGCCAACTTAACATAGTTAGAGTTAAAAAGCGGTTTATTCTTAATGCAGCTCAAGAATGGAGTGTCAGCTTGTCTCTCTTAGAAGATTGGATGTATCAAGTGACATCTCAGTTTGGTTTCTTTGGCGTGTTCTTAATTAGCTTCATAGGCACCATGGCAATTATAATTCCAATACCCTATACGTTGGTGATTCTTGGACTTGGCGCTGCAGGGGAGAACCCCGTGATGCTTACAATTGCAGGGGGTTCGGGCTCCGCCATCGGTGAGTTTGTGGGTTATTTTCTTGGTTATTATGGAAGAAGAATAATTAGCGAAGAACGACAGAGAAAAATGGATCATCTGCTCAAGATCTTAGGTAAATATGCCCCAGTTGCTTTTTTCGTCTTTGCATTGACTCCCCTTCCAGATGATTTGCTGTTCATTCCATTAGGCATTCTGCGATATAGTCCAATTAAGGCATTCATTCCAACGCTTTTAGGAAAGTTTCTAATGATCTATATACTGGCCTCCTTTGGCAAAGTCTATGCCGACATACTTACTCTTCTATTTGGAGAAGGAGGAAGCTTAATAGGTGCAGTCGTAACTGGAGTGTTTTTAGTGTTGGTTATTTACTTCTTGTATAGGGTTGATTGGGAAAAAATATTTGAAAGATATATTGAAAAACGGAAAAACCTTGAGAACTAGTATTGGTTCACCAAACCTCAAATTATATAGTATGTTAGATGATTCTGATGTAAGTAGTAATGGATAAATAATAAGTTGTTAGACCGTTGCTTTCGCTCTAGTTATGGCTATCTACTTCTTGATGACATGCAACTAGGTGCCCATTTATGTCAATAAAGGATGGTTCCTCGATTTTGCATCTTTCTGTTGCATATTCGCATCTAGGGTGAAATCGACAACCAGAGGGGATTTGGATGGCTGAGGGAACTTCTCCTTTTAGCCTTATTATCTTTCGCTTTCTATCGGGATTTGGAACTGGGATTGCAGATAGAAGGGCCCTGGTGTAGGGGTGCAGGGGATTTGAGAAAAGCTCTGTTTTTTCGCTTAGTTCCACTATTTTCCCTAGATACATTATGGCTATCCTGTTGGAAATGTATTTGGCGACAGCTAGGTCATGCGTAATGAAGAGGTAGGTTATTCCAAGGCTTTTTCTTAAATCGAGCATGAGATCGATGAGGGTTGTTCTTATGGAGACATCGATCATGGAGACTGGTTCATCAGCTACAATGAATGTTGGTCGGGTTATGATTGCTCTGGCTATGGCGATGCGTTGCCTTTGACCTCCACTCAATTGATGCGGAAGGAGGTCAACAAATTTTTCTGGAGGAGCTAGACCTACTTCTCTCAGAGCTTCTAGAACTTTGCTTTTTCTTTCTGAACCTTTTGCCAACCCATGAACCTGGAGGGGGTGTCCAACGGTTTTTCCTACTTTCATCCGTGGGTTGAGTGAAGCATAAGGATCTTGAAAAATGATTTGAATCTTTCTTCTTAGCTGTCTAAGTTCTTCCCCCTTTAGGGGGCAGATATTTTTTCCTTCAAAAACCATTTTTCCAGAAGTTGGTTCAATGAGTCTTACCAATAGCATTCCTGTTGTTGTCTTTCCACATCCACTTTCACCAGCTAGTGTAAGAACCTCGCCTTCTTCCACTGAGAAATTTACATCGTCAACAGCTTTGACATATTCGGTTTTTCGTGAAAAGAGTTTTTCAATGAAACTTTTCTCTACTGGGAAGTATTTTCTCAGATTTTCTACTTCCCACATTGGGCTCAAGCTTGTGCCCCTCCGTACAGGAAACACTTGACTAGCCGTCCATTCTTCAGCTTGATTGTCGGTGGTTCCTTGGCTCTACATATTTTCATTACTTGCGAGCACCGGGGCCAAAAGGGACATCCCTCAGGCAGGTTTAACATGTCTGGAGGTGAACCCGGAATAGCAGAGAGTTTCTGGTCTAATAGCTCTATGTTCGGAATTGAGCGTAGCAGTCCTTGTGTGTAGGGGTGTTTTGGATCTTTGTAGAGATCTTTGCTTTCTCCATGTTCAACCTGATGCCCTGCATACATTACAAATATTTTGTCGCATCTCTCCATCACAATGCTTAGATCATGTGTTATGAGTATTAACGCCATGTCATGTGTTCGACTGAGATCACTCATGAGGTCGAGAATTTTATCTTGGACTATCACATCGAGTGCTGTTGTAGGTTCATCCGCAACGACTAACCCTGGGTTGAGTGCTATTGCCAATCCTATCATTATGCGTTGTCTCATCCCACCACTAAATTGGTGAGGATAATCGTTGATCCGCTCGACTGGAATTCCCAACTCTTCTAGAATGTGTTTAGTGTTTTCAACAGCAACATTCTTTCTCATGGTGCGGTTGTGTGTGCGGAGGAATTCAATGAAATGATCCCCAATCTTTTTAACCGGGTTTAGAGAGGTCATTGGGTTCTGGAAAACGAAGGCAACTCTTCTTCCTCTCATGAGACGAATTTCTTTTTCGTTTAGGTTAAGAACATCTTTGCTTTCAAGTTTTATGGACCCATTCGTAGTGACTCCCGGAGGGGGCACTAGACGAACCAATGCAAATCCCAAGGTTGATTTTCCAGATCCCGATTCTCCCACTAGCCCCATTGTCTCTCCTTTCTCCATCGAAAAAGAGACATTATTGACAGCTCTCACAGTTCCCCATCTAGTTTTAAAATCGACTGTCAGATGATCAACTTGTAACAATGTCAAATGTCCACCTCATTCTCTAAGCTTGGGGGTCGTTAACTCGCTGAGTCCTTCACCTATTAAGGTGAATCCTAAGGTTAGAAGGATAATCATCAATCCCGGGAATGCTATTACCCACCACGCCCCACTTGCTAAAACCTCTCTTCCACTTGTTAGGTCACGTCCCCAATCTGGGACGTCAATTTGAACACCAAGTCCAACAAAGGTTAATCCTGCAGCTGTTAGAATCGCGTCTGCAAAATTAACTGTTGCTACAACAACTATGGATGGAACCACATTTGGCAGAATATGTGTGAAAAGGATTGTATGCCACCTCGCACCAGCAGCCTTAGCTGCCGCTGTGTAAGGTAGTTCCTTTATTGTCAAGACCTGGCTTCGTACTACACGGAAGTATGAAGGAATATAAACAACAGAAATCGCCAGAGCCATGCTGAAGCCGCCTCTTCCTAACATCGCAGCTATTGCTATAGCTAAAACTAGACCCGGAAAGGCGTAGATGCTATCCATAACAATTGAAAAGACCTTATCGATCTTGCCCCCTACATAAGATGAAAAAAGACCTAGAGGGACTCCAACAATAAAGCATATGAGAGCAGAGAGAGAAGCGACTTGTATCATTGTTGAACCGCCTGTCAGGATTCTGCTTAACATATCTTCCCTTAGAACGGTAGTGCCCAGTGGAAATTCCCAACTTGGGGCACCAAGGCGTGGCGCATGCCTAAGTTGATCCACCGGGTCATAAGGTGCAATCCAAGGACCGATTAACGTCATGCAAACTATTGAAGATACAATGACAAAGCCTATGAAGGTCATCCATCCTGCAGAGCCACGACTCAGCAAATCTCTTAAGCCAGGCACGAAGCGTGCAAGCAGCGTTCGCGTTTTCTCTACCATTCATTTCACGTCTACAATCTTATTCTCGGGTCAAAATATGCATACAAAATATCAACAACGAGACTTACTACTGCAACAAATAGCCCGAAAACAACAATGGCTCCCTGAATTGCGGTGTAATCCCTGAACCCTATTCTTTCAAATATATATCGTCCTAAGCCAGGCCAAGAAAACGTGGTTTCTGTAAGCACTGCACCACTAAGCAACAGCGCAAATTGCAGTCCCATCATGGTTAGAACTGGCAGGAAGGCGTTTCTAAGAGCATATCCGTAAACCACTACTCGGTTTTTCAAACCTCTAGCTTTTGCTGCAGTGACGAAGTCAAGGCGTAGTGTTTCAAGCATATTATTTCTAGTCATTCGAATGAAAATCCCACAAAGAATTAATCCAAGTGACAATGATGGCAAAAATAAAAATCTCAACGCTTCAACAAACTTCACAGGGTTACCTTCAAGCAAGCTATCAATTGTGTACAAACCTGTGGAAACACGCAGTTTTCCAATAAAATGCCACAGGATTAGAACACAGGCAATCTCGGTCACAATTAATACGCCACAGGAAATTAGCAAACCTTTTGGAACCAGATTTATTCGTTTCTTCCTCACTACGAAGAGACAAAGAGCTAACAAGGCAAGCGCTATAGGCAGAGACAATAGGAGGGATACGACAAAACCATATGGATGTGAACTGAAGTTTATCACCAATCCTTTTGGAGGATCAAGCCGTGGATTAGTGCGCAATGCTGTGGGAAAATAAATCGGAGATCCGATTCTTCGAAGCCAGATACCTAGGGTCAATTGGAGAATCATGCCCAAAAAGAAGACTGGAATGGCATATGTAACAATTCCGAATCCGCGTATAACGTGATCTGTTGGCTTATCGTAGGATTTTGATGCCCTGACTCCAAGTAACACCCCCAGAACTGTTGCGACAATCATTGAGCATATTGCAAGTTCAAGTGTTGCAGGGAAAGCTGAAAAGATTTGCTGACCTACCGAAGAAAAGTCTTGCATAGACAATCCCAAATCTCCTCTAAAAAGATTAAAAAGATACTCAAAGTATTGGTTCAGCAAAGGTTTGTCAAGCCCTAGATTTCTTCTCATCTCCTCCATTGCTGCTTCGCTGCCTCTTCTTTCAAAATGAAGTAATACAGGATCCCCTGGCATGACTCGAATGATAAGAAAAACCATTGTTAGAAGCAGCATTATCATTGGAATGGTGAGTATCACTCTTGTAGCAATATAGGCACGTAAACCCAAACTGAACCCTACGCTCGCAACAATTAGTTATATTAAGTACATTTATTTTTCCCATAAGCATGGGTAAAAAGTAATCATAAATCCGTTTTCACAAGCTTTTTTGATGCACACGCTCCAGTATAATGGCGAAGTTAGCGTTAATTTAATATGCCTTCGAAGAACATAACCTAGGATTTGTGAATAAAATATGAAAAGAAAAATGGCTCTGCTGATTATAGCAACAATCCTTTCAACTGGGTTGATGACAGCTTTCATTCGTATGACAAGTGCCCAATCAACATTAGTTATTGGAACAACGGATTCAGTTGAATCTAGACTTGATCCGGCTCAAGCCTATGATTACTTTGGATGGGAAATAATTCAAAACATCGGATCGACTTTGGTGGATATAAGGCCAGGCTCAC
The DNA here is from genome assembly GCA_020351305.1 of Candidatus Bathyarchaeota archaeon. Classification (GTDB taxonomy): domain Archaea; phylum Thermoproteota; class Bathyarchaeia; order Bathyarchaeales; family SOJC01. The sequence goes on from CP070730.1 coordinate 627,158, forward strand.
AAGCTGGACCTGATGACATCCTTCCAGCACTAGCGACCGATTGGACAATCACTCCTAGCGGTTTAAACTGGACTTTCACTCTCAGAGAGGGAGTTTTGTTTGATGATGGTGTAACTGAGTTCAACGCTACTCATGTAAAATACAGCTTTGAAAGATCAATTTGGGGGATTAATGCTTCTGATGGCCCACAATATAACATGGACTATGCCGGTATTATTGACAGTATTGATGTTGTCAGCACATACGAGGTGAAGTTCAATCTAAAAGTACCATTCTCCCCATTCTTGCAGCTGATGGCTTGCCAGGCTTCCTCCATTGTCAATCCACAGTATGCCCCATACGATCAGATGATAAACTACACTGAAGGTGATGCTAGGAGCAGTACTCCGATGGATCTAGGCCCATACAAATTAACCAATTGGACTAGAACAGCTGGCAAGGATGATAGAATGGTCCTAGAAGCAAACCCATACTACTGGAATACCAGCGGAGGATATCCCAAGACAGAGAAGATAATCTATGAGTTCTTCGCAGATTCAACTAGTCTTCGATTGGCAATTGAGGGAGAGCTCATTGACATAGCTTATCGA
>CP070730.1:627847-632079 GCA_020351305.1 Candidatus Bathyarchaeota archaeon
AACCGAATCTTTGAAGTTATGGATGCTGAAAGACAGATAAAGGAGAAACCAGATGCGCTGACACTGCCAAAATTGGAGGGGCACGTGAAGTTTGAAAACGTATCTTTCAGCTACGAAAAACGTAGACCCATTTTGAAGAATGTAACTTTCGATGTAAAACCTGGAGAAACTGTCGCCCTTCTAGGAGCAACAGGCTCTGGAAAAAGCACCATTATCCGCCTTATCCCCCGTTTCTATGACGTATCCTCAGGAAAAATCATGGTTGACAACTACGATGTTAAAGTCGTTAAACTCAAATCTCTTCGAAACCAAATAGGTATAGTTGCTCAAGAAACGTTCCTCTTCTCCATGACAATAAAGCAGAATATAGCCTATGGTAAACCAGAAGCCAAAATGGAAGAAATAATTGCTGCGGCAAAGGCTGCAAAAGCTCATGAGTTTATTTCAGCCTTGCAGAGCGGTTACGACTCAAGGCTTGGAGAGAGAGGCGTCACTCTTTCAGGGGGCCAACGGCAAAGGGTAGCCATAGCAAGGGCTTTGCTGTTGAACCCAAGGATACTCATCTTGGACGATTCAACCTCAAGCGTTGATGTAGAAACCGAGTATGAGATTCAGCAGGCTTTGCGTGCGTTGCTCAAGAACAGAACTGCCTTTGTGATTACTCAGCGAGTTTCCACCATCAGAAATGCAGATAAAATTATTGTACTTGAAAAGGGGAAGATTGCGGAAGATGGTACTCATGAAACCCTCATGGAGAAAAAGGGCATCTATTATCAAATTTATCAGACATTGTATGAAACACAGAAACCTATCATTGAAGCAGCATCGGAGCGCGCGTCGTTAAAAAAGGAGGAAACCGAGTAATGGCCAGTCACCATCCGGGGCATGGACATCGGCATAGGCATGCTTTTGACTTGGATGTTAAGGATGAAAAACACATGCGAAAAATTCCAGACAGAGTGCTAGTTCGCCGACTGTTTGGATACTTGCTAAGATATAAACGTAGGTTCGCAGTCACAGTAGTCGCTGTTGTCCTTGTTTCTATAATGGGGCTACTGCCTCCTTATCTCCTTCAAGTTGCCATTGACTATCATATCGTAAATGGCGACTTCGCTGGGTTGACTCTCATAGCAACGATTCTGATTAGTGTTTATCTCTTCAACTGGGGTTTTGACTATCTACGGACATATCAAATGTCGTGGATGGGAGAGAACATGGTAAACGATTTGAGGAAACAGTTGTTTTCACATCTTCAAGAGCTTTCATTCAGTTTTTATGATCAATCTGAAAGTGGTGAAATGATTTCGTGGATTACTAATGACACAGATACTCTGAGTCAAATATTCGTTCAAGGGGTACTTACATTGATCAGTGATGTTCTGACTCTAGGAGGTATCGTAGCGATTATGCTTTTGCTAAGTGTTCCAATGACGATAGCTGCGTTCTCAGTCATACCGCTACTCATATTACTAATATTTATTTTTCAATCTAGGCTAAGAAAAGCTTACAGGGCAACACGAAGGAAAATAGCAGTTGTGACTAGTAGACTTGAACAAAGTATTTCAGGCATAAAGGAAATTCAGTCTTTCACAAGAGAACAAGACGCCATAAGAGATTTTAAGCAAGCAAACGTGGAAAACCTTCAAGCTAATGTTCAGGCTGGCAAGCTCTTTGCTCTTTTGATGCCAGCTGTTCAAATGGTTGGGGCAATTGGCACGTGCATCGTCTTGTGGTTTGGTGGAGTCTCAATCATAGGTGGGTCAATAACACTCGGTATAGTTATAGCCTTCCTCCTCTATGTAAGTAAGTTCTTCCACCCACTAGTAGATTTGGCAACGTTCTACAATACTGTTCAGTCAGCCATGTCTGCAGCGGAAAGAATATTCGGAGCTCTAGACACAACACCTGAGATTACAGATGCCAAAGCTGCAGTTGAGATTTCACGTGTAAAAGGGGAAATCGTTTTTGCTCATGTGACTTTTGGCTACGATCCAGACTCTCCTGTGCTGGAAGACGTAAATATCCACATAGAACCGGGAAAAACCTTAGCTATTGTGGGTCCGACAGGGGCTGGCAAAAGCACTATTGTAAAGCTTCTTAGCCGATTCTACGAAATTCAGAAGGGAGCTATAACGATTGATGACCGAAATGTTCGAAAAATAGCCTTGAATTCTCTTCACAAGTTGATTGGTGTAGTTCTGCAGGAACCCTTTCTATTTTCCGGAACGATCCTGGAAAACATAAAGTACGGAAAGCTTGACGCAACTGAAGATGAAGTAGAACAGGTTGCGAAGATTGTTGGAATCCACAAATTCATAAGCGGTCTTCCCCAAGGTTACTCGACCGATGTTGGCGAAAGAGGATCAAGACTTTCTGTTGGACAAAGGCAGCTTGTGTCTTTTGCCAGAGCACTCTTAAGCAATCCTCCAATCTTAATCCTAGACGAGGCAACAGCAAGCGTTGATCCTTACACTGAACTGAAAATAAAGAAGGCACTCGCAATGCTCCTGAAAAACAGGACATCACTCGTCATCGCCCACAGGCTTTCAACAGTCAGGAACGCTGACAACATTATTGTCCTTAACAAGGGAAGGATAGTGGAGGAAGGAAGTCACTCCCGCCTTATGAAAAATAAAGGAATGTACCACCGCCTTTACAAGAAACAATTCAAAGACATATAACCGAACCGACTGCGCGCAAAAAAAGGGCATGAAGAGTTCCATTGGATTACTTTGTTAGAACCAAAAAATCCTAAAGCAATCTCACAGAAGAGATAACCATTATTGGAAATCCTTTAGGTAGGCTTAGAATGGATAATATACAGGGAATCCGTGAAAAATTTCCGGTGACAAAAAACAAAGTGTTTCTAAACCATGCTGGTTATTCTCCTCTTCCCCAGCCTGTAGCGGATGCCATGAAGCAGTATAATGAGGATCTTTGTAAATTCGATATTGACGAGGCAAAATATAGCCTTGGAAAGGAGTTATTTGCTGAGCTTGTAGGCGCAGAAAGCGATGAGATAGCTTTAGTTCAAAACACTTCAACAGGTCTGAACATTGTTGCAAATATGCTCGAATATCCTAGAGGGGCAAACATTGTGACAACAGACATGGAGTACCCATCGGTAGTGTATCCATGGTTTAGCAAGAAGCTTGGAGTGAAGATTAGATATGTTAAAAATGTTGGAGGTAAAGTCAAGCCTGCGGATTTAGAGAAGGCTGTTGATGATAAAACTGTTGCGATTGTAGTGAGCCATGTGGAATATGTGAATGGTTTTCAGCACAACTTGAAAATGCTGGCTGAGATTGCCCATGAACATGGCGCTTACCTTGTAGTGGATGCGATCCAATCGTTAGGAGTTGTCCCTGTAAATCTCAAAAAGAATGACGTCGATTTCCTGACGTCAAGTTGCTACAAATGGCTGCTGGGCCCAGCTGGAGCTGGCTATTTGTATGTTCGCAGAGAGCTCGTGGATAAGTTTGAACCACCTTTTATCGGTTGGGCAAGCGTGAAACCTGAGGTTTTTGAGACTATTGAATTTTGGGACATATGGCAGCTGCGTCTTTCTGAAACAGCTAGTCGTTTCGAGGTAGGCTCTCCTGGGTTCATAAATTTCATTGGAGCCGCAGCTGCTCTTCAACTTCTACTAGATGTGGGCATTGAAAATATTCAAGAGCGAGTTTTCAGCCTAACCGAATCACTTATCGACTCGCTAAAGAATCTGGATGTCCGCCTCACTACTCCAACTAATTTGGAAGCTCGTTCAGGCATAGTTCACTTTATTATCGACAAAGCACAAGAGAAGGCGGATAAGCTGAGTGAAAAGGGAATAATAGTTTCACCTCGGTCGAATGGGCTGCGTGTAGCACCTCACTTCTATAACACTAAACAAGAAATCGAGCTTTTAATACATGAATTGAAGACTGCATGAGCTAGTTATTTTCGAAAGAAGTGGCATGACACAACTACAAGACAAAAGAATGATGTAATTTATTTCTTTTTAAGAAGAGCAATAGACTGGATGTTGGATTTTTCTGAAAAAAAAGGGGGTTAGGAGTTTTGATTTACTATTACAGAACCTAATGTTGTTGGGGCGTGGTTGATGTTTAGAAGCATTGGATCCTCCATTAAGACATCAAAGTTTTCAGCATGGCTCCAAACACCAAAGGTTACTGTTGCGACTTTGCCGCTACCGCTTAAAGTGGTTAAATCGAAGGATGTTCCGCCAATGA
>CP070730.1:632179-640558 GCA_020351305.1 Candidatus Bathyarchaeota archaeon
CAAAATGGGGTAAGTCACATTGGTCTCATGAGACAGATGATTTCGTTAAGTCCATTATCGAGACTTGATCTGACTCTTAGCCACGCGCGCGCTCCACAAAAATTTAAGAGATGACACATAAATCTTCCTTCTGTGGTGACAAATGAACTGGAAAAAATTAGTCAGCATTGGGTTAGCTTTAACGTATACAGCACTCTTTGTTTCTGTAGCTGTTGATTACGAAGCTTGGAGGTTGAGTGAAATGGACAAAGACCCCTTCATCACACTCCAACCTTTTATCGGCACCTTCGAAGGGGGTTTAATGATGATAATCGGGATTATTCTGTGGGTTGCAGTAGGAATCATTTATCTGAAAAGCAGAGGTGCACATGCAAAAGTCTAAAAAAATGGGGATGTGCGGGAAAATTTCGGGTGACATCTCCATTAACCATGGTTTTACTTCAAGCCATTAACATAATTGAGCGCGCGATATTTATCTAGGAATCTATGGATATTCCTGAATAATGCTGGTAAAAACAAATTTGTAGAGCTTCGCAAACTAGAAGAATCGACGCGAAGATGGAGTTTCTTCTTGCGTGGAAGCTATCTGAGGTTGTTCCTCCACTGTCGTTGGCTTTTGAAGTTTTAGTCTATCTTCGAGCTCCTTTAGTTTGCCTTTCAACTGACTTATGACTTGCTTTTTAATCTCCATCTTTCCACGTAGTTCTTGAACTTCAAGTTTAGCCTCTACTACACTGATTGTCTCTGCTATTGTTTTTCTTTCTTCCTCTAAGGATTGTAGTTGCTGCTTTAGCTCTCCTGCTATTCTCTGCTGCTCTTCAAGTTCATAGTTCAAAGCTTTTCCCTTAAATCGACTCACTGCATCTAAGATAAGTAAATTATGAATTGAGGATCAACAAATACATGAGTATATGAGAAAAAACTGATAATGCAGGCATCTCATTAACCATTGTTTAACTCACATATATGCAAGATAATGCAATAGTTAGTATTTATGCATATATTATTGCTGAATGCTGGAGCGCAACTTGGAAATGATTCTTTAGCTTACCTTTGCCAGAAGTGCACTTGATATTTGAATATCCATGTATTTTGGAAGCCATGGCTAAGAAACGCCAATTTAGACGTGAGATTTACCAATATCAGAAGCTTACCATAAGCCATAAAAGCAGATGAATTACAAGAAGGCTCTGAGGAGTACAGATGCCTAAAGAAGACGCAATGATAGAAGAACTGAAAAAAATCAGGGAGCTGTTAACCCCTGCACCTACCCCACCTACCTCGAAAGGTTTGTGGAATGAATTCAAGGCTTTCATTAAGAACTACAAAGTCATGGGCCTAGCTGTGGCCTTCATCATGGGCATATATCTAGGAGGTTTGGTTCAGGCACTTGTCTCAGATCTTATTATGCCATTGATTGGACTGGCTATACCAGGATTAGACAATTTAGCTACAATAGAGTTTCCAGTTGGAAGTCAAAGTTTCCTAGTGGGACACTTCTTAGCTGCGTTGATAACTTTCATTATCGTAGCCTTCGTAATCTTTCTGATAGTCAAAGCTACTCAGAGATGGGGCATAGAATAACACAGCAATCACCATTTTTTACTAAGTTGATTTAATATCTTGCTAGCCTGCATAGCTTTGAGCTTGTTTTTTTGCATTATTTGTGTGCTTGTCGATGCCCTTCGCCATATTGGTATGTTCTCTTTTTATTCCGCTCTAATTTATCAAGGAACATTTCGTCCATGTTTATTTTGGGACAAGCTAATCTACTTGTATCTAAGACATAGAATATCACATCAACTAGTTCTTCAGCGATTTTGATCTCACTTCTGCCCTTTTTCCAAGCATCACTTGCTTCACCCAATTCTATGAATGCGAAGAGGAGTTTCTTTGGGATGTCAACAGGTTTGTTGTAGAAGCCCTTCTTTAAAACTAGTTTTTCGATTTCCCGCTTCATTTCTTCCAGGTGCAATTCTCATTTCTCCTAATTCCGTTCTTTTACACATGCCTGCAAAAGACTTATAGTTGTTGTCTACCACTAGACTATTTCTTTCGTTAAATGAGGTTGAGAAATTGAGAGAGGTTGCTGTTGTTGGTGTTGGATGCACAGGTTTCAATTCGATTTCGCCTGATGTTTCTTATAAAGAGATGATGTTCGAAGCTGCAACGAGAGCTTATCAAGATGCTGGTAACATTAGCCCTCGTAAGGATGTCGACGCTTTCATTTCAGTTGCTGAGGATTACTGGGAAGGATTCAGTATATTTGATGAATTCGTTCCAGACCAGCTGGGTGCAGTGTTACGCCATCTGTTTACAGTAGCAGGCGGTAGCTTAATTGGATTCGCAACTGGATACATGCTTATTAAAACAGGCCACTTCGACGTGGTGGCTTTGGAATCACATGGTAAACCATCAGATATACTCACATTATACGATGTTGTTTCGTTTGCAATGGACCCGATACTCAATAGACCAATTGGAGGGCACCCTTTTTATGTTGCAGGTATGGAGATGAACCGTTTTCTTTGTGAGACGGGAAATACCAAAGAGCAGTGTGCAATGGTTGCGACAAAGAACAAAGGTAATGCTTTGCGCAATCCTTTTGCAGCTTATGGTGCAGACATCAACGTTGAAGACGTGCTTTGCTCTGATACATACTTCGACCCTTTAAATCAACTTGATATTAGTCAACCTGCAGATGGCGGTATTGTCATGATTTTAGCTTCTGATGAAGTCGCTTCGAGACTGAATGATAATCCTGTTTGGGTGAGAGGAGTTGGTTGGGCATGCGAGACACCATCACTGGAATCCAGATGTTGGGGTGATGCAGTTTATGCGCGAATCGCCGCAGAGATGGCATACAAGAAGGCGGGAATAAATGCCCCTGGCGATGAGGTTGACTTCGCTGAAGTTGATGACTTGTTCTCTTACAAGGAGCTTCAGCACATGGAAGCTCTTAGATTATGCGGAACTGGTCAGGCAGGAAGCTTGACCGAAGACGGTATTACCATGGCTGATGGATATCTTCCGATAAACACCTCAGGCGGAGCGCTTGGAATGGGATGGGCGTTAGAGGCGTCTGGTATGCAACGTTTGCTGGAAGTTGTTCTGCAGCTGCGAGGGCAAGCAGGAAGCAGGCAACTGTCTGATGTTGAAGTAGGAGTGACTCAGTCGTGGCGCGGGATTCCAACAGCTACTGGTGCAGTTGCAGTTTTAAGTAATATTTAGGAGTGAAAGACTGAAATGTTTGGAAAAAAAAGAGTTGCTGTAATTGGCGCAGGTATGACCCTGTTTAGACGTAACTTGAAAGAAACTGGGAAAGAACTGGCGTGGGAAGCGTCTAAGATGGCCCTGGACCAAGCTGGGCTTGAGGTGAAGGACATAGAAAGCGTTGTCATGGGAACAGCACCAGATGCTTTTGATGGAGTCCATATGAAAGGAGAGTACCTAGCTGACGGTGCAGGAGCCTTCCGTAAACCTTACTCCAGAGTATATGTAGGTGGTGGAACTGGAGTATTTACGATCGATGCTGGCTGGTGGCACATAGCTTCAGGACAATTTGACACTTGCTTGGTTGTAGGAGAGGAGAAGATGTCTTCCTGTTATCCTCACCCCGCATATGCCTTCACTACAATCTTCGACCCGATATACAGCCGACCGCTAGGCGTGACACTGATTTGGATATTTGCACTTGAAATGCATAGATACATGCATGTCCATGGCATAAAGAAGGAGGATATTGCACTAGTTTCAGTGAAGAACAAACGTAACGCATTAGATCACCCATGCGCTCAGTTGGGTGCCAATATAACTGTGGAAGATGTACTCAATTCTGAAATAATGTGTTGGCCTGTTCAGAGACTCGACATTAGCCCCACAAGCGATGGAGCAGCGGCACTGATTCTAGCATCTGAGGATGTTGCCAAAAAACTCACTGACAACCCAGTCTGGATAGATGGCGTAGGTTGGTGTATCGACTCAACCTTCTGGACAAACCGTGACCTCTACTATCCCAAGTACGTACAGTGCGCTGCACAAATGGCTTACAAGATGGCTGGAATCAAAAATCCCCCAAAAGAAATCGATGTCGCAGAAGTCTATGATCCTTTTGATTACAAAGAACTACATCACATGGAAGGATTGATGCTATGTCGAAAAGGACAAGCACCAATATTGACGCGTGATGGTGTAACGCAAAGAGATGGAGATTTGCCTATTAACCCTTCAGGCGGTCTTTTAGGCGTGGGTAATCCTATAGCTGCAGCGGGAGTAATGAAGTGCTGTGAAATCTTTTGGCAACTTAGAGGTGAAGCCGGTAAGAGACAAATAAAGAGTGACCCAAGAACCGGATTAGCGCAGGCTTGGGGAGACCTGATGCAGTACGGTTCAGTTGTGGTAATGAGGAGTTGAGAAAACTATGAGTGAGAAAATCAAACACTTTCCAGGTGAGCAATTAAGGGGACGCGATATAAGAGAAGGAAGAGTCCCTGCAATAAAGTTCCGACCTAACATTAAATATGCGTGGAGCACAGGCGTGGCGATGAACCGATTCATAGAAGGCCTTAAGCAAGGAAAAATCGCAGGATCTTCCTGCAACAAGTGTGGTAGAATCATGGTCCCACCCAGATCCTTCTGTGAAGAGTGTTTCAAGGCAACCGATGGATATACGTATGTGAAAGATACTGGTACAATCAACACCTATTCGGTCTCATACGTAGCAGGAGATGCTAGTCGAATAAAGGAACCAATACTTGTTGCCGTTATTGATCTTGATGGAGCATCAAAAGGAATGGGAATATTGCACCTTCTAGGAGAAATCGACGATTGGAAGCAAATCAGTTTTGGCATGCGAGTAAAAGCTGTATGGAAACCTCCGGAAGAACGAACTGGTACAATAACTGATATCAAGTATTTCGCACCTATCAGGGAGGAGTGAGAATGGCAACAGAGAAAATAACTGATCCAAGACGAGTTCGTCACTGGCCTGGACACATGGAAACTGACTATATTTACACTTTGGGTCTTGCGGGTGAAAGGTTCTTCAACGAGATCAAAGAGAATGGAAGAATACAAGGCGCTAAGTGCAAACGCTGTGGCAATGTTTTCGTCCCTCCCAGGCTTTATTGTGAACGATGCTTCGATAAGCTAACTGAATGGGTGAATGTGGGCACAAAAGGCGTAGTGCACACATTTACAGTGGCATATATTGACATCAATGGAGCTAAACTGCAGGAACCTGTTATATATGCCTTAATAAAATTCAAAGGCACAAAAGGAGGTCTACTTCACAAGCTTGGGGAGATAGAACCTCACGAAGTCGAAATTAACATGCCTGTAGAAGCATTGCTAAAACCACAAACTGAGAGAACTGGAAACATCAATGATATCAGATATTTCAAGCCAGCTAAATGACATCACCCTCTCCTCTTAAAATCTCCACAGTTCTTATAAAGGAATCAATGCTATTTAGAGATAATTCAAACTCTGGGCTGAATAGAAGATTAATACTAACGAAATTTTCGCTGTTATCTCTTAGTGCGGTGTAGTCTTGCCTTTTTCTCGAATTGCCTTTCATAAATCTCCCGAACCCTCTGGATGCTATCTACCTCCATGGGGCTTTTATCGTCGCGTATTCTGGAAATTCTGGCGAAACGAAGAGCCATCCCACATTTATATTTTGAGCTTTCTTGAATCTCGTTGTAAACAACCTCTACAACTATCTCTGGGGCAACGATAACTTTGTGCCCCTCTTTCCTTTTAGCCAATTTATTTAATCGATGGGTCATTTCAACGAATTCAGCATCTGTTAAGCCCTTGAAAGTCTTTCCGACAGTCAACAGTTCTCCAGATTCCTTGTCTCGTGCTGCTAGATAATAGTCTGAAAGCCAGCCATGTCTACGCCCATATCCATACTCTGCTGCCACAATAGCCAAGTCAAGAGGTTCAAGGATCCTTTTAATTTTCAGCCATCTTTTGCCACGAACCCCAGGTGTGTATGAGCTATCTAATTTCTTTGCCATCAAGCCCTCATGACCTGCTTCAATAGCTTTCTTCAGGAAAGCTTCACCTGCTTTCACATGCTGCACAACAATCTGCTCTGTTAACGGAATTGAATCTGCTACTCTCCCAAGTTTCCTTCTTCGTGTGTCATATGACTCGTTCATGTAGCTCTGACCATCAATGTATAACACATCAAAGAGATAGAGCTTCACTGGAATCTCCTCTGATACATTTTCAATTCTATGGATTCTTCTGAATCGGCGCATCAGATGTTGGAAAAGCATAGGAGCTCCGTTTTTGCCAACAGCGATTACCTCTCCTTCCAAAACGCATTCATTAGCCTTGATTCTGTTTCGAATTAACTTGACGATTTCTGGAAAGCTCTCAGTTACTTCAGTCAATCTTCGACTAAAAATCTTAACGATGCTTCCGGATTTATGAATTTGAATGCGAGCTCCATCCAACTTGTATTCCAATGCTGTTTGTCCACCATGTTCTTTCATGATTTCATTGAAATTTGTGGCTCTCTGTGCCAGCATAGGTTTTGTAGGTCTGAAAACTATGATTCCTAGTTTCTGCAAGCCTCCTTTGCCATTTGCCTTTGCTATGGTGGCAACTTCACCTATATCGCCTATCAGCATGCTTGCAGTTTGAACAATGTCAAGTGGGATTTTAAAAGCTTCAGCCACTGCCAGCTCCATCAGGCCTTCATGAAAGCCTATTCGCATTTCACCTATTAGCACTTTCACCAGATATTTTGTTTCATATGGCGTTGCGGAGTGGAACAAAGTTCCAATTAGTCTTTCTTTTTTCTGCCTGGAGCCTGGTCCTGTGGTCTTTGCGATTGCTTTGAATGTTCGTTGGACCTCAGTTATTGTTAATGGCTTCCGCAAGAGCGTAGCCTGTTTTATAAGTTTACTTTTCTCGAAAATAATTCTTATCGCATCTCCAACGTCACCAGTTTTGCTAAAGGCTTGAGAGAACGCGTTAATTTCCATATTGGTCATTTTTCTGATGACCGAGCTAAGGGTTGCCCAGCTAACTTCCAAGACACGTTGATCCCATTTTGGAAAGGCTCTACCCATCAGCATAGAGATTGCAGGCTCAATCTCATTATCTTCAAGTTCAAGTATGAAAGAAGCAACCAAGCTAACCATAGCTTTTCGTTTTGCTGTTGATTCTAATTTTTCGCCCAGCTCTGCCAAAGTTCGGAATAATGTTGGCATTATAACCGCTTTCAGAAAAAAAGAAAATGCTTTAACAAAACATAAAGATTCCTGGTGTAAGGAGGTAGTTCCTAAAAAGGTTGTGCTGCAAGTTTATCTTTGACTTCCTTTATCTTCTTTCGCAATCCTAGAGCCTCCTGGCTTTTCTCCCTTTTCAAGGCTTTGTAACAATCCAAAGCGTATTCTAGGGCGCTTACACCAAAACGATCAAATCCTTTTTTGAAGGCAGTTTCAGCAGACATATTGAAGCGTTCCATAGCGATCTTGTAATCCTTCAGGAGAAAACTGCACTCACCAGCTTTAAACATCATATTCGAGGAGTCGAAGAAATTGCCCTTCTTTTCGTAAAGCTGTGAAGATTTAAGGAACTTCTCTGCCGCTTCCTCGTATTTTTCAGTTTCGTAAAGGAGATTGCCCTCTTTATGAAGCTTGATTGGGTCTTCCTTCTCAACACTCATCATTTTCCACCAGAGCTTTCTATTCAATAGCTTTAGGTGCTTTTAATGTTTCCCCGGGTGACTTTTAAAGTTCCTGAAAAGATTATCAACTTCTAAAAGGCCCTCACACCTGGGCTACTAAATCTTAAATATCATTAATCCTTTCATCCTCCGAGGGTCGCAACCTGTCTCTAAGAGCTTATATAATGAAAAGAGTTTTGATGTCAGTTTTCATTTTGTGGGTCGTGGCTACATTTAATTTCTTGTTCATTTATTCCCCAGAAGGTGTTCTATCAGGGGGCACTGAGCCTCATATATTGCGAATGTTAAGTGAAAGTTACGGCACTCGTGAACCCCCTCACATTCAATATGTGAAATATTTGCAAAGCATGTTCTCATATGGAGTTGTCCCGCCATATTTTGGCTGGTCAGTCGTTCATCATGAATTTGTCGCTCAAGGATTATATTGGCGTTTTCCCGTAACATTACTGCTTCTAGGAACAGCACTTGCAGCTCAAATGATTATAGGTATATTTCTGGGAATAGTCGCAGCTTCTAGACGAGGAAATAAACTAGATGTAACAATTGTCGCTTCATCCATATTGACATGGTGCGTCCCTACCTTTGTGCTACAATTATTGGCAATTCTCTTTTTTGGATCCATCCTTTGGGAAAGGGGCATAAGGATTTTCCCGACCGCCTATGCGCCACCA
>CP070730.1:640658-643399 GCA_020351305.1 Candidatus Bathyarchaeota archaeon
CCTTCGTATTTGCTCCAATAACCAGCGTCAGGAGCCAAGGTCTCTTCGAGATGGTGAACCATGACATAATTAGCGTCCCACACGCCTGTAACATCTTCTTGATTTGACGCCCCAGCATTACCATAATACATGTACAGCACTGTGTCTGTTGTGGAAGAGAGATCAGTATTAACCCAAGCAACCAAATGACCTGTATAGCCATCATAAGACTCTATCTCATGGCTGAGCTGAGTACCAGCTTCATCAGTGAACACGATGTCGTCACCCCCACCTTGAGCATGAGACACCAGATCAGGGTCAATGGTATCTATAAGAACTGGAAAGTTGACTAGATCCTCGTCCACCATTGTACTGTCAATCGTAATCGCCTTTCGGTACTGCCAGCTAGTATTCCACCAGCTTGCTTCCCCAAGAATAGGTTTAATGATCAACCTAGGTGCAAACACGCTGATCAGCAGTGTTCCAAGAATCAATAAACTGCAAAGCCGTTGAGAATTTAATTTTAGCATTAGATTTTTCTCCTTTTCAAATCTCCAACCAAATGTTCACCAGCGTATAGATAAAAAAAATTTGTGGAAACTACCTATAGAAGAAAGATCTGCTTGTGGGCACTTGTAAATTGAAAAAATACTTATCGCCATTCTTATGAAAATCCTGTACCGATTGATGGCGACCATTGTCCCGGGACTCGATTCCCATTTTATAGAAGCAATAAGTGCACCACCTTAGCGTGTCACTTCAGGAAGCTTCACAACATTTTACACAAAACGGGTCACAAGATGTAGTAGACTAGTAATGCTACTGCAAACGATATCACTAGTGATGGGATTAAAAGCTTGTACATTTTGTTTAGTGGGCATTTGAAATAGTCTGCTGTCAAAGCTAAACAGAGATGAGTTGGCGCAGCTAGATATCCCAGATAGGCTGAAATGAAAAGCAGACTTGCACTGCTAGGAGTGAAACTTAGAAATCCTGCCAAGATGGGGAAGCTTATGGCTATACCTCCTGAAGGTGAACCAACAAGAAACGCTAGCGCGGCTGGAATTGTGGCTAATAGCAAGAACTCGCTTACATTGTAAGCAACAATTGTCTGAGCAATAGCATTTGAAACTCCTGAGGTCATTGTAGCGCTTCGCAGTAGCATAGCACCGTATGCAGCTAAAGCTATCTTGTAGGTAGCGGTGTTTGAGATTGTTTTGATAAGAACCTGTCTCCGTGGTCTCGTGATTAAGAGTAATAATCCTATTCCAGCAAATGCTGCTATGGAGACATTAACATTGAAAATCACAACAGTCAGGATCATTGTTAGGATTGGTGAAAAAGATATGAAAAATACTTTGAGGCTTTCTTGAAGCTTCGTGTCTTGATTAGTCTCATTGGTAGGGGTGGCGTTTTTAAGAACTGTGAAATATCCTACAATTGTCATTGCGACAACGACTGGAATTTGGGCTATAATTATTGAAGTTATTGATGCTCCTGTTAGCGCTGCTGCAAGTATTAGAACTTGGCTCATGGGATAGATTGGGAAGATTATGTGTCTGAACCACACATTGACGTAGGTTTTCTTATCCTCTTTGAACCCCAAACTTTCTGCATTCTTCTCTACAAGTGGTGCAGACATCAAGGCTCCTCCAGGGACAGGAAGTAGCCCAATTATGGCTGGAAGTACGCTCACGATGATTTTGGGATTTTTTAGAAGGTTTCCAAAGCTTATGCTGAGAGAGTCTAAAGTTTGAGTTTCTCTGTATAACAGGCTTAGTAGCATTATCCCCATTGTTACTGCTACGAGTGATATTGTGAGTGGGTCGATTGTGGTTGTAATGAAGACTTCAATAATATCTGTTGGATCCATTGAGAGCAGGCTCATGATTATTGCGCTGGAGACCAACGCAATGCCTATGCTTACACGTTTGTATAACATTGCTGCTAGTAGAATAAATGAGAGAGTAAGTGCAGTTAATGGATCAAGGAAGGCCAAGTAGGAAATGCTCCGAGCTTCAATAGAACATCATCACTTGTTTGGCTATCATTAAATCTTTCGTTTGGTTGGATGGGGGCTTGATTTCATCCCATCTTAAGCTACAATCTTCAGTGAGCAATGATTGATGTGTGTTTTTGCAGGCAACGGTTTGCCAAGAAGCCCTCTCAGGGGGTGTCCCGAAAGTTGAAACTTCAGCAAACTCGTTCCTTTCTGCATAGTTCACCTGGCTTGCGCTAAAACATATAGTTTTGGGTTACGCAGCGAGACACTAGACCCAACTTGTACGAAAGCTTTCTGTGAAGTGTATTAGTGTTCAACATGGATACGAGAACATTTATTAGGAGTTACAATTTGAAGTCTATATCGCAAATATTAATACACACGTGAAGGGGGTGTCCCAAATTTATAAATATAAAATTTTAGTGATCTACGCTTCAATTGTCTCCATCTTTGCTGCTAGTGTTGTAACAGCTTTACTCACAACCCAAAGGACTATCAGTGGTTCAGGTTTCGTCAAAGGCGCAGAAATTGGCGTATACTGGAATCTGGAATGCGAATGTCAGGCTTTGTTTTTGATGAGATTTCAAATATTGAACGTATAACCAGAGAACCGGCACCAAGACGATTACCAAGGCAGCATCAACTAGTCGGATAACAATATATGAAACTGCAGGCAGTCCGAGATTCGAGATATCCTTGATCAAATCAGATTCGGGGTATATAGCTACGGTGATACAGAAAATGACAGCCAAAGCAAAGA
>CP070730.1:643499-647079 GCA_020351305.1 Candidatus Bathyarchaeota archaeon
TATACAGAAATTGGTTCAGAAGCTTGAGTTTTTACAATTGGGGTTTTAGATACTTGAGTTTTCACTAAATGATCTTTCTCTTCTTTTGGATATCCTGTTCTTGTTGTCCATCCGGTTTTTGCCAAATCCAAAACAACAATATAACACAACAGCAAAAACAAATCGACACCGCCACCACCAATCTTCCTTTCCACTCTGTAAGAATACTCATCTAATGTAGGATCTCTAAAGCATCTGGCAAGGAATTCACCATCCGGTGTTTGGATCTCGTAGTCTTTCTTTTTTCTATCACCAACCATTAACGCAATAGCCTTCTCCTCAACATTTTCAAGCACCCAGTCAGAACCAATAGCTTTGGGCTTCTCTCTAACAACACCAACTAGCTCTTTGTTATCATTGTAGATCTCAAATGTTCTGATCAACCTTATCGAAATTAACTTGGGAGGGATCTCATTTATCTCCCCAAACAAATTCCCATCAAAACTCTCAAGGTAAATATCTGTAGCTCTAGCTTGTTTTCCAATTCTAATTGGTCCACGCGGTGTTCTCCAGGTGTGCTCGTGTCTAAAATAAGCTAGAACCCGCATATTCGAATCAAAAAACCCACCAGTGTCCTTAAAATCTTCCAGCTTAGACTTGACAATAAAATTTGATTGTTCACCTAAAGCCTCCAACGAAACCACCAAACTTGACATTCCTTGAATTGAGAGTATTTACTCCCTTTTCAAATAAAAACTCTCTTATCCAGATTAGATTCAAATTAAATATGCTCATTTTGCGATATTTCGCTTCGCCTCGTTTCTGTTTTGCCGTAAGGACACGCAAGGGCCAAATGTTGCAGATTACTTGACTCACAGGTGATTTGGAATTTTCGATGATGCTTTATTCCAGTAATACTCGAACAAGTCTTTGCAAAAATCATGGGAAAGCGCGTCAACCACTGTGAAACCCTCATAATCAAAACCTCCCTCTAACTTTGGAAAGAAAATTCTGCCGCTCAACCTATCAGAAACCCCAATTGCCGTATCCACTTTGTCAATCCACCGCTCCTTAAGCCTGCCCTCCCTCTTTGCCTGCCTCTCAACAACCACATACTCTTTCACAGTCTCTTGCTCAAAGTATCCCTCAGGATAAGACAAATCAGTAGGAAGCAAAACCCGCAGACTCGCACCATTCTCAAGCGCTTTCTTCATATGAGGCACCGCACTAACAAGGTGCTGATCAGAAAGAAGCCATAAAAACCTCTCCGCCTCCTCCATCATCTTTTCAGCCTCATAGAACGCCAACATTACATCATCAACGAAAGAGCAGTTAACTAATTCACCAATTCTGCAAAAGAATTCGTGAGGAAGACGTGACAAAGTGTGCGTCACAAAATACTCAACATGCTTAGATAAAAACTCAAATCCCGGTAGAAGACCCAAAGCGTTTTCTCCATAAGCAGTAAGCTGAAAGGATCCGTCACCTCTTCTCTGAACCAAGTTTGCCTCATTGAGACGTGAAATGTTTCTAGATGTTTCCTGAACCGTAAAGTTCAGCTTCTTCGAGATATGAGCAATCTTTGCCGGTTTCTCCTTTAACCTGAGGAGAATTCTTAGACGATCCTCGTTTGAGAGTTCAAACAAGAGATTATATAGTCTCTTCATTCCATTTGCCCTTGGTATCACATTGTTATTTTTCATATTTGAGTTTTAATATTCATAATTGATCTTGCGGATCGTTTAACTAAGTTTTTCCCGTTATCTCGTTTCAGGTGACTGGAAATGATTAAGAAGAACAATCTGAATGATTGGATCTTTCGAGAACTTCACTCAAAAGAAAGGAGAGGAGGTGATTAATCAATGGCTAAGGAAATAGATGACGCGGTCTTCTGGGGCGTTGTTGGTATTATTGTCCTCGTTGAGGCTTTAACTTGGCTTGGCACAGAGGTAGGATTATGGACCTTAGAATTTCCGTTTTGGGCAACAATGGCTGTTTGGATTGGATTTGCGATTGTGGTTTCATCAATCCGCAAGCTCCTTAATCCGAAAGAAGGCATGGCAAAAAGCGAACCTTGGTGTTAAACTCACCATTCGAAGACCAACTCCCTCAATTTTTCTCTATCATATTTTCATAATGTGTCGCCAATTGAAGTTCTCTAGATATAGACAAGCGTGGCACACGCCTCGGCGTCGCTTTTCGCTTCCGCCTCGAATGAACTTTTATAAAGCTTAAACCTAAGTAGCACCAAGAAAGAATTGAAAGTTGAAAATGAACAATAATGATAGCCTAACAAAAAACAGCTCTCAAAAGCCAAATACGAAGCCTAAACAGGGCAATTGTAATTCACTTACACCGCTTAAACGATTTGAGGCTAGTATGGCGATAGGTTTTGAAGAATGGCATGATGGCATTGGATACGACATTGAAGCATTAAGAACAGCTTCTCAGGCAGAACGTGATGCAATTGAGCAGATATTAATTAATCATAGCCCGCGTGACTGGCGAGACATTGAAGCACTTGCCGAAATCAATACAAAATGTGCCCGTGAAACCATTAAGGAGGCTATGAAAGATCCCAATCCCGTTGTTCGGGTTGCAGTTACAAGATATGCCCCAGACTTGGTTACTGACAATGAGCGAACCCAATCTCTTACAGATGCCTTGCAAGACATAGAACCATTCTGGGGACTCTCACAAGTGCTTGCCGAAGTAGAGATATACCATCCTGAAGAAGTTAAAGAAGCCCTCATTAAGGGATTGCTAAATCGAGAAGGTGAAGTGGCAGTTCACTTTGCGGCGATGCTCTTTTACCTATTTGGGAAAGCAAAAGAACCCTTTGACTGGGGAAAAAGACCCTTTTTCTTACGTTTTAACACTGAAGATAGTAAAGAGCGAGTTAAGGTATTTCGAGAGCTATGCCAAAAACTGAAAATCAACCCCGAGAAATATATGCGCTAAAAACAAGGGCCTTTCAAAATATAGCATAATGACTTTGAGCTAGATGCTCGGCGTCGCTTTTTGCTTCACCAATAATCAAAGAATGAAATAAAGAGTTTATTGTTACTCTTAAATCTCATAGAACGTATTGTGTTTTTGTCCAGTCTCGCATCCAATAGTGGCGTGAAAACAGCACCCAGCGCGGCGATGACCAAGCGCCTCTGGAAGCTCGATTGTTGCGGGGAATCCCCAGAGGGTGCCCCTCATGAGCCTAGTTGAGTGGGTATGCTCTTTCGAACCTTGAAAGAAATAGAATAAGACGCCAAAACATTTAATAGTTAGAAATACATAACTTTATGTTAGATAAATACAATAAAATGTTGGATATAATTAAATGGGGGCTGGTAAACATAAAAAAATACGGAAAAAAACTATTCGCTTTAGGGATTTTGCTTTGCTCAGCTGGAGCAGGACTGCTGTTTAACGGAATAATTCTGGGCGAAACAACAACAAATGTCGCGACCGTACTCGTAATAACCGGAATGGGTCTAATCGCAACCCAAAGAAGAGCAATGAACGACGGAGGTGAATAGCTATGGCTGCATTCGTATGGCCAACAATTCTGATCCTAAACGCCGCGATAATTATTCTATTTGCAATA
>CP070730.1:647179-653239 GCA_020351305.1 Candidatus Bathyarchaeota archaeon
AAAATAGATAAGGTTGGTTGCTCGAGTTATGGTCTCCGTACACATAAAAACGTAAATTTCGCATTTCTTGCTTATTACTTAATATTTTTAGAAAAAGTTGTATAAAATTTTGTAGTTTCACTAGGATAAATTTACATACGCAGTGTTTGACATGAAAGTGTTAACATATTGGATTTTTGGGCTTATTCCGAAATAGAGTGCGTTAACTGGAGAATATTTGTAGATTTGCAGCCGGGGCATTTTGAGTGAATCCCGCGATACATGTTTCTGCAATGATTGCAGAAGACAAAGGATAGGGCATAGGCAAAGAAGCCTATATTTCCGTTGACGATTTGTCTGGTCATATCCAGCAGTTGTTCTCCAGTTGGTGATTGTCCTTCGGTTTTCATAAGTGCGAAGTGTCCTCCTGGAGTTAGCTGGTGTATTCGTTCTTCAAGGCTTGCATGCTCTTTTTCAAATGGGGAAAATGTGTTTGTATCGAGATAGAAAGGTTCTTCTTTAGAACCTTGTGTGTTTACAACACCCCACCCGTATTTCTCTATGTCCAGTCTTGCGAGTCTCTTTGCAGCTTTTCGATTAGGGATTATTGCTGTTGTTAATCGAATTTGTGGCTTTTTCGAATTTTTTTTCGCGTATGCGCCAAAATGCTTCAGAATTCTTTCCGTGAGAATGTAGGATTTACCATAATCTTCTGCTCCTTCTTCACCAATTAAAGCTTGAACTGTTTCCTTTAATCCAGCAAGTATTATTGATCGGGTTGTGTTCTTCAATCTAAAGTATTTAGGCGCTTCTGCTTTTTGCGTTAAATAGGGCAGGAGATTTTGACTGACTCGTTTCTTAATTGCTTGATATTTGATTTCCAGAGCTTTAGTGGCTATGTCAAGTTGGTTATCTAAGAGTTCAAGGAACTTGTCCTCGTCTCCTTTAGCGTCAAATGAGATTCGTGGTACATTGACGGTAACGATGTCTAGGTTTCCCGTTCGGTGGGTGTCCAGCTCCCAGTCCTTGTGCCAGTCATCTGCAAGTCTTAGGCTTGAAGCGGTGTATGTAGCGTTTTTTTGATTGGAATAGCATAGGTTTGCGAAATAAACAATTGTGCTTGCCGAAGCGAGTTTGTGTGCTTCATGGAGTAGTCGTTCTGATTCGTCAGCTTTGAAAGCTTTTTGCCGTAATTTTATTGTGACCTTTGGGTTCAGCAGTAGGGATGTTTTGTTTTCTTCAGCCAACATTTCTAGAAAATAAGAAGCGAGATTTTGAGCTTCGTCGATGTGTGGAATACTTTTTTCTGGAGAGGATTCCAAGCTGATTGTTGTCGGTGTTGCTGTAGTTTGGTTTAGGTTTTTAATGAAGCGATGAAGAAGTTCTTTGACTTTTTGTGGAGCTGCATTCTTCATATATGGAGCGAGATGAACGTTGAAGTTGTCTAGGTTCTGCTGCCCTGTTATTTCTGTAGCTGTGTTTTGGATAATGTTAGTTGTTATGTTTAGGGTTGCTTCAAGGGTTTTTGGTTTGAAGATTTGGAAGAAGTAGGAAATATCGTGTGTGATTTCGTTTGGCTTTAATATCCATGTGCCCAGATTATGGAGATGTAAGCTACCACTTAGGTGAGCGTCTGAAACTTCGTGAGGTAGAACATTGAGTAGCGTGTATTCCTCAATCACTGCATTCCCAGCAGCCTTGTGGACCTCTTCAACATTTGCTTTCGGGGTGTCAATTAGTCTGGAGACTTCAAAGACTGGAAGACCTAGACGCGTTAGTTTGTGACGGTACTCCTCGTAGTGTTTCTCAAGAAGGATGGTGTTGACGATTTCGCGAATTAGGGGGGCTGTCAAGTACTTTGTTTTAAATTGTTGAAGGCGTTTTTCAGTTTCTCGGGCAATCTTTTGGGCGATATCTGTAGGGACATCGGCTTCTGTAATAAGTGACTGAATTATTTTGTTTCTATCAAACTCCTCAATGGTGAAGCGAGAACTCCGCACGAGCATTTTTCTGCGTTTGAATGTGCGGTCATCAATATCATCCGTTACTTCAATAACATGTCGACCGAGATCCGTTAGGCGATACTTTTTGGTCTCCACATCTGGCTCAATAAGATCAGTCTTCAGAAGGGACTTCAAGTGGTAAGCAAATCGTCCAGCGTCACGAGCAGCATCAAGTTTGAGGGAATTCATGATCTCGGAGTAGGACATTGGACCATGCTCTAACATAAGGTTCAAAACTTGGATGCGTATGGATGCAGAGATTGCCTTTAACACTCGAATGCCAGCTTTATGGATACTCCGAGGTTTTGGCTTGGGCATGTTTGTACGCCTTTTCGTGTGGCTATTTTCATTAGAGTTTGCTAAGTTTAAAGGTTGGGGAAGCAAATCAACTAAAGCTTATAGCCAATTTTCCTAAGAAACTCCTTTCGAGCCTTCACATCCCTTTCATTTTCGATTCCTTTGCTCATAAAACCATCAATCACGCCCAAAATTCCTCTGCCCTGTTCAGTCTCACAAACAGCAACCTGCAGCGGGTTTGCTGTAGCGGCGTAAATGGTGCACACCTCAGACACCTTCTTTATCTGGTTTAAGACATTTATTGGATAAGCATTCTTTAAGAAAATAACAAAGCAATGCCCACAGCTGAGCTTAAAGGCTTCTTCTGCAGCCTTACGTTTTAGCTCATCATCATTACCTTCACTCCTAACCAAGCAAGGGCCAGAGCTTTCGCAGAAACCTATACCGAACTTGATGCCTGGAGAAGAAGTAACTAAAGCCTCGTAAAGGTCTTCAATGGTTTTAATGAAATGCGCCATGCCCAAAATAACATTGCAATCCTTTATCGACCTAATTTTGATTATTTCAATATTCAATAAACCTACTCCTCACAAGAGTTGTCTCTTTTATTTGCTGCCTAGTTAAGGTTTTAATGGCGACATAGTTCTAAGCCGCTTAACAACCTTAGGTAATACTTGAAGCACATAGTCAATATCATCTGCTGTATTATATTTTCCCAGTGAAAGCCTTAAACTCCCTCTTGCTTCCTCAGGCTTAAGCCCAATGGCAAGCAGCACGTGACTCGGTTCCCCAACCATGGATGAGCAAGCTGATCCTGAAGAAGCTGCTATTCCTTCTACGTCGAGGTTTAAAGCCAATGCCTCGCCCTCTATATAAGAGAATCGAAAGGCAGCATTGTTTGGAAGCCTCTCTACAGGGTGACCATTAAGGAACACGTCGCTAATTTCCAGGGCGCCTTCTATTAATTTGTCACGAAAGTGGGTGAGTTGTTCTTTCTCTCGGTGCATCTCTTCCTTTCGAAGCTCCACAGCCTTAGCGAATCCCACAATGCCTGGCACATTTTCTGTTCCTGACCTCAAACCGTGTTCATGGCCGCCACCATGGGTTAAAGGTTGGATGTTGAGGTCTTTCTTGATATACAAAGCGCCTACCCCCTTGGGACCATACATTTTGTGAGCATTAATCGTCATGAAATCAATGTGCATATCTTCAACATTGATAGGGAGTTTTCCAAAGCTTTGAACAGCGTCTGTGTGGAAGAGGGCGCCATGTTCGTGGCAAATTTGGGCAATCTTATCAATTGGCTGAATCGTCCCGATCTCATTATTTCCATGGACAACGGAGACAAGGGTCACATTTTCTTCCATGACTTCTCTAAGGGTGTCTTCTATCAACAAACCATACTTGTCGACTGGTAAATATGTGACTTTGAAGCCCTGCTTTTCAAGCCATTTCGCTGAGTTCAATATGCAATCATGGTCGATTTTGGAAACTGCTACGTGGCACTTAGCTTTGCCTTTTTCAAAGACGTGTCCTTTGAGAATAAGGTTGTTGGCTTCTGTCGCACTTGCTGTGAATATTAGTTCGTCTGTGTCCGCATTCATGAATTCAGCTATCGTTTCTCTGCTTTTTTCTAAGCCTTTTTTGGCTTCGATGCCAAAGCTATTGAGCGATGAAGGGTTACCATAGAATTTGGTGAAGTATGGTATCATGGTCTCGACTACACGTGGGTCAACAGGGGTTGTGGCGGCGTAGTCCATGTAGATTTTTTTAATGGCTAATCCACTCCAATAAAGAGGAGCGTAAAAACCTATTTAACCTATTTCCAGCTGATTCGGGAGGCTGCAATCGGTACATTCGGCGAATAGATTCTCATTTTAATTTAGGCATAGATATATGATGAAAATGAAGACAGAACAATTTGTCGAACTTAACGAATAGTTAACCTCATAACCGAAATCAATCCTAGAGTAATTTCTTCGCATTTTTGAGTTCTTCAACCAATTTACGAACTTCTTTTACGACATACTCATTAATCATCTGCCCCTTCTCGACTGATGCTATTGTTGGGTCGCCCATTATTCCGCTTGGGAAATAGCGCTCAGGGTCTGGTACAATCTCAAATCTTGGCATTTCTGGAAAACTTGCTCTACCCTTTCCCTTAATCAAATCAGAACGTATTGCCATTACTCGTGAAGTTTCAATGGTTCCCCCATGGGCATCCTCTTCACCGAAGTGTTTGCCTTTGAGTTCATAGGCGAAGTCATAATCGCTACAAACCATTATTCTCGGTCTTTCACTTGCCTTCTCATCTTTATGTTGCATTATGACACTTCGAGCCGCAAGTTTAAGAACAGCCATATGAGTTCGACCTGCATGCCCACTTAGAATTAGTATTCTTCTGAAACCGTTTCGTATGAATTCTTCAAGGATGTCGATGATAATCATTCGCAGTGAATCAAAGCTTATTGAAAGAGTGCCTGGAAAGTGTCTTGTTGAGTTGCAGATACCGTATCTTAGTGGCGATGAAACTAAGCAGTTTGCTTTCTTGGCAACCTCTAACGCTACATATTCTGCTTGTAGGCTGTCAGTGTTAAGTGGCAAATGATCACCGTGTTCTTCAACGCTTCCAACTGGGATAATTATGACCTTACCATCTTTGGCAGCTTGCTCAGCCTCTTTCATACTCAACTCGTCAAACCAATATGTCTCTGTTCCTCTAGCTCTGGCACACATTAAACATCACCCTATGATAATTGATTCGTTAATGGTGATTCGCTTGCTATAGTTGGCGGGTCCGAGGGGATTTGGACCCCCGGTCTCCGGCTCCGAAGGCCGGCGCCTTATCCAGACTAGGCTACGGACCCACAAAGAGATAGAGAGCAAGCGATTAAATAATTTCCTTCCAAAAATGCTTATAATAAGTAGTGGTTTATTCTAATTTTGTGTTTCAGGTTGGGCCGGTAGCTCAGCTTGGCTGGAGCGTTCGGCTGATAAAGGAGTTTCAATAATGGATCGCGAATCCTTTAAACTCCTGTAGACACCGAAAGGTCGAGAGTTCGAATCTCTCCCGGCCCACTTTAGAATTCCGTCGGATAACCGGCGATCTACTTTCGTTTCCGGAAGAGTTTGACGTTGTGCACGCATCTAATCTTGTCAAATATTAGCATGTATTGCGTGTTAGTTATTCTGTTCGTGTTGTACATATGCAGGCGCATGCGCGCGCGCAAATGGGAGAGATTTATTGATGAAAAACCAAGAATAAATTCCGGAGATAGGCCAAGTGGCAATCAAATTAAAAGATTTAAGCATATTAGAAGACATGAAAAGGGATTTTCAAGAAATAGGCTGCGAAGTGAGTATCAAGCGTGGACTAAAGGATAAAGGATATACTGAAAATGACATCGACCTGGACATTAAATTAGGGCAAAAAAAGAATCTATTAGCTTGTTTTTCAAAGATTAAAAAGTGGAACAGGATAGTATGGAATAAATTTGACCTCTTCTTGGACATTATGATTTGGCATAAGAAAAAGCACATTTATGATTTCGATGGCAGGCCTCCCACATTCTTTGCACGCCCCTGGGAGAGTGATAGCTTTGGAGAGGATGGGGAGGTTATTAAACGAGATGCACGAGATGATTAAATTGCATGCACTAGCTGTGTGCTTGCTAGCGCTCAGGTGCGCGCTACAACGGCTATGTGTTCAAAAGGAAGCGTGTTTTCAATCTGTTCTAACCTTCAAAGAGATTCTGTCGCCTGAGTAATTAAAGACACCTAC
>CP070730.1:653339-655869 GCA_020351305.1 Candidatus Bathyarchaeota archaeon
AAATATTGGAAAGCGAGAGGTGTGGATGAGGAGATGAGGAGATATAATAGAAAGGAGAAAAAACTCGGGAACATCGTAACGGTGATTTTTTTTGCTTCACTAATTTATGGTGTTTTCTTGCCGCTGAAACTATGGACAGCCTGGTTCTATGTTGGATTGTCAATTTATTTGCTGGGCTTGGTCTTTCTCATCATGGCAACACTGAATTTTGCTACTACTCCGTTGGACAAACCAGTCACCAAAGGGGCTTACCACATTTCAAGACATCCCATGAGCTTTGGTGGCTTTTTGGCTTTCATAGGCATGGGCATAGCCTGCATTTCTTGGATTCTTCTGCTATTAGCAATGGTATTCATAATCCTGATGAACGCTTTGGTAATTCCTGAGGAACGTTGGTGCCTTGAGAAGTATGGTGATGCCTATCAAGAATACATGGATAGAACTCCAAGATGGATAGGAATACCGAAATCAGAGAAAGAATAATTCCAACTCTCTAAAGCGTTAATGAACAAATGAAACAGTGTACTAATGATTTTAGGAAAGAAACTTCTGTTGAACTAGATCAAGCACCTTTGAATTATTTATTCTATTAGACTCAATTCTACATTAGAAGTGTACCTATCTCATCCCAGTGGACACGGTAACAGTATGAAAAATTGTATCAAATTAAATATTTATGAAAGAATCTATTTGTAGGTATAATTTATATTACAGAAATGTGCAGAGTAATGTTTTGATTAACCATGAATAAGAGAATAGTTTTGTTGACTTCGGTTTCAGTGTTCCTGTTGTCTGCCTTGGTTATAACATCGTCAGCCCAAGAGAGGACAGTAGGTGTCAACGTAGGTGAGTGGTTCGAATATGATCACATCTTTGACTGGAGCTCCAGCGACCCAAATGCAACGATTCCCCCCTATTTCGAGCTGGTGAGTGAGATAGAATGGACGAATATCACAATTTTGGATGTCTCTGGCACAAACGTAACTTTTCAAAGTGTAATGCATTTGAAGAACGGAACTGATCTAACCAACTTAGGCTTGACGGACGTTGACACTGGAGAGGGAAATGCGACTAATTGGGTTGTTTCAGCCAATCTCGACCCGAATGATTCTATTTACACGACTGGTGATTATTCCTCATGGAAGATAAACGAGACAATAGTCAAGACTTATCCAGATGGGGTACGGGATACAAATCACGTGAACATTACAAAGGAAATGAATATGACTGGAGTCTACATGTATGCTTCCAACAATTTCTACTGGGATAGATCATCGGGAATCGTTGTCGAAATGACAATAATACAAATTTCTCAAATGGAAGCCATAGAGACGAATATGACGAGTATCATCAAAATCACCGAATCAGATGTTTGGGTGATACCTGAATTTTCTACTTACACATCACTGCTACTTACATTAGTTTTACTCACAGTTCCGATAGTCACGATTAAACGAAGACTACTCAAAACATCAATTCAATAAACAGCTATTCTCTTTCTCTTTTTTTGCAATGTACACATTTTATAGAACTGATGTTTCTTCGCGCGCGCAGAATATACGAAGCTGGGTTAACATTACCCAGCTAACCCCTCTTTTTTCTTAATATCTGAAGAAGTATTAATTTACTACTAGACAACAAAACTCTACAAGCGTAAATGCCATGATTAATCTTGTGAAGTGGGGTAAGTTAGCCATACACGATAAGTGAACTCACCATTATACATTAGACTGTCAAGAGTGAATTCAATCGTTACATCTTTTGATTCTCTGAAACCTAAGTGTAAGGATTGAGTTTTCGAAAACGATACTTGCGTTGGTTGGTCCGTAATTTCCGCCCACAAGACTATTCTCCTGTTCCATCCAGGGTTATATAGGCTTACATCAATGGCTACCCATATGTAGTTGCTTAAGAGTTCATCGCCACTCCGAAGCGTAGAGGTAGTGATTTCTACCTCTGCCTCTAGGGTGAAGAAACCAGCGAAGAAGAGAGCCAGAATTATAGTTAAAGCAATTAAGACAACTACTAACACAAAGTATACCCCAATTCTTCTTCTCCCTGGGACTGGATTAGAAGTTGGTGTATGTCTTGGAGAAACTGGTGCTTCACTACTCATAAACAATCTTTCGCAACTACTCTGCATCATCTTAAGACATCTCTCCCTGAATCTCAGACTATACCTGCACAAAGCCTTCTAGATGCCCACAACTCTGTTAGCTTCTGTGCATTCAACCGGTTCTTGATTATTTGCTAAAGATTTCCTTGACTGGAAGTGATATTCCAACTGCAAATAGTGTAGCCCCAATTATGAAGGTTGCAATACTAGGTGCCAGATATCCGATAACGATACGGTAACCTATCAAGCTTCCCCAAAGTGTGATACCTGCAATCAGGAGGGTGTACCAAGACCATTTCTCCCCTTTGCTGTAGCTTTTCTGAGTTATGAGAATGATTAATAGACTTATCAGAAGGATTGTAATCCCCAGAAGTTTTTTCGTTATCATATACAGCTCTGCAGGTTCAGGGCTAC
>CP070730.1:655969-661631 GCA_020351305.1 Candidatus Bathyarchaeota archaeon
AGACGAGGGCTTTGGTCATTCCCTTACCTCGATACATAGAGCTTTATGCTTGATAAAAAGAGTAGTAATAAACCTTTCACCCTGTATCTTCTACAAGCTATATACACGCACAAGACGCAAAACTTCGGTAGTTTTGTTAGAACTCGAGGAAGAGTTCCATCTCAAATGAGCGAGGAAAGATTCTTAAATAACGAGTAGTTCATGGCAGGTAATCTGGAGATTGTAAGATGATTAAAGAAATCGACAATGCATCGATTGTAGTGCATGACTTGAAGTCTGCGGTTAAATGGTATAGAGATGTTATGGGCTTGAAGCACAAATTCACAGAGGAAAGTATCCAATGGGCTGAGATGGACGCCGGTGGACGGAGTACATTGGCTTTGAAGACAAAGGGAAATCCATCAGTTTGCTTTGTCGTAACTGACCTGGATGAAGAAATGAAAAGATTGAAGGAGAAAGGAGTAAGTTTTGACGAGGTTTTTGAACTTCCTGGCGGCGTTGGTAGAGTTACAAGTTTTAAAGATCCATGGGGAAACGAAATAGATTTTTTCGAACCTCCACGAAAATAGCAACGCACTCCAATTGTGTGGCCTAATGCATTCACTCACAAATTAGAGAAATTGGTACTGCTAGTTAGAAAAAGAAAGTGAAATCAAAATTAGCTCTTAATCTTCTTTTAATAGGTCCTCGTCAATGTACTTGAATGAGAGCTCTTTAATTTCTCCCTCACCAATTACGATGACAAAACTCTGAATATCTGCCATGTATTGCCCCCAATCATTTCGAAACAATGCTAATTTCCGCGAATAGTCTCGGTAATTCTTGTGTAGGGACATTATTACCCCTGTCATTCCAAGCCCTTCACCAGATGTTGCGAAGATTGCATTGGGGAATTTACGGGCATAGTCCCTGACCTTGCCGATTAATTCTTGTGAAGTGACTTGTGGATCCATTTTTGTGAAGGTTAACGCCATAATCTCAAAGCCTAACTTTCTCCAATTAGGCATGATGGTGTAGCTTTTAATGTAATCTTCTTTCTCCAGTTTACTGCGAGTGCGAGTAATGGTTGGTTGTGAAACTCCAAGTTTCTTCGCTAACTTTCTATCGCTTGCCTTTGCATTCCTTAGCAATTCAATCAATAATTTCTGAACCATCTCTTTTCGCATAATTGAAACTATGATGTGAAAGAATATACATCTTTTGGTTAAGCAAACCCCTCAATGAGTATAGTGTATATGCGCGGGATTCACGTACACATTATAGGGAGGTTCTGCTACATTTTGGGAGGTGTTGAGATATTTTGAAGAAGCAAGATCAGCTGTGGACACAAGCTTATCTCAAATTAAAGAGTCAATGGAAACTGGAACCAAACTGGAAGCTTATTGAGTATCTTCACCTCGTTCCACAGGGTCCAGTGCTGGATTTGGGAGCAGGCAATGGACGAAATGCGCTCTTCTTTGCTGAACTAGGCCATGAGGTTGACTATGTAGACATCTCGAAAACTTATTCAAGGAGGATGAGAGACCGTGCTAAGGATGAGAATCTTGAGCTGACTGCTCATAATATGGATATTCGTGATTTCGAAGTTCCAGAGAAACATTATGTTCTGATAATCGCCTCAAAGATCCTCCAACTGTTTCCTAATGCGGACATTGAGAAAATCACTAGGAAGATGAACGCAGGTTTAGCTAGAAAGGGGTTAATCTATGTGTACACCTTCTCAGTTGAGAACTTGAAGCACAGCAAAAGACTGCACGAGTTAGAACAGGTTGAGGAGAACACCTACTATCACAGGAAGCATCGTCAACACTTTCACTACTTCAAAAGTGATGAACTCCTCTCGCACTTTTCTAAATTAAGGATGATCTTTTACAATGAGGATAGTGTGCACAACCTGAAGAAGCGAAATTCTCGTTATCTTTTCGTTCTAGAGTATCTGGGGCAGCGGATTCGTTAGGCATGGAGGGCTTAAATCCAGTCCCCAACCGTCCTCTTAGTTCATCGTGACTTTTCATAAATATAGGAATAAGCGCCACCCTTTCCCTCGTCGAGTTCGGGATCCCACACCTCTTGAACTTTGACGAAGCCATTCTTCTCGTAAAAGTGGTGGTTACGTGTAGCCCATTCAGGAGTTCCAAGCCGCCACCGTTTTGCTGGAAACTCTACAAACATGTACTGCAAAGTTTGAGAGCCAAACCCACGATCTTGCCACTCAGGGTCAATAAATATGGTTCCTAATGTGTTATTACCTGGGCTCCCTAGTTTCTCGCCTATGAACACAATGAAGGCTCCTACAAGCTTCTCTCCAATTTCCCTGTCGATGAGGATTTTATAGAGTAATCCTGGTGGATTTTGGTCATCTCCTGTAAATCCCCATCTCATTAGAAAGCTTCCATCATCGTATCCTGGTGGACCTCCACCTCTAGAGTCTCCCTTAAATCTGATCGCTTCATCATCGAATGCCCTTTTCATTATCTTCGTGAGCTCTGGAATATCGTCTTTAGATGCTTTTTCGAAGCGCAATGGAAGCCCATTCTGTTCATGATTTTCAATCCTCATACAAAGCCCTTCGTTGAATATTTTTACATGGATACGCACGTGAATTGTACAATTTTAGTATGCATTCGCAAACGCTTATAGAAGATTGGTCTTCGCATCTTGGCTACTCGACAACGGTCCATACATTGGTTGAAACTGACGCGGGATCTATTAGGGGTATCCATTCTTGCATGAGCTTCTTGGCTTCTTCATGCTTTTCCATTTTCTTGCTAATCTTTTCAAGGTCTGCGAGACTATCATACTCCACCATCCATACATACATGCCACTGACGCCGCCAAACATTTGAGTGTACTCCCCCAACAACTTCATTTCTCTGAACATTTCTGCGCTGTCTTTCATGAACTTATGAAACTTCTTCATCAGCTCCTTGTGTTCAGCTTGCTTTTCAGGCTTGACCATCCATTTATCAACAGTCACAATTGTCACCTTCTTTTCTCACCTCCAGTTCTACGTTACAATAGTACTTCTCCATGTTTTATAATGCTCGCGCAAAGTGAGAATATATGAAAAATGATTAAATGTTACCAAATCTAAATGTGCGCGTCTTTTTAGACTATACAGGTGTTTGCAGATTAGATATGCTTTTATAGTTTTCACAGATGAAATAATTACACCCGTGTACTATCACACACGGTTGGGCCAATCATGGTTAATGATTTCTTTCTAGGATTTGCAGGACATGCACATACTAGAAATGATTTGGAAGTCGATCCGAACAAAGATGCGCAATTGAGGAAGGAGAATAGCGTTGAGGAAGCACAAAGACTGACAGAAAAAATTCTGAACAAGATTGAAAATGACATTTCTCAGACTGAGCACAATCTGACAGATGTTAAATTATTGATTCTTTACTCGAGTTACAGAGGTGAAACTGAAGACAAAGATAAGCTCATCTATGAAAGCATTTTCGAAGCCATAGCGAGAAGATTCAAAAGAAAAAACACCGCAGAACAGCTTCGTTTAATCGGGCATACAACAGCTGGTGAGATAGAGAATGAAGACCTTGAGTTGAAGGAAGTATCAGGAATCGGCTACAATGGTCTATCCCTTTTAGCATTGGTTACAAATTATCGTATTGGCATCGGACGAACCTGGGGACTCGAAAGCGAAAGAGGCGCCATGGAAAATGGTAAAGAAATGGTTCATAATGCTTGGATTGACTTCAACCAAAGCATAAAATCCAACGAGCAGCTCCGGAAAAGCAAGACTCTTCTCGTATTAACAAAGGGACCGACAATTGGAAAAGGAGGTTGGGAATATTTCCTAGCTGCAGGTATCGCAGAGTTTCTCAGAAGTTTCCGTGAAACGCGAATAACAAATGTAATTGGGGGAGTCAGTGGTGATGGTATCATTGGTCAAGAAATGCACCAATTCTATGGCACTATCGGCAAACTATCAGAACTAAAAATCCTCGACAATAACGCTGTCTGCGCATTGATTCCTAACATAGTTGAGCCCTCATGTGGCCTTGACGTATCACCTGTAAGAAGGATTGGAGATTCCCATATCTTCCACTTTGAGCCTAACGTGGAACCCAAGTTCAAGTACCTCAAACGTATAGGAGACGAAGATCCTCGAAAAGTGCACGCCAGAATAATATGCGAAAACGAAACTCAAATATCTCGCGAAAGAGGCTTGCCTCCACCTAGTGAAACAGAGCTGCTACAACAGATTTCCGAAATTGAAGGAATACCTTTGAATTTGACACTTGCCAAGTACGCTTTTGCCTTCCCGTTTGGAAACTATGCTCCAGCAAACTTGCTACGAGTACAAGGCCCGATTTTCGAGCTTCTTCAGCCTGTAAGGAGCCACGACCCCTCTATACCTGGTTACATCGTTGTGATTGATCATGAAAAAGTCCAGAAAGGAGCGCGGAATGTCTTTAACATGCTTAGAGAGAACAGGGGCTTCATGCAGAGAGACATAACCTTTATACATTCTTGCGTTTCACGAAGATTAGCTGAAATAATTGCTGGGTGTAGCTCGAACACAGAGCGTCAGATTTTCAAAGAATCACTATCTTCAACACAAGTGGTTGGCTTCTTGGCTTATGGCGAGTTGTCGTTTACCCATCTTCTGCAAGAACCGTTTGTTTACAACTTCAGCTGTTGGGGTATGACGCTTCGCTCCGTGACTGGAAAAAAAGAAAAACTGCAGGAGGCAAAAAGTGCGCCAGTAGAAAAAAAGATGATTCAAGCTCCACTTGTTTTCAAGTTCAAGACGGAGGCTGCACGATCGGTCTTTGACCATTTGGTCAATGCTTTTATTGAAGACTACATGAAGCGAAGGCTTTTCATTGAGGAAGCTGGATGGAGGAGCCTTGTACAAATAGTCAAAAATGCTCGTGTTTCTTTCAGAAGTGTGTATGGCAACGGAAGACGGCGGGGATCAGCCATATCTGAGCTTGAAAGGCGTGGGTTCATAGAAATCCGAATTTTCACAGGTAAGCGAGGACGCGGTGGAAAAATCATTAAAGCAAGAATATCGTACGAGAAAGAAATGATGAAAAGATATATAGACGCCAAAGTTGCTTGCAGCTGATAAAAATTAAAGAATCCATTTTCAACGAGATTCCGCTAAACCTTGTGTATTTCTCATTTTTTAACTCTTTCACAAGTTTTTCACCCTTAATATTTGAGAAGTTCATCAAAAAATTGCTATTTCCGTTTTTCCTCCTCAAATTGTGAATTGATTCTTGAAAAAAAAACATATCTATTTTTACCGTTACACTAATGCAGTAAAGAAAAGGAGGTAAGAAAAATGAAGAAAGTCTTGATTTCAATTGTTGCTTTACTAGTTCTGTCAACGTTTCTAGTTGCACCAATAGAGGCGAAAACAGTGGAACTCTATGAGAGTCATGTAGAAATGGAGTTGATTGATCCTGGAACAATGTGGTTCAGTGAAGACGGCATTATGCATTTGAAAGATTCTTATTGGGCAGGGACAGAAGAAGTATTTGTTCCGGGTGGCTTAGGCATTGCAACATTTGAGGAATGGTATAACCATTTGAGTCTTGACCCAGTAACTGGAGAAGGGACCCTAAGCGCAAAATGGCGACTCACATTTCCAGGGGGGACTATTGAGGGCAGTGCGAGAGGAAAA
>CP070730.1:661731-665052 GCA_020351305.1 Candidatus Bathyarchaeota archaeon
GGCTGCCTATGAGATTGCTAAGTCGATAGCTCTGCCCTAGCACGCTAAATCTTAGAAAAGAACGGAAACCCGCGCGCGTGTATCGGATAAGAAGATTGTATCAAGCGATACAAGTACGATTTTTAAAGCTCATCAATTTGGGCAAAAATGCATCAAATGCCTGCACAGAGCTATGAAGGTTCAATATTCCTTTAAATTATCATTATTCCTTCCAAAATCCTTTATGGTTCAATGCTTTGCCAAGGTACACAATACTAAGCATAATTGGCACCTCCCAGAACAAGCCCATCGTTGTCCCCAGTGCAGCTTGTGATCCCAGTCCATAAAGGGTGATAGCTGTGGCTATTGCGATCTCGAAGTGGCTGGAAGAACCTATTATCACGGATATTATTGCCTCTCGATAGCGGAGACCTGCTAACTTCGTAACGAATAAGTTGAGTCCAACAACAATGATGAAACCTAACAGTAATGGAATGGAAACGAGTATCATTTCCTCTGGATGTTGTATTAACACATTCCCATTCAATGAGAATAGTACAATTAATGTTGTTAAGAGAGCGATTACCGCTATCTTTCCCACTGCTGGTTTGTAGACCTCAAAGAACCAATCTTCCCCCTTTTTACCTGTGAGATACTTCTTTGAGATATATCCTAGAACCAGTGGAATTCCGATGAAAACAAACACAGATATGAGGAGGGCCATCCTATCAACTTGTATATTCTGAATACCTGTCAATAAGGAGACCATCGGGGCATACAGGAACATGATTGTTATCGTGTTCAGACTGGTATTGACGACGTTCTGTTCCTGGTTTCCGTTCGCTAGAACCCCCCACACTAAGACCATGGCGGTGCACGGACTGGACCCTAATAGTATTAGGGACACAATCAATTGATTATGTCCACTCAAGAAAAGGTAAGCTAGAAAGGCGGTTACTAAAGGAGCCCAAATCCAATTGGAAACAAGTGTAAGAATAATTGGCCTAGGATTGTGAAACAATTTTCTCAATTCTTTTAGCTGGAAATTTAGAAGAGCTGGATACATCATTAGAAACAAGCAGATGCCAATAGGGATAGATATTCCTCCAATCTGCATGTTGTTTATAGTGCTACTTAGAACTGGGATATACTGTGATAGAAACAGTCCCAACAAAATGCACAAAAACACCCATAATGCTAGATACTTTTCAAAGAACCCGAGTTTGAAGCCATCCTCAACCACGTCAGAGTCCCTCCATAATTCTAAGTGAGTGAAGTCACATATTTAAGTTTGTAAATATGAGAAAACGCTCAAAACATATTTAAATATTTTGATACATTTTCTAGATGAGGATGATACCGTGGTTCTCGAACAAAAAACAAAGACAAGCAAAAGACTTGAGCGCCTAGTAAAGTCCGGAATCTGTCCCGCTGAAGACGTCTCAAAATACGCTTCAGAGCTCAGACAACTCGTTCATGAAACAATTGATGAAGATTCGGTGAAAATGCAAAGTCGATTGTTCAAGGCGCTCGCTGACAAAACCAGGCTGAAAATTATCCTGCTCCTAGACATCCGAGAAATGTGTGTATGCGAGATTATGGTTGCACTAGGTTTAACTCAGCCCACAGCCTCACATCATCTAGGAATATTAGAATCAGTAGACATAGTAAAGGACCGACGAGAAGGAAAATGGGTCTTTTATAGCTTGAAAACTAAAAGTACAATGAAATTGCTCAAAACGCTCATTTGACAATAACAGTCTTGACCGCTAATCTTAAACTCCCAAAACAAATGCACGCGCATGCCAAAAAGGTGTTCCGAAGAACGCAATAATGACTATTCGGGACTACAAAATACATGCACACATAGATTCGCAGTCAATATTTTGGTTTCATAAAGCACAAGTAAAGAACAAAAACATTGGCACACTATGAAATTATTCAATAGAAAGAAATCTAAAGAATCTGTGACAGTGAATATTTTACACCGAAGATCTGATCATCCAAAAAATGTGAAGTTCATGAATACATACCACATTGCGAACAATCCTAAACTCAACTTGAAAAGAACAATGTATAAAGCTTTCAACAAAGCTCATCCAGACTGGAAAGTATTGAAAATTCATTTGCGAAAAGAGAAATGAACGTGCATGCGTACATGCATGCCCGCTTTTTAGCCTCTATTACTTTTTCTCCTTTTCAATTTTGATAGGGTGAAAGCATGTTAAGGTAACAATGAAAAGCTATCAAATTGGTTAACGCGCGAAAACGTTAAGTAACTTCAAGTCTATTTTAACTTCTAACTCACAAAAAAAGGGGAAGTGCTAGGATTTTGGGTCATTGGGAAGTAATGCGCGCACATGCAAGGGTGATAGATGTTGTCTAAGCCAGAACCAGAATCTTTTTGGATGAACCGGGAAACCGGAGAGATTAGCTGGAAGAAGCGAAAACTAGACAAATTCTGCGAAGTTGAAAATACCTACGCTGAAATGTTTCCAATGTGGGCAGGAAGAATATTGATCACAGCTGAGAACGAAAAATGGGCTCTAACGGCAGCAAGAACAGCAACAGGCTTCGCAGCTTCCATAATCATGTCCCCTGCAGAAGCTGGATTAGAAGGAATAATGCCTTCTAGAGAAACCCCAGACGGACGCACTGGAGCTCTAATTCAAATTTACCATACAACACGAAGAGACCTAAAGACTCAAATGAGCTTGAGAATTGGACAATGCATTATGACATGTCCCACCACTGCCGCTTTCGACGCCTTACCCAAGGCAAAGAGAAGGTTGAATGTGGGGAGGAGCTTACGGCTCTTTGGTGACGGCTTTCAAAAGAGAGATGCAATTGGAGAAAGAAAGGTTTGGCGCATACCTGTTATGGAAGGAGAATTCGTGGTTGAAGATAGCTTCGGCGCCATGAAGGCTGTTGCCAGCGGAAACTTTCTAATCTTGGCAGAAAACCGAAAAGCTGGTCTTCAAGCAGCAGAGGAAGCTACAAAGGTCATCAGCGAGAAAATTCGAGGGGTTATTATGCCCTTTCCAGGCGGCATTTGCAGATCAGGATCCAAGGTAGGCTCTCTAAAGTACAAGCTTGCAGCGTCCACGAACCATCCTTTCTGTCCTAGATTGAGGAAAATTGTGCCTGACTCGGAGGTTCCAGAAAATGTTGACAGCATTTACGAAATAGTGATAAACGGCTTGAATTCGAAAGCTGTGAAAAGCGCAATGGCTGAGGGTATAAAGGAAGCAGTGAAGATTCCAGAAATCGTCAAAATCTCAGCGGGAAACTTTGGAGGCAACCTTGGTCCGTTTCGAGCCTATTTGAAAGAGGTTTTGAAAC
>CP070730.1:665152-715294 GCA_020351305.1 Candidatus Bathyarchaeota archaeon
ATTCAGATCCTTTCTTGATGATTCTTTGATTCTCTCTGGCACGCCGATTGGTAAGATAGCTATTACCCTCATCCTTTCTGGGATTTGCAATAGGCTTTTTATTTCCTCTTCAGCTGTTTTTTCTTCCTTTTCATTCTCAAAAATTACCAAATAGTAAGATTCATATCCCAAGCTGTGAGCCGCTAATGCCATGTTCTGAGCTGCGATTGCGCCGTCTTCCACGTAGTGGTTTGGGTCACGCTCAGGATCGACTGCTATAACTATGATGACAGCGGCATCATCCATCCAATCGGCCTTTGAGAAGTAGGTTTTTCGATTACCTATCTCGCCCATCTTACGTTTGAGCGTTCTGTCAGTAACAACAACAAAACTCCATGGTTGGCTGTTAATCCAAGATGGAGCCCATCTGCCAGCTTCCAGAATTTTCTCTAAGATTTCTTTATCTAGCTCTGAAGGTAAAAATGAACGTACACTTCTCCTTTCGCGTATTGTCTTAAGAACTGGTGTATCCATAAAAACCACCGTGTATTAATCGTAAGCTCAAAATATTACTCTTACTCTTCCCATCCTCATACACTACTCGCGCAAATTAGATAGAAGTTTTATTGTGTGACTGAGTGATACCAGTTTATTATGAATTCTGGTAGTGTTAACCCTCGTTCTCGTAATCTTTCAGCCAGCTTAACTGGCAATGGGCTTAATACATATGCTGCTCTCATGTAAAACCTTCGAGGATGACCCGGTTTGACCGCCTCCTTAAGTATTAGCTGCAGGTCCGACTTCTTGGCAAGGGTTGAGTCTTTATTCCCGGAGATTGATAGAACAGTCCCGTTTAGCCTTTTGAAGATTTCACACCAGCGAATAACAGGTTCCGTTTCCCCAGAAAATGACAATAGGATTTCTAAATCTCCAGCTCTAGGACGTGGGGTATTCACACCTCGGGCTATATAGACGCTTTCTCCAAGAAAACTTTTGATGTGAAATAGCCTGACACCTGTCATTTTAACTACTTCATTTACTGTGCCTTTTCCACCGAGAAATACGCTTGTCCGTTTTTCAAGCAGATCAACAAGGTGTGTGTAGGTTTTGGAGGCTACATTTGAGTCAATCATCTGTCCTAATTGGACAAGTTCTTGTTTGCAAAGCTGAAGCACTTCATCCATGGTAAGGTTTCGGAATATTGCTTCTGTCATGATACATAGTAGGAGCAAGCTTCCTAGCTCGAACATATCTCCCATCATGCCTATCTCGCTATAGTCAAGAGAGGGAGTTGACTTTCCCCGACCTTTGAGCGCGACAGCATGCCCATATTTCCGAACTATCTCTCCTAATGGGGAGTTTAGGTTAGATGTTACGAGACCCATGGAAAATTTAGAGGATTTTTTATCCTCAATATATCTTGCCAAATCCTGTGCCATAATTAATGGATCCTCGGAGAGACCGCTCCCAGAGTTGATCAAAAGCAGAGTCTTTCTATAACGACGTTCTAACTCAGATGCTGCGTCATACATGTTTTTTCCAGGAAAGCCAGGATCATCGGGAGTCAGTATTACCTTAGTTCTCCATCCAATCTGGCTCATAGCAATTTGGCTCATTGCAGCGTTCAGAGAATACAGTGACCTTCCTGATCCACCACAGACAACACAGTTAGCAGATTTCAGGTCTTCGTATAAAGGCAACATCTTATTTTTTCTCAAATTCAGAAGGTTGTCCCTGATTCTGTTTACATATCCTAAATTGCTAATCTTGCTTCTGATCTTGCTCACACTCGCTTTCAGAAGTGGTGCGTTAAGTGATTTAAACTTTAAATTACTACATATCTCATTTGCCGTGAAGGCAACCATGTGCATACATGTGTGTGATTACTACCCTAAAGATAATAAACCCCTGCTTCATAATTGTCTAGAAGAAGAATGAAAAAGCCTGCTAACAGAGTATTGCTGGCACTGCAACTTTTGAGTTTTGTGATTATTGCATCAAATATGCATGTGATCAAATCAGTCGAGAATACCCGCTTAATGACAAATGGTAGTCCGTACATGACTGTAGTGAATCCTACGACCAGCGACGGCAACTTCACTTTCTTCACAGAGACGACAGAAGTTGGTGACACTTTCCTTGCCAACATTACAGTCTTCGATGTATCAGGATTAGAAGCATGGCAACTAAACTTAACATTTGATACAACTATGCTAGCAGTCAATAATATATCCGCCCCCGCAGACCATGTCTTTGTAGACCAGTTTTTCTTTGAAGGTTCAAAAAGCATTAACAACAATGTTGGCTACGCTACATGGTGGATGGCTTTAGGAGTTGGCACCACTCCTGTTAATGTCAGCTCAGAAGGAGCTAGGCTCTGCCAACTTCAATTCAATATAACTGCGAGCCCAGCGATAAATGAGACACTATCATCACTTATTCACATAGTAGTAGCTGGTGAAAGCCTATTCTATAGTAAGCTGGAGCCTTCAATAGCTTTTACTACATTAGACGGACAATATGACTACACTGATCTTGGTATTCATGATGTAGCGATCACTGGTATTACACTCTCTGAAACTTTAGTCCCGCAAGGGTATGGTGTGGGGATAAATATCACGGCTGAGAATAAAGGCAATTTTACAGAGCAAATTAATCTAACGCTCTACGCCAATACGACTATCATCAACACACAGAACGTTACTTTGGTCAGTGGAAGCAGTATCATCATTCCCGCTCATTGGAATACTTCAGGTTTTGATTTAGGCAACTATAGTATCACAGCTGTTGCAGCTCCTGTTGTGGATGAAATGAATACAACTGATAACACCTACATAGATGGGGTGGTCACTCTACGCGCGCCCATTCGTGACATTAGCATTCTAGACATTCTACCAACAAAGACGGTGGTCGAAGAGGGCAATTTAATATACATAACTGTAACGGTTGAAAATCAAGGCGAGATTATGGAGACATTCAATATAACAGTCTATGCGAATACAACTTCTGTAAACCTTGTGGATGTTGCACTGTCAAGTGGAAATGTTTCAAACCCAGCAATAGCATGGAATACTACTGGCTTCACCAAAGGCAACTACACTTTGAGTGCCTACGCTTGGCCCCTTTCTGGCGAGAATGATACTGCAGACAACATAATGCTCGATGGCTGGATTTTCCTAACGATCCTAGGTGATGTAAATAATGACAGAATAGTCGACATAACAGACATAGTCATGACCATAACGGCTTTTGGAAAAAGTAGCGAAGATCCTGGATGGTTCGAACCAAATTGGTTCTCGAATATGGATGTTAACAACGATGATCTAATTGACATAACAGACATAACAACAGTTATAGTAGAATTCGGCAACTCATGGTAAGCAATAAACGTAGGAGTCAGAAGAGGACTTGCATTTTCACATTCTTTGGTTTTCACGATTACTTCAATGAAAAACTAAAATTTGAACTTTTCTGGGTTGAAACTTTGGTTCAGATGAAGACCAAGCTCTTCCCGCCCAAGCTTGAGTGCAAGTCCCAAAAGCTGAGTGTAGTAGAACACTGAAAGTGAGATGTTTCCACCTATCATTGCGGCAGAATCCTTCTGCCTAGCATCGTATAAGGTATGGCAGTAAGGACAAGAGTCAACAAATCCATCTACATCATAATCTTGAAGAGCCTTTAATTTAGAGCCTGTAAGACTCAAGGCGGCATCTTCATGAGAGTACAGCAAAGCTGCCCCACAGCAGTCCAGCTTCTCCGGATAATCCAAAGTCTCAGCACCCAATGCTTCAACGAGAATGTCTAGTTTTCTAGGCTTTTCTGAGTGGTCTACCCGCTTGATTTCACTTGGCCTGATTATTTGACATCCAGGATGCACTGCAAACTTCAAGCCGCTGAGAGGTTTCTTAACCTTGGCTTTAATAGAATCTACTTTAACCATATCATGGAGTAGGTCGATGACATGCCAAATTCTGACTCGAGGAGAAAACGCGAGGTCCTCCTTGCTGAGCAGCTCCTGCATCTTTTCACGCATCACAGCGTCATTGTCGATTCTGTGTTTCGCTTCGCTTAGCATGAAATGGCACTCATTACAAGGAACGAGCAAATCCTCTGTGCCTGTTTGGTTTGAGAGAGCTAGGTTTCTAGCTGAGAGGAACAAGGCTGCAGTGGTGTTAACGCTTCTCACGGGACCGCCACAACAAGAGGTGTTTTTCAAGTCGATAAGCTCGATGTCCAAATGAGGGAGAACTTGTCTAAGTGACATCTCATAAGCATATTGTGCTGTTGGTATCTTGCATCCCCAATAAACTGCAACTTTCAATGTCTAACCTCCGAGAACTTCAATGAAAACCGCTTGAAATTTGTCGTCGGGCCCACGCATTTCTGGCAGGCCAAGTGTTTCTCTGTTTAAGGGCTGATTGTCTTTAGAGGCAACCGTTTGCACCTGTTGCATCAAGCCGGTTTCCAAGATTTGGGATATGGCTCTCATATATGCTTCAGGGATCTGAGCCTCTCGCTCTACTGCTAGATTTCTTAAAGCCATTATGGTGTTGTACGGTGAAGCCTTCTGAGGACATCTTTCTTTGCATTTCAAACATGAGGCACATGTCCAGATAATGTCAGAAGAAACAAGTTCTTCAATAAATCCTGAGTTGACAAGGAGCGTAATCTCGTGAGGTTTCAGCTCCAAGAGCTTAAGTGACGTGCATCCACTTGTACAACGCATACATTGGTAACATTCGTCAGGATGAACCATCCATAATTGACCCAGAATCTTCCTTTGTAGCTTCTTATCGGATTTCGCCATTGTCATTAAGTCGGTTAGACTCATTCTCTTTTTCCTCCTTGAAT
Source organism: Candidatus Bathyarchaeota archaeon (assembly GCA_020351305.1). GTDB lineage: Archaea > Thermoproteota > Bathyarchaeia > Bathyarchaeales > SOJC01. Next base: position 669,983 of record CP070730.1, read on the forward strand.
AGCCGCTACTATTTGATCCAATATCTGTTCCTGTCTGTAATGTTGCATGTCAATGGCGCCAGTTGGGCAAGCAACAGAGCAAGCGCCACAGCCTTGGCAGACAGCTTCAAGAATTTTTGCAGTACTCTTTTCCTTACCTTCCATGGTTTTGTCTTCCATGTTAATAGCTTGGTAGGGACAGACGGATTCACAAATCCTGCAGCCACTGCATAGATTCTCGTCAATTACGGCAATTAGTGGTTCAATTTCAACCTCCCCAGTTGCAAGCAATTCGGCAGCTTTCATTGCTGCTCCACTCGCTTGAGAAACTGTATCTGGAATGTCCTTGGGGCTCTGACAGGTTCCTGCTAGGAATATTCCTCGGGTCGGGGTTTCGAGTGGTCTTAGCTTAGGGTGAGTTTCTAGGAAGAAGCCGTCTGGGCTCCGTGGAATACGCAGGATTTTCTGCAATTCACCAAAGTCTGGTGAAGACACAAGGCCGGAAGAGAGCACGACTATGTCGGCTTGAATTTCGAGAAGTTTGCTTGTGTTCGATTCAAAGACGTCAAAGTGCAGTGAGTTGTCAGGGTTTCGTTTCACTTCTGAAGGAAATCCCTTCACGAATTTGATATCCATGTGACGAGCTCGATCATAGAATTCCTCATAGGCTTTGCCAAAGGCTCGCATGTCGTTGTAGCAGATATAGACATCGACATCGTGACCAAGCTTCTCTTTCAGTAGAATCGCTTGTTTCAGGGTCACCATACACCCGATGCGACAGCAATGCTTGCAGAACCTTTTGTCTCTGCTTCCAACACATTGAATGAATGCTACACTCTTTGGTGGCTTTCCTGTGGTGGGACAGAGTACCTTTCCTCCGGATGGTCCTGCTGCATTAGACAATCTCTCAAACTCCAAGTTGCTGATAACATTCTTGTAGCGCTCATATCCTAATTCAGGAGTCAGAGAGGCGTCAAAAACTTCGCACCCCACAGCTACAATTATCCCGCCAACCTCACGAGTAACTAATTCCTCTTTCTGTTGATGGTTGACCACGCCTGCAAGTTCACAAACTTTTTCACATTCTAAACATTCTGAACAACCACCGCAAGCAAGACATCTATTAGCCTCTTCTAAAACCATTTCTTCTGTGAACCCTAAGGATACTTCTTTATCGCTGGCTCTCTGGTCAAGCGAGAGCAGGGGCATGACTTGCCTTGGGCTCTTTTTGATCCCTTCTATTGGCACTTCTCCAACTTCCGAAACTACCTCTTCTCTGCCAGCATGTAGGTCTAAGCCTCTTAGGAAGCGATGAATAGATACAGCTGCTTTTTTTCCATGAGCAATAGCATCGATAACTGTGGCTTCTCCTCTAACCGCGTCCCCGCCAGCAAATATTCCTGACAAATTTGTTTGAAAGGTAATAGGGTCAACAGAAATTGTCCCGTTTTGGGAAAGTTTCAGGTTTCTTGGCAGAGGAGTAGTATCCAAGGCCTGCCCAATCGCTGATATCACCGTATCAACTTCTATGATGAACTCTGAGCCATCAATAGGGATTGGACGTCTGCGACCTGTTTTATCAGGCTCCCCTAATACCATTTTTATACATTCTAAAGCAACTGTGTTTTCATTATCACCCAAGATTCTCACTGGAGAAATTAAAAAGCGAAGTTTGATCCCTTCTTTCTCAGCTTCCTCCACCTCTACAGGGTAAGCAGGCATCTCTGCTCTTGATCGACGGTATAAAACTGTGACCTCTTTCGCTTTATGTCGAAGAGCTGATCTTGCCGCATCGATAGCAACATTTCCACCACCGATTACTGCAACCTTATGACCAATCTTGATAGGGATATTCAGGTTTCTATGTTTCAAGTAATCTATTGCTGATATCACACCGTTTAGTTCCTCCCCAGCGATCCTGAGTTTTCTAGCCTTTTGAACACCCACTGCAAAGAATATCGCTTGGTAACCTTGTTGCTGAAGTTCATCCAAAGTCAGGTCTTTGCCAATTGTCACGTTTGTTCTGATTTCAACGCCTATGCTTCTAATTAAATGGATCTCTTCCTCCAGCGTACTTTTAGGCAGTCGATACTCCGGTATGCCCACTCTCAGCATTCCACCAGGTTTTGGTAAGGACTCAAAGACCGTTACTTGGTAGCCCATGCTGGTTAGCTCATAAGCAGCTGCTAGTCCTGCTGGTCCTGAACCGATTATAGCGACTCTTTCCGGAAATTCTTTGGGGATAGGTTTTTGGCTCTCCCTCTCTTGACCTAAGACATAGTCAGCTACAAACCGTTTTATTGCGTTAATCGCCACTGGCTCGTCAAGTTTTCCACGTTCACACTCATTCTCACAGGGATGAAAGCAAACTCTTCCACAAACCGATGGGAAGGGGATGAATTTTTTAATAAGCTCATAAGCCTCTTTGAACTTGTTCTGACTTGCTAGGGCAACATATCCCTGAACATTAACTCCAGCAGGGCATGCCACTCTGCATGGAGGAGTGCCCTTTTTATCAATGGTAAAAACGTTGGGAACTGCCTGTGGAAAGGGTCTGTAAACAGCTTTTCTCGTATTTAAGCCTAGATCAAACTCACTAGGCATAGAAACAGGACACACTTTTTCGCATTCGCTGCACCCAGTGCACTGGTCCTTGTCTACATATCGAGGCTTCTTTCGAATAGTCACCTCATAATTCCCAACAAATCCGTTCACGTTCTCAACTTCAGCATACGCCAACAACTCAACGTTCGGATGCCTACCAACTTCTGCCATTTTTGGCGTAAGGATGCACGCACTGCAATCCAGTGTTGGAAAAGTCTTATCAAGCTGAGCCATCCTCCCGCCTATGCTGGGAGATTTCTCAACAAGGGATACTTTGAATCCATCATTAGCTAAATCCAGAGCTGCTTGAATCCCAGCGATTCCACCCCCGATTACGAGAACACTTTTCTTGGCTTTTATCTTACCTCTTTTGAGGGGTTCCAAGCGAGATGCTCTGGCAACAGCCATAGCAAGGAGAGCTTGAGCTTTTTCAGTGGCTTTTTCTGGCTCATTTGTATGAACCCATGAATCCTGCTCACGAATGTTAATCATTTCCAGCAGGTAAGGGTTTAATCCTGCCTCGCTGATTGCTTTCCGAAAAGTTTCTTCATGCATTCTAGGGGAGCAAGAGGCCACTACAATTCGGTTTAGTCTGTGTTTTTCAATATCCTCTTTGATTATCTTCTGTCCAGCATCAGAGCAGAGATATGTGTTATCTCTTGCAACTTTCACATTAGGAAGCTTTGAGGCGTATTCAGCAACACTCTTTGAGTCAACTACCCCAGCAATGTTCAATCCGCAATGGCACACATAAACACCTAGCCGAGTCAAGATCTGACGCCCTCTTATTACAGAGTAGTTTAGGAATACCATAGAACCATTTATCTATTACTAATGTGCTGCAGAATTCACGCATAGCCCTTATCTCAGCAACTCTATATGCAATAAGAATGAGCACATACGCGCTCATAATGTGCACTCGCAAAATGCACATGCATATTACTCCGTCGGTTTCGTCATTTCGTTGATTACGTCGTTTTCGTCGGATTTGTCAAAAGCTGGTCACCACATACCTCTGATCGTGTTTACTTGTCTAAAAGAAAACAATGACCAACTGGAGTTCGCTGCGCGCGTATTAATACTGCGAAGTCACTTAAGAAGGCTCAACGTAATTTCTACACTCGAAAGAGTTAAGAGATTGCCCTGGTTACTAACACATATGGAACAGCAGAGAGCCCTAGCCATACTCTCAATTCTAATGCTGGTAGCAGTTTGCTTAGTTGCGAATATTAGAATTTGCAGTTCCTCTGAAGAACTGGAACTAGAGTTTGAGGTTATGGATTTTGGGAGCATAAGTGGATACAGTGAAGAGTCATATCTTGTTGTTCGAACAGCAACTGAATGGATTGACATTTGGCAAAGGCATATGGGCTCTCGTCTCTCTCCGCCAGAAGCTCCGGATGTGGACTTCACTGAGAAGATGGTGATCTGCTGTTTTATGGGCGAGCGACCCACTGCAGGTTTCAGCATGTCCATTAGTAGAATATACGTTTACCAAGAATTGATGTATGTTGAAATTATTAAATCTGGTCCACCTGAGGATTTCTTTAGTGCAACTGTAATAACTTGTCCTTATGTATTTGTAACGTTAGAGAAGACTGAATTAAATATCATTTTCAATGTTTCAGAGGAGGATGGTTCAGTCAACGAGCATGTTCTCCCTGAATTTCCTTTGATGGCGTTTCTGATTTTTGGACTTTTGTCTATTTCAATAGTTGCTGGCATTCACCTTCAAAGAAAGAAGGATGCGCGTACAACCAATTATTTAGCTAAGCTAGCCTATGACCTCCCAATTCCCATTTTTTTCTTCTGAAATGTGTATACGCAACATCCGTGAATGAGCTCGATATAAAAAGTTAAAGCTTAGCTATACTTCACACGCACGCGCGCGTTGAGGGTTTCAGGAGATAATCGTATAGTTAGTTGGCTTCTAAGCAAGTGCCTAGATCTAGAGATTGATGAGAATTAATAGAATAAGAGACAGAATTAGAATGGAAGCTAGAACATCGAGATATTTTCTTTTAGTCCTTAGGAAAGGAATAAGGAAGGGTGTTTGACTCTTGTAGTCATTAAAAGTTGTGCGATGCTTATTGCTTAAGAACATTTCTTCTACAAGAGCTAGGAGTACGTAGGCGGATAACTCAATGAACCAAGCAAGTATTGTTTGTGTTGAATTTAGAAAGCCAACTCCACGAGTGTTGTTCAGAATCCAGACGCTCCAGCTTGTGAGACCCAATGTTGAGAGTATCATTCCCAAGTACTGAGGATGCCTGCTCAACTGGTATGGTCCAGAAGTAACCAAGCCCTCCCTTCTTTTAATTCTTAGATAAGCTATTGAGTAGATAAGAAGGAAAATGCCCATGACAATGAATATTCTTTCTAGAATGAAAAGAGGAGAAGGTGCAAAGAAGGAGGATAACACGTCCACAAGGCTTTCTGGAAGGTTTGCGAAAAACAAAAACAGATACGTGGCAAAGGGTAGGGTCATCAAGCCTACCCAACCCCCAACAGCTGGTAGTGATTGAACAAAAGGAACAACGTAACCTGCAAATCTTAAGAACCATGATCTCAATCGATTCGCTAAGTTCATGGCTTTCCCTAAGTCATAAGGCTGGCATGCGTATCTTAAAGCTACGTTTTAGAACAGAGTGTTCAACGCTTTCAAACAAATTCATTGCAAGTACATAGTTGTCACAAGGCTAATAATTTAGATCCACTCTTCACTTTGCCCTTTTTGCGCGCGCACACAACCTTAAGTTTAATTAACGTATTTCTTGTAACACTGTTGATCTCTGAAATCAGTTTGAGGCATGGTAATTATGATTTCGATCAATAAGCCTTTATTGGATGAAAGAGAAGTTGAAGCTGTTGCCCGAGTTTTAAGAAGCGGTCGTTTGACAAGCCGCACTGAAAGCGGTTCAATGGTAGCCCAGTTTGAAACTGCCTTTGCAGAATTCGTGAGAACAAAACATGCTTTTGCTGTTAATAATGGGACTGCTGCTCTTTATTTGTCGCTTTTAGCCTCGAAGGTGGGCCCTGGGAGTGAAGTGGTTTTGCCCAGCTTTACATTTGTTTCAACTGCTGAAGCTGTGGTGTTAGCAGATGCAACGCCTGTTTTTGTTGACATTGACCCAGAAACCTACAATACTGACCCAGAGGAAGTTGAGAAAGCAGTAACAGGGAAGACTAGGGCGATTATACCTGTAGATCTTTATGGTCTACCTGTTGAAATGAAAACTTTCAATGAGGTCGCAGAGAAACATGGCCTAATAATTATTGAAGATGCAGCTCAAGCTCACGGTGCACAATATGCAGGGAAACCTGCTGGGAGTTTCGCGGATTTGGCATGTTGGAGCTTCTATGCCAGTAAAAACTTGACTACTGGCGAAGGAGGTATGATTACTACAAATAGCGATGAATTTGCTGAAAAACTGCCTTCCATGAGATCGCATGGCGAAAATGAGGAGTACATTTCAAGCATGGTGGGAGGAAATTTTCGCATGCCTGAAATGGAAGCAGCAATTGGCTCCGTTCAACTTCAGAAATTACCCGCTTTTCTGGAACGAAGACAGAGAAATGCAGAAAGACTGGCTGCAAAGCTTCAAAAAGTCAAAGACTTGAAGTTGCCAATTGTGCCTGAGGGTTACATACATAGTTGGTATCTATTCACTGTGAGACTCAAAGATTCAACTGAAAAAAAGCGGGATGAAATTGTCGAGGAGCTAAGAAAGCTAGGCATTGGGGCTACAGTCTATTATCGTGTACCCATACACATGATGCCATTCTACCGAAAATACTGCATAACCCATCTTCCAAACACCGAAAAAGCGGCAACACAAGTTTTCTCGTTGCCAATCCACCCTGCTGTAACAGCTAAACAAATAGACTTCATAGCTGATTCGCTACAAAACCTTTTGCAATAGCTATGCGATGCGCGCGCGTGCATACGTGCCACATAGGAAGACTGAAATTATTTGTGAATGAATATTATTTGGTTTTTCATGCGTCTGCTTCGATGTCTTTATCTTTTCGGCAAGTATAATTTAGAAGAGTTGCTCCGTCAAGCACCAATGTTTCCTGCTTATTTTGGTCCAAGGTTTGAATGCTCAGCCCGTTCTAAAGGACCGCTTAGGCTTAAGGATGGTGAGGTTCACAGGGAGTTTCACTGTCTATCAGCAAGCCATGTTGAATGTATCTTTTGGCGGATAAAAGAGGCGGGATTAAATTGGGAAAGTATTCACGAAGAGCTGCAATCAGATGAGTTTGAAGACCAAGATAGATTGGCAACTATTGCCTCCTTTGAAGGAAAAACAATTGACGAGTTTCTTGGTTATCTAGTAAAAGAGAAGCAAGCTGAAAACAGATGTCCATCATGTGGGTCTACAGATAAAAGAGAGTTTTGTAGCATGTGTGCAACAGAAGGTTGTCAAAGATGTATGCATGTAACTCATTTCATGATTTACGATCATCACGGGTCAACACCTTGCGGTTTTACGTGTTCCAGGAATTGCTATCGTGACTGGCGAAGTGGAAAGCCAACCTTGATTGAAAGGAGAATCCGCGAATGCTTCAATGACATTTCGGTAGAAGCCCTTCACCAATCCATTTCGCAATCCTGACTTCCTAGCAGGTATTCATTTATATCTTTTCCTACAATTGGGAATTCATGAGAGCCTACATATTTACTGACCGTGAAAGAATGATTCTTGAAGCATTTCTTATAGGTAAGAAAGTTGACAAGACAAAACTCTCCAAAATCTTGCACCGAATTAGGAAGTATAGAACCCTATTCGACGACACCTACCTTTACCTTCGAGTTAGAAAAACGATAACAACTGACACAACATAAGCGACTTTACGTCACAATGTCACTTTAATGTGTCCTGTCTCGAAAAATTTTTGCACATGCAATCCAGCGCTAATAATTAGGACTTCAGAAAACTAGTTGAGAAGCTAAGTTTTAGAGAGAAAAAAAAAGGGGACGGAGTTTTAAGATTAGGATTGTTTTAACTTGGACCTCTGAAACGTCCGCCAGCAAAGACATCTGCCTTGAACATTGCTGCATCTGCTCGGATGAATCCTGAACCCCAGTCTATACCGTACCAAGTGAAATACCACATGTAATCTGGTGGAAAGTCGATAGCCCATGAACCATCACATGGCAAAGGTAGTGAAGCTGCAGCAGTTTTGAGGATAAACGCAACTTCGTCTTGCGTGAGGTCTGGATGTGATTGAAGGACTAAAGCAGCAGTTCCTGAGACGTGTGGCGCAGCCATACTTGTGCCCCAAAGGTAATAGTATCCAATGGAATAACTGAAATAGCTTTTATAGGGTCCTACAACTGCAGCACCAGGAGCAGTAACATCAAGATGGAAGGATTTTTGTCCAAGGTCTAAGTTTGGTCGAGAACTCAGGTAGTCAAGGAATAGTTGCCAGTTATTTCCCCAAAAGTCTGGGGTATTTAGATCTTCTGGCACATCAGCTACCCAACTGTGAAGGAATTGCTCAGTCCAGCCTGCCATTGCACAGGAAATGACTTGTGGGAATGCACCAGGCCAACCCATGCCATCATATCCTCTGTTGCCTGCTGAAGCAACTACAATGACACCTTTGCTTATTGCATAGTCGATAGCAGCTTCTTCGAGCGCACCAGGTGATGAACCTCCTAAGCTCATGCTTATAATTACAGGGCCATCCAAACTTTCAGCTAGATCTGCAACATAGAAGATACCAGCTGCCACCATCTCTTCAGTGCCACCAGTCCATCTAGCTACTCCGCCAGGGTAAGGTATTTCCCACGCATCAAGAACAAGCACAGGAATTATGGTTGCTTTTGGTGCAACGCCTTTGATCCAGTAAATGTTGTTATAATTGAAACCTACGATGGTGCTTGTTACGTGGGTTCCGTGTCCAGAGCCTTCAAATGGTTTTGTGATGAATCCTCTGTCATCACGAAGCGGACCCATCCAGAAACCATCGTCCCACCAGATGTCGTGAGTGAAGCCTATCCCTAGCTCCCAAGCAATATCAGCTTGCGAGAAAAAGAAGGGCCACTCTTGAAGTAAGCCTGTGTCTAAGACTGCTACATACACACCTTCACCATCGTTTGGAATCTCAGCATCGATAATATCGACATTCCAAGGTGTCAGTTCAGGAAGCCCGTTGCTTTCTACCATTCCAGCATCATATTCCGCTAGAAGATGTTCTTTCGCCAATGCAACATCATAGGTGATTGTGATATCATCAGTTGTTTGGGCCATCGGAATCATTGTGAACGCAAGCACTGATAGCAAAGTTACTACAAATAGTGTTGTCTTATTCATTGCATCTCTTCTCCTTTCTGCAACCATAGAATGCATTTTTCTACTTTTGAACTTTGTGGAGATATCCTCTATTGATACCCCGCGCACGCTCAATGTAGACACGCATGATGCATGTGCGGGCATAGAATTTTTTACCATAAAATTCAAAAGCAGAGGTTTTGATATATTTCACACTAATAAAAGAGAGGAGAAGGATGAGAAAAATATCTATTGTTTCAGTGTTGTTGCTTGTTGTACTCGCTTTTTCAACCCTACCGTTTGTATACTCAGAAACGCCAACTATAGAAACGATGACAGAAGCTCCAGGTTACTTGGTTGAGTTCAAAGGATCTAAGCTTCCCAAGAATGCTGAAGCCATCATTGAAGGATGTGGGGGAGCTGTAACCTCAATGTTACCTGAGATAGCTGTAGTCGGGGCAATGCCAAATGGAAATCCAGCTGACTTTGAGGCAGCGCTTGCCAATAACGATGCAATCAAATGCTTTGACCATGATTACATTGTAGAACTCCCTGACATTTCAATGACACCAGTCACGGAGGAATTACAATTCGAAAGCAACGGTCCATTGTTTACCGATCCCTATTATTGGGTTTACCAATGGCACCTATGGCACACAATTGAAGTCTCCCCATGGGCAGCGTGGACGATTACTACTGGTAGCCCTGACATAAGCGTAGCTGTTTTAGATACAGGCATTGATTGGAACCATGGTGACATTGCACCAAACTATGATTTTGGTGCGAGCGCGTCATTTGTGCCCTACGAGGACGAGATGGACTACCATGGACATGGAACTTGGTGCGGTGGCCTAATAGCAGCAGCTGTGAACGATGACCCCAATGATTGGAAGGTTATCGGCATTGGTCCAAACCTGAACCTTGTTAACCTCAAGGTGATGGATTCCTCTGGTGGAGGGTATTTCTCATGGACATTCCAGGCAGTCTACCACGCAGTTGCCCACGGTGTAGATGTCATTTCAATGTCCTTTGGAGGCTACTTGCCTAGAGGTGTCGATCGCAGTTTCCTCAGCATCTGCAACAAAGTCTTCAATTATGCACAGCGGAATGGCATTGTCTGCGTTGCCTCAGCTGGAAACGCAGGAATACACATGGATGATTTCCATGCCTATTATGTTCACATCCCCAGTCAATGCGAGGGTGTTATCGATGTCATTGCTACAGACATACATGATGGAAGAGCTCCATACAGCAATTATGGCTCTTCCTTGCACGGAATTTCAGCCCCAGGCGGATATTGGGAATTCAATGAACCATCCTGGTACGAACCCGTAATTCCTCCAGCATTTTGGGCACCACATTATGGCTTTACCTTCAGCACAACTACCACAGTCAGCGGATACAAGTATATGTGGGCATATGGCACAAGCATGGCTTGTCCACACGTAGCTGGTGTTGCTGGCTTAATTCTATCAGTCAATCCAAACCTTAGACCATCACAAGTGAGGCATCTCCTATTCACAGGCGCAGTAGATCACGGAGACCCTGGTTTTGACGAAATCTACAATTTCGGTCTGCTGAATGCATATAACTCTCTGCAACTCGCTTTGAAAACATTGCGTGCACCCACAGCTGGACCTTAAACCTGATCGAAGACACCCTCTTTCCCCCTTTTTTTGCCCTTTCAGAATTTAAGAAGAGAATAGCTTGTACAGAACATTAATACACCAATCTGAAGAATGATAAAAGCCATATACTCAACCTTACAAAGCATGCCCAAGGGAGAATATTGATTTCACTAAGGACTCTAGCCCCCTCACTGACTAGAATCACTGCTGCAGCAGCAGTGGGTGCTGCTCTCCACATAGGGCAAGGGAATCCTAAGCTTGTTGACCAGCGAGCTGTTGATTTCTCAAGAGCTCTGTTAGCTCAAATGGAGGTTGATGGCGAAGTGATCTGCTGTGAAGGTCCAAAGGACAATGCTCCAGCCTTTTCTCGAAGAGAAAAAGTGGGAATCGGGCAGGGTCCTAAAGTAGAGTTTGTAATCGATCCTGTGGATGGCACAACAGCCACCTCAAAGGGAAGAAAGGACGCTATCAGCGCCTTAGCATGCGCCCCAAAAGGTTGTCTACAGGTTCTTCCAGATGACGGATACTACTTCAAAGTGACCACAGACTACCATGCGAAAGGGAAGATCTCACTTGACATGTCGATAGAAGAAATCGTTCAGGTAGTCGCTGAACAGAAAAAGAAACAGCCTGAAAACTTCACAGTGATAATGCTTGAACGTGAAAGACATCAAGAGATCCTATCTAAACTAAGGAAGCTAGGAGTAAGAATCATCCTAATCGAGGATGGAGATATTGCAGCGTCTGTTGTCACATGTATCCCGAACTCTGGCATCGATCTATTACTCGGAGCGGGAGCAGGTCCGGAGGCTACAATTGGGGCCACAGCTGTCAAGTGCCTTGGTGGCACAATGTTAGTCAAGGTGTGGAAAGGTAAGAAGGATCATGAAAAAAGGTTGGAAAGACTTGAGGCTGAAGGAATTGACATAGCAAAGACATATTCTGAGTCAGAACTTGCGAGGGGCAATGAACTTGTTTTTGCAGCATCTGGTGTTACAAAAGGGGAGCTTTTGGATGGGGTACGTTTCATTCCCAACGGAGCCGTAGTCAGCTCACTTTGCGCGAGGTTGCCAAGTGGAACTTTGGAGAAGTCGGAGTCAATGATGCGTTTTAAGGGGCATCCTGTATACGAACAGTTGACTTGACACCGATTTTCTCTTTTTAAGTGTTTCAAACAGCTTTATGGAAGCTCGATTTCCCCAATTTCCTCAAGGTTCTCTAGACTGTGAAGCTTTATCTTCATATCAGATATTGTGTAGAGTATGTTCCCTATGTAAAGGGCTCTTTTTACTGAGTATGGGGAGTAATGATAGTAACTGCTTTGCAAGCTGGTTCCATTCTCTATGTGAGTGATGTTTCCTCTGAGTTCTAGCGTTTCTGATGTGATGTTGTAGATGTAGGCTCCCTGCCAGATATAGTCACCATAGGCGTTTGGTGGGGGGTCGCCTGGGTATTTTGTCTCATCTATTTCTGCGACTAGAACAGGTATCACCAGCAGTTGTTTCTCCTTGTCGAACAGAAACGCTTTATGATCTCTTAGAACTGGCGAGTCGGTTCCTCTGTCGCCTATTTCATCTTTTGTTACCTCTGTAGGATTTAGAGGATCGCTGACGTCGAAGAGAGAGATTTTAACTCCTTGATACCATGCAAAATCTCCCGTTACTGCGGCTTCAGTTTCTTTTCCTATGCCTATGACAAGGTTTTCATCGTAGGGGTGAAGATAGTCTGAATAGCCAGTTACCTTCAGTGCACCAAGTACAATGGGTTTTTCGGGGTTTTGTAGGTCTATTACGAATAGCGGATCAACCTTTCTGAAGGTTACGAGGTAAAACTTGCTTCCCATGAACCTGGCTGAGTAGATTGTCTCTCCCTGAGCAAGGTCTTCCAGTCTTCCAACAATGCCAAGGCTGCTGTTTAAAACGTATACGTGATTCTGCGAATTTCCGCCCCAACCTGTTGTGGTGGCTATTCTGAAATGCCCATTATACTCATCCATCGAGAACTGGTTTAATACCCTGCCTGGAACTTCGCCATTTGCTTCACTCTCTATGATGCTGCCGTCGACATGAATTCTGTAGATAAGCGTTTTTTCGACCCCAAGTGTGGCTGAATAGCCAAAGAGTGTTATGAAGATGTTGTTGAGAGAAACGTACATGTTGCCTGTATATCCCACCAGAATTGTCATGTCGGTTGGTACTTCATCGTCGTTTTGTACATTTACTGCAATGATAGTTGTGAACACATAGCCATAATCAGTAACATTTGAATAATGAATATCGGTTGCAGGTACCTCACGAATTAGGTCATTATGATGTATTACTGGTAATTTTACTTCACTTCCATTAAGCCATGTAACCTCACTGATCACTGTATATGCGTAGTTGCCAATCATTCTAGAGCTGAAATAGGAGCCATCTAATGTAACATTTCGAGTTGAGATTGGATGTGTTTTGTTTGAGACATCATATACTTTGATGAAAGTTCTAGGTGTTGAGTAAGGCCAGCGGTAAGATCTGGCTATTTCCGGCATAATTCCCCATTCATAATAGCTAGATCCTAAAACAACAAGCTTGTCGTTGTTCAAGAACATTCCGTGTAAGGTTCCGTTTACTTTGATTTGAGCAAGGACTTCTGCTTCTTCAGAGGGATATGCCTTTAGAATGTAGATGCTTTGATTTGAAATTATGTAAATGTGTTCTCCATCAGTCTTCACTATGTCAGCTTCATCCACGCCCAGGACTTGAATATTTGTAGTGGAGTATTCAGGAGCTGTAGTCTCTGCGCCTTTGGCTGCGTCCAACGCCCAGAACTCGCCTTGCCTATAGTTAGTGTAACTTGAACTTGCGTTTAGGAAATTCACCAGCTCTTCATATGAGGAAAACTTTGACAGGGGTTGCCCAGAGGCGAAGTAGGGGGGCATTTGAACGAAATTTAGTATGAGCGCACCTAATAGCGCTCCCCCGAGGAAAGCCATCAAGCCACTAGCGAGGATTTTCCTTCTATTCACGAGCAAATTAGGTGTATAGTTGAGTAACTTCAAACTAATCACACTAGAACAAGAGGTTTAAAGGACTCTTAATGCTATGTTTTAGAACAACCGTTCAAACTTTTTGAACAGCTACCTTCAGGCTTCGATATTGATTGTAGGCCTCAAAGAAGAAGGCAAAGACACTGAAAGCAGATACAGCCACAATCACCACGTCTCTGTAATCCCATCGGAAAGGTTTGAATAACAAATATACCGAAAGAATGCCAGCAACTAGAGCTCCATAAAAAACCAACCTAGGAATAAGCCTCCCTCTTAACAAGACAAAGCTTCTCAGAGTTTCTACCTGTTCTTTTTCTTTCACAGAATACTTGCCATCTCGTGTTTGACCCAGCAACTCCATGTCTAGAAGCTTGTTGATATGGTACTGAGCAAGACTAGGGCTGGAGAGGTTCAACGCTCTCCATACATCTCTTACACCCACGGGGTCACTTGAGGTCAGAATGTAGAGATAAACATCCCAAGATGTACCAGAAATATGCTTCTTGCTTAGTTGACCCACTTGTGATCAGACCACCGAGAGGGAACAACTACTCTTCCACATAAATATGTATCCCTATTGGATTTACGTGCATGAACGCACAAAAGCTATTAGTTATTGTGGTAGATTTAAATTGGGATGGGATCTTGAATAGAGTTTTTTCTACTTTTTTATTAGCATTTCTCACTATTACCATTCTTGCATCACTTGAGTTAGTTGTCGTTTTAGCGGCTGATGCTCACAATGAAATTGAAGTGCCTTTCCACTATCAAGCTACAGATTACTACTGCGGTCCAGCTTGTGCGGAAATGGTTTTTGACTATTATGGTGAGGACATAAGTCAGTTTGAAATCGCAGATGTTGCAAGAACAGACCCAGAATATATGGGAACCTATACTGTTGACATGGTGCGAGCTGGACACTTCAGCAATCAAAGCACATCAGTTGGAAATGAGCAACCAGGAAGCATTACAGGATATTCTCTACGCAAAATTGGCTATGCATCATTCGAAAGATGGGATCTAACTATAAATGATCTAAAAACACTCATTAATGGTGGATACCCAGTGATATTGCTCATGTGGTACGGACCCACACATGGCTCGGGACACTATCGAGTCGCTATTGACTACAATGAAACACACATGATTGTTCATGACCCATGGCCCGCTATAGGCTGGGGAGGCGAGATTGGGGGTCCTAACGTTGCCTTCAACTACTCAACCTTCTTGGATCTTTGGGAATATTCGGGATATTGGGGCATGATTTCACTTCCTTGGAGCATAACGATAAGCCATGAACCCGAGATCTATCGGGATGAAGTCTTTTCTGTAACAGCTAATGCAACGTATCCGTGTCCAAGTCCATTCTGGGATAGTGATTACCCTGCTTCAGCTGTTAATTTCACTATTGGACTTTCAGATGGTCTTAATCTAACGTTCGGTGAAAGCGCTAGAAAATCTGTAGGTAATTTGCAGGCTGGTCAAACAGCATCTGTGAGTTGGGATTTGGAAGCTGACACATCTGGAAACAAGACAATCAATATTGAAGTCGGGGGAATCGTTGAAGGATCAGTCTTTCCCAACCCACCGGTCTATCCAGGCTATGATTATGAAGACTTGATTGGTGCTTCTGCGAATTTCACATTGGAAATAATTGGGTACATACATGATGTTGCAATAACAGATCTTAACTCAAAAACTTGCGTTGGAGAAGGCCTTGAATGCTCAATTCACCTATCTGTGATGAATGAAGGCGAATTCACTGAAGAAGTGAATATCACAGTCTACGCCAATTCAACGATAATCCAGTCACAGAACATCACGTTGAGGGTAGGTCAATTAATAATACTGGACATTACATGGGATACTACAAGTTGTATTATGGGTAATTATACTCTACTTGGCTACGCTTTGCCAGTTCCCAACGAAAACGATACTGCAGACAACACTCTAGAACAGGGTTGGATCCTCCTGACAGTAGCTGGCGATGTCAACGGTGATCAAATCACGGACATTACAGATATTACGATGACAGTTTCAAACTACGGCAAAACTAGTAATAGTCCTGGATGGCATGAACCAGACTGGTACGTAAACTGCGACATGAACAACGATAACATTATTGACATAACGGACCTTGTTCTAGTGATTGGAGAATTCGGCAATTCATGGTAGGCGCATTATATACAATCAGTACTTGTGAAATGCCTTCTATTCTTCAAACTCATTGGCGAAAACTCTGCACACGCACTAATTACCATTTTCCCTTTGATCCCCCACCTCCGCGCGCGCATTAAACTTCGCCTATATGTTTTGAGCCGTCTGAGAGAGAAACAATAAAATGATTTCACTCCATTCATATGGAAATGGAGGGAGACTTGTAAAGATGGAGCTTCCAATCCCCTTCAGAGAAGTAACTATCCCAGCAGAACTTACTCCAACGAAACCTCAAGATATGGCGGAGTTTTTTGCTTCAGACACCGTGGTTAATTTCCTGGAATCTCGAACCAGTTTACCTAAATTCGATTATCTCGGATATGAGGTGAAGACTGCGGATGAAGTTAATGCAATTTATTTAATGATAAACCCTGACCCGCGAAATTTTGCCCTTGTTCCACAGAACAGCCTTGTGATTTGCCATCATAAGGTTTCAACTCCTGATAACCGCATCCACACGGCTATGCTTCAACAGGTTCAAACCTCTCGCTTCAATCTCTACAACTTTCATCTGGGATGGGATACGATGGAAAAGGGAATCGGAGACTCCTTTCTGATGCATCTTGGTTTTTCGAAGAACCAAATCCGCAAGGTCGACCTCACATATAGAGAGCACAAGGTTAATCGCTTAGGAAACATTATCCTTCCTGAATTTTCTCTCGGGGAAATTGTGAAAAGATTGCATTCTATGAAGGTCTATCCATCAGTAATAATTAACCCTAGATGCCAGAATTCTAAATGTGGGTATATATCAGGGGGAGGTTTTGTCGATACCATGGTCATTGAAATGGCTGATTATGGAGTTGATGTGTTGGTGTCTTCTGATCATAATTTTGTTGTTGAAGCAATTGCCAGTGAGCTTGGTTTGACCTTAGTAGAAATAAACCATTATATCAGCGAACGCTATGGATTGAGAACGATGCAAAAACTATTAACAGAAACATTTCCCCTAGTCCCAACATATATTTTAGAAGATCTTACCTCAATTCAATGCCCACCGAACGAGTGTTCCTGTTGCATCTAATCGTCGGAAAAGCTACGTGCAAAAATATGAGATGGCACTGATGCCCAAAGCAAAAATAGTCGAAGCGAGCGAGCATGAAGATCTTGATACCTTTTACGAGATTGAAAAAGAATGTTTCACCATTGATGCTTACAGCAAGCGATTGCTACGCTTCCTTCTAACATCACAAAGTACGATTTGTCTTAAAGCGGTTCTGCAAGGACAAATCATTGGTTTCACAATCGGAGATCTACGACGCTTTAGTGGAAGTTGGAAAAGCGAAGTCGTCACTATCGATGTCCTTCCTAGGTTCAGACGGATGGGCATCGCAACTCTTCTCCTTGAGACGCTAGAAAAGAAGTTCCAAACTCAGGGATGCTCTAATACCACGATTCATGTCCGGGTGGGCAACAAGGCGGCGATAAACCTATTTCACAAGCTTGGGTATCAAGAGAAAAAGAAGGTTTCAGACTATTATGCTGATGAAATTGATGCATTTTTAATGGAAATAAATTATGGTGTTTGAAGAAAGCTTCAGGGAATGAAAGGTAAAGTATCATAACTAAGGCACATGCATGAAAAAGATCATACTGCATTATACACAAATGTGTTAAGGCAATTACGCTGACATGGTAGACATTGCTTCGAAGCCATGTTTTGCAATCCCACCTTTAGCTTTTTTCTATCAAGCGAATCCTCTTTGAATATATCTCATGCCATAAGCTTGACACACAAAATTTTAAGCCAACAATATTTCAATCTGTACTAATGAGAGCACGATGGGAAAACTTACAGTAATCGGCATAATCTGGCTTCTACTCTTTGCTGCAACTCTGATTGTAATCGATGAACAATTAAGTGCAAATAAAGCCTTACAGCCATCAAACGGCGCACAAAAGCCCCAAGATCCTGAAGTCCCCGATACTTCAGGCTTCGTAGCATTGCATATTGACGGTTGTTTGATAGATGATTTCTGGGAGCGGGGAGGAAACGATTTACCTGTGCTCAATGTTGCACTCAACTACACCGTTTCAAACACTGGGAATATCTCAGCTAACATTGTGATTGTTGAAATTTCTGTGGACTCCGTTTACCACTCCACTGAGACTATTAATCAGCTAATGCCAAACTCTGAAATCGTTGCTACAGCCTTTTTCTCCGTAGACTATGACCAAACAAGAATTGTTAAAATAGAAGCAAGCTACAAGAACCTGACAAATTCATGGAATTATACAATAGATGCTAAACTACCTCGGCATCCTTATTGGAGCATGTCAAAACTCTTCATAACCCCAAACGAACAAAATCTGCAGTCAACTTATGAAGAAATAATGAGTGGGGTGGTTTTCGTACACTGGATAACAATTCGAGACTGGGTAGGAAGAAGCATTGAATACACTAAGGACGAAGATGTTTACGGAGTAGACGAATATTGGCAACTGGCAAGAGAAACCCTAGAAAGCAGAAGAGGTGACTGCGAAGACCTCGCTATACTGCTTTGCTCACTTTTGCGAGCTGATGGATGGAACGCACAAGACGTTTACGTTGTTATTGGACAAAACAAAGCAGGAGACTACCATGCATGGGTAAAGATAAAAATCCCTCTAGTCGGGTGGTACAACATTGATCCCCAACTTGAAGGCTGGTACACATTGTTTGGCGATTTTGTTTCATTGCATGGCTATGAAGCTATCTGCAATTTCAACGACCAATTTTTCATAGAACTCTAGTATAGTTATTTTCATATCGAAGCCACTCGTGCTTAGCGAAAAAAGTTCAAGTATCTTCTAATTCTGACTAAGATCGCTTCAGAAGATCTTTCCTAAAAACGGTTCTCACCCTGCATGTATTACTGGATAGTGGGGCTGCCCGGATTTGAACCGGGGTCCCTAACGCCCGAGGCTAAGAGCCTAGACCAAGCTAGCCGACAGCCCCAAAACCCCAACCCACACACCCAGAGTGAGGAGTTTGGGCTAATATTCAAGACTTATGCGAAAATCCAGCATTTAAGTGAAACTAATCAGAAAGCAGCAGTTCAAAGTCTCAAGTAAATGCATGTGTCCCCTCATGCGCGCACCTAAACTCCCTCATTCCCAACCGCAAAAACATAGAAATTTTACATAATTCAAAGCAATTCCTATAAGCCCTTTAGTATAAAGATCACAGACTGTTGCAGCGCCACAATATGCTAAATGAATTAAATTGCATTATTTGATGCAATATTAATAATGCCACACGCATGGAATCTTCCTCCGCAAAACTTTTATTGTATAATTAACTTAATTATATTCTCTGAAAAAAGAAGGAATGCATGCATAGCAGATCTGTTGCATTGACATTACTCGCATAAGTCGGAATTGAAGAGACTGTCTGCAAACCTTCTCCTTTCTCCCCTTATAAAAGGATGCATAGGCATTTCTCAGACTTGTTTTATTTCACTCGACTCTCTGAGCTTCGACAATTGGTGTTTCTTCAAAACAATTAAATGGTCAAACGAGTGGATCACTGAAACATGGTTTATCGTAGGTCTTTGACAAGTCTTTGGCATTGCAGCTGGTGCCACTTCAAGGACAAAGACGTGGAGAAAGTAGTTGAACATGAACGCATAGAACATGGCTGATGAAATGTTAGGTCTCTTTATCATGTCACGACTTAGGCGACAAGAGCTACTGAACTGACTACCTAGAACTCTTGCGATGACACTTACACTTGTTGTCCTCTATGGAGAGCTCTAGATCTATGAGTATGTCTTCAAGTTCCTCCATAGATTTCTGATTTCCCTTCTTTCTAACTTCTTTCAGCAGAAGCTGAGTTTCATCCTTAAGTGCCAACGCATCTCCCTCTCCTTTTTCAAGGGTTTGATATTTCTTTTTTAAGCTCTCAATCCTTTCTTCCACAGGTAATCAATTCCAAACACAGTTGTTCGAAAAGGCTATTTTTCACATGGGTGCCCTTCAGCTTCAGGGTGGCATTCAGCTATTTGATCAGAAGAACACTTCTTAGGATCTTTGACTTTCTTCTCGGGGTTTGTGCAACTACACTCACGCAATTAGATATGCCTCAACGAGCAAACAACCAAGTAGATCTATTAAATCTTTCACCCTGCTTCTCCTGCAAGCTACTAAGTCAAAGGAAAATGAATTGTTTTGGTCCAACATACATACATAAGCAGAAAAATGGAGGAATTGGAATTGTCAAGATGGATTCATAATCCTGAAGTCTTAAATCAAGACCATCCCAATATCACAAATATACAATCCGATGTTTGAGTTGCAGAAGTAGTTGGGAAGCTTCAACCTAGGCGGTTCTAGGTACTTAATGATGATTGCACCCAACTTGCGGTGATAAGGTGGGGTCATGGAAGGAAGCTGTATCCAGGTAGAGAATAATGTCAGATCTTAAGAAACGGGAGAGAACAGAACTCTACAAAGATCATCTAGTTCAAGCACTTATTAGCAAGCTTGTAAGCGGAGAAATCTCAAGATTAGAGCCATCTTTTAATTCGAAACACGAATATAGATACCCTTTAGTCGAAACAATCGTCGGAGACCAAGCGAAGGTTGAAAAACTCTTGAATGAGTTAACCAGTGCGGGGATTCTGACGAGAGAGTTACATGATAAAGTCCTGTTTTGCCCCCATTGCAGCTCCCCGAAGATTTCAACACATTATAATTGTCCCCACTGCAAATCGTTTAATATATCAAAGAGTGCTTTGATAGAACACATACCGTGTGGATATATCGATACAGAAGATCATTTTGAAAAAAAAGGGAAGCTCCTGTGCCCAAGGTGCCGAAAAGAACTGGTCAAGCCAGATGCTGATTATCGAAAAGCAGGTATTTGGTGCACCTGCAATGATTGTAATAAAAGCTTTGATATACCGGTTCCTTCACACCTTTGCCGAGATTGCAACAAAAGGTTCACTTTTGAAGATGCACACTATCGAACTACTTATTCTTACGAGTTAGGAGCTAAGGCAAAGCAAGAGGCTCCTCTTGACTGGGTTCTAACAACACCTATTAGAGAGTTCCTGGAAAACCATGGATTTGAAGTGGAAGCACCTGGCTTTCTAAAAGGGAAGTCTGGTGCGAAACACGTATTCGATATTGTAGCCTTTAAATCTGAGGATTCTAAATGCACAACAGTCATAGACTTGGCTACCTCTCCCGAGGATGCTGTCTCTGAACAGCCAATTATTGCAATGTTTGCGAAAACCTACGATGTATCCCCCAAAAAGGCGTGTCTAATTGCTATCCCTAAGATTACAGCGAATGGGAAGAAGATGGCGAAGCTCTATAACATCGGTGTGATTGAAGCGAAAAACCCGGAAGATGCAATAGACGTGTTGGAAAACGCATACATAAGAAAAGAAAAACGGGTTTCGTGTAAGTAAAGCGCGAATTAAATTTTATTTCTTAACTGCTTTCAGAGCTTACACAAGTATCCTAGCCTTCAGAATATGTTGCAGTGTTTCCTCTCTCTGTGACTACTCTAATGATGAAGTTACTTGGTAGACTTATGTCTGTCCTAGTGTATGCTATTGTGTCTGCTGCATTGACATACAAATCTATGTTGTATCTTCTGTGGGCAGTCGAATTATTTATCCATAAAGAAACGAGATGGCAAGTAAAAGATCCATCATTGTAGAACACAAACTGCGTCATTTCGCGCGCGTGCACCCTTACTGCTAGAAAATCAATGTCAAGAACCGTTTGAACACTATCTCCTCCTTCGTCGACGGTCCTCACATATATTGCCCCGTTATTGTATACATAGCTATTCCATTGGTTAGTGAGGTTTACAGCATAATAGTCCCAACCTGTTGTTGGTGTGTGACCTGCGGTGGAATTGAAACCGTCATCATTGAATGTTCCAGATGTCCAATTGTAAGCTTTTAGGAACCATTTTTCACCTGTGTCATTGGCCATATATCTCAATAGTATTTCGACAGTCTGAATAGAACCTGAAGGATATGCAGATAGGTCTATGTTAAACATTCCGTCCAAATCAAGTTGGTACACCTGTGATTCCCTTTTTACCGTGACATAATCAATCCAAGCGTTTTCTGGCGGATTAACAGAGACTGCTGACCATCGTATCCTGAAATTTGACACAAAATATTGGCTGTCCGTAATATTTTGTTGATAATGGAGCCACTGGCCTTCCTGCGTTGTGGATCCTAGGTCGGAAATTGTATCCCAGGTGCCCCCGTCATAATATCTAAGAAGAAGATCATCTGTATCAAGACCATCATCTCTATACCAGAAATCCACATAAATCACGCTCGCATTTGAGCAATCTAGATCAGGAGTTGTTAAATCCCCAAACTCTAATCCGGAACAGTCAAAGTCCGCGGAGTAGATTCCATCATATGCCTGTTGGCTCTCTCTGTCCCATCTTCCAGTTTCAGTCCAATTTGTCGGAGGCCAAGTACCCTCAAACGATTCTGCGTTAATGAGCGTCGTATTAGTCGTCTCACTAAATCTCTCATAAGTGCCATCAACGACTTGTGTGTCTTCATATGTACCGGCTATTTGGTTGCCTGCCCACACCGTGTATTCGCTTTGAGCGGTAAACCAAGAAGACCATTCATTTACACTGGCAACATCTGTAATCGTGATGTCTTCGTTAATTTTCTCCCAATCAAGCTGATTCATCTGATAGCTCCAAAGAATTATGTTGGATGCAATGATAACTAATATCACAAGACTTAGCACCATGACTATGACGTTACTCACACCACGTTTGTTCCGCCTAAACTTAGACAGGTGCTCTGTAATAATCCACAATTTTTGTCCCTCTACTAGTTACAATGTTTATGTGATACAAACCTCCAGCTGTCCAGCTGAAAGTAATGTTTAACCATCCATGTTCCTCAGCTTCCAATGTAAATGGTGTGAAAGACTGGCTCGTGAAGTTCAAATACACTGAAGATACTTCGATGCTAACCTTTCCCACATTGCGCAAGTAGATCGAGATACCGTCTTGTGTGAACCAGACATCCTCAGCAATAACCCGTTCTCCCATGATTTGACGGAGGTTGTCAGTTATTACATATGTTGCTGAAGCGGCTAAAGACATTGCTGCAACCGCTACAACTGTAAGTAGAACATTACTTAGAACCGGCGTAACACCACGTTTATTTTTAAATAATCTCCTTAACACAGCCCTCAACCAACCAGCATTAGAGCAATGTATCCGCTAACCATGAGAATTATGCTGTGCTTTAAGCCAGCCCCAACCGTGCCTTCACCCATTTTTCCAGAAACTAACCCGCCAAAGAAGGCTTGTAAAATGCTCATGTGAAAGAAAAATTGCCTTGCTTCCTCGGGAGTCAACGCAACAAAGCCCATTGAAGGGAGATTTTCCATTTCTACAAAGAATGTTCTAAAAAGTAGGATAATAGTAAACACGAAGACAAAAAATGCTACATAGACTATTGCGATGTAAGGTCTTGTCTGAGCTTTGCGTTCCTTTTCCATCGTAAGATTGGATTGAATGAAGCCTCCTAGTGGAGCAAGGACTTTTTCTACGTGCCCACCAGAATGACTAGCCTCAATGATCAGAGGTACAGTTCTCTGAACCAAAGCGGTATCAACACGCTTACCAAATTCTTGAAGTGCTCTTTCAAAAGACAGCCCCCAAGACATTTGGTTCACAATCTTTTTAAACTCCTCAGTTAAGGGACCATAATTTCGTTTAGTGGCTTCTTCCAAAGCTTGGGGCAATGTCATGCCTGCTTGTTGAGCCTGAACAATGCTTCTAAACAAGTCTGGCAAATGCTTGTCAATAGATTTTTTCCAACGATAGTCAGCATAGTCTAAGACCGCTGCAGGAAAGACAGCGACTATGATAGCAAAGAAGAGATAATCCTCAAAAAGGGGCTTACCTCTTAACGTTAAGACCGCTGTGGCAATTATGATCCCGGAGAGACCAATAGGGACTATCCAAGCAATTTTCTTTTCCCATCTGCTAATTTTTCTCACTTTCACCACCGAGGAGCAAGAGTATCCAATATTATTATGAAAATAATCGAACCGACAGGAATGCCAATGTATGTCAAAAGCATGATTAGTAGTGTGGGACTGAGTATACCAAACCCTACATCTCCAAGCATGGCCATGACAATCAACATCACAATGAAAATGAGCGGTCCTGCCACAAGCAATGTTACATAGAACTCCGAGACAATTCCTAGGTTGTCAGAAAACTTTCTGAGGGCGATTCGTTTAAGCTTCATGTGTTGCCGCGAGATATCGAGTAAATAGGACATTAGGTTGCTGCCAGAATGAATAGTGGCTATGAATCCCTCTAGTAATCCCCTGAACTTCTCAGAGGAGGTTCGCTTCGACGCGTTCTCCAGAGAGGTAATTATGTCTGCACCAAAAAGCTCCACATCTCGAACAATAATTCTCGACTCATCAACAACAGCTAATTTCTGAGGAATCTTTGAAAGAGAACGAAACATTCTGTCAGGAGGAACACCAGCACCAGCTAAAATTGCTAAATAACCTGCTGTGAAGGACATGTTGTCATCTAGATTTTTTTTTCTGTTATCTGCTTGGTAAAGTGGATAAATATAGAAGAAAACGACTGTTAATGCACCAGCTAACAAACTGCCCCCAAACCCAAAGAGAATTGATGGGAAAAGAGCAATCTGCATAGCAATATGCATCACTGGAGGTACAAAGAGTAAAGCGGAAACAGCAACAGCCAAGCTTGTTAAGAGAGTTAGGCTGACATAGGGCTTGAAGCTTGTTCTCATTCCTGATTTATTCAATGCGGTATCCATGTCTCTGAAAAGAGGTAAAACCATATTTGCTCGCTTTCCTAGAAGCCGGTAAGCAAAAAGCTGGGGCTTCCACTTCGTTTGCCCCATGCCTCCTAATGATCTGTTAAAACGATTCAATATCAGGAGAAGCTTCGAGCGAGTTTTTTCTTTCGGCTGATGCTTTTTGTTCACCTGCTTCCCATCCGTGCTTTTCGATAGACCCGTTCAGGATTTGCGTAGTACTCCCGAATTATACGGGCAACTTCTGTGTGTCTTCGTATGTTTTTTCTAGCCATCCATTCCAAAATGCTCTTTCTTTT
This sequence comes from Candidatus Bathyarchaeota archaeon, assembly GCA_020351305.1. Lineage (GTDB taxonomy): Archaea > Thermoproteota > Bathyarchaeia > Bathyarchaeales > SOJC01. The sequence continues at coordinate 694,814 of CP070730.1, forward strand.
ACCAAGCTCAACTCCAACTTCTACTTCACTGACTCCCATCTTTTTCATGCTTCTCTCCAAAATGTGACTACGCCCAGTGAATTCAAAGGAGTCATTTCTACGGTTCCAGTTGAACACGTTTTTTGTGGTCAATTCATTTGTCTTTGCATTGAGAGCTGTGACTTCAGTTACAGCTGACATTCGCCTCGCAGGTTTTCCATCAATCTCAGTTCTCACCTGAATTGTCACAACATCAATCATAGCCAATAGAGGTTTAGGTATATTCATAGGCTCTGACTCTAATCTATTAAGAACCGAATTCACTGATTCTGCATGAATTGTACTCATGCCTAAATGCCCTGTTGCCATGGCCTGAAATAGGGTATAAGCTTCCTCACCTCTAACTTCACCCACTATAATGAAATCGGGACGTTGACGCACAGCAGCCTTTAGAAGGTCAAACAGTGTTATGGCGCCTGATCCTTTTTTCTCGTGCACAAAACTTGTTCTTACGACTGAGGGAATCCAATTTTCATGGGGCAAGTTAAGTTCCGCTGTGTCTTCAACGCTCACAATTTTAAGCTCCGGTTTAACAAACATGGAGAGACAGTTCAGTGTCGTAGTTTTTCCCGAAGCCACACCTCCAGCAACTAAAACAGAAGCTCTGTTTTCTATAACATACCAAAAATATGCCGCAATCTCTGGCGATAATGTATTTAAACTTATCAGGTCTGAAATTGTAAGCGGATCAACACGAAAGCGACGTATTGTGAAGGTGGAGCCGCGTCTCGTTATCTCATTTCCATAGGTTATCTGAATACGACTCCCATCTGGAAGGGATGAGTCCAACAACGGAGAAGCCTTAGAGACATTCTTACTAGAAAGGTACGCTAAACGGACAATGAAAGAATTCAGCTCATCTTCATCTGTGAAGATAATGTTGGTTGGCAAGGATTCATATTCTCGATGCCAGACATAGACAGGGATGTTAACACCATCTTCAGATATATCTTCAACCATACGATCGTTCATTAGAGGATTGATTTTTCCATAATAGACAAAGTCTCGCACAATGTAATACATCAACTTGTCTACAGCTTCGTCAGCTATTTCTAAGCGATAATTCTTAATAACCTCCTTGATTTTCTGCCTTAAATATTCCGCTGCCTTCTCCCGAGTGTCAATTTCATTTAAATTGACATCGATTTCTTCCATCAAAATTTTTTTAATCTCTTCAAGCATTTGGGTTTCTTCTTTGCGTAGTGTTGGCTCGATTACTTCATAACGAATTTTCTGAGTTTCAGGATCTTTTACGATAGCAGCGTATACATAGGGTTCTTGAATAGGGTAAACTTCTCTGAACACTGAAAGTGCCTTTCTTCTCATTTCTTGAGTTGTCTTTGCCACTTTACCCACCTTTTAGCGAGTGTTCTGCTTGAAGGAGCGAATTCTTTTCTAATGCGCATGCATCCGAATTATATAGCGTAGCAAGTCTTAATAAATTCTATGAATTAACGGTAACCCGCCATTTTAAAATTTAACAACAATGAAAAAACCAAATTGGAGGGCAAGTTTTACTTGCATTCATTTCAGAAATGTTCTCATGGGCTATAAAAACGCTGATAAATCCTTCTACGCTTTAGGTCATACGCCAACGAAACTTATCTCTTTATATCCTTCAACCTGTACACCCTCACCTTGACCTGGAAGTACTGTAAGCTTTTCAATATTGCAGGTCCCTGCGATGTCCATTGAAGAACCAGTCAACGTCTGTGCGTTTTCTTTAGTTCCAGAGTAGACTGTCAGCCTTTTAATGGGAGCATTAAGCGGTATCCTTTGTCTCGCCTTCTCTCGTCTAATTTCCCCAATCACCGCTATTATTAAGTCGCCTTTCTTGATGGCTTCGCTGTCAACCGCCCCTACTTCTACCTGTGGCCATCTAGATGTGTGTATACTTCGATCTTTCATTTCTTCAGCGAACATGGTTTGATATATCTCCTCTGTTGCGTGAGGGGCAATCGGAGCGAATAGTTTGAGGGTGCGATAAAGAGCGATGTAGAGTGTATTTTGTGCCGCCTTACGTTCTTCTTCCCCATAAACTTCTCCTTTGTAAAGCCTGTGTTTCACCGCTTCAATGTAATTATCACAGAGATCGCGCCATGCGAAGTTCCTGATCTCTTCTAAAGCTATGTTAAATTGACACTTTTCCAATGCCTTAGTAATTTTCAGTGTTGCTCGATCCATTCTCGCAAGAAGCCACTTGTCCAAAAGCGTCAGGTTCGGAGCTTTTGAAGGTTTGTAGTCCTTCAATAGAAGACTAGTGAATCTTGACGCATTCCACAGTTTAATGAGAAAGCGCCATGCATATTCTACATCTGGCCATCGGAAAGGTATGTCCGAACCTGTTGTACCCCCACCTGCAGCCCACTGCCTACTCGTATCTACACCGTACTTTTTAAACACCTCCGGCGTAGCGATGTAATTGCCAAGGCTCTTACTCATTTTGCGCCCATCACTGCCCAAAACCATGCCATTGATCAGGCAAGCACTATAAGGGGTTTCATTGAAAAGCGCTAAGTGACGCACCATAAGGTAATAAGCCCATGTGCGGATAATGTCAGTTCCTGAGGGATGAAGATCAGCTGGAAAGAGCCTACGCCATTCTTCTTCAGATTTATCTGGCCAACCACCATGCACCGCACAGGTTATTGATGAATCCATCCAAGTATCAAACACATCTCTTTCCGGTACAAATTTTCCATGGTCACATTTAGGGCATTTAATAATTTTGGGATTTGTCTGTTTAGGATCTATTGGAGGCCAGTCTTCCTCCGCTAATATTACCTCGTTGCATTTTTGACAATACCAGATTGGAATTGGAGTGCCAAAGACACGTTGGCGACTAATGACCCAGTCCCAGTCAAGTGATTTCGCCCAGTCAATAAGGCGCGTTTTCATGTAGTTGGGGTACCATTTGAGACTGTTTGTTGTTTTCTCTACTTGATCAGTTAGTTGACGAGTTTTCATGAACCATTGCTTTGTCTCTCGAATTTCGATAGGGGTATCACAACGGCCACAGAGCCCGATTTCTTGCTGAATAGTCTCAGTCTTAACCAGTAAACCTTGCTTCTTTAGATCGTCGACAATGGCTTTTTTCGCTTCTTGTATTGTTAAACCTTCATATGCACCAGATTCTTGGCTCATTTTCCCATCTTTTGTGATAATTGGAATTTTTGGGAGCTTGTGTTTAGCAACCGTCTTTACATCTGCCTTATCGCCATAGGTGCATATCATGACTACACCAGTGCCAAATTCGGGATCAACTATGGTATCTGGGATTATTTTGACGGAGCGTTTAGTGGTTGGGATGTGTATTTTATCACCAATGAATTGCGTGTGCCGTTCGTTCTTTGGATTGACAGCGACTGTAACACATGCTGGTATGAGTTCGGGGCGTGTCGTAGCGATTGTGAAATGACCATCTTTCACCAAGGGAAATTTTATGTAGTAGAGTGAGCCCTGCCTCGTTTCGTAGTTCACCTCAGCATCTGCTATTGCGGTTTCGCAGCTAGGGCACCAATTCACAGGATGGGTGCCTTGATAGATGAAACCCTTTTTATACAGTTGTATAAAGCTCAGCTGGGTACGACGCCAATAATCAGGATCCATGGTCTTGTATTCAGTTGACCAATCATTGCTACATCCTAACTGTTTAATGGCAGATCTCATTATGCCAATGTATTTATCTACGAATCTTTTACAGAAACCAATGAATTCTCTAGTTGAAGATTCAGATTTGCTGAGTCCATACTCTTCTTCAACTCTTCTTTCAATCTGCAGACCATGGCAATCCCAGCCTTGAGGGAAATATACATTGAAGCCTTGCATACGTTTAAAGCGAGCCACAATATCGAAGTAGGTCCAATTAAGAACATTCCCCATGTGAAACTCGCCGCTTGGATAAGGTGGAGGAGTGTCAATGCTAAAGGTGGGCGAATCCCGGTCATCCCAGTTGAAACGATAAATTCCCCACTCTTCCCATTTTTCACGCCACTTCTCTTCAATAGCAAGGAAATCGACTTTCTTTGGCAAAGGCTTCATAGTCTAGCTCCCATAAGCACTCAGACTTCTATGCACATAGACAAGTGAGATAAATAACGATTATCATTTCTCCCCAGAAGGTGTGCACATCCAGCAGCGAAAAAGAATGCTGACTCTATTGTATGAAATAAATGCGCGACTAATTTTGTGTATTTAGGTCTCTTCTTTTGCGATCGAATATCGACGACCTTTAGTGTCTATTTGACCTTTCTCAAAGAGTCTTTTCAAGGTTTTGAATACTGTTTTCTCTGGTTTGCTGAGCTTTTCAGCTAATTCAGCTAAAGCTAAAGGCTCTGGAGAGCCTCGCAGCAGTTCCAAGACAGACTTATCAAGCTTGCCCAACAATCATCACCACTTAACTGGGTATTTCCTATTCTTAGCCTAAATCTATTTATAACTTACTCAGTATTCCAGAAAGCAAAAACTCTTTTCAAGCCACTATACAGAATACCTCCAATATGCCGATTGAACTTGTGATCTTCGACATCGACGGCACAATCCTTCAAGCCTACAGCTGGCAATGCATACACAAAAGCTTAAACACATGGAAGCAGGCCAAGAAATACCATACTCAATTCTACAAAAACCAGATCACTTATGAAGATTGGGCAAGATTAGAAGCTGCTCTATGGAAAAACCAACCCTTGTCAAAAATCAAGCGCATCATCAACCAAATATCTTACACAAAAGGAGTCAAAGAAACCTTTGACATCTTAAGACAAAAAGGAATTAAGATCTATCTATTGAGTGCCGGCCTTACCCAAGCTGCAGAAAGAATCCAAGAGGAATTAGGCACAGATGGTTATGCAGCAAACACTCTCCTAGCTAAGAACGGAAAGGTCACTGGTCAAGTAAAAGTAAACGTTGCCTTCCATCAAAAAGACAAACATTTACCCACCATACTTCGAAAATTCAACCTTACACATTATGAATGCGCAGCAATAGGTGACGATCCTACTCTCATACCTCTCTTTAAAAAAGTTGCTCTTGCCATAGCCTTTAACCCAACTGACAAAGCTATAGAAAGGCACGCCAACGCAATAATTAGAAGCAAGGATCTCAGAAGCATTCTCCCTTACATCCTTAATAAACGCTAAACCTAAAAATCACCTTCTATAATCATAAAATAACAGCGGGGGTTCCCAAGCCAGGTCTAAATATGGGGCTTAAACCTTAGGACATGGGGGAGGACTTAAGATCCTCTGGCGAAGGCCTTCGCGGGTTCGAATCCCGCCCCCCGCACCAGCGACAATTCTGCGCGTGTAATTTCGATGTCAATTGTTAAAAAGATCTTTGAAATAGGCAGATATATGTGCACTTGTATGAAATATCTCACATCTATCTAGGAAGAGCACTCATATCTTAGAATAAGAGCCTTTCAGTAACATTCATGTGCTTGCTCGCGCTCGTTCTCGCATATACTCAGTGAAGTATAACTGGTCCCCTTTTGCGCAAAATATAGCACCATTCCCAGCTTTCTCATGGAGTCGCTGCATTATGTGAATCTCGAGCAGTACAGCTCCTTCACCAAATATATGTTCAATAGCAGCAGCAAACTCCTCGATTTTCTCTGGGATCTCCCTTTTGCTTAGTTTGAAAGACTTCTCAAGGTGGTAGTATATTGCTTGTTTTCCCGAATCCCCTAAAGCAGAAAGCCCTTCATCTATAGCTTCCAATAGAAGATGCTCCAATTTTGTTCGTGAATTCGTGTTGTAGTTTTGTTGAACTGTTTTCATGGAGTACCCACATACATATCCTATCGCAAGATTTGATATATAGCTTCGCTCCATGTTCGATATATTTCAAAACAGGATATATGTACGTGAGCTGACTTATCAGCCGACCGCAATAACCTAGCATAAGAACGCGTCTATTATCATCCAACACAACACATAATCCTGATGTCAACTAAGTTTCTCCAGCTGCATTAGGCTTTTAAGCGAATGGCAGCTCTATCGGTCTTAATGGTGAAGAAGAATCTTGAGTTTTGCTGTAGAGGCTGAGGACCTTGCGAAGTCTTTTGGCAATATCAAAGCACTCGACGGTTTAAGCTTTCGGATCAATCCAGGCGAGATTTATGGGCTTATTGGTCCTAATGGTGCTGGAAAAACAACAGCCCTCAGGATCATTTCAACACTCATTCTTCCTACTTCTGGATATGTAAAAGTGCATGATCACGATGTGGTGGACGAAGCCTCAGTAGTTCGCAAACTGATAGCTTATCTTCCAGAAGAAGCAGGGGCTTACAAGAACCTCTCTGGCGAAGAGTATCTAAGATTCATGGCTTCGTTTAGCTTAAGAGAAAATGGTTCACTTGAAGAAATGGTTGCAATTGCAGCGCAAATTTCTGGACTTGGCAACCGTTTGCGCGACAAAGTGAAAACTTACAGCAAAGGAATGAAAAGACGGCTTCTTGTTGCCAGAGCACTGATGACAAGACCAAAGTTGGCAGTGTTAGATGAACCAACTAGTGGATTGGACGTTCTGCATTCCGTTCATGTCAGAGAAATAATTAAGCAACAAGTGAAGAAGTATGACGTCACTGTTTTGATCTCCAGCCACAACATGCTTGAAGTAGAATACTTGTGTGAAAAAGTTGCATTGATCAATCACGGGAAGATTATCGCAGAGGGAACACCTGATAAGCTGAAGATCGACAATGATGTTGAAAATTTGGAGGAAGCTTTTGCTAAGGTGGTTGGTCTTGCTTAGAGGTCTAGGAAACGTAGTTGTGAAGGAGCTTAAGGAACTACTGCGTGATCCGAAAATTCTGATTGGGATGATTGTTGTCCCATTAATAATGTTTCCAATCCTAGGATTTGCCATTAGAGGTTCAATAGAATCAGTAGAAGAACGCCTGCAGATGCTGCAGATAGGCGTTGTAGATTTTGATCGGCAGAGCGCTTCTGAAGACTTGAAAGCCTTCCTTCAGAATAACCTCACCGTGACACTCGTTAGTATCAATGCTTCCGATATAGGTGAGGCTGTTAGGCTCCTTCAAACAGACACAAACGCGACAGATCTTATAATAATTCCTTCAGGATTCACACAAAATATCTCACAAGGAAATCCTGCATATGTTGAGATTTACAGCGTTTTTTCTGGTACAAGAGGGATAGCTGAGATAGCGAGCTCTTCAATTGTCAGTGAGTACCTTGAGTTTTATAGAAGAGATTTAGCTCCTGAACCCTTTAATACAATCTCAAAATCAATCGTTAAGGGAAAGCCCACTGATGTTCCACCAAGCACGCTTTTTACTATAATGTCCTCTCAAGTTTTTGTCTTACCAACCACAATTAGCATATTACTGGTTTTCTCTATGCAAATCGCTGCAACTTCTGTAGCTTCAGAAAAGGAAGAAAAGACTTTGGAGACCCTTCTTAGTTTGCCCATAAGTCGATTCACTATCTTGGCTGGCAAGCTTGTGGGATCAATTATTGTGGCTGCTGTAGGCGCAGTTACCATAATGATAGGATTCAATTATTATATGGGATCTTTCATGCTTATGGGAGACGTTGGCAGTGGACCTGTGGATCTTGCAGCGATTGGTTTGGCTCCAACGCCTTTGGGGTATGTTATCTTAGGTGCATCAATCTTCATGGCTTTGCTTTCAGCTCTTGCCTTGGCAATAATCATCTCAGCTTTTGCTCAGGATGTCAGAGGCGCACAATCGATCGTTGGGTATTTATATGTCCTAATCATGTTGCCAATGATCATCATAATGTTTACGGACTTCAACGCTCTGCCTTTAACAGCCAAAATTATTCTACTAGCGGTTCCTTATTCTCACCCAATGCTAGCAGCACAAGACATTATCACTGGAAACTATTTAGCAGCCGTTTCTGGCGTTATCTATGTTGGCCTATTCACAGTTGCCTTGCTCTATGCAGCTTCTAGATTATTTTCTACGGAGAAAATTCTGACTGCAAAGCTAAAATTTAGAGGATTGAAGTTTAAGAGAAAGAAGATTCAGAATTCTGAAAATCCATAATAGGAGAGAAGATCTGGCAGAAAATGTTTTGAGCTCCGAATGCATGCGTAATTAATAGGCCCACTTTAACCAATTTTGTGCTTTATTTGGAACTCTTAAGGTTTAAGAGGATCGATTGCTATCCTATTTTTTGCTGGTGAGCTGGCGGATGGCTCCGAGCTTACAAAAAGCTTGAGGAAACTCCGCCCACAGTACAGACTTGCAGCATCTGTAAAGGTGTAGGGCGAGAGCCTTGGCAACAGAGCAGAAACGAAACGTCCATCCAGCATGTGGCGATGATTCATGTTAAGTTGTCGAGGACGCTGGTTGTGAAGCGTTGAAACGGCTGTCCTGCAAGGTGTAAGGGCAAATAGGCGCTTGTGAAGAGCTGTATGAAGCGCGGGTTGCCCGATTAGCTGAATGCCATCTTTGAACAAAAGGCGGGTTATGTCCAGCACACCAGCCTTTTATTAAACAATAAGCTTTTTGCACGAGCGCATCGCAGACGACAACTACATTTGTAAGTGGCTCAAGACGCGGAACAAGCCACCGAACTCTAGAAAACGGATTCGAATACGAAACAGAAATGGACGGAATGAAATTATTCAGAAAACGCGAATAACTTCTCTTTTTTTTCTCTTTTTTTCCGCAAATCATATAGATGAAGCACATAAAGTATACTTATGATGCAAAATGTCAAGAATAAGAGACATTGATTACAAAATTCTTTTTGAGTTAATGAAAAACTCAAAGATAAGTGATAGGAAATTATCTAAGAAGATTGGTGTTTCTCAGCCTACTATTACCAGAAGGAGAACAAGACTTGAAAAGAACATAATTGACACTTACACTGTCATCCCATCGTGGGAGGGAATAGGATATGAAATATTCGCAATCACACTTGTCAAGGTTAAACCAGAAGTTGCAACAAAAAACAAGTCAAAGATTGCTCGAAAAAGAGGACTAGAATTTCTAATGAGTCAACCGAATATTATTATGGGCGGCGGTTGCAGAGGAATGGGAATGAGTGTCTTTCATATCTCCCTCCATAAAAACTACTCAGACTATGATGACTGGATGCTACGCTTAAGAAGCGAAATGGGAGACCTAATAGAAGATGCTCAATCAATTCTAGTGAATTTACGTGGAAAAGAGCTCTTAAAGCCTCTAAATTTAAAATACTTAGCAGGAACAAAATAATTCCCTCGCGCGCGCATTATTATACATTAAGATGCGCTTGCTACTTAATAGAAAATTCTTTCACAAATCATAAATGCACTCGCGAAATAATAATGTACGATATCCTTTAAGGAGAAAGGAGAAGATTGAATCAACTTAAAATAGTGAGTATGAGGGCTGTAATACCATTCAGCCTTGTTTTAATTTTATTGACTTGTATTACTTCAGTACCTGTGAATGTGAGGGCACACTATCCTAGTGCTGTGATAACCAGCTCGGGTGCGACTATCACACCAAATATAGATGGACAGTTTTCCGCAGGCGAGTGGGATGACGCGACCCCTTATCCTTTAGTCGACGCTTACACAGCTTACGGCTATTTCAAGAACAGCTGGGACTATCTCTATATCTTAATTGACGTCCCAACTACTATGCCCCAATATTCCTTCTTTCGTATGAGCTTTGACACTGGACATGATGAGGTTTATACCGCGGGCCACGATGATGATTTTCTTATTACCTCAGATGGGACAACATACCACTATGTCTCTAACGGAACTATAACACCAACAGGAGGGGATGAGTTTTGGGCTGACTATCATGAACACTGTTCGCCCTTCAACCCGTCCTACCTTCACCATGATGGCTTAGAGGGAGCCACGGGATTCAGCACCAGCCCAAATGACGCGGAGAGTCACAGGATATATGAGTTTTGCATTCCGTTGGATCTGCTTGGCCTCAACTCTTGGGCTGCGGAAAGAACGATCGGTTTCGCCCTCAGTGGCCCTCAGCGAGATGGAATGGGCGCGTGGCAATGGCCGGCTCACCAAACTGCAGGAGGATCCCGACCTCTAAGTGACTATGGCAACCTTGAGCTGGCATACTTCGGGGTCTTGGAGGGCGATCCTTTCACTCTGCTGGGGAACTTCCACGTTCGCTTTCTTGTCAATCCGCCAGTGCTCAATGTTACCGTAAGGAAGAGCAGCAACATAGACATGGAGTCGCTTCAGATCAGTTATGGATCGCCAATTGACGTCTCCGGACAGCTGATCGACCCGGGTCTGGGGGGCATTCTCCTCTTGGAAGTTGAGACCGAGTACATCATCAACGACGAATTCTATGAACTCACTGTTCACCCTCATACGCGAGCCGATGATTGGCCGATGTTCCGGCATGACCCAAGCAACAACGCGTTCTCCACGTCCCCCGCGCCTGGCACAAATCGAACATCGTGGGCTACTCCCATCGGTGTGAGTCCCCATGGAGTGTGTGTAGCCGGCGAAAACACCTACATATCAACGAGCGAGGGTATGATCGTCGCGCTCGACGCTTTGAGCGGAGATTCGATTTGGCAGTACCAAACCGTGGGTCAAGCCCCCGGAACCCCTGCGGTCTCGAATGGAGTCGTTTACATCGGCGCATCCAATCTGACCTCCCTTGACTACAGGCTCTACGCGCTGAACGCGTCGACAGGCCTCCCTATCTGGAACTACACCACTGGCGGACCGATCGCTTCATCACCGACGGTAGCAAACGGCACCATCTACGTTGGCGCCAACGATGGGCTGCTCTATGCGCTGCAAGATTCTGGAGCGCTGCTATGGACGTATAGCACCGGCGCCCCGATTGGCATGTCCAGTCCCACCGTCAGCGACATCGGCGTCGTGTTCATCGGGAACCTCGGAGGAAAGGTCTTCGCCCTGAACGCGAAGAATGGCGCCCACATCTGGAACTTCACCACTGGCGGCGGTATAACGACCTCCCCGGCGACCGCTCATGGCATGGTCTACGCGGGATCCGCCGACAACAACGTCTACGGCCTGAACGCGTCTACTGGCGTGAAGATCTGGAACTATACAACCGGTGACGGAGTGCCATTCTCGAGTCCCGCCCTCGGCTACGGCAACGTCTACGTAGGCTCCTTGGATCACAACCTCTATGCGCTGGATGCCACCACCGGCAGCCATGTCTGGAACTACACAACGAAGGGGGATATCCTCTCATCCCCAGCAGTTGCTGACGGCAAAGTCTACCTGGGAACCAGCTTGGACGATGATACGGTCTACGCTTTCAACGCCTCCACGGGCGAAGTTCTGTGGACCTATGCGACCGGCCTATCGTCATATAGAGCCAGCCCCGCCGTCGCCTATGGAAACGTCTACTTGGGCACGTTCAACAAGAGGGTCTACTGCTTCGGCCCCGAGCATGACGTGGCCGTCCTCGACGTGCAACTCTCTAAAACAGTTGTCGGACAAGGGTACCCTGTGAACATCGACATCGCTCTTCGAAATAACGGCGACGTCAACGAAATCATCCACACTCAGGTCCATTACAACGGACTCATTGACATATATCAAATGGCTGTCTGTGCAGAATGCACTGCAACATCAATAATCGAATGGAACACAACTGAGGTGCCAAAAGGTAACTACACCATAACCGCAACCGCTCTTCCTATACCCGGAGAATTCCAAATAAGCGACAATACTGTAGTTGATGGCTGGGTTTTCTTAACCATTCTTGGAGATGTTAACGGTGACGAAATAGTGGACATCTCAGACATTACAATGACCATTGCTGTCTTTGGGAAGACTAATAGCAGCTATGGATGGCTCGCACCTACATGGATCGTAAACATGGATGTTAATGACGATGGCATAATCGACATCACAGACATCGTCGCAGTCATCGGGCAATTCGGCAGTTCATGGTGATATGCACAATATTGGAAGTGGTAGATGGATTGATGCAAAACCTGTCTAGCCCTAACATCTCCTTCTGAACATCAAAGCGAGCGCGAATTTACAGCTGTAACTTACCTATTGGTCTCTTCAAGCAGGGCATTTTCACTACCCTTTTTTCTCACTTGAGCTCCTCTTGTCTGCCCATTTTGTTTTTAGCGGAATTATCGCGCATTTTGCCAGCGACTTTGTTTATTTCTTGATTTGCTAGATTGTCCATTCTCTCAATGAACCTATCTGTTCTTGGAACATGAATGAAGGAGATTTTTTTAAATCTCTCTTTGATAGCAATTGCCTCTCTCCACAGGTGGCGCATATTAGGATGCTTGACTTTCCATTCTCCATTCATCTGCTTCACAACAAGCTTACTATCTGAGTAGCAGGCAGCTTCAACACCAAAATTAAGTGCGGATTTAAGAGAAAGAATCAAAGCTTTATACTCAGCTTGATTGTTGGTCCAAACTCCAATATACTCAGAGTGTTCTCTTAACACCCTGTCTTGCTCATCTAAAATCATAAACGCTATCGCTGAATGACCAGGATTTCCCCAACAAGCCCCATCTGAATAAATCTTAAGTCTAAACATCAAAACCCCATGGTGAAGAAGTGTCTGCAGCTTCAGATGTTCTTTCAACCATTTTAAGCTTATTCACCACAATGTGACATAACTTTTCGTTCCTTATGGAGGAATTGTCATCACAGCGCGCCTTTGTGAAAGGATTTTAATGTTATTTCTTAATTTGTATGGGGCTAAGAATAAGGTGCCAACGTCTTTCAACATGAACAAGCAATTAAATAAGATGAAAAAGTTAGCTTGGAAAATAGCGAGGGAGAGAAAGAAGGAGAGAGATGTGGTTGCCATCCTCCTTTTTGGCTCTGTGGCTAAGCGCACTCCACATCCTGAAAGCGATATCGACCTTGTCCTCATAAAAGATTCACAGGAAAACTCTATTGAGAGAGAGCAAGTCGTTGAGGAAAAAATAAAAATTGACCTATGGAAACACTCATCCTCTTTCTATGAACAACTGTTTGAAAAGAATTGGTCTCCTGAAAAAATGTTCCAATACTCACTATTCTTAAACATCCTTCAAGAATGTGAAATACTTTACGATAAAGATTCGAGATTCAATAGATACAAGAAAGATGCTCTGAAATGGAAATGGTCAACAAAATGTAAATAATTTGTTAGAAATGATGTAAAGCAAGCTTTTAATGACTTCAAGCATGGTCACTATAATAGATTTGAAAAACTAGTTTGCATGAGGAAAATTTTCCTACTCCTCACCTGCATGGGACTTTTAAAAATTGATAAACCTGTGAGTATCAGGAATAAAGACTATTACCTGAAATGCAAAGAATACTTTTCCACAGAAGACTATGAAAAAATATTTGGTAAGATTCAGAAGAGACAGGAGATAGGGTCGCTGATTAACAAAACAATACAAGTTTTTTATAATGAAGTAAAGAATCGAGAGCCCTGGACAGAATTAAAAGATGCAGAAAATCATTTTTTAAATAAGGAGGATTTCTTGGCTACAATATCACTGCAAAATGGTGCATATTATCTCGGATATGTAGGACTATCAAATAGGGGCTGCAAAGCGAAAAATCGAGGATTTTTATATCCAGAATCTGAGATAGGATTGATAAGGAAAACGAACGAGTGTTGGAAAGAATATCATGACCTTTACAGCAAGATACATAATGTTGAAGCATGGGATGATAGGGAGATAAATTCTGCATTCAATTATCTTTTAAATCTCTCAAGAGAAAAAGACATAGGCGCGCCACCATTTTTAGATTTATGAAAAAATGCGCGCGCACAAACTCTTTTGGTTTCACTATTCTCTCTACTTCATTGGATTTCTCTACTTCAATTGCTCTAAATAGTCCTTAGGAGGATTTTTGTGTGTGTTGGGTATGCCTTTGAAGATTCATTGTGACGCATGCAGGGCTGTGCTCTATGAGGGCAAGTATGTGAAGTCTCCCCATGAGATTATAGTAAGTTGCGAAGGTAAATGCCCCAACTGTCACAGAAAACTCTCTCATATTCCAAAGACTGTTGAAGTGATGCCAGTTGAATAGGCATGCCCGACATAAATCAGTAGCTTATTTTCATCTCTGTTTCTTGGAAAAATCATAAAATAGTCTTGCGACACTTCTATGTTGGTGAGTTGCTTTGTCAGTGACTATGAGAGATGCTCAACATCTTTGTTGGAAGAACTTCAGGAAAATTAATGACAAGCTTGATCCTGAGAGAGGGAGAGGTTGGACTCCTTTTGTGATGGTTACTGATCTGCTTGAAGAAGCTGGTGAGGTAGCTGGCGTTGTAAAGGGTTTGGAAGGTTTCAAACCGCCTGATAAGCGCAAAACAAAAGAAATGTTAGCCACAGAGCTCTCAGACATGTTGTATATAATTTTCGTTCTTGCAGAGAACTACGGTGTAAACCTTGAAGAGGTATTTCTACAGACTGTAAACGATTACATACTGAGATTCATCAAGTGACCCATCGCTGTTGTGCATGAATTCTCACTAAAGCTTCAATCACTTCCATTTTTATATGGCAAATCAGTATACGGTTTTAGGTTTCCACATGTTTGTTGGAAAAATGGTGAGACTGCGAAGCTTTGAGCTCTCAGATTTGGATGAGATCATGAAACATTGGAATGTTAGAGATCTCAGGCAATTGCTTGGAAGTATAGATAGGGGAGCAGTGAGTAGCCATGAAGAAGAAGAGTGGATAAGAAATACTTGGAAAAGAAGACAAGAGAGAGAAGCATTTACCATGGCTATTGAAGACATCGCCAAAGGTAAGCTTATTGGAGGTTTAGGTATCTTCAATATTGACTGGACAAGCAGGTCTGCTGAAATAGGTATAAGCATCCATAATCCCAAATATTGGGGTAAGGGGTATGGAAAGGAAGCTCTGAGTTTGTTGATTGAATTTGCCTTCCGAGATCTGAATTTTAACAGACTCGGACTGGAGGTATTCGAGTTCAATTTGAGAGCTAAGAAATGTTACATTAATGTTGGTTTCCAAGAAGTTGGGAGATGGAGAAAAAAGAAGTACATTAATGGAAAATATCATGACAGCATTTTGATGGATATCTTAAAGAATGAATGGAAAAAGCATCTCACTAATCGCTCGCGCATAGGAAAATGAAGATTGATAAAATTGTCACTTGCAATAATCAATAAACTGCTTCTGCAACTCAACAATTTCCTTACTATCATGAGCTTGTCTATAAGTCTCCAATAGCGCTTTGTTCAGGGTCAAAAACGCGGATCCCCATTTGAAAACTGAGAGCAGTCTATCTGCTTCAAAACCTGCGATAAAAAGTGCTGCCACCAGAGCTTCAGCTGTACAAAGCTTTGTCGGCTTTCCATAATTAACAGGATTTGCTGCAATCAAATAAGGTAAACAACGTGATGCTCCCCGCAGATTAACGAGCTTCGCCATATCATAAGCATGCTTCCAACTCAAGTCTAGTGCCACAAGGCCTTTCTGTTCAATTCGTTCACGATCTGCAGGTGAAAACGCTCTCTTAGAAAACGGGTTTAGAATGACTGCTCCTCTAGGCAACTCCCGCAGCCGATGGACAATCCAAACAAGATTATGCCGCTTCAGCTTAAGCGATGAGCATTTTCGAGGATCACACTGTTTGGCATGGTAGACAACGATCTTAACAGCTTTATGATCCAATCTTCGCCACCTTTGAATGCATCGTCGGGTTGTCCATAATCCGCGGTATCCAATCGAGAAGGTCTGTAGCCACCATGTGATAACCTCTTTCGTCCTTAACAAAGTCTCCAGCAGCACCGTTTACGAAGGCCCCAGCCACTGCAGCTTCAAATGGGTTAATCTTCTGACTCATAAATGCCCCAACTACTCCTGAAAGTACATCACCAGTTCCACCCACAGTCATACCAGGATTGCCTGTCAAGTTTAATTTCACCCTTTCCCCATCAGAAACTATGTCAGTACTTCCCTTCAGCAACACTACTGCGCCAAGTTTTTGAGCTACCTTCTTCACCTTTTCCACTCTATCTTCCTGGCTTGATGGCAATTCTTTGCCTGTCAGGACGGAATACTCTCTGGCGTGGGGTGTCAGAACTAGAGGAACCTGAAGTGGGCGTTTGAATTCAGCAAAAGCCCTTAACCCATCAGCGTCCAATAATAATGGAAGCCCTGCTTCTTCCACAGACGTCACAATTTCCTCAGCAGTCTTCTTAGTTTCTTCATGTAACCCAAGACCAGGCCCCATGACAACAGCTGTAACCTTCCCTAGAAACTGATTAATTTTAGTAATGTTAGCGCGATTAAGGTGAGAGCCTTCAAGTTTGATTGTAACCATGTTAGGTGTGAAGGAAGAAATGGCATAGGCGACCTTCTCAGGAGTTGCAGTGTAGACGAGGTCCACGCCAGTGCGGAGGGCTGCAAGTGTGACTAGAGCTGGAGCCCCAGAATACACTTCGCTCCCACCAACAACCAATAGCTTGCCAAAATCACCTTTGTGTGATTCAGCTGGGCGAGGTTTGGTTGCTAGAATGACATCTCCAGGTCCTGTAAACTTTTCTAAGGTTTCGGGCAGCCCAATGTTTCTTATTACTAATTCGCCTACATGTTCTCTTGAACTGCGTAAGCCTGGTTTTGCTTTGTAGAATGTCACTGTTAGATCAGCCTTGGTAGCTTCTTCTAATACTTCTCCAGAGTCTGAATTGAGACCGCTTGGTGTATCAACAGCTAAGCAAAAGGTTTCCATACTATTTATTGTCTTAATCAACTGCAGGATCGGTTGACGTGGAACTCCTTTCAAACCAATGCCTAGCAAAGAGTCGACAATTACATCTGCCCTAATAGTGGGAACTTGAGAAGTGTCACTGACCTCATGAATTAATAAGGAATTCCGGAAGGGCTGTAGCGCAAGCCAGTTTTTGAGTGTTGCTTCATGCATTATGTCTGAGGCTTTGCCTGCTACAACAACTTCTACCATGTACCCTGATGAAAGAAGGTGGCGTGTCGCGACAAAACCATCACCACCATTCCCACCCAAGCCACAGAAAACTGCAATTCGTGTTTTCTTGGAGGGGAATCGAGCAGAAATCTCAGAAGCAATAGCGTGACCAGCGTTCTCCATGAGCTGTAATCGTGAAATCCCAAAATATTCAGCGTTAACCTCGAGAGAACGCATTTCGCGGCTGGTGATTACGCCAAGTTCCATGATCTACACAATTGATAATATGCGATTTGTCTCTTTAAATAGATAATTGAAGGTAGCTGACTTATTACAACTATCGATGTTGCTGGCTTAGCATTGGCTATCAATGATATCTTTTGGTCGTCGCACGTCATATCTTTGAATGCAAGTATAAACCTGAACCTCTAGCAGATTCTCATCCTGAGCTGTTGATTCTTCCACAAGAACTTCACTGGGTTGTTTAGCTTGTATTTTTGCTTCCTTTTCCTGAGATTGCTTGATGAGTTTATGTTGTTCCTTAGTCTCTTCGGGTTCACAGGTTGAAGACTGTTTTTGAATGTTTGCTAGGTTAAATCCCAAGCCAAGCATAACAACTCCTAGGATTATGAGCATTGCAGCAAAGGTGAATCTGTAAGCTGTTGGTAAGAGGGTGCTCGATACTCCGTCACCAAACCATAAGATAAAGAATACGAGGAGAAAGCATATTGCAGATGTGCCATGGAGGAAATTTATTCGCCCACTTTTTCGTTGGCTCTCTTTGTAACTGACATTGTTGTGATTGTGTGTCATTGTTATCACATACTGCTGTGCTTGGTCTGGTTCCATAAGGCATGTTGTTTCTGTTTCCTCAATGTTCTGATTCTCTTTGGTCTCTTTACTCGTTTTCCTTAGTCGAATATCCATGAAAAGCATGAAGAGGTAGGGTGCAGACAAGTAAAGCCCAGCAATTAATGGATTCTGAAACCACAGAGATAGAGCTTGAATTTGAACTGTTGGCTCTGCACCTAACATGAGAGTGAGGATGTTTTCAACTGAAACCGCTACAAATGCGATAGTTAAACATAGACAAAATTGAAGAAGGATACTTCTTTCTTTCCCAAGAATAGCTGATGGTATGACTGAAGAAAGGACGAAAATCCATGCAAATGCATGTATAAAGGCGATCATTCCTATGTTAGGAATTAGCAACTCACCTAAGGTGACCCACAAGCCTTCAATAAAGGTTGCAATGGAAAAGACAGCGGTCTGAGTGAATAACTGATAACTGATTATCAAGCTCCATGCAATGGAGATGTACAAGGGCGCTGTTACTGCTGTCTTTCCCAGCTTTGCACACCTAGAGCTATTTCATGAAAAGATGGAACAAAACTGTTATGAAATCTGAATCAAGAGCCAAAATAGACAAGGATAAGCCTAGCACCTTTCCATGCGCACGTGTGCTTTAAGAAAGCTCTACAAGCGAGACAACATTAAATCCACTAACTGGAAAATTATTAAATACTATGATTCATCATCAATGGGACCTGAATAGATAGAGGGTATATGAGATGCCAACATGGGTTTGTTCTGAATGTAAGACTGAGTATACAAGTAGATGTCGGCAGGCAACATGTTCAAACTGTGGAACGCCCAAGGAAAAGCACTCCAAGAAAGCATAACCTGGTCGCAGTGTTTAAAATGGTAGATCATACAATCGTTCATTTTGAAATTCCGGCTGACGATGTCGAGAAACTGAGAAGATTCTACACGAAGCTGTTCGGATGGAAGATTGAGAAGATGCAAGGCTTTGAGGACTATTGGAACATTGAAACAGTGCCGGTTGGTGACAAGGGTATTCCGCTTCGACCAGGGGTCAATGGAGGGCTGATGAAAAAGCAGAATCTAGAACATAAGCCAGTGACCTACATCGCAGTTGAATCTGTAGATGAATACAGCAAGAAGATCAAGGAGCTGGGTGGAACTATTACAGTCACAAAACAAGAGATTCCTGGAATAGGCTGGTGGGCTTTTGCCTTAGATCCTGAAGGGAACCAATTCGGTATCTTTCAGAGTAAATAAGCTCCCTATATCGATACCTCTTTTTTCTTAATAGTAAAAAAGAAGAGTTACAATAGTCATTATTCGCGATTATGCACTAGGTGAGAATTTGGACTTCTCAAATGTTTATGAGGATGCTAGGCGTGCAGAAGCCTATTCTAAGCTAGAGTTTCCTGGTACTTATTATCTAGCATACAGAGATCTACCTGGAATCATATCAGATCATATTGAAGGGTTTGACGCGTTAGATTTTGGGTGTGGCACAGGGCGCTCAACAAGGTTTCTGCAAAGGCTTGGGTTTAATGTTGTTGGAGTGGATATATCTGAAGAGATGTTGAGAAAAGCAAGAGAAATAGATCCAGAAGGAAATTATCATCTCATAGTAGATGGTGATTTTAGTCAACTCAAAAGAAAATCCTTTGATCTTGTGCTCTCAGCATTTACATTTGATAACATCCCAACCATGAAAAAGAAAGCAGAGATATTCAAAGGAATCAGAAGGATACTCAAAAATCAAGGTCATTTAATTAATCTAGTCTCGTCACCCGAAATATACTTCCACGAATGGGCGTCATTCTCTACCAAAGATTTCCCGGAGAACAAACATGCGAAGAGTGGCGATGAAGTAAGGATAATCCAAATAGATACAGAGGATAAAAGACCTGTAATAGATATTCTCTGGACACCTGATTATTATCAAGCAACCTATGAAAAATCCGGATTGAACATAATTGAAACCTATAAGCCACTAGCAAAAACGAGTGAACCCTACAGGTGGGTCAACGAAACAAGAATTGCGCCCTGGACTATATATGTACTTGGGCGTACGAGTGAATAAAAACACTAGAGATAATAAGTTATTGCTATGAAAATATTCTTGTAAGTGCTTAGAGCTTCTGGAATCTTTCCATTACCATTTCTATCGGTGCTCCCAAGATCTCAATATTGTCCATGCTGCCCTCCCCTAGTCCCCTTTTCATGGCTTCTTTTATTATGGGCATTTTTCCAGGATCTGAGCCCATTAGGGTAGCACCAACAGCTTCAACAGCAACCGCATCCTCCCCAACTATGATTACATTCGTTTCTTTTGACCTTCTAGCGGCTGGTCCTGAATAAGTTCGCGTTGCATCGATAACAGCTAGGTCCACACCACCGATAGCTTCGAAGATATCCAAGATGACCGGCACTAGATTTTTGTGGTAGACAGCTTTCTTTCTGATGGGAACTAAACCAAAGAGATTCTTTAAAATAGTCCCCCTTTTGTATCGCCGAAGCGCATGGGTGCTTATCAGGATTCTAGGTTGGAAAAGTAGGCTGGATAGTTCCATCGTTTCTCCTGCTATCACAACCTGTCTCGTATTCTCGTCTTCTGTTAGATTGAAAGAAGCGACCTTTTGAGAAAAGAGCTCCCTCCATACTTGAAGACGCTCAGAGCCTGTTCCCTTGTAATTGTCAGATTCTACTAAGTAGATTTTTTCAGCTTCTTTGAAAGCA
>CP070730.1:715394-726635 GCA_020351305.1 Candidatus Bathyarchaeota archaeon
AACTTAATCTAAGTTCCACAAAAAGAGATTTAAGTATTTGGTAGCCTATGAGTGGGCTTGAAGATGTGAATAAGAGAATATTTTCACCTTCCTCTTATACTTAAAGAGGTGTCTTTGCTAAGAGCTAAAGGAGGGAATAAGAAGCTGGAGCCGCTCAGTTTTGTTCATGTGGCAGATTTACACCTGGGCTATACGCAGTATAACTTGGATGCAAGACGTGAAGACTTCAACAAGGCTTTCACAGAGGTCGTAGATAAGACGATTGAACTGAAACCAGACTTCATTGTAATCGCTGGGGATATTTTCCATCATGCAAGGCCTAGCAACGTTACTCTTGAGGCAGCAATCAAGAACTTCCGTCGGCTTAGGGACGCAAGCATCCCAGTTTTGGCAGTTGATGGGTCTCATGATTCGGCACCGAACACAATCACAGGCACCGTCCTTAATCCCCTGGATGCAGCTGGTCTATTGTATTACCTACCACGTCATAATGGCGCTTACAAGCAAAACAAGAAGTGCTATATCTACGGTGTTCCTAACTACAGAACAAGACGAAAAACTGAAGAAAGCCTACCACTTTTCTATGAGGAAAACAAACCTGCACCTGATCCCGAGTTATATAACATATTTGTTTTCCATATGGCAATCGACTTTCCAAGAATCAAACCTCCTCAAATGGAGGCTGAAGCCCCACCTGAATTACTACCAGTAGGATTCAATTACTATGCTGGAGGGCATGTTCATAAGCCTTCACGAAGCAACTTCAAGACTGGTACACTAGCCTACAGCGGCTCCACTGAGACGGTTTATTATGATGATGCAGGGATTAAGAAGGGGCTCTACTATGTGGAAGTAAGTAAGAATGGTGAAGCCAAATTCCAGCATGTAAAACTTGAAAGCCCTCGCCATTTTGTAATTCTAAAAAAAGACTACACTAATATGCCTTTAACAAAGATTAGCAGCACTGCAGTTCAACATGTGAAAGAAAACGATGAAGAAGGAATCATTATGGTTCCTGTCCTAGAAGGAACCTTGCCAGCTGAAGCTAATCGAAGTGAGATAAATGTTTCCCAGATTAGAAATGCTGCAGAAAAAGCACTCTTGGTCCACCCTATCATCAGGTTAAGAGAAACAGAAATCCCTGAGGAAGTTGTACGCTCAATATTTGAAGGCGAACTCAAAGATTTAAAAACCAAAGCCTTCGAATACTTCCTTCAAATATTCTCTGAAAGATACACAAGAGACAACGCTGAAAAGATTGCCCGTCTTTCAGTGAACCTCATCGAACCATTATCTCGGAAAGATGAAAACAAAGCGAAAGAGATGCTGGAGTCACATTTGAATGCGAATTAAAGCAGTAAACCTGATCAACATTCGGTCTCACGGTAAATCCCGAATAAATTTCGAGAAAGGGTTCAACTGCCTCGTTGGAGGTTTAGGAACCGGTAAGTCCAGTATTCTTTATGCCATCGACTTTGCTCTCTTTGGTGACCCTTTGACTAGAAGCTATAATTATCTTTTACGTGAAGGAGAAGATGTCGGGAAGGTATCTGTCGAATTTGTGCTGAATGGCAAGACCTACCATGTTGAGCGAGGGCTCAAAAGACGTGAGAAGGGAATAGGTCAAGATGTGGAGCACCTGAGCTTTTACGAAGGAGACAAACTACTTGCCAGCATGAAAAAGGAGGCTGTCGAGGAGCAATTGGAATCCATAACAGGCTTGGACAAGGAAATCTTCCGCGAGGTTATTTGGGTCAGACAAGAACATCTCAAAGAATTGTTGGACATAGCTCCTCGAGAAAGGCAGAAACGGTTAGATCAGCTTTTTGGATTAAGTGATTATGAAGTTGCTTGGAACAACATGCGAGGAGTTCAAAAAGAGTATGAAGGAGAAAAGAAGGCTTACGAAAAGGACTTTGACGTGTTAGGGATAGAGAAACTTGAAACCTCATATCATGAGGCGGTTGAAGAATTTTCAGCTCTTGAAAACAGAATTCTAGAATTAACTAACAGATTACATAACGTAGAGAAGGAGCTACAGAAAACTTCCACTAAGTTACAAAGCCTTGAAAAAATGAGAAATCAAACCGAAGAGTTGTTGAAGAAAGAAGCTGAGCTGCAAACGAACATCACAAACACTGAAGATATGTGTGCAAGGCTTGCTAACGAGATTCAGAAAAAAACAGTGACTGTGAATGAGTCAGGGCAACGCCTAGAAGGTTTTGAATCACAACTGAACCTTCAGAAAAAGCAGCTTCAAGAAATAGGTTTTGCCCCAAGTTTGACAATTGAGGAATTAAAACAACAACTAGCTTCTCTCGATGGACAGATGACAAATATTAGAGCCGAACAAGAGGTAGCCAGAAATGAAACCCGCACCTCTAAGCAGCGCGTATCCAACCTTGCAGCAGAAAACAAATGCCCACTTTGCCTTCAACTCCTGCCCGAAGACTACAAGGCGCACATGTTGAAGCACATTGAAGAAGAAAGCACTGAAAGAGAGCAAAGACTCGCTGAGCTAGAAAGAAATGTCCAGGAACTGCAAAACCTAAGAAACACCTTAAACAAAGCAGTTCTAAACATTCAATCATATGCCCCAAGAATTAAAGACATAAAAACACGAGTTCATGAGGAAGTAGAAGCTAAAGAAAAGTTAGAAAACGAGTTTGAAGAGCAACAATCGCAGGAAAAAATACTCAGAACTCAGCTTGAAAAGGTCCGCGGAGACATAACAAACTTCGACATATCCGAGCTGGAAGCTGCACGGAAACTTCACGAAACAGCAGCAGAGCAACACCTTACCATAAAGAAAGAAATAGACTTCAGCGAGACCCGAAAAAAGGATGTAGCCGCTAGGATTGAAGAGCTCCATGAACGTCTTGAACGTGCTCAACAAAAGATGAAAAGAGTCAAAAAAATAGATAATTTATTAGAGAAAGTAGATGGGATTCGAGATGCCTACCGAGGCATACAACCAAAACTTCGAACCGAATTCATTAAAATCCTAGAACGAATGGTTCAGCAAGTATTAGACAATCTCGTGGGTGAAGAAGGGACTTCACTTTACATACGGATTGACAAGACTTACACTCCCTCAATAAAAAGCCGAGAAGGCAGTGAACGAGAAGTTTCATATCTATCTGGGGGAGAACGCACACTAGTAGCCTTTGCATATAGATTTGCTTTAGGACAATTAATTATGCAAGCCAGAACTGGACATGGCTTGCCAATGCTCTTACTGGACGAACCTACAGAAAGCCTTGGAAGAGAAGACCGCTCTGTGGACCGCTTAGCAGAGGCAATCTCCAGACTCAAGGCAATAGAACAAATCATCGCCGTTACTCACAATGAAGCTTTCGCGGAAAAGGCTAACCATGTGATTAGACTGGAAAAGGAAATAGATTTGAGCAGGATTGTTACTGAGAAATAACAATGACACTCATGTTGGAAAGAGAGTTGAGAAAACTATTCTTCGCGAATCATCTTTCTCTCTTTAATGACAAAAGCATTGTCTCTTCCAGCAATCACTCTGAATTCTTCCTTAAGTTCAGCTTTATGTAGGAATTTGCGAAGAAGAGTTCGTAGATACGAACGAGAAACCTGTCTGTCTTCTTCAAAGTTCATCACTATTTCGCTGCCAGTCATGTCAACATCCAAGCCTTCCAGTCTCTCTTCAAGAAACTCAGCTAGTGCTTTCACCGTATCTCCATCAGCACTCTTCCGCAGTTCAGAAATCTCAATGGGGACTTTTGACACGTTTTTCCAATCCTATTCTATGATTACTAATGCAACCCTAGTCCAGTCTCAAGTATCTTCGCAGCCCATCATTATTAACATTTTTTCTTCCTATGGGTGCACGTAAATCAAAAGCGAAGAACTATTGTCAGATCGCCCGTCGAGAGTTCTATCACCGCAGTGCTCATATGACTCTCTAGTTCATCATCCAAAAAGAACAAGGTGATGTCAAGCTTAAGAATTTTTCCGCCATGAACTTAATGAGCATTTTCTCAAGATGAAAAAAAATATGCACGCGTCAGTAAGCATCCAAGCAAGGTAAATATTATGCAAGGTGTAATACAGAATCACTCAACTTGAGGAAGCTGAGATCGTGGAAGTGTTCGATGCAATAAAAAACAGGAGAAGTATTCGGACATTTGAAAGAAAGCAGGTGTCCGAGGAACAGGTTGAAAGACTGATTGAAGCTGCAAGGCATGCGCCGTCCGCTGGCAACCTTCAACCTTGGGATTTTGTCATAGTAAGAGACCCGCAAAGAAAAAGGCAACTCTCTGCTGCTAGTCTTGACCAGGCTTTCATCAATGAGGCCTCAGTAGTGATAGCGGTTTGTGCAGACGAAACGCGTTCAGGTAGGCGTTATGGCGGGCGTGGAATACACCTTTACTGCATACAGGATACGGCTGCTGCCATTGAAAATTTATTGTTAGCAGCTCATGCAATGGGACTCGGGGCCTGCTGGGTTGGGGCTTTCCAAGAGGAACTTGTAAGAAAAATCTTAAACACGCCTCCCGATGTGAGACCCCTTGCGATAATCCCCATTGGTTATACTTCAGAGAAACCTCCACAAAGGAGAAGAAGACCTCTAAAAGAGATTATCCATTTGGAAAAGTTTTAAGAATCAGTCGTGGCTGTAGTGCGTAGCACAAGTACACGCGTGCATAACTTAATTTAATAGTGACTTATCAAATTAGCAGGCGTGAGTGACTTTTTGTGGTTCTCTCTGATTGCTGATTGCTATGAGAAAATCGAAGCTACAACCAAGAGATTTGAAATGACGGACCATTTGGTTGCGCTTCTGAAGCTTACTCCTCCAGATATAATTGAAAAAGTTGTCTACCTAACTCAAGGAAAACTGTATCCTGACTTCATCGACGTACAAACAGGTATTGCTGAAAAATTAGCTTTACAGGCAGTCTCGAAAGCAGTAGGGAAGAGTGGGAGAGAAATTGAGGAAGATTTGGCGAAGACAGGGGATCTAGGTGAAACCGCTCAAAAATTCCTGGCAAAAAAGACTCAAGCGACATTGTTTAAAGTAGCTCCACTTACAGTTGAAGCTGTCTACGGAACACTTGATAGAATGGCGAGATCCTCAGGCACAGGTTCAATGACTAAGAAGCTAACCTTTCTCGCTGGATTATTAACGAGTGCGACCCCGAAAGAGGCAAAATACATCATGAGAATCGTGATGGGAAACATGCGATTAGGAATCGCGGATATGACTGTTCTAGACGCGTTGGCAATTGCTTATGGAGGAGGCGGTGAGGCGAGAGTTACTTTGGAGAGAGCCTATAATGTTTCTTCAGACCTTGGAAAAGTGGCCAAAGTGGTTGTAGAGAAGGGATTGAAAGCTGTTGAAAAATTCGAGGTGTCTGTCGGAAATCCAATACGTCCAATGATGGCTGAACGACTAGGCTCATCTGAAGAAATCCTTGAAAAATTGGATAGCGGATTCATGGCAGAATTCAAGTACGATGGAGAGCGGATACAAGCCCACAAACAAGGTCGGAAAGTCACGCTTTTTTCTCGTCGCTTGGAAAATATTACAGACCAATATCCTGATGCAGTAGGCCTCATCCAAAGGCATGTAAACGCGGAGAAGGCTATCGTTGAAGCCGAAGCTGTCGCTATAGATGTTGACACTAATGAATTGAAACCTTTCCAAGAACTAATGCACCGTAGACGAAAATATGGCATCAAAGAAGCAATGAAAGAATACCCCATATCCTTATTCCTGTTTGACCTGTTGTATGCTGACGGGGATGACTACACACTAAAACCATATTTGGTCAGGCATATGAAACTCGAGCAAATAATCACAAAAACTGACCGTGTGAAAACCGCAGAATCCACCATCGTATATAACATTGAAGACCTGGAAAGCTTCTTCGAAAAAGCGGTGGAAAATGGCTGCGAAGGGCTCATGTGCAAGTCAACAGGCAAGGGCTCAGTTTACCAAGCAGGTGCAAGAGGGTGGATGTGGATAAAATATAAACGTGAATACAAGAGTGAAATGACCGACACTGTAGATTTGGTGATTATTGGGGCATTTCATGGAAGAGGAAAACGTGCTGGAACCTATGGGGCATTTCTCCTGGCCACTTATAACCCTGAAAAGGACATTTTCGAAACTATAACAAAGTGTGGAACGGGCTTCACTGACGAGGATTTAAGGAAGCTACCTGAAATAATGAATAAACACAAAATTGTCCACAAGCACGCAAGGGTGAAATCTATGCTTGAAGCAAACGTTTGGTTTGAACCTGCCGTGGTGATTGAGGTCATGGGCGCTGAAATCACGATAAGCCCAGTTCACACCTGTGCAATGGACACGATTCGTAAAGATAGCGGGTTAGCTATAAGGTTCCCTCGTTTCACCGGGAACTACAGACTCGATAAATCAGCAGAAAACGCTACAACTGATAGAGAGATAGGTGAAATGTATCAGCGCCAGCTCAGGAAGCTGAAGGAAAGCTAAGTTAAGAGACTATCGAGATATTAAAAAACCTCCATGTGAATATGGAATATGAACATCTTGCCTAAACGTGGCGTCAATGGCAAAGAGAAAAAAACATAAAACTGTGAAAAAAGGTCCCGACAAGAAACTGCTATATGGTGTTACTCTAGCAACCATCATTCTTTTGGCAGTTTTGGTAACCTATTACCTATTCTACCAACCTAATTCGGAAAACTGGACAGCATCAATCGTTGACCAACTATCTGTCGAAGAGGGTTTAATCAACCAATCGAAAACTTTCAATGCCTCAAGCACTTCTATACTCCGTGCTGCTGGATTTGATGTAAAATATTATCCTGGCCCCGTCATCACTGTGGAGTTTTACAAAAATCTCCCATTGAACGGTGGCAAAATAATTGTCCTGAGGGCTCACTCAACAGTGAGGACTGCAACCGATTTCGTTGATTTATTTACTTCTGAACCTTACAACGAGCTTAAGGAAAGGCAATATTCTCCATACGGAGATCAAATCAGCCATGCACGATTTTTATCCTGGCCATTTACTGAGTATTTCGCAATCGGACCTACATTTGTAAAAAACTCAATAAATCCTGCTATGAAA
The DNA here is from genome assembly GCA_020351305.1 of Candidatus Bathyarchaeota archaeon. Taxonomy (GTDB): domain Archaea; phylum Thermoproteota; class Bathyarchaeia; order Bathyarchaeales; family SOJC01. Next base: position 722,486 of record CP070730.1, read on the forward strand.
GGAACCTTTGCAGATTCGCTGATTATTCTCATGGGGTGCCAGAGTCTCAATAGAACGAGTATGGCTGAAGCGTTAGTTGAGAGAGGAGCTAAAGTTGTCATCGGCTGGACTGATTGGATTAGCTTAGGCGAAACCGATAATGTGACTTTGGCTTTGTTAGAGTATCTTCTAATGAAGCCAAAATATACTATAGGTGGCGCCGTAGAGACAATAAATCGAAGAATCCACTTAATCTTAGGAGGAGAGCCTCCAGCTTTCGGGGCTAGATTAACGTACTACCCATCAACGGCGAAGAATGATTTCATAGACACGAAAGAAAATCATTCTACCTTACATCTATTGACCTATCTAGGAATACCTTCAATGATGGTTATGATAGTAATCCCAGAACGTAAACATACCTTAACCAAAGCTGCTCTCTAGCAGAAATGTGCCCTTATTCTTTGATTTGAGTTTCGACGCCGCTTTGGGATTGATTTTTCCCAAAGGTTATTGTTGTGGTTTTAGGCTTTGGGAAAGTAGTGGATTTTGGACGTGGTGTTTTGAGATTTTCATAATGTTTCGAAACGATTAGATAAAGACGGTCTCTCAGGTCTATCCCTATTGGTTTCAATGCCTTAAGTTGTTTGACCTTACCAGCTAAAGCTTTGTCTTCAAGAGCCTCATCAATCCATTTCTCAAAATCGCTGCGGTATAGGTGAAATTCTAAAGACTTGATATTTACATCTAGGATTCTTTTAACAAACTCTTCCAAAGATGCGGCGCTTTCTCCAGCATAATTTCCTATTGAAGTGAAGAAGTAAAAGGCCTTATCTCTGGGGAGACTTCTCAAGATTCGGGAAGTTCCAGATTCACTCAACACAAATTCTCTCCACTAATCCATGTAGTTCTCTAATAGGTGCATCTCAAGATTTAAAACTTAGCTTGAAAAAACCGCAGCTGAACGCTCGAACTGAGTCATAGAATGACTACTTGCACTATTACGTGATGATTTGGCATTAGATTATGGTGTTGTTTGCACGCATGTTTTAGCCAAAATGTTAAAGCTGAAGACTTGTTTAACGAAAAGAATGGAGGGTGGGTAGCCTAGCCCGGATAGGGCGCAGGCCCCCTAAGCCTGTGGTCGTGGGTTCGAATCCCACCCCACCCGCCAAAACGCGTTATGTAGGCAAGCTTAAGCAGATGAGATTAATGTAGCTTACGCGGAAGTGGGTTTGATTGTAGAAGAACTCAAAAAGACTATGAACAAGTTACTCTGGATATAATTGCTTTTAATACTATATTTTCACCCGATAAAATGATGACACTGCGTACTCCCATGCCTTCGAGTTTAATCTACTGATAGGAAAAAAATCGAAAATAGCCTCTCCTGAACTTCTACAAGTAGGTTTCGGTCACAATTGGGACATATATGCATCGAAAAGATTAAGGGAAACTTCCGCAAGACCTGTTATATGATTAATAAAAAAAGCTAAACTATTGCGGCTAGCAATATGAGTACGAAATATGGTGTATTATAATGCCAATATCTGGGAAATTATATTACTGGGGAGATAAGGCGAAACTTGTTCCAGAAGAACCTGGAGTCTATACATTCTATAAAGAAGATGAAGATTTAATTTACATTGGGGAGAGTAGTAATCTTCGTGAAACTTTCGCTCAATACTTGCAGACAAATTTCTCTGAAGATCCATGCAAGCGTGAAACAAAATTCTACAAAAGGGAGTTTTCTCCAAATCAACATGATAGACTGATGGAGCTTTTGGAAGAGTATCAAAAGATGCACGACAAACTACCGGATTGCAACCTTGTTCCTGAATTAGATAAAGAAGTTGCCAGTGAATTGGGATTCCATTTCTACAAGGGACTTAACGAACCCCTCCAAGAAATCGCTTTAAGTTTGCAGGGTTTGAAGGAAAAGATACGTATGGTTCCTGTTGCTTCGCTTGAATTCCATCAAAGGAGAGGAGACTTCACTAACTGGATAAAGGTTGTCATGAAAAATCCACAGTTAGCCGAGGCTATCCAGAAAGTTGAAAAAGTTGGTGAGGATCTTAGGACAGAGCTCTTGATTCTTATGGGCGATTCCAAAGTAGAGAAATGCCCAGCTTGCGGAGTCCAAACCACTCCATTGAAGACATGGAAAATGGCTGGGCGACCTAGCAAAGCTGGTGTAAGAATTCAGCTAACGATAGGTTTTTACAAATGCCTGAGCTGCAATAAGTCTTTCAGACGTGTACTCGCAAAAGAGAAAATATAGACCCAGGCACATTAGCATTGCTTCGATCTGCATTATCATTTTAGATTTTCTTGAATATTTTTGCCATATATCTACGTATTTACGGCTACTGTTATTATCTGCGTCTAGAAGCAGAAAAGATGCATTTCTTCTAGTTGATTGAAAGCATTGATTCCAGATTTAAAGATTTAAAGATTAAGTTTAGCCATAGTTTTCTTTAAAACAGAGACAGATTCCTTAAAATGAGCTTTTGTCCCAGGGTCTAATTTCAACTCAATAATTTTTTCAACACCATTTTTTCCTAGAATCACAGGCACGCCAATTGTTACATCTGAGAATCCGTATTCCCCTTGAAGGTGTGTCGAAACACCCATGACTCGGTTTCTACCCCTAACAACCGCATCAGCCATTATCGCAATAACTACAGAAGGTGCAAAGGTCGTTGAGCCCTTTAAAGAAATGACATCTGCTCCTGAACTCTTAGTCAAGTCAACAATCTTCTTAATCTCCTTTTCATCTAGGAGCTCTGTTACTGGTATCCCGGAAACAGAAGAATACCTAACCAAAGGAACCATCGAGTCGCCATGTTCACCTATAACTAAAGCACGAATATCCTCTCTGGAGACCCCAAGTTCAGTTGCAATGTAAGATCTAAAGCGCATGGTATCAAGAATATTTCCCATACCGAAGACATGCTTTCTATCAAAGCCTGACTCTTTGTAAGCAACATGTGTCATAATATCCACAGGATTTGTCACAATCATAAGCTTGCAACAAGGCGCATACTTCACCACTTCCCTTACAATGGAGCGCACGATTTTTACGTTCTTATTCACTAAGTCAAGTCTAGAAATTCCAGGTTTCCTTGCCTTACCAGCAGCAATTATGACAACTTCAGAATCGACCATCTGGCTAAAATCCTTTGTGCCAACAATCTTGCCATCAAACTCAATCGCAGGTTGAGCCTGCATCATATCATATGCTTCACCACGTGCCAAGTTCTCCACTACATCCAACAAAACTACATTACTTACGCCAAACCTCAATATGTTAAAAGCTGCAGAGCTGCCTACTTTACCAGCGCCAACAACAGTTATCATTGCAATCTAAATACTCATCTTTTTCAAGAATATATGGTTAACTAGAATTTGAATGGAAAAACACACACAGGTTTCGGGAAGTACACTGCAAATGCGCGCAAAGCAGCTTATATTGTAAAAGCATGGGAAATTGTAGCAAATTGGAATGCGCGCGCAACAAAGAAGTGGATTGCTATTAGCTATACTATTTAAGAATGAAAAATGATGAATCCAGCTTTGAAATAGATGCATTTTAGCTGAGAAACTCAGCAATTTCGTCGACTGATTTCCTAGGTTTACCATCCCAAGGTCCTTTTGGAATGTGTGTTGGATAACCAAGGGCAACTGCTGCCAAGAGCTTCCATGGCTTTTGAAGATGTTGTTCCAAGGCTTCTACTGTGAAGAAGATGTCGCCAATCCACAAAGATCCTAGTCCTAAAGAATACGCCTTAAGAAGCATATTCTGAATCGCGGCAGCTACACTATGTTTCTCAGTCTCCCAACCCATCTCTCCAGCATTCCAGACCATAATCACAACTGGAGCTTTCTCCATGATGCCGCATGAACCGAAGGCAGAGCCCATATTCTCCTCCCCAATTCTCTTACAAAGAAGTCTCAACTCATGTCTGAAACAATCGGTCAACTTTTTCTTCGCATCTCCAGCGAGTACCGTAAAACGCCATTGTTGACCATTCTTCGCTGAAGGAGCAAAGGTAGCAGCCTCGATTAGCTGCCTAACCAAACTCTCTGGAATGTCTCTACTTAGAAACTCCCGAATGCTTCTCCTACCTCTAAGAGCCTCATCTAAATCCATATTCAACGCCAACTTACT
>CP070730.1:726735-735282 GCA_020351305.1 Candidatus Bathyarchaeota archaeon
GTCTCAAAAGAATTGATTGGAAAACTATCTAGTGTCCAAGTAGAAGGTTATAAAAGCATGCAATAGCTTGCTTGCGCTTTGGAATCCCAAATAACCGCCATTGATGCGTACGTGCTTATTTGTAGTCCTTTCTCTACCCGCGCAGAAGGAATTGCATAAGATAGTTAAGAGTGAAGTTTTGGCGGAACCAAATATATGCGGAGCTGACCTTTTGAAACTTTCAGAGTTATCTGTTCTTCTATTCCATTCACGGCAGATACAGCGAGTAAGTTTCGTATTCCACCTTTCCTTACCCCTAACACTACTTCAGCTGCATCTTTTGTTAGTTCAACATCAAGGTGGGTGACCTTCCACTTATTGGCGTCCATTATTAGATCTTTGACTTTTCCAATTTCCAAATCTTCACAAATTATTCTCTTTCCAATAAGGTTCTCACTTTTTATGTCCATGTTGATCAAAGCCTGACTTTCAGTATGCTTGAAAAACAGTCGTTCGTAAAAGTAAATAAGAATTCTGAAGGGTAAATCTAATTTTCTAATAAGATTTTGTGTTGATGGCAAGACTTGCGTGCACCATCAACCATAATAAGCAGGATGCCTATTCTTCCACGGGTTGATACTAAAATAATGCCTAGAGATCCCGTATGCGGCACAGTTTTGGATGAAAAGACAGCTAAGTTTAAGATCACTTACGATGGTGAAACCTACCACTTTTGCAGCATAACATGCAAAAAGAGGTTTAAAAGACAACCAGTGAAGTTTGTGAAGTAGATCTATTCATATGCAACTGCTACATCCTTTTGCTGCTTTTCCCAAGAATGCTGATTTCTAAATCTGATTTCAATCGAAAGACTGCTTATTATTAGGAATGCGTTTAAATGAAAAATCCGTGGCGTGTTATGTGCGCAGGGGCTTCAAGTGCTTATTTTTTGTGACTGCTTGCTCTAGCCTGACTTTGCGATCTGAATAGGCGGTATCTAGACAAACGTGGCCAACCATTCTTAGCGAATTTTAGTTTGTCTGGATTTTTCTTTAGCCAGTTCATCATATGGAAGAAGCTTTTCGCCCTTTTTGCGTCTCTCTCTTTGAGCGGTTCATATCCCAAGTTTCTCACCTCATCGAGATATGCTGTTTCTGTGAGAAATTGTGGCTCTCCAGTTACTTTAACTCTACCTATCCGATCTTCACCATGCATCTTTTTCAAGTCTTTCACAGCCTCATCGAAGAGGTAGCTCTTGCATATATGGATTGACTCGTCTGCTTTGAGTTCCATTTTACCTAGCAATTCTAATACAATCTCTGAGGCTCTGGTCAGATACTCTTTTTTGCTGAATTTCTTTGTTTGGAAATACTTGACATCCAAGATTTTATATGTAAATTCTCGAGTCTCGACACGGAAAGCTCCTATGACCACTCCAAAAAGTAAATCTCCGACACCCGCATCATCCACAATGATGGTCATTCTCAAATCCTCATTCTACATACTACTGCAGAATTTAAGCTTGTGCGTCAAGACTGCTGGCAAAAACTGTGTGTCACGTTTTTAAGATTTGATCCATGCAAGGAAAACTTCTTTCGCGTGCAAGTTGAGATCTCATTTCATATGAAAGGTAGATAATATTTTGTTACTATTTGACTCGCCTTAATCACAGCTTGTTCATGTGAGAAATGTCTGGCTAAACTTTCAGTTAACATGTTAATGATTTCTTCTACTTGACCAACGAACAATTCATTGGGGAAATAGTATTTTGCTATGATTACTTCGAGGTCTTTCATCTCTCTTTCTCTTCTCTAGAAGAGGAGATGTGTTTTTTCTATAAATATCGTCCTTCATGAGGTGATATATTCTGAATTTCGATTTATTTACGTGTGTAAATCTAATCGCGTGTGGTCTACAATGTGACTTCATATGTCGTCTCATTAGATGGTGAGTATGGATTTGTCCAATCAATGGGACCTATAGCGAACCTATGTTGCAGTCTACCCAGGACAATGTCCCATGCATGTCTGAAATACTGAAACACCTTGTCCCACTCTTCACCTTCCTTCCAGCCGAGGTGAGTTAACCTTACTTTCGTTTTTTGATTAAAGGGGAGAAATTAAACGACTACCCATGTTCGTTGCCTTCGCACAATTGGAAACTGCGGTGGGGCGTTCCATTCAAACGAAAGCATTTCCTCTGGTAGAAAGCTGAGTATCTTTAATCCTTCTCCACCTTGAGAGCCTTCTGGGGCATCCAGGTCAAAGAGAAGTTCATATGGTCCTACTATAGAGAGTTGAATATTGGCTTTTGGAGCGAAGAAAGCAAGAACCCCTTCTGTCGTGGTCCAAGCCTTCCAGATTTCACTTACAGGTGCATCTACCATTATTTCCTTTCGAATTGCTCGTAATTGCATCAAGCAGGAACCTTCCGATGGATCTATCTTTGCATTCATATATTAAAAGCGCGTGCGCGTGAATTAACCAGTTTCAGAAAGCTTAATACATTACTCCACTCGTTGATTCCTGTACACCTAAATAGGTGATTTTTTGCTCACTGTATTTAACACTCTGACGGGTAAAATCGAACCTTTTGAGCCTAGTGGAAATAAAAAGGTGAAAATGTTTACTTGTGGGCCCTCTGTTTACAGAAGACCTCACATAGGTAATTATCGGACGTTTCTCTATGAGGACATACTTCAGCGTTATTTGGAGTACTTAGGTTATGAAGTAGTTCGCTTGATCTCTCTAACAGATATTGAGGATAAAGCTATAGTCGAAGCTAGAGAGGCAGGGGTTTCGGTAAAGGAGCTTGCAGAGAAAAATGCGGAAATATTTTCCAAGGACATTGAGCTTCTGAGAATGAGAAATCCTACTTACAGAGCATGTATGATGGCATGTTCTTCCACCGCAATCGAGGAAACAGTGAATCTCATTAAAGCTCTGTTAGAAAAGAAGCATGCTTACTACCATAAACATGAGGGAAGACTCAACGTGTATTATGACCCTCTGAAATTCAAAGGATTTGGCAAATTATCTAAGCTGGATTTGAGCATGTGGCCAAAGAAAAGGCGCCGCTTCCACAAGGACACTTATCCAGGAACTCCTTGGAACAAGGGGGATTTCATTCTGTGGCATGGTTACAAAGAAGGGGATGCCGATCATTGGAACACGGAGATTGGTCGAGGTCGACCAGCTTGGAACATTCAAGATGCAGCGACAATAACTAGATACTTGGGTTCTACTGCTGATGTGGCTTGTGGGGGAATAGACAACCTCGTCAGGCATCACGACTATACAATTGCGATTATTGAAGGTGTTACGGGGAAAGAGTTTGCACACTACTGGTTTCACGGTGAGCATCTCTTCGTAGATGGAGAGAAGATGTCCAAGAGCAGAGGTAACGTCTATTATCCAGACGACTTGGTTAGCAAGGGCTACACAGGTCAGCACATACGCTTCTTCCTCACATACTGGCACTACAGGAAACGGTTGAATTTCACTCATGAAAAGATGAAAAAGAAAAGCCAAGAGCTTGACTTGCTCAAAGATATGATTCGCAACTTGGCGAGTGCGGAATCTCCGAAACCTACCAATAAAGCTGGAAAACTTGTGGAGAGCATCGTTGCGAGCTTTGAGAAAAACATGAACAACGATTTAAACATCAAAGCAGCATTTGAAGAGCTTTTCAAAATTGTTTCGAAGCTTAACATTTTGAAAAATCAAGGCAGATTAGGCTCGGAAGATGGTCAGCGAGTGTTAGCTGCTTTGCAGAAGATTGACAGTGTTTTACAAATAATTTTTTAACTTCCTCTACGCGAGCTCTGGTCGCTATCACTTTTTAATAGTCATAGTTCAATACATATTTTCGAGACAAGATGCTTGTCACAAATAAGAAGATAATGTCAGCTGCGATGTCTGGAAAATATGCTGTTGGAGCATTCAACATCAATAATTTAGAAATTCTTCAGGCGGTAGTTGAAGCGGCTGTTGAAGAAGAATCTCCAGCAATTATCGCAATGACCCCAAGTGCCATCAAATATGCGGGATTGGAGTATTTGGCTTCCTTGGTTAAGATTGCAGCCAAGGATGTTTCGCTGCCAATGTCTCTGCATTTAGATCATGGAAAAGAGTTGGAGACGGTGAAGAGTTGTATAGATGCAGGTTTTACTTCGGTGATGATTGATGCTTCTCACCTTTCATTTGAGGAGAATGTTGCGGTGACGAGTAAGGTTGTGGCTTTGGCACATCCAAAGGGGGTGTCAGTTGAAGCAGAGTTGGGTAGGCTGGCGGGGATTGAGGAGGAGACTGTTGCAGATGAGGACGCGGTGTTGACAGATCCAGATTCTGCGAAGGAATTTGTGAAGCGAACTGGTGTAGATGCCCTGGCAGTGGCGATAGGTACTTCTCATGGAGCTTACAAGTTCAAGGGAGAACCTCGGCTGGATTTTGAAAGATTGAAAACCATCCGAGAAAAGGTTGATGTTTTGCTGGTTTTGCATGGAGCTTCAAGCGTCCCATCATGGATAATTGAGAGAGCAACAAAGTATGGAGCTGAACTCGGTGGGGCAAAAGGGATTCCGGAGGGTCACATAAGGAGAGCAATTTCTTTGGGTGTGTCGAAAATAAATATCGACACTGACTTGCGATTAGCATTCACTGGAGCGGTTCGTGAAGTCTTAGCTACTGCGCCGAAACAATATGATCCGAGAAAGATTCTGGGTCCAGCTAAGGAAGCCACAAAAACGGTTGTCAAGGGAAAGATGAGCTTATTCGGGAGCGCCGGTAAAGCACCTTGAAAGGGGGAGAAGAGAATGAAGATTGGGATTTTGAGCGGGGGTGGGGACGCCCCGGGAATTAATGCTGTTATCAGAGCTGTAGTTCGAAAGGCGATTCGTACCTACAAGTATGAAGTTTTTGGTTTTAGGAATGGATGGCGAGGGCTAGTTGACGGTGATTTCTTCCCCTTAGATTTGAAAGCTGCGTCTGGAATGCTTCCTAGGGGAGGCTCAATTCTGGGGACTTCACGAACTAATCCTTTCAAACATAAAGATGGACCCCAACGCATTCTGAAAAACGTAAAAGAAAATGGAATTGAGGCAGTGGTTGTAATTGGTGGGGATGACACTCTAGGTGTAGCACATAAGATCAATGAATTAGGCCTACCTCTTGTTGGGGTTCCGAAAACAATTGACAACGATTTGGCTGGCACTGACTATACCTTTGGCTTCCAAACTGCAGTTTCAATTGCTTGTGAAGCCCTAGATAAGCTACAGACGACGGCAGAGGCGCATAGCAGAGTGGTGATTCTTGAGGTCATGGGCAGATATACTGGCTGGATTGCTTTGTGGGCAGGTATTGCGGGTGGAGCCGATGCTATCTTAATTCCTGAGAGGCCCTTCGATGTTGATGAGGTCTGCAGCTATATTAGGCAACGGCAAGCACGTGGTGTGAACTTCAGTCTAATTGTAGTCGCGGAAGGTGCGAAGCCTAGGGGCGGTGATCGCATCGTTTACAGCAGCGGCGTTGATGAGTTTGGACATGCTAAACTTGGTGGAGTAGGGTTCTACCTGGTGAAAGAGATTGAGAAGAGATGTAAGGACATCGAAGCTCGTGTTGTTGTGTTAGGGCACATTCAGCGTGGAGGTGCTCCAGTAGCATTTGACAGGGTTCTAGCTACCAGATATGGGATTGCTGCAATCGACCTGGTTCACGAGGGCAAGTTTGGACGGATGGTTGCTCTCCAAGGAAATAAGATTGTTTCTGTTCCTTTGAAGGATGTTGTTGGAAAACGAAAGACGGTTGACCTCGAACTCTATGATATAGCTAGAGTGTTCTTTGGTTAGGGGGCGTAATAGCGACTAAAAATATACAAGCGTTAAAAATGATAGAGTGCATACATGCGTTACTTAGATGATGCATGCATGCATCGTTTCAGAGTCTTATTCTTCTTCGACGATTATTGCTTCTTCAGGGCATGAAGTTACGCAGGCCATGCAGAGGATGCAATCGTCGGGTCTGACTGGTACAGATTTTTTTGAGTCCGGATGTTCAGCGAGGTCCTGCATTTCAAAGACTTCAACAGGACAAAGACCCGTGCATACTTCGTCTCCATTGCATTTGGTCCAATCAACCTTTACCTTCGGCATTTACTCAACCTCAACCAAGCTTTTATAGCAAGGCAAGAGGCTATCTTAAATAAATAGTTTTTTGGGCGTTATGTTTTCCAATAAGGATAAAAGGTATGTGCAACAATGCGTGCGCAGAGAGGCATCATTCAAGATCCCTATTTTTTTTCTAAATATGAAGCGTATGTGACTGCGTAATTCATTGCCACAACTATTTTATTTTATTTTTACTCAAAGGAATCCATTGTGAATGGTAGATGAGAGCTTTAGTTTTTCTTGTTCCAGGATTTGAAGAAATTGAGGCTACAACAATTATTGATGTCCTTAGAAGATGTGATATTGACGTAACTGTCGCGGGGCAGAGTGATCTTCTTGTTGAGGGTGGACATGGAATGAAGATTGCAGCAGATCAATTAATCATGGAAGTTGATGTGTCGGATTTTGATGCAGTGATATGTCCTGGTGGTGGGCTTGGTACTGAGAACCTTCGAAAGAATCAGAGAGTTCTGGATATCGTCAAATCAGCCTTTGAATCAAACAAGCTTGTGGCTGCTATATGTGCGGCGCCTGCTGTGCTATCTGATGCAGGATTGTTGAAAGGTAAAAGGTGCACCATCTACCCTGGAATGGAAAGTGAGCTAGAAAAGGGAGAGGGTATCCCAATCGAAGACATTGTGGTTGTTGATGGCAATATTATTACTAGTAGAGGACCAGCTACAGCCCTACGCTTCGCTCTCCAAATCGCTGAAAAGCTAATGGGCAAACAGGTTGCAGAAGAAGCAGGAAATAGAATGTTGGTTCCTATTGCCATCAAATAGAAACAAACGCACATTATAAGATTGTATAAATTGTACGGAGTGGGCTTTCATGTATCTCCATAGTGCTCACGTGCACGTTTCTCGCAAACTCCGAAGAGGTGCATGCAGAGAGTTGGCTTAAATTGTCCGAGGAACTTTGTCAATAGGTCAAGTCTGAAGTAGGAAAGTAATCTTCCGATCAAAGGGATGAAAATATAATCTCCTTCAATTCGAAGAATTTTGAAGTTTCTCTGATAAAGAATCTTCTTGAAAGACGCTAGATGCAAATGCGGAAAGTATTTTTGCGGATATAGAGGAGTCAATCCTAATGATGTGTAGATTCTAGACTTTAATCGCTGCACGTTTGGAACTTCGATAATAAGTTTGCCTTCATCTTTGAGAATCTCATGGAATTCGTTCAGACTCTCTTTTGTGTCTCGAATGCTAACAAACTTTCTTGCGAAAATTAAATCAAAGGCTTTCCTTCGAAAGGGAAGATGTGTGTTTTCAGCCAATAAAAAAGAGATATCTTTTCCATGTTTAAACCTATTCACCAGTTCTATGCCGACTAGATTCTTTTCCCCTTCAGACTCCAGCATGCGGGCCATCACCCCGGAATCGCAACCCACATCCAAGATTAGAGACGAAGACTCAACCATTGAAAGAATCAGTCTAGCGTACCCGCGGAATGTGATAACTCTTGAACGTGTGGGCTCACGTGCTCTCTGTTGTCTCCATCGTTTTATGTAGTACAGTTTCTTGGTGAACATGCCTTCCACATCATGGGTACGATATATAATTATTATAATTTATGAACGAGTGCTAAAACAATCCGAGCTTGTTAGATTATGCGCGTACTTTAATTCGCTATAGTTTAGCCATTGCTACAAGGTCTCAACATTGCATGCGTGATTCCAGATCGAAGGTGATCACTTCTAATTGTATCATTTCAGGTTTGATTCGGCTGTCTGCGTATAGACTTCTTCAATATTAGAATCAGCGTAAGGGTGATTATCATCAACAATGTCAAGGTCAGGACGTTTTCGAATTCTGGTACAATCGGGTATTTATCGATGTTGTCATCGTTCATCATCCAGGGGTCATCCCATATTCCGTCGCTTCCGGTTATGTTTTGATAGGGTCCGCTGCTCTCATCGCGAGCGGTGGAGTATCGATCTTCATAGTTGTCCCAGTAGTTCCCGCCGATTGAGTAGCTGGAATTCCAAGCGTTCACAGAAAACTCATCGAGTAAAACATGGATGTAGTTGTCAGTGAAGTTGTTCCTGTAGAATAGATTGCCGTTTGAAGTGGAGAATCCTATAGCCCCCCAGTTACCGCTACCTGTAAGCGTGTTGTCGTGTATCGTGTTGTTGTTTGAATTCTGAAATTGAATGCTGACAAAGTTTTGCAAATAGTTCTCATGGATTTGGTTATTTGAGGCATTCAACAAGAAGATGCCATACTGATTACTTGTTATGTTGTTTCCTTCGATTGTTGAGTTTATAGTTTGTATAAGGAATACTCCTTGCCAGTTGTTGCAGGATATGTTCAGATTTTGGATAGTCATGTTGGAGCAGTTGACCAAGATCACACACCCGGCATCTAGTGGGACGGTGGTGTCGTGTTTGTCGATCCAGTAATAGA
>CP070730.1:735382-752748 GCA_020351305.1 Candidatus Bathyarchaeota archaeon
GACGCTTAAAGCTAGGTTTTAGAACAAAGTGTTCAAATTTTTCGAACGATTCAAATGCGTGTAAAAAGTTTCCACCAGCAGGAGCGCGTAACCAAGAATGGAGTTGTGTGGCTCTTCTTCTTGTTCCCAAATCTTTTGCGTTTGATGCATTTCATGGATAAAGATTGCCGTTTTAATGCGCATCAGGAGAAGAAACCACAAGATATTAATACAGATTCCAGCAATATGAATGGTTTCGCATAAAAAGGAGAAGTAATCAATGGAAAAATCGCCTTTATTGCTCGCAATATTACTTTTTTCTTTGGTCGTTGGTTCTATAGGCATTGTAAACCCTGTGAACGCGCTTGTTGAGGAAGGAGTCACAACCAACCCGATACCGCCAGGCTACGGTTTCATAGATTTTGAAGAAGGCGTCGACGGAGAAGTAGTTGCAAGCACAGTGCCCGGAGTCAGCTTCACAACTACAATGGGCTTGGACTGGATTTATGCAGATATCAGAACTGGAAGCTACAATGCACGATCCTTGACAGATCCTTCGGTGAATTACGGAAATTACGTCGTGAACGGATATTTCTGTGCATGGCTCGGAGTTTCTGGGGACCAGGGTCGAATAGATTTCACAGAGGGACCTGCTAGTTATTTCAGCGCCCTGTTCAGCACCAATTCAGGCGTTACTGTTGATGCGTATGATTCTGACGATAACCTCATCGCAACAAGCGGTTGGGCTGATGGCAATTATGGGACATACACATTCACTAGATGCACCATTGAAGCCCCTGGAATAGCATATGTTATAGTACATGATACGGGCAACTACTGGGAAATCGATGACATTGTCACTGATGCACCTGGAGTGCCAAGAGAGGGCTTAGAGGATGCACTTCGTGAAATTAACGAGCTGCAGATTCATTTGTTGGTTCTGTACGACGAAGAATTAATTGACGACTACAAACTAAATCGAATGTGGCATAGCTTAGACTTGGCTTATAACTTAACCGCTAATGCTATGTGGTACTTGGACAATGAGCGACTTGGCTTTGACGACTTGAAAGAAGGCATGAGTAGCCTTTACCACGCGGTTGCAGAGCTTGAAGGATTGGTAGATGTAATACAGAGTTGGGTAGAACAGGGTTACATGGCAGGAGAGCTTACCGAGGGCATAGTGGAGGAGCTTGTGAGGATTCAGTTGAAGCTCGTAAACAAGGCTGCAGAAGAAGCTGAGTCAGAGATTATGTTAGCTATTGACGCCCTTGAGGATGCTGAAGCACGGGGTAAATACGTGCCTTGGCTTTGGGGTCAAGTAGAACAAGCAATCATGAGCTTTGAAGACGGTGAAGATTGGTTAGATGAAGGGTGGCTGTCAAAAGCGATCCACTATTATAAAACCGCCTTCTGGAGAGCACAATACGTTGTCAATAGAGCCTACGACTGGCGTTGGGACATAGATATCAAAGACTGGATAGACCTACTCGAACAAGATCAATAAACACTACTAGACTCAACTACTCCCCCATTTTTATCAAACTTTCATTAAAAAGTGAAATGTTTCCAATTCAGCTTTTGCATCTACTTGAACAGCTTAGCGACAAAGGATTTATCTCCCCAAATACCTTTTCACCTCCAACCTAAAAGAACATGCGGAAGTAACAATTAATGAAAGTTCTTGCCATGGATATAGGTGCAGGTACAGTAGACATTCTCCTCTATGATGATGAAAAGAAAAGCCTCGAAAATTGTATAAAATTGGTTTTGCCATCTCCATCTGAAGTTTTTGCTGAAAAGGTGAGGGAGGCTACTTGTCTAAACAAAGATTTGTGCGTTAAGGGCGATATCATAGGCGGGGGGGCGTTTGCTCATGCGTTAAAGGAGCATATTGAAGTAGGCTTCAGAGTCTTTATGACGGAATATTCAGCCTACAGTGTTAGAAATGATCTTGCTGAAGTAGAGGAACTTGGAATAAAATTAGTCAAGGATGGTTTGGAAGGCTTCAAAGGAGAGACACTAATGGTTAGAGAGATCAACATTGAGGAGTTGAAGGGATTTCTAGCAGTGTTCGGAGAAGATCTCTCAGATGTTGATTATGTGGCTATTGCAGTTCAAGACCATGGGGTTTTTCCTAAAGGCGTGAGCAATAGACGATCCCGTATCGAAAAATTGAACCAATTGCTAGTAAGAAATCCCAAGCCTGAAGCGTTTGCCTTCATGGAAGACGAAATCCCCCAACATTTCTTAAGAATGAAGTCAGCAGCGCAGGCTTCAAGGAGACAATTGCCTAGTGGTAGAGTTTTGCTCATGGACACTTCTCCAGATGCAATACTTGGGTGTTTAATGGACCCAATTGTAGAGAAAATGGATCCAATCCTCGCAGTTAACCTGGGCAATGGACACACAATGTCCGCAATAATTTCAAGCGGGGAGATTCTGGCAGTTATGGAGCATCATACGCGACTGTTGAACCCACAAAAGATAGAGAAACTACTGATTAATTTCGCCAACGGAGAAATCAGTGATGAAGAGGTTTTCAATGAAAATGGGCATGGTTTGTTCTTTTTGAGTGAGCCACCAGGCTACAACAACATAAAGAAAGTGGTGGTCACAGGACCTAACAGGAACATGCTAGCCAGAACTAACCTTCCAGTTCATTTTGCGGCTCCTGCAGGTGACGTGATGATGACGGGCCCAATAGGTCTTGTTGAAGCGGTTAAAAGAAAACTGGAAAGGAATTCACGTGCATGAAAAGAAAACATACTAGATGAGAGTCTTAAAACAGTGCGTACGTTTATGTTGCATCTCTGATATTTGTAGCCAGCAGAATTCCATCGAAGATGTCTATATTGTCATCGTGATTGAGGTCTGCTGCGCTGTTCCATCTGGGGTGTCCGGGATAAGACCCAAATGATAACATTAATTGGTTTGCATCGTCCATGTTTACTAATCCGTCCCGATTCAAGTCTCCAAGAAGAGGAACGGCTGGTTGCATGAGAGGGTATCTATCTATGTTGTTTTCATCGATTTGATGTTGGCTGTCACCTATTCCGTCACTGCCATTCAATTTTTGCTCTGGTCCGTTGTACAGATCTGAGCCGTTATAATTGCTCCAATAGTTACCTCCTATTGGGTAGCCTCCATCCCAATTGTTAACGGATCCGTTTGATACAAAGACTTGCTGGATGTTGTCAACAATGTTGTTTCCCCGTATTGTGTTCTGTGTGGAGTGTTCGATGTAGATTCCGTTGTCATTTTGAGTTATGTTGTTCTGAAGGATGGTGTTGTAGTTTGAATATTGACCGAGTGCGATGCCATCGCTGTTGTTCATTATGAGGTTTCCTGTTATGGTGGCGTAGTTTGAAACACCTCCGAATCCGGTTAGTCCGATGCCGTAGCCCCGATTGTTCATCACTATATTGTCATAAATGCTCAGATAGTTTGATCCTCCACTGGCTACTCTGATGGCAAACTCGTTGTCATTTATGGTGTTGTTGTTGATTGAAACATAGGGTGAACTCGTGTAAAGGAGAACTCCTCGCCAATTGTCTACAATCAGGTTGGAGTGAATTTTAGAATAGCCTGCTGAGTCAAGGCGGATTCCAGCATCCCATTCGCTGCCATAGTTGTGAGCTATGGTGTTATTATATATCTCAGTGTATCTAGCGTTTTGGATACGGATGCCACATTGGCCATCTGTCAGAATGTTTCCAGAGACAGTGTTGTTATTGTTTGGTCCTTGCAGTTTGATGCCCACACTGTAGTTTGTGAGGGTGTTCTCAGCTACAATGTTATAATTCACTTGTTCTTGGAACCAAATGCCTTCGACTGCTATATTCGATATGTTGTTTCTAAGTATGTTGTTGTAGTTGGCATTATTGTAAAACATACCATATCTGCTATTTGAGATGATGTTTTCCATGATGCTGTTGTGGTGGGATGATCCATGTCCATTGATTCCGACATGTATATTGTTGTCTAAAATGTTTCCAGATATTGTGTTGTTGCTAGAGTCCAGTAAATGTATGCCTCCCCAGCCTGCTCCAGTCACATTGTTACCAACGATTGTATTTCGTTGTGAGTTTAAGAGAGAAATCCCAGCGAAGCTGTTGCTCACTAAACGGTTTTTCGATACGGTGCAGTCTGCAGTGTTGTTAAGGCAGATTCCTGCGTCAAGATCTGGATATGAAATGCTTCCACTTTTCTGTAACGTGAATTCTGTGACGTTTACGTTGTCGCTGATTATGTTTATAACGTGCCCAGTCCAATTTCCGTCAATGATCGTTGTGTTGTATCCTTCACCAATAAGTGATACAGTTTTGTTGATGATGACATGTTCGTAATAAACTCCGCTCTTGACAAAAATTGTATCGCCTTCAAAAGCATTGTTTATGGCTTCTTGGATGGTGAGGAAATTGTCTGGAACAACAATAGTTGTTGATTCCGTTCCAACCAGACGGGTGTTGGAAGTTGATATTAGGATTGCATATGCTAGTATTAGGAAAATTATTAGACCAAGAAAAT
Organism: Candidatus Bathyarchaeota archaeon; assembly: GCA_020351305.1. Taxonomy (GTDB): domain Archaea; phylum Thermoproteota; class Bathyarchaeia; order Bathyarchaeales; family SOJC01. Next base: position 739,892 of record CP070730.1, read on the forward strand.
TTCTCCTCATTTTCATTCCCTGAAGCGTATGAAAAAACGTTTCACAACAATATTTAAGCCTTGGTCAACAATTGCAGAATTAATTTCGCATGGTGCTCAATGTGCGCGCGCTGATGAAACTCATAGCTTTCTAGATTTGTGCGTTAATGATTCTTTGGATTTCCCGCAGGTTGCAGTGATGCTGAAAGCTTAATCAATCTACTTTGTATACCTTGATTTATTCATCTTCGTATATCAGAGTGAAGCCTGCATCTCTATTCTCGAGAAGCCTGGCTATCATGGTCTGCTTTCCTGCATCTGTGAAAATTTGGTCAGGATGTTGCCTTGATATAAATTCTGTTTCATTGAGGCCAGCTATCCTATAGAACCAAGCTGCCTTGCCTAGATCGTCGGTGCAGACCATAATGTGTGTTACATTATACTTCTCCAGTATCTGCAGCATTTCAGTGAGGTTGCTAGTGGTCAGTGCTGTGGCTACGTCTACTATTCTTTCATGTGGATCGAACTCTGTTATGCTGCTCGGATCCCCGATAGTATATAAGATTTTTTCGGAAGGATTCTTCACAACAGATTTTCTCTCTGCATATCCCTTAATCATATGGCCATAGTCCCACCAACAAAGAAAGGTTGCATTATCAGCAGTGTTGTTCTTTATCCAATCCATGCTGCTCCTCATCTCATCCGCGAAATACATTCCAGTGTGTTCTCCATATTCATCTGTATATTCCATTTCCGCATGATCTTCCCAAAAACTGAGGGTGACATTGTACTGACCGCCAACGTTTTCAATGTTTAGAGGAGACTCTCTGCCACTTTGCGTGAAATGAACATACAGTAGAACTGCAGCCACAGCTATCGCTACAACAATTATAACTGCGATTATACGTTTGTCCACTCTCTATCCCCTATGTGGTCTATTAAATAAAGCATATTTAAGCCTAAAGGCACACGCTTTTGTTACGCGCGCGCTGGGACCCAACAGGAGGAACTAAGGTCTAGACATCCAACCGATACAAGACAAGCAATTGGCAAATTGCGCAGGGAAAGAACATGTGCGAATGAGGTTGGTCTATTTTCTTTTTTTCTTTTTATCTTCTCCTTTGACGCCTTTCATCAGTCCCTTTCCAATGCCTTTAGTGATTCCCCAGCCTTTTTTGACACCTTTGCCTATGGCTTCACCAGTCTTTTCAGCAATATCTTCAGCTTTATGCTGCTCCTTTTTTCCCATACAATCACCTCGTAACAAATTCCTCTTTTTCAGGTTTTATGATTTATGGAGGAGATTCTACCTAGACTATAGTGTGCTTGCATGTTTCATGTTGTCTGCGCGTATGTTTATGGGTCGCTTATCACTTTTATTGAATCTGTTGCAGTGAAGGTTGTTCCTGCGATTTCACCGGTCACCGATAATGAAGCTGTTGTGAATTTTTTTGTCAATGATATATTGTTTGAGATAAGAGATTGTACTGCTGCTCTGTTGAATTTCGCTATCACAGCGTTTGAATTTTGGTGCATTATTTCTGCGGGGATTGTGTTATTTAGTTTTAACATGGAGATGTTTAGTGCATGTTGCATGTTGCAGTTTCCAAAGAACACGAGTTGTACGGTGATCCATCGACCTTTACTCTTTAGATTCAGTGACTCAGGGTGGATATCCAAAGCAACAATGAGATCAGAGTTGATCTTTTCTTCTGAACCGAATTTCATGATTACTGCGATGATATCTGAGATTCCAACTTCTCCATCCGAATCCACATCAGTCTTCGGGTTCCAACGTGGGTGACCTGGGAATGAACCATAGGCTTCAATCACCAAGATTACGTCACTCAAATCTATCACACCATCGCCGTTAATATCTTCAGCTAAGCTATTACAGGCATTCAAAGGTTGACCTGTGACAGAGAGGGTTATGATTGTCATGAGAGCTAGAAGTATCATGGTTGAAATTCTTTTCATTGCCTTCTCACCTATGAGTTCATGAAGCCTAGCTAATATTAATATCATTTCGAATTTTGACATATTTTGGAGCCTGTCTTAATTTATATGCACAGAAAGGGCGCACCCTGATAATTCATTGAAAAATTTAAAAAAAAAGGAGGATTTGAGTTGTCGTGTTTAATCTGGAGTGTAGATGAAGTACATCGACCAGTGGCTTTCTACGAAGCGTATTCCGCTACCCCAAGCTGTTTCGCATATCATCTCGCATGGAATGATGACAGTGAAGTACTTCTTCCATCCGCCATTGAGCGTTGGGTTCAGCTCTGCCCAACCATGTCGATATATTGGCCAGCCACCGAGTCCTTCGCCAGCTAAATTCGCGTGAGCTGAAACATAGAGTGTGTCCCAGCAAGCAACTCCCAAGTCTGCCAATGGAATTGTGTAGGTGTCATTTGTGACCCCGCCTAGTCCTTCATGTTTGTAGGGGAAACTTTCCCATGGTGGGGGATATGTTGGAGGTGTGTCGCCTAGATATAGGTGGGTGTCAAGCATGGTCCAGGTTCCTATAGTCTCGAAAGTGACGACTAAATTCTCACCTACGATGGCAACTTTAACAGTTCCTACATTCCAGCCAGCTGACCATGTGTAGATGGGTACAGTTGCGAGTAGGCCTTGTGCGAACATGGGTTCTTCTCCAGGTCCACAGACTTCTGCGTGAGCTGCTATGTAGAGTTCAGTTTCTGAGGTTAATCCGTTGATGTAGATGCAGTAAGTGAATTCTGTTACGGGTGGGTCGTGTGTTGTGGCGTGTTCAAATTGACCTGGAATTGGGATGCCTTTCTTGCTTGTGGGAATGTCTGCGAGATCTGTAGCAACGTGAAGGTGAGTTAGGCCCATTACCCAATCACCTGTGGTTTCATATCTTACGTAGAGAAATGATCCGTCATTCCAAACGGTAACATCTCCTACGTCCATAGTTTGGCCTGCTATCAGATCGGTTACAAATGGGTCTTCTTCAGTATACGCCGTTCCTCTTGGACTGAACACTGCGAAAAGCAGGGTTGCCAAGAACAATGTCAGGATCGTTGTCAATATCATTCTTGTTTTCAATGTTTTCCACTCAATTTTCCTTATTTAAATTGAATAATATGGCGTGTTTCGTAAATTTATATGTTCATGGAAGTTTCTTCTAGAACATTTCAAGTATGTTCCATAATAGTGTCAAATGATGCGGTCATAAGTGATAAACGAGAAGTATGCTTTTCGCGCACAGTAAAATGGCTCATGTTGAGTGGTCGTTAAGTGGTTGTTAAGTGGCTTTCAAGTAGTTGTCAAGTGGTTGCTAAGTTCTTGTTTTTTGGGTGTATGCAACTCTATCAAGGGTGATGGAGGTGTGTTGGTGTGAATTTTTTTTTTGTTTTTGATTATGTTGCAAGTATTGAAGATGCATAAAAAAAGAGGAGGAGGGCTTTATCCTGGTCCGATTATGTTTATTGTTTTTCTTTTCCATTTGTAGGTTAAGATGGCTATTGTGATGGTTGAGATGGTGGCTATCAATATCAGAAGGATTCCTGGAGTTATGAGTGTTGGTAGGGTTTCTAGGCCGAGGGATGGGTCATGCTCTAGTGTTTTGTTTCCGAAGTATGGGTATGCGAGGAATAGTCGCATATGGTTGCCTGCTGATATGTAGGATGCTTTTACGTCTACTACAGTTGTGTTGTTATCGTCATAGACTAGGGCTTTAGGTACGTATTTGAAGAATCCTGCTAAGGTTGTGTCTGCGTCTGCGAAGCGTAGTTTGTAGCGTTCTCGCAGATTTGCTTGGTTTCTCAATGGATTTTCGAGGTCGGACATTGTTTTGTTTTGTGTTAGGCTCACTTGGGCTCCTTCTACATACATGTTTTGAGTCATCGATTGAGTTTCCAATGCACTATTTTTGATGTCTATGTCTTGTTCCGCAAGGTCGATTTTCTCTAGGGATATTGATGCTAGGTTCATCCATAGAGCTAGTCCTGTTTTTTTGGCTGGAATATTAATGCCATTATCCGAAAATGTGTTGAGTAGTGGTTGTATCAGATCGAGGTTCCATGTCCAGTTCCTGACAATTAGGTCCATTTTGAGTTCTCCTGCTCCGACAGAGTAGGTGTAGAATCCTCCAACGTCTTCTGTTGTTTCAGCATAGTAGAATCGGCATCGTATAATGACGTTGTTCTCAGCAAATTTGAGGTTTGGAAATGGCACTCCGACTAGAGTGAAGTTGAAGGATAGATATTGGGGATTGTCGCTTGGGACTTCTACAGGTCCACTAAGGTTCCACTCACACGCCCTGAAGGGTAAGTATGGACTATGAAGCCCGTAGAGAGAGGCAAGTTGCATCAGTCTTTGCTGAATCTGAAGTCGGATCTGTTGTTGAAGCTTGTTTTGATCTGGTTCAAAATATTTGTCTTTAAGTTCAGCTCTAAGTCTGAGCTCGGTTGCTTCGTATACGTGTTGGTAATAGGGTGTTGCAAAAGTTATGAATTCTATTAGTCCTTTGTATTTTAAGACATAGATGTTGTTTGGATCTTCAGAGTACCACCATAAGAATGTTGGTTTCTTTCCTCCAGTCGGGAAGATTATGTTGATAGTGTCTGTTTTTATCCAAGTCCACTTGCTGCTGCCATTGGGTCCATATGGTAAGATTTCAGACTTCTCGACGTTTCGGGCTGAAGCTGTTCCAACTGCGAGAGGGGACATTAGAGATATTGCTAAAATTGCGAGAATTGTTGTTCCCAGGATGTTTTTCCCTGTTTTCAAGCGTTTTTCACCAAAATAAACTAGGAAACCGCTTCTTTTAAGAGAATCGTTTCTAAAAAACTCGAACTTGTGCCTAGAACAGTTCTAGAAACCTAGAACTTCACATTGAAGTGAGTTGATTAGATTAGGCGTCCTAACGCAAACAAGATTGCTACATTCAGGTAGAGAACGAAAAGGCTTAACACAATGGATTTGTCGAGTCGTAGGCCTTTGCTAAAAGAGTATGCTGACGATAGGAGCATCATGGTCCAGATCACTAGAACCAGAAGCAAATATCGGGCAATTTCATAGGAGAAGAACATGTAAAGGTAGGGGAATAATGCGATTGGCAGCGATGCTATGCCTATGCAAACAAAAAGCTGCAGGTCACCGCCCGTCCTTTTGAAAACTACATAATGGATGAGGTCTGAGAAGAAGAAAAGGCTGATCCAGTTGAATAGGTAGAGGAGAGTTGTGGTTTCGAATTGAAAATTTGTGAACGGTGAATAAAAAAATAGTAATGATTGGGATGAGGCGAAGGCGGACCCTAATGCCCCGAAAAGCAGAATCAGTAGTGCTAAAGGGAGTAAACGCAAGGGTAGAACGGTCCTTGAAAAGACGGGTGCTAGAAAAAGCCACCTTATCAAGCGATGACCAAATGTCTCGCTCAACTCCAGTGTCGAAGGAGGAGAGCTTCCACCTTTCAGCGATTTATACAAGAGCAGTCCTCTATCATTGAGCCTATATTTTCGCTGCTTGTCTTGAGATAAATAACTAGAGAGCATGTCGAGGTGATAATAAACGGTGCCAACACCCAAGCCAAGAGTCTCTTTCAACTCTTTGAAACCAATCTTCTCCTGTGTGCCTAGAATCTCAATTACTCGTCTACGAGCAGGATTTCGAAGAAGAGTATGGTATTGAGATTCATCATCCAACATAATGCACCTTTATGATTGGTTTTTAGGTAAAGACCACCTAGTGGAGCATTCATCCCTTATTTGGATGAAGAGGTTAAAGGCAGGTCAGATATTAATTTGCTCCCACATTTCTTGCAGTAAAAAGCCTTGAAAAAAAGGAATCTTCTCTTCTGAACAATACAATCATTGCAAACATAGGTGGAAGAGGAGGGACACCAGAGTGAACAAGGATCTTTGTTTGCTTCCTTAACATTGAATATGTCTGAATGAGTGAGACAGCGTTGTGATCCGCACACAGGGCAGCGATAGAGATGACTTTTGCTGCATGAATCACATTTTAGTCCCTTGTTTGTTATGCACTCTTTGCAGAGGTATTTTTCGTCTATTTCCTCCACACATTTCTTGTGAAAAGATTTTCTTTTGCACTCTGTGCAAGCGTATCCCTCTCCAATTGGAACTGGGCCTCCACAATAGAGGCAGTTAGATTCTTGAACTGTGTAAACAACCTCTTCACGAGCATGTATTTCCCTTTTTGTAGGGTCTATGAAGCGAAAAGTTGCTCCGCATTTCGGACATTTATACTCGTTTCTCTCTTTGCTCTTTGTGCTGCATGGAGCGCTGCATCTTGGACAATTTATCTCCACAACTGACGTTGAAAGTCCCTCCAGTTTTTTCAGCTTGGCGTTATTTATAGCCTTACGCGTTTTTCGCTTTAAAGAACTATGCGCACGAACAAATTCAATATCGATTCATTAGGTATATGGATATTCTATCATGCTTCACATAAGCTATTACAAAAAGTTAGAATGTGCATGCGCAAATTTAGTATATTTAATTTTCCACTAAAAGGTTAAGTCAATGATACATGTTACGTATTAATGGGATGGGATTGTGAAACTGAAAGGCATTGATTATAAGATTCTAGCCTCATTGATGAATAACTGTAAGGTTAGCGATAGGCAGTTAGCCAAGATTTTGGGTGTTTCTCAACCCACTATCACGAGAAGAAGAACAAAATTGGAGAAGGATTTTATTCAGGCCTACACAGCGATTCCTAATTGGGCAAAATTAGGGTTTGAGATAGTAGCTCTGACTTTTATACATGGTAGAAGCAGAGAAATTAAACTCGGAGAACGTGCAAAGGCGGTAGTAAAATCCAAAGAATGGTTTTCCAAAGAACCGAATGTTGTGTTTGCAGCTGCAGGCTCGGGGATGGAACACCAAGGCGTAATCATATCTGTTCACAAGAAATATTCAACACTTGCTGATTTTGACAGACGGCTGAGGGTGGAAATGTCAGAATATATAGGCGGCACTTCAACATTCATTGTTGACATCAACCCAGGAGTCATTTCAAAACCATTCCACCTCAAATACTTAACAGAAGTGGAATAACTCTCGAGCATCTATATAGCAATATTAGGGCACACCCAATCTCCAGCTTTTTTGCACCATTTTGTTTACAAGATTTTAAAGAAGAAAGCAGGATATTATGTTCAAGGAGAAAGGCATGAGAAAGATAGTTTTAGATAGTTTGCTAATCGCAATCTTGTTTACATCAATGCCACCAATTGTCGACCTAACCTTTTCGGATAACCATCTAAACACGACGGAAAACTTGGTTGATTACGCTACTTCACTGGATTCCTTGATGGTCGAGACTGTTGACATACACAATGATGGCACATGCAATTTAACAATCGAGATCAAAATGCCCACAACAGACAGCCTATGCGATCTCTACAAAGAGGTACTAAATCTTACTCATGTGGACCTGTCGACCAATCAGTCAATTCCAGAATCAGTCCCCCTTACCATATCCGAGCCGATACTTGGAGCCAACGTTACCAATAGTGGCCTGAATTTTTCTGCACCTGCAAGAGCAGTTAAAAACGAGACTCTAGCTAGCATTGCTCAGGAACAATTATGTTGCCTAGGAATTGAAATCATAGATTGGACTCGAGATTACGTTGTCGAACCTCCATTAACGGGGGAGCTCATAATCCATCTTGAAGCTGAAGCCCAACTACATTCAAGCAGGCTCTGGAGAAACTGGACGATAATGGTTGGTCCACGGAACCTGGTTGAATCCCAAGCAAGGGCAAGTTATAAACTCACTAAATTTGGAATAATCCAGCAGATGTTGGAAGGAGCCGGCTTTCCTGAATCAACATTCAACCACACCTGGATCACAAATTATATCTTACCTCTTGACGGCACCCTTGATAATGGAGCCATACTCAACCGAAGTTGGAATGTAGATTTTGGGAATGGCAATGAACTGTATGCAGAGGTTTATGAAGGATCTCCTCCTGTTGGGCGTGAGCAAGTAGTCTTGCTTGAGAGAATGCGTGTAACAAACGGAACCATCGACAAGACGATTTGGGAAATCCTAGATCAACAGAATTTCTTAGCCTACAAAATCTTTAACATCCACTATACATGCACAACTTGCCCTCTTGGAGGAGGAAGTTTATCGACAAGTTGTGAGGGTATTCAAGACCCAAGTCAAATTAGTAGGGACTGGAGCAAAAAATGGAGCACTACGATATGGGAAGATGACTTTAATCTGAGCTTTTCTTATCAGGGAGTCGACGTCATTTTAACTGTTTACACTAAACTTCCAGCGTCTTGGTACGTAGGTTGGGATGTTGAATGGTGGGAACTGCAATGGTTCAAAGCTTGGATTAAACTTGAACCAGTAATCAACGTCAATTTGAGTGTTTCATTTCCAGCAGAGTTTGAGTATGAATGGACCATGGACCTCTTTGACTGGAGCCAAACATTCTATTTTGTGGTTGGGATTGTACCTGTCTGGGCTGATCTGAATGTCAACGCTGCTGTCGGTATATATGTTAATGTCAGCGCGACTGTCAATATTGTATGTGGTGTAGAAGCCTCAGGGTCATTCAAGGGTGGGGTCAAGTGGGATGATGGTTTCAGCTTAATTAACGATTTAATTTTGGATGTAGATAGAATTGGTCCCTACGTGACTGTTGATGATATTGAAGCTTGGGTGAAACCCAGTGTGACAGTTAGTGTTGAGTTCATGTTTTACAGTGTGTCAGGACCTTATGTCGAGATCACTCCCTATGCCTATCTCCATTTATGGTGGGTTGAGGGATTGCGTTGGTGGATTAAAGTTGGACTTGACATAACTATAGGTGTAAGGTTTGCGGGGTGGTTAGGAGACCAAATCGATTTACCAAGCTATGAGAGAAACCTGCTTGACAAAGTCTTTTGGAATGAAACGTCTGCTGGTGGATTTGTTAGCGACGTAGCTATCACTGGAACTAGAATCCTGTTGAAAGGGTGGGTAAGCGAACCAGTCCCATTTTCCATAGACATTCTCAACAAGGGATTCAATGAGGAAGATGTCAGAGTTGACCTGACTGCGTGGCAGGGAAGTAGTTGGGAGAGATTGGAGTCAACTAGTGTTAATAATTTGCGTGTAGGAGAATCACGAACAGTGAATTTCAACGTAACAACAGACGTTACCATGCCAAACGACACGTACAACTTTTGGGTCGAGGCTGTTCTCCTTGGAGGTAATACCGACGATAACGCTTCTGACAACACCGAGTTAAGCTCCACTTTTCTAGAACGGCAGAACATTGTTGTACGCGATATGTCGGTCACAAGGAATGAAACCTACCCTGGATCTGGCTACTACGATGTGACTGCTGAGGTTACTGTTGCAAACGAGGGAAGCGTCAATGTCACCGCTCTGCCAGTTTGGGTGTTTTATGTCAAGAACGGCACAAGCGTGCCTGTAAGTGATGTCTGGGTTGAAAACCTGCAGTGGATCTTCAACATGACCCCTGGAGGAGAAAGACTGAAACAATTCAACTGGGTTCAACCAGCAGATGAGACTGACACGGCAGTAGAGGTCTACGCTAGAATCCTTCCTCACGAGATATATGTCTTAGACAATTATGCGCACGCGTTAAGTTGCAGGCACAAATCCGTGGGAGGGCAAGGAATGTTAATTCGGTTTGTTGTTTCCGGATTCAACTTAATGAGTTATGCTCGAAACTTCACTTTGATAATTTATGCTAACAACACAGCTGTATTCAGTGACTTAGTTTTCGTTGCAGAAGGTACTTTGTGGAGCGCAGAGTGTTTTTGGAATACCACTGGGTGGATGAAAGGCTATTACACAATAACTGCAAATCTCCCCATCTCAGTGCACATAAGTAATGAATGGGTCTTCATAAGTGTTCTAGGCGACGTTAACGCTGACAAGATCGTCGACATCTCAGATATTGTAGAGGCAATTGGTGGCTACGCTACAGATGAATCGTATGAAGACTGGTTTTACCTTTATGCAAACTACGATCTCAACTCAGACTCAATAGTTGACATAACAGACATAGTTATGATAGTAACCCAATTTGGCCACTCATGGTGACATGTGCACAACTCGCGCGCATCACACTCCCAACAGGTTTATCAGCTATATTCTAGCTATTTCTTGAAGAGCGCTAAATGGAATTTTCCCATCATCAGCTGGAAATAGCTAACCGCTTGACTCGGAAGGAGAGAAACATGGAGGTGAGGGCTTATTCTGAGCTTAACCTCTCTTTTCTCTGCCCAAGCTGCCGTGATTTTCTGGCTACAGATGATTATTCAGAGTTTGTTAGAAGGCGGAAAAAATGTGTCAAGGAAGTGCGAGGAGGCATGACGAGGAATGGTCTCAGGGTTTCTCTGGGACGACCACGTGAGTGTCACATCTTTGAAGAGCTTTTAATGATACCGGTCATAGCAATAGGAGTATTTGCCTGTATTCTCGGGTTTTCACGAGGGGTGTTTTGGGGTGTTCTCGCCTTGCTGCTAACTGCCACCATATTTATTGGGGGGTTTATTCTAATCGAGAAACTTGAAAACTGTGTGCATCCTGTGAAAACTAAAATCCGGTGGATTGAGAATCAGGGGAGGACAAGAATTATTGTTATCCACGAGAAGCACATGCATGGAGAAGTACTTGGCGATGTGAAGGTGTTTCAATGAAAGGTCCAAAACGTGTGCGCGGTCAAGAGTGTTAGCAAAACGTGGGCAACGATAAGTTTCTATAAAAATAATCTAGATTCTTAAGACTTCTGACTTTATTTTCCACGCTGTGCCTTTTATTTTAGGAATTAGCGGTGACCATGCGAAGATTGGGTGGCATAGTATTTTTAATATTTCTAGCCTTGAGTATTGTGTCTCCGGCTAGAGCTTTTGTTGTTTTTGTAGATTTCTTTGAAAGGTCAGACGGTCCAGTTGGGTCGGACTGGGTGGTAATCGATGGGAGCTGGGAGATCGAAGGTAATGAGTTGTGTGGGAATAATAGTGATGGATATACGGCTATTCAAAAAATCATGACCCAGACATCGTTCGGTGGCTATAGTTCATTGGAGTTCGAATGCAATGTCACGTTTAAAGGATGGCACGCACGTTCATGCAAACCTGGTCCGGTTTTTATGAGGTTTGGTTTAATAATTCAGAAAGATCCGGAATCCTATCATGATTGGTGCCTTGTGATTCGGAGAGATAATAGGCTTTGTCTGTTAAGTGAAGGGGTTACTTGGGGGCCCAGTATTCCGTTTACTCCTGTGGTTGACACGGTTTATATGATGAAGATGATGTTTGACGGGACAGATTTGAAAGGCAAATGCTGGGTTGCAGATGAACCGGAACCACCGGGTTGGCAATTATCGGTCGAATGGACTGACACAGTCAGAAATCACCGTGTAGGGTTATATTCAGCCTTTGCCCATGTGCACTTTGACGATGTTGTTGTAGATAACACTGACGAAATCTTCAACGCAGTGCCCGAACCAGCAACACTTGCGGCTACAGTGGTGCTAATCGGTGGGCTAATGAGCTATTTCTTGATTCGACGCAGAAAATTCTACAAAACACGTATTGCTCCAACTTAGCAGGATAAAGTATTGGGTGAATACGCGCACGCAAAAAACTCGTGGTCTTATTGAAACAACAAAATGAAAAATAATTTTCAGAAAACCAATCAGTAAATGCATCCTTGTAGGTGAAGGAGTCTAAAGTTCACACAAATTTTGAGATTTCCTCTCTGTATTTTAAGTGCAGAATGTTTTTACCACCACTGTTCTCGGAAATAATTGTGAAATGATGCAGATGTCCTCTAAGAGAATGATTCCTTAGCGGGCCCAACTGGAAATTAATCAAAGGAGAATCTCAAATTGAAAAGAGAACTGTTGTTTGCGAGTATTGCAGCCATAGGAGTTCCTTTGATTATTTTCTTAATCATCTTCTGGTTTGGCTTAGACTTGTTCCTTATTTTCTTCAGTCAACTAAGCTACTTATTTACCTATTTCTCCCTCTTGATCTGTCTTGTCACAGTAGTCATCACTTTCATTTGGTATCCTCATGTTAGGAAAAGATTTTCTTCGCCAATTAAACACTCTGGATTATCAGTTGCGAAATTCCTTTTGATGACAACCGTTCTTATTGTCATAGTTCAAATCTGCCTATTGTTTCTGTATCCGGATTTGATTTATCAAATATCCTTCTACATATTTTGTGCCTCTTTAATCATGTTTACAATTCGAAATGTAGTTGCTCTTGGAGGAGCATACCTTCACAAAAGACGTGATGATATAGATTCGGGCTCTGATCTTATTGATAAAACACCTTTAGTTACAATAGTTGTTCCTGCATATAATGAAGAAAAGGCCATTGGCAAAACTATTGAGGCTCTTCTCAGGCTCTCCTACCCTAATAAGGAGATCATTGTTATAGATGATGGATCTTCAGATAGAACTTTGGAAGTTGCAAAGGCTCATGCTAGTGGAGATCTAGTAGAAGTTGTAGCAAAGCCAAATGGTGGAAAGTGGGATGCTCTTAACACGGGTATCAGAAAGGCAAGAGGAGACTTCATTACTTGCATCGACGCTGATACGCTTCTTGACCAAAATGCCATCCAGCACTTAATTAAGCATTTTAAGAATCCCAGAATTGCAGCAGTAGCTGGAAACGTAAAAGTTGGCAACAGAAGCGGAGTGCTGACAAAGCTTCAAGCACTCGAATATATTGTGGGAATAAACCTTCATAGAAGGAGTGAGGCTAACTTACAGAATGTCACAGTTGTGCCAGGGCCAATTGGAGCATTTCGAGCGTCTGTTCTTAAAGAGATTGGTCTATTTGAGGGGGACACCTTTGCTGAGGACGCTGATATTACACTCAAGATCTTGAAAGCAGGATATA
>CP070730.1:752848-755793 GCA_020351305.1 Candidatus Bathyarchaeota archaeon
ACGCAAGTATTCTCCCGGCAGCAAGATCATCTTAGGTGGCTATGGCACAGTCCTGGATGATGATACCCTTAAGCCATATGGTGACTATATATGTCGAGAGGAAGGAGTTAGATTCATGCGGCGGCTTCTCAGTGAGCCTGAGATACCCATACCTTACAAGCATCCTCTGATTGAAAGTCGCATGAATGTCTTATCGGTTCCCATCTCCAAGACAGGATTGATATTTTCAGGATTGGGCTGTCCCAACGGGTGTGATTTCTGCTGCACCTCCCATTTCTTCAAAAGAAGGCACATCAAGTTACTTCCCGAGGGCAGAGATATCTACAATGTAATCGAACGCTATCTTATAAGGGATTCCAGCATGGTGTTCACAATTATCGATGAAGATTTCCTTCTGGACAAAAAGAGAGCGATGCAGTTCCGGGACTGCGTGCTCGCTGGAGGCAGACCGATTTCTATCTTTGTATTCTCAAGCATCAAAGCTCTCAGTCGGTATACTGTTCAGGAAATCCTGGAAATGGGTATAGATGGTATCTGGATCGGCTACGAGGGAACCCGCTCGGGGTACAGCAAGCAAAGCGGTAAGCCGGCGCATGAACTCATCCGTGAACTCCGAGAGAATGGAATTGCAGTTCTAACTTCCATGATCGTCGGATTCGATTACCAGACTCCAAAAGTAATCTCTGAGGAGCTGGATGGGCTGATAGAGCTTAGGCCAGAGCTTGCCCAGTTCCTGATATACAGTCCTCCACCGGGAACTCCCTTTTATGATCGTGTTATGTCTCAGGGTCTTATGCGACGTAAATACGTCGAAGATGCCGATAAGCTTTGGCATGATGGATGCGGTTTCAACTCCATAGTGAAGCATCCGACTATGTCTTCTTCCGAAATCGAGAATATGCAACGTTGGTGTTTTGAACAGGATTTTCAGAGGCTTGGTCCATCGATCTATCGATTTGTAGAGATGTGGTGTTTAAGATACAAGAAGTGGAGGGAATCTTCCAGCAATTTCGTTCGAAAAAAAGCAGCCAGCCTGAGGAAGGACATCAGAAAGGCATATTTGATGTTTCTAGCGGGGCGATTGTTAGGGCCTAATAGTCATATTCGGTCATGGATCAGAGAGCTGGAGCACAAGGTTCATGCCGAATTGGGTAATCCGACACTAGTGGAGAGGCTTATGTCTCTGAGTGCTCTGGGTGCGGCGGCTTGGACCGCACTAAAGCTGAGGTTGGGCATTTTCCAGCACCCGCGTCTCGGCCGAGTGAGTTTCAGGATGCCAGAAGAAGGTTTGGGCTTATGGGCGACTAAGATCTGGGAATCACTGCGGGAAGAAAGCATTTCTCCACACTTCTCAGTTCAGGTGGATCTCCAGCATGCTAAAAGGCAGGTCTGGGTGCGATTGAATGGCGTTCTAGATAATCTTCGCGCCGAAAGACTCGCCCAAAGAATAGAAGAGTATCTTAAAAAGGACCGTGGAAAACTAATCCTTGATCTTGAAAAGGTGAGAACGTTCGAAGGCAAATCTCTTGATGCCTTGGCAAATAAGCTAAGGACCTATCGCCACCGGATCCGAATAAGATTACCTAGGAACTACATGAGCCATGCCGCCCAGTTTTTATTTCTCGCACAAGTATTCAAACTTTACAAGGGCTGATTTTCTACTGCCGGAGAAAGAAAGGCCTTCTCCGACATGCGTTGTTCACGAGATCCGTGCAGTTGTTGAGGAAACAAATGCAAGGCTAAAAAAGACTTTAGGATAAGGTTAAGTGATCATTGCGACATTAGAGTATGATATCAACCTATAACTGATCCAATGCTAATAAGTGAAATCATCGCAAGTGGCGACTAGTAGTTATAATCTTTGAAGGAGAGCGAAATAAAATGGAAAACCATCGCAAAAGCAAGATCAAGAGGCTTCGTAAAAGCGGTTTTCGAGCTCGCATGAAAAGTAGAAATGGGCGAAAAATCCTCAAAAGGAGACGTTAACTCAGATGTCAGTCTGAGCCCAGACACAAATGAGTTCACTTCGGTTAAATGAAAGGAATCATGTAATGGCAAAAAAGAAACTTGTCAAAGGCTTATGGTCAAAGAGCGAAGTTAGTTTGCTCAAAAAGTTTTTCCATAATAATCCCACCGCAAAAGTAGCTGCTAGATTGGGGCGTTCAACAGATACAGTGAAAAAGATAGCCTCCAGGATGGGGCTTAAGAAATCAAAGAAATACCTCAAATCGCTTGGCCGAGCCTAAACATAAGGAAGCTACGGACAAACTGACCTGTAGGAATTAGTAAAGCTGTAAAGCTGCCGGGCAAGAGTCTCGAAGTTTCCCCTGAGTTTCTAAGGATTAGGAATTAACGTGAAAATCTCTCCCTGTTCGAGTGCCGTATGAAGAGGAGAATTATGAAGGACAAAAACTCAAACGGAGTTGAAGCCTCCTAACGCGCGCGGAATTAAAGCCCATGGAAACATAATCAATAGTTGGGAAGGGAGAACCAGTGAAATTAATGAACGGAACTTGGATTGTGCACTTCAAAGGAAGAAATCAATCAGGACCATACAATCAGAATTTTCTTTGGCGTGATAGCTCGATCTATGTAATGGACAACCATAGGGCCGCTTTATGGTGTTGGCTCCAAGAATTAGACTTAAATTACACACACTCCATCCTACACATAGATAGACATACAGACACATTCCAACTCCCAACAGAGGAATGGTTGAAAAACTTGCCATCGTCATGGAAGCTGACAATTGAAGAATACCTACACCAGACTTACAAAGCAAACGATTTACTTGGAGATATACCTGTTTTTCGTTGGGATAATTACCTATCAATATACTTTGCCAAGTTTAGTTCTACTATAAAGAGCTGCTATTTTGCGACACATGAAGATGGGGACGCCCCACATTATCATCCGGTTTGCAAAGTCGATTTATGGAGTCTTCC
>CP070730.1:755893-760612 GCA_020351305.1 Candidatus Bathyarchaeota archaeon
ACAACGCTCTCGTCTGTCTCAACTATGTAAATTATTCCTTTGGGCGGTCTAATTGATGTGAAATCGTCAAGATTTGCCTCAACATACTCCTGTACAGTTGGTGGTCCTCTTAGGGTTGTTATGTCAATATTATGTCGCGTAAATGCTTCCTCAACAAACCAAGTGAGATGCTCCACGTTCAACTGAAGAAAATGATCTCGATGAGTTGTTTCATCGTAGGGGACAAATCTAAACAATTAACTGATCTCCCAATTAACAATCAGGAATGAGTTTTATAAAACGATATCCTGCAATCTTAGCTCGCGCGCATTTATGAGTTGTGGAAGAGACCCTACTTGCCTGCGTGCAAGGATTTCTTCGTTATTGAAAAACTAAGCTTGGTGTAGGACATCTGTTATAAGAATAGTTGAAATAGAACTTAAAGGAGTGAGATTATGTGCAGGGGCATGGGAAAGAGGCTTGCACCCACCTGAGAGATCTCGAAAGGTTGTTTCCCGAACTTCGCGCCCTTCGTATCCGCGAGTGCGCAGGAAAAGAAGGCGTAGTGTGTCCTGATTGTGGCTGGTTGATTATTTCTCGCCCAAAAAGAAGCAAATCAACTCATAGAAAACAGGACTACTAATGTTCACACCAAATTTACGCGCCCATTTCCAGCATCTTTTCTACACCGTTCTTGGGTAAAGATTAAAAGTAAAGTCTGCAAATGCCAAAGGAGGATGTGAATATGGAAACTGAAAGCCCGGAACAAGAACCTGGGTTAGGGGTAGTCGTTAATCGCACGTTCAATTTATATATCTCCCGATTTTGGTTATTCTTCATTCCCTTCCTCGTCGCTGGTTTGATTACCGGCGGATGGGGCAAGATTGTCAGCCTCGCGCTCCCGATGCCAGTCGCTCCAAGTTCCACAGCAAGCCTAGAGGTTATCTTAGCTTATCTGGAGGTCCTGATAGTGAATGTACTTGCTACGCTCTTTCTAACCCTTCTTGTGGGTTGGATTATCAATGCAATCGTTGGCGGTATGGCGGTGCGAATTGTCGCGAACATTCGTGAAAACCGGGAGACTGATCTCTCCGACACTCTGGGTTACACCACGACTCGGTTGATCTCGCTCCTCGGAGCAGGCATCATCACTGGACTACTCATCAGCCTTGGCCTCATCGCCCTGATTATTCCAGGCCTGATTCTGATGATTATGTTCGCGCTTATTGTCCCTGCTATCGTCATCGAGAATACCGGAGCGCTTGAAAGCCTCTCCCGCAGTCGTCAGCTAGTAAAGGGTCGATGGTTGAAGACCTTTGGGCTTATTCTGATTTTTGGTATCATCAGTTTCATTGCCAACATGATTTTCGGGGTGATCAGCAGCGTCTTTGGTCCTGTGGACTGGGTCGTCAACGGTTTACTCTCCGCTATCGTGGCCCCTCTGCTACCCATCGCCTTAACCGTGTACTATTATGCGATGTTACTACGCGAACAACCCTCAACCCTACCCTCACCAACCGCGTCCACCCCTCCACCACCACCGCCACCCACCTTGATAACACCCTCCGAAGCTCCAACCGAACGTCAGAATCAATTAATCTGACCTATTTAATGCATAACTGAGACGTGCGTCTCATTCTGCGCGCGTGAAGTCCCAGTTCTATTAATTGGTTTCTTAACAGACCCAGAGATTAATACCTAGAGTTGTGATTACTATTTTTCATGCGGTAAACAGGTTTTGAGACAATGTTGGAACACATAAAAAGAGATCTTTCGCAACTTCGTGACGCCAATAGGGCCAAAAAACTAGCTGGTTTTTTTAAGACGGGGAAAGGTCAATATGGTGAGGGTGATATTTTTCTTGGAATTCCTGTTCCAGAGCAGCGAAAAGTAGCGAAGAAGTACATTGATCTATCGTTGTATGATCTCCAAGAATTACTCAATAGTAAGATTCATGAACATCGCTTCACTGCCTTAGTGATACTGATTTCAAAATATCGAAAGGCAAAAGAATCGGGTAAGGAAGAAATCTTTAGTTTTTATCTGAAAAACATAGAGAACATCAACAATTGGGATTTGATTGATTTGAGTGCGCCAAGGATTGTTGGAGACTATTTGGTTGACAAAGATAGATCCCTCTTGTATAAACTCGCAAAATCAAATAGTTTGTGGGAGAGAAGAATCTCAGTTCTTTCCACCTTTACATTTATAGATAGAAACGATTTTGAAGATGCATTGAATATTTCGGAATTGCTTTTACGTGATAAGCACGATTTGATTCATAAAGCGGTTGGTTGGGCGCTTAGAGAAATCGGAAAAAGGGATCAAAACGTAGAAGAACGTTTCCTAGTCGAATATTGTTTGCAGATGCCAAGAACTATGCTCAGATATGCTATTGAGAGATTTGATGAAAAAAAGAGGAAATTCTATCTAACCAAAAGACAATAGGAAAAAGATGAGTTTCTACAACCTCTTAATTATCAGGGTTTCATTGTGAGTTAGAGGAGTGTAAGCAGATCTGCCACAAAGTGGGAAATCATTGCACCTAAAAAGGCTATGAAAGCATATTTCAGACCACTAATCCATCTATTCTCTTGACATAACTTTCCTATGTATAATCCAAGGAAAAAGGCAACTAGAATGCCAAATGTGAAGGCAGAAACGACTGCAACTGTCATGTTTAGAAGTATGAAAGGAGAAAGGAGTGCTATTGATATTATTACTGAACAGAGGAAAGCTAAGGCGCTGTTCAGGTAGATTTCTCTCTTTGAATGTACTTTTGTGTTGATCCCATGTTCAGTAGTTTCGTGAATTTGCAATCCTCTTTCAGCAGACTGTGACATGTAGAATCCGATTGAGTTTCCAAATGCATTGGCGAAGCCTCCTATAATCCCTGCGATTATAACTAATCTTGGGTCTGTGGTTGCCTCAGCTACTCCTATTATCAACCCTAAACTCATGATTAAGCCATCTGCCAAACCAAATGCTATGCCTTCCAAGCGATAACTAGTATCATTGCCCTGCATTTACACCACGACTTAGTAAGTCACTTTCAATCTGTAATCCTGTTTTTATTCCTTATGGAAAAAAACTATAAGCAAAATGCGCGGGGCTCCCGAAGCAGGATCCCTAAAAGGGTCTGATATTTTGCTCCTGGCTTTCACTCTTTACTTTGCAGATACAAATGGATATACCCGCGTATATGCTTCATGCTAGAAATCTTAAGGGTTTAGAACGGTGCGGATACTCCTACGAAGGTAAGCCAAGCTAAAATTGTCTTCGCTACGAAACTGAGTATAATGTAGAATCTTTCGCCATAGAGATAGTCTCTCCAACGTCCAACGCCTTTGTATTGGAGAACCATGTTTAGGGCAAAGGTATTGAACAATATGAAGTAGATGAGTAAGATGGAGTATACAAACGCAGGTGGATTAGTATCTACTGAACCTATGGCAGCAATGAAGTAGGCATAGAGTACAACCCAGGGGGTTCCTCCTGAAATGCATCCAAGAATATAGGGGAACCATTTTGTCTTCTCAGTGTATTGATTAACAATTTCCATCAAATACCCGAACATTATCATCATTGCATTTAGGATAAAGATCATAACCAATGACCAAAAATCCCAGACACCTACAAATGTTGCGATCAACACTATCATTATGGAGCTCGAGAAGGCGTATTCATACCATCTGTATGGGTTCATCCCTTTCTTCAAATTTTCATTATAACTATCGTTTTTTGGATAGGCAATTGCGAAATGTGCTATGGCGGAGATTAGAGGGAAAGAGGCGAGGATTGCTCCCAAATAACTAGCGGTGAATACGATTTGCGGTTTTGGTATGACTTCGAAAACTGGTGGGCTGATGCTTATTATGTCAATGTCAAGATAGAACGTATATATGTCCCTGCTCCAGTCTAAAAGAAGGCCCAGCGTCAACATTGTTATTCCTTGCACTAGATGAAGAGCACCTGCGGCAATGTTGAAACGCTTCAAATATTTGAGAGAGATAGGTGAATCTGCAATTATTTTCTGTCTTTCTTTGTAGTTCATAAACACTGCTCGTCTGAAAATGCTTTTATGCTTTGTGTTAACTAGATTTTATTGCGGCTTCTATTGTTTTTGAAGCATTTGGTGTTCGCGCGAAAATTCCCTCGCAGTTACTCTTTACACGTGCGCACTAGGTTTTTTGCAAAACCTCTGTGACGCTAAAATTTTATTCGTTTTTTCCTTTATTTCCATATAGATGTTGTGGTTGAAGATAATGTAAGCAAATGAATGATTTGGTCTTTGCAATGCGCGCGTGCATGATAATAAATGGCCTAATTTATCTTGTGACCGTTGTGATCATATTCATTGTAATGGGGGGCGTAGCGTGGCTTCTTCACAAATACGTGATTCATGGTATCAAGAATATGCAATTAAAACACCAAGCTTATGTGAAGCTGAAGTGTTTTTATTCTTTGGGATTTATCCAGAACTGATAAGGGCATGCGTTCATGCTGGAGATACCCCATATGGTCATCTGAGGCGAGTACAATACTGGCTCGAGCATCACTAGTAGTTCGTCTTGCCAGGTTCCATTTCTTATTTCTAGGCTTTATGCTGTATTTATTAGGCTACCTCCTAGCAGCGTCCGGAGGAATTGATGTTGATTTTGGACGATTCGTGTTTGGATATCTGGTCCTAGGCCTTGCGCAATTATCAGTATCTTTCAGCAATGACTACTTTGATAGAGA
>CP070730.1:760712-794256 GCA_020351305.1 Candidatus Bathyarchaeota archaeon
CTTCCTAGTTCTGTTACGCTCGAGTTATTTGACACAAAGATTGTAGACGATTCTGGAAACCCAATTACCCATTCATCGATGGATGCCACTTACATGTTCCTATGGGAAACGTTGATTCACCCAATTGTAGTTGCTAACCAAACATATACTGTCGTCACTGTCAGCAATGGTTCAATTACCCCAGTTCCAATGGTGCTAAATTCAAGGCACAAATGGCTTACATTTAACATAACAGGTAGCGATGACACCATGGCATTAATCAACGTGACGATTCCAACAAGCTTGATAAACGCGACTCATGGTCCTTGGACAGTACTAGTTGGAGGACACCCTGTGAGTTATGGTGAGACACAAATAAATGCGACACATGTGCTGCTGACTTTTACTGTGCCACTAAGCTCCAAGCCAGTCCAAATTGTAGGCGACTGGGTGATCCCAGAATTTCCAGAGGTCATGTTCCTGACATTGCTTTTCGCTATGACGTTGATTGGAACTGCTTTCGCACTTGCTTTACGCAGAAGGCATAGAATTCTCTCAGCAATCCACTAATCCTTCCCCTCTATTCTTTTTCAAAATTCTCAAATACTTGTTTTAAGGTAACGATAGAGGATAGTGTCGCTATCATGAAACTGCCACTGAATATAAAGGCAATTCCTAGCATTCTAATTCTGTTTTCCTTTGCAATACCAACATGCATTCTATTTTTTCTCGATCAAAGCTCCTTTTATGAAACGTGGAAAGGAAGAACTTTTTACCTTTTTTTCTTGTGGCTCATAATACTGAGGCTATACTTGAGCTGGAAGGAACTTCAATTTCCAATTTTTGATTCCTTAAAATCAGTAAGGGGCTTATGTCTAATGGTGGCTTCTATAGCCCCAACACTATATGTCGCTATTGCTTACTTTTCAGGATTAAATTCCGCGATACTCAATGTATCCAGTCAGTTTAATGTACCAATGGTAGCTTGGATGCCCCTTTCAGTTGAATATTTAATCTTTACAGCTTTGCTCATCGTGATTGTAATGCTTGCGTATGGATTTGAGGGATTAAACAACTTTTCTATTTCAACATTTTTCTTAGGTGCTATTGGAACAGTTTACATGATAGATAACTTTTATCCCTATGGAAGGTTCACTCCTTTCCAAGCTTTTGTTCCCGCAACAGCCTCATCTGCAGGTCAAATCTTGAACTGGATGGGATATCAGACTACTTTGACTCCAAATGTGTATGAAGGAATGCCTTACCTTGCACTCTTTGATAGTTCGGGATACACCCTCCTTTGGGGAGCGTATATAGGCTGGCCATGTTCAGGCGTGCAAAGTCTTCTAATCTACACATTCACTATGCTCCTCTTTTTCAAAAAGACAACAATACCTCCAATTCATAGACTAGCATACTTCGTTATAGGCGCTGTTTGCACTTACATAGTCAACATCCTAAGAATAGTGTCAATCTTCTTGATTGCAGTGAACCAAGGTCCAACAGCAGCATCAACGTTCCATAATTATTACGGAGAATTGTACGCCATAACGTGGATCTTAGCATATCCGCTAATTATAATTGGCAGTCGCATGCTTTGGGCAAAAGTCAAGCCTGAGTTTGGTGTTGGTAAAGCAGTGCAAAGGCTGTTTCGTTGATTAACTCTGGCTAAAGATGAACCTTAAATTCAAAGCATCACATTTTGCGCTATTCTTCAAACTTGACTCCACAGTATGGACAAAGGGCAATGTCTTTTGGTAGATCAGATATGTCTTTGTCACATTTGGGGCAGTGTCTTTCTTTTTTTTCAGGCTCCTCGATTTCTTCCTTTATTTCCTCCACTTGAGATCCCGCAAGACCAATCTCCTCTTTTAGTTTCTCGACCTGCTCTTCAGCCTTCTCTCTTATGCCCCTTATTTCTCTAAGCGATGAAGAAACTTTGTCCAGCACATCTTGTCGTGCCTTTATCCCCTCATTTACGAGATAAGCTACTGCTTCGGACCTTGTAGTGAAGACACTTGCTTCAATCAGCATATCAACAATCTGCAGGTCTTCACGGGTTAATCGTGAAGCTACAACGTTTGTCCTGCCAGTTGACATGCTTTGTGATGGTGGCATAGGTGGCATGGGTGGCATAAGAGGAAAAGATCCCCTGGGTCTTGATTGACTCTTCCACTCGTGGTATCGATTTCTCCACTCTTGAAGGGCTTTTCGGTATCTCTGTTTCCACTCCCTAATGGATTCTCTATACCCTTCCTTCCATTCCTTCCATTCATCCTGCTCCATTCTTTCACTTTCACCTACGTAAATTAGTTACGTCTTCGTAACTTATTTACGTAAATTGTGTCTTTCTAATTAAGTGTTTCTGTCCGCGCTTTGGTATGCGCATGCATTCCATTGACTTAACATTCTCTTCTAGTTGGTGCACGCACACTTATTTGAGGCTGATGCTTTCCTTTTAAAGACGCTCTCCGAAGTTTTCACAAGCTACTACAATATCAGAGATGTCGACAAGGCCGTATTGTTCTGACAGGTCATAGCGAGGGTTCCAGTTGTTGTCTAACAATGTGGTGCCATAGGCATTATTTACTAAAACAATGTCAGAAATATCTACTTTCCAATCATAGTTTATGTCAGCGATATTCCACCAAACTATAAATTCTAAAGTATCAATAGCTACTAATCCTCCTATATCCACTGAAGCAAAGACTGTCCACATATTCGACATTTCATCTTCTTGTACTATTGAAGGGAAGCGGAATCCCGTGGTTGCAATTCCAGTTGAATTTGTTCTTCTGGAAAACACATACGTGTTCTCAAATGGATCAACTAATTGAAATGAAACATACTTATTTGGGATAGGATCTTCATTGTAAGTCACAATTGCGAATAATTCCAAATTTTCTCCAAGCTCAAATGGTGGACTTGGTTCAGAGAGCCCTATCCCGCCCTTTTGAGTAAACACATCTATCATCCGCCCGCTCGAAACTTCAGGGAAATAAAGCTCATGAATGCTATGAGTTGCCATTGTGACATTTTTGCTCAAAAGCAAAAGCATCATAAGCGAAAAAAAACTTATAGCACATGCAATTTTCTTCATTATTTTGCTCTCCGAAGATGTGGGCTCTATATATTATGCATGTACACTTAACATTTGCCAAATACACCAAGCTCTTCATTTCATGGGTTTTCGAAAATCCCAAGCGGGGCTAAGAAATTTACAGCACATTTGGCATACAGTCGCTGAGGTCTCAAAAGTGTCCGGATTCTGCCTGAATTCTGTCTGTTGTCCGTTTTGTGGAAAACACAAGTCCAGGTTAGTGGAGTAGTTGTGTGTACTTCATTTAGAAGTAATCAGGTAGGGGAGGATGGGAGAAAAATAAGAGAGTTTCAGGAGGATTTTCTGAATTGTGAGGTGCATTGCGGAATATTTCAGGAAAATTCAGGATGTTGTGGACTCTGATTTTGCCTACAATTTGCCATTGTGAATTTTTCTACTATACAGGTGCATATAAAAGATCCTGGCTCAGGATTTCTTTTCTTTTGCAATCATGACTTCTGTTGCTTTGATTACTGCTTCGACATTGTCTCCAGCTTTTATATCCAATTCTTCAACAGCTTCTTTTGATATTATGGCTGTTACGACGACCGGTTTCTCAATTCTTATTTTTACTTTTGCTGTGACTAAGCACTTTTCAACTTTTTTAACTGTTCCCGCCATTCGATTTCGTGCACTAATCTTCAATCCAATCGCCTCCCAATATTCTTCATCTCCTAAAATCTCACCCACATAACCCTCAACTCGTCTATACTCTTTCAACAGGCTTTCCCCAAGCCCGTTGAGATGGGCTCCCCCTCCTCCCATACTACCACCTTTAAAGGTGTATAGCACGGGTTCGTGCAAGGCTTTTTCAATCTTTGCTAGGTATTTCCATACGTATCGGTAAGACATTCCAACTTTTTTTGCTGCTTTAGTGATGGATTTTGTTTCGTTTATGGCCTCTAAGATTTCTGCTCCTCCTTTTCCTATGAGAGGTTCTCCTTCGTATTCAAGCCAGACTTTGCAGAGGAGCTTGTGTTTTTTGTGTGTGAGCATTTGTTTCGATTAGCATTACATCGATATGCATTTAAGTCTCTTTCGACGATGGGTATAGCTGAACATAACGGGTTTTTGAAATGCAGAAGAACTTCATAATCTGGATAACTGCATTAATCTTTGTCGCTGCATTTTCCGTGGCTGGAACTGCTTATTATGCTGGAAGCGCTGGGCGCGCGAAACTTGTGGTTTCTACCACAACCAGTCTCTACGACACCGAGCTCTTAAACACAATCGAAGACCAGTTTGAGGCGAAATATCTCATAGATGTATACTTCATATCTGTGGGCACTGGTCTAGCTATAGAGCATGCAGAGCGAGGAGACGCTGATATGATTTTAGTGCATTCGCCAACAAAGGAATTGTTGTTTCTTGAAGAAGGATACGGTGTTTGCAGGAAGATTATAGCTTATAACTTCTTTGCAATAGTGGGACCAGAGACAGACCAATCAAACATTGAAGATCTGTCCCCAATCGAGGCTCTGTCGAGTATTGTTGAAGTTGGGAGGCGGGAAGGCATAAAATGGGTTTCACGAGGGGACGATTCTGGAACACATGCAAAAGAGAGAGGTTTATGGACAACTGCTGGATTCAATTGGACTGAGATACGAAACGAAGGATGGTTTATAGAAGCAGGTGCTGGAATGGGAAAAACACTGCAGGTTGCCGACAACCTTGAAGCATACACCTTTGCAGATATGGGAACCTACTTAAAATACTCCAAAGATGGGATAATTTCGTTAGCAGCTTTAGTGACTGAAGGAGAGGAACTGCTTAATGTTTATAGTGTTATTGCAGGTAATCAAACCAGACATTCGGGCATTAATTTTGATGGAGCAATCACTTTCATAAAATTCCTAGTTTCTGAGGAAGGGCAGAGAATATTCAGCAGCTTTGGTAAGAATGTGTACGGGCAGAGTCTTTTCTATCCAGCTGTCGACCTCTTGAAACACAATTCAAGCCCAACCATATCTCAATGGATAGAGAACTACGCCTTCTTCCGTGGATTCGAATGCCCTCCGGAGTACCAGGACGATCATCCTGAACTCTACGCGTCTTAACGGGGGATTGAAGCGGTGTGGGATTTTCTTCAGAATCCTATCTTCCAGATAACCATCAGATCTTTGCAGATATCTGGAACAGCCACTCTGTTATCAGCTCTTTGGGGTCTTCCATTGGGCATCCTTATTGGCCTGAAAAGTTTTCCAGGAAAAGAACTCATAAAAGGAATTTTTAACGCACTGCTTGGGATGCCAACAGTCGCCTTGGGGTTAATCCTCTACCTTCTCTTCTCTAGAACAGGAGCTCTAGGATTCCTACATCTTTTCCCTAGTCCTCAAGCCATAATAGTTGGGCAAGCAATTCTAGTGACACCTATAATAGTTAGCTTAACGATCAGCGCTGTGGGGTCATTGGAGCCTGAGATTGCAGACTTGGCAAAGACATTGGGCGCTTCGGAGTTAGAAGCGTTTTTTGCTGTTCTGAGAGAATCAGTTGGAGGAGTTGCATTGGCCATAATAGCAAGTTTCAACAGAGCAATAGCTGAATTGGGAGTCGCCCTTGCTGTAGGCGGAAATATTCGAGGGTTCACACAAATCTTAACCACTTACATAGCGTTGGAAATCAATAGAGGGAAAATTGAGTACAGTATTCAGTTGATGATCATACTTCTAGCGATAGTTTTCACAATCACCGCCTTTACAAATCTCCTTCAGAGACGAATAAAATGAAAGCCCAGATCGAGTTGAAAGGAATAACAAAAAAATATGGCGAAATAACCGCCCTTGATGACGTTAGTTTGAAGGTTGGTAGAAATGAGATTTTCACTGTTATTGGTCCTAATGGTTCTGGAAAAACAACTATGCTTAGAATTATGGCTTCAATCGACAAACCAACCAGTGGAGAGACCTTTTTAGAGGGTCAAAAAATCAATGACAAAAACAGAGGGCAAGCCAGAAAGAAAAGCACGATGGTCTTCCAGAGAACAGCTTTGTTCAACACAACAGTCTACAGGAATGTTGCCTACGGTGTCAAATTAAGGGGTTATTCAAGAAAAGAAACTGATGAAAAAGTCAAAGAATCCTTGAACCTTGTGAAGCTTGGGGGATACGAAAAACGTGTTGCAAAAGAACTCTCTGGTGGGGAAAAACAGAGAATATCTCTGGCCAGAGCGCTTGTTCTAAACACCGATCTCTTGTTGTTAGATGAGCCAACAGGGAATTTAGACCCAAAAAATGTTTCCATAATTGAAGAGACAATCTCTCGTATTAACCGTGAATATGGCACGACAATTGTCCTAGCTACACACAACATGTTTCAGGTAGAAAGCCTGACTAATCGAGTTGGTCTGCTTCTTGGTGGTAAGTTAGCACAGGTTGGAGCACCACATGAAGTTCTTAAAGGACCCTCGAAAAACTTAGCAGGTTTTGCACGCCTTGAAAACGTTTTTTCTGGAAAATCAGAGATTCTTCGAGAAGGAACCTCAGTTATAGGGATTGACAATGGGTTAAGAATAGAAGCAGCTCTGAGAAAATCTGGAAAGGTTACAATTTTCGTAAGACCAGAAGACATACTTGTATCAAAAAAAATCATGCCCTCCAGTGCAAGAAATGTATTCAAAGGAAAGATATATGAAGTCTCAGATTTGGGATCAATTGTAAGATTAAGGGTCGATGTCGGAAGGGACTTTGTCGTACAAATCACAAAACGATCCTTCATTGAAATGCAGTTAAATGTTGGTTCAACAATTTTTCTAACTTTCAAGGCTTCATCAGTTCACATGGTTTAAGTGCAAATTTTCCCCCAAACCCACCTTCTTGACTATATCCAATATCATTAAAACCTGAAAAATCACTATTTTATAAAGAATAACTCTCCAAAAAATACACAGAATGGAGATACATTGTTTTGAATGAGAAAAAGAGACTTGCAACTAGCCGCACGCGCATGTCGGTCCGAGACTGGTGGCCAAACCAGTTGAACCTGAATATTCTGCACCAGCATTCTCCCCTGTCTAATCCGATGGGCAAGGAGTTCAACTATGCTAATGAATTTAAGAAACTCGAATTGAAGGCCCTAAAAAAGGACCTCTATGCGTTGATGACTGATTCACAGGACTGGTGGCCAGCTGATTATGGCCATTATGGGGGGCTCTTCATCAGGATGGCGTGGCACAGTGCAGGGACCTACCGCAAGGGGGACGGTCGTGGAGGCGCTTCCTCAGGTTCACAGCGTTTACCGCCTATCAACAGCTGGCCGGATAATGCTAACCTCGATAAGGCGCGTCGTTTGCTTTGGCCGATTAAGCAGAAATATGGTAGGGGAATCTCTTGGGCTGACTTAATGATCCTCGCTGGCAACTGCGCTCTGGAGTCGATGGGTTTTAAGACATTTGGCTTTGGTGGTGGGCGTGAAGATGTTTGGGAGCCGGAGGAGGACATTTATTGGGGGACTGAAAGCGAGTGGCTGGACAACAAACGCTACACCGGTGATCGGGAACTCGAGAATCCTCTCGCTGCTGTGCAGATGGGCTTGATTTATGTAAACCCAGAAGGACCGAATGGTAAGCCGGATCCTGTCGCGTCGGGTCGCGATATTCGAGAGACCTTCGCGCGCATGGGGATGAATGATGAAGAGACCGTCGCACTCGTCGCTGGCGGGCACACTTTTGGAAAATGCCATGGTGCTGGTGACCCCACTCTTGTTGGTCCCGAGCCGGAAGGAGCAGGTATCGAGGAGCAGGGTCTGGGCTGGATTAGCAGCTTCCGCAGTGGCAAGGGAGATGACACGATTACCAGCGGTCTAGAAGGTGCATGGACGCCGAATCCGACCCGATGGGGCATGGGATATTTTCACATGCTGTTCGACTACGAGTGGGAATTGACGAAGAGCCCTGCTGGAGCTTGGCAGTGGAGGCCAAAGGATGTGGCTGCCAAAGACCTTGCACCGTCCGCTCACGATCCGTCAAAGCGGGTTCCGACCATGATGACCACCGCGGACTTGGCGTTGCGGATGGACCCAATCTACGAGCCGATCGCGCGGCGTTTTTACGAGAATCCCGATGAATTCGCAGACGCGTTTGCTCGGGCGTGGTTTAAACTAACACACCGTGACATGGGCCCCAAATCACGTTACCTAGGTCCGGAGGTCCCAGCGGAGGATCTGATCTGGCAAGACCCGGTTCCCACAGTCTATCATGAGCTGATCGACGAAGAGGATATTGGAGGCCTCAAGAACAAAATTCTGACCTCAGGTCTGTCGATTTCAGAACTGGTTTCAACCGCTTGGGCGTCGGCATCCACGTTCCGTGGCTCCGACAAGCGGGGCGGCGCGAACGGGGCGCGCATTCGTCTTGCGCCGCAAAAGGATTGGGAAGTCAACCAGCCAGCTCAACTAAAGACTGTGCTGCAGACCCTTAAGGGAATTCAAAAGGAGTTCAACAGCACGCATTCAGGAGGGAAGAAGGTTTCACTCGCTGACTTGATCGTCCTTGGTGGATGCGCAGCTATCGAACAAGCGGCTAAGAACGCCGGTCAGAATATAATCGTTCCCTTTAAACCGGGACGCACAGATGCATCGCAAGACCAAACAGACGTGGAGTCATTCGTTGTTCTCGAACCAGTTGCAGACGGATTCCGTAACTATCTTAAAGCCAAATACGCCGTATCGGCAGAGGAACTGCTGATTGACCGCGCGCAACTGCTAACGCTGACCGCTCCTGAAATAACGGTTCTCATTGGTGGATTGCGCGTCTTGAATGTCAACTTCGAGCAATCTCAACATGGCGTCTTCACCAAGAGATCAGAGACGCTCACCAATGACTTCTTCGTGAATCTACTCGATATGAGAACGGTATGGGAGGCAACCTCGGAAGATAAAGACTTGTTCGAAGGTCGTGATCGTGCAACGGGCAAGCTCAAGTGGACGGGTACCCGTGTCGATCTTATCTTCGGTTCAAACTCCCAACTCCGAGCCTTAGCGGAAGTCTACGGGTGTAATGACTCCCAGGAGAAGTTCCTGCACGACTTCGTAGCAGCGTGGACCAAGGTAATGAACCTTGACCGCTTCGATCTAGCCTAATCGAAACAAGGGGTAGCTAGCAATGACAACATAGCAAGGTCTCAGTCCAAATCCATTTATGTCTAGATTTGAACTCTCTTAGAGTGGAGAACTCTCTTAGAGTGGAGGAATCTCCTGCAGCTCCCTTTTTTTCTGCTTGCAAGCGGTTTAGTGAAAAGTGCGGGGGGTGGGATTTGAACCCACTCCACAGTGGAGACATCACCCGCCACTCCCATTTTTTTGTGGCTTATCTGCGCTTTTTTTCTATAGAACATGATTGCCAACAAAGTTGCTATCATGAATAGTGACAGGATGGTTAGTGGAGGAAACTCAGGGATGAAAAATCCAGCTGTGACTTCGATATCCTTGTCGTCTAAAGCGTCGATTCCTTCATCATAGTGATTGTTGCGATTGATATCAATAACAATGTCATATTTTCCCATCGTCAAAGGAGGTCCCCACACAATTGTTGGAAGAATGTTTCCTGAGGAGTCAGAAGACACATTTTCAGCCGTGTCTGGGATTCTCCTGGGAATGGTAGTGCCATCAATCCATCTTGAGTCAACAACTATGTACAAATCATATGTCGTGGATGGTAAAAACCCGCTTCCGTTTACGTATATTGTCTCGGAAGAATTAAAACTGTCTTTCCTAACTCCCGTTAGGTCGCAGCTTTCGACATTAGCAAGTGGAGACTGTTCTCCCAAGTAAATTGATCTGTTAACATACTTCGCAAGCAGAAGGTCTTCTGGGTCAAGATTCAGCCAGATGGGGAGAGCAGATGTTGTTATGGTGACATTTGTTATAGGCACTGCATCTATCCACTCCCAAATCGGTTCAACATTCTCTGCTGTCACAACTTGAAATGGGACTCGTAACACGATAGGATTTGCTTGAGCTTGGTTCAGTTGAAAGGTCACGGTCCAGCTCCCAGAACCTTGATGAGCAGTGGCATTGCTAATATTCAAGGTGATAATACCACTCCCAAATACCCAGTGGTCGAAATACCAATCTAGTGGTTCTCCTACAGTTTCCTCAAAGAGGCTTTGGAAGTCAGTAGCGCGGAGATTTTGGTGAATAGTCTGCTGGTATACATGTTGCCAAGCTTGGTAGAAGAGTGCATCGCCTAATTGGTTTCGAAGCATGTCAAAAACTAATGAAGCTTTGTTGTAGACTATCTCGAAATACCCTGTATGAGTATCCCAATAATCCATCGATTGGCTAATATTATTATCACCCCATTCTGTAACAAAAAACCGATATGAATCAAGCTTCTCTCTCCGATGGTTTTGCCGCTCTATATAACCATAGGTATATTCAATGAAAACTAATTCAGCATAAGAAGCGAATCCTTCATCAATCCATGGCTCAGTGTAGCTGTCAGTACCTATGGTGAAAGGGATCCATTGGTGTCCAATCTCATGCGCTATCACCGTTTCGAATGGAGATAGAATTGATGGGTTATCATAGAGACCTTTGCTGATCATCACGAGTTGTGGGTATTCCATACCAGCTCCCCCAGGGACAGTTTCCACAATACGCAAGCTTGACCAAGGATATGGGCCAAACAAGCTGCCAAAGGCAACAAGACATTGGTTGGCTACCTGCAAAGCCCGTTGACCGCCTTCCAAGTGATCTGTCAAGTGATAACTCGTAATGTTTACTCCGCTAACCAGGACACTGGAACTTTGATAGTGAGGGCTAGCAGACCATGTGAAGTCGCGAACTGGTCCAGTACTCCAATGCCATGTTCGGATTCCCAAGCTGTTGGTAACAGTTTGAAGCTCGCCTGTCGCAGCAACCACATAGTTTTCAGGTGCTGTTATATGTACTTCGTAAGTAGCAACATCACTGTAGAAGCTTTCGAAATTAAAGATGTAAGGTGCAGTATGCCAACCTCTTTCATCATAAACAGCGATAATAGGATGCCAATTCCCCATGTTGTAAACGAGGAACTCTGGTGAAGTTGTATTATGCCATCCAAACCTGTCAGGACTATTTGGGATTTTAATTTGATAATTGAGCTTCAATGTAACATTGGTGTTGGGTAGAAGCAAACCAGGTCCTGGTGCTGTCACCAAGCTAACGTTTAGAATAGTGGAATCGATCCCAGAAATCAAGTAGCTTAGGTTTGAGCCCCCATAACGCACTGACTCAATCGTTAGGTAACCTTCAGGGTGAAAAGCGTTTGGGTACAGGTGAAAGATGACCTCGCTTAAATTATCAGGGGTGTGATTCACATAGTTGACTGTTGTATTGGCACTAACGGTTTGAGTTGAAGTCTGTAGCACAGTCTGAATAGTATAGTTAGTGAGTGGGGATTGTATTTCTGACAATATGCGACTGTTTGAAGAATCTATTAAGGAAGGCGTTACTAACTGCAATGCAAAATTATTTGGAGATATGGTGCTTAAGGGATATATCTGCAAAACTGAAAAAACGAATATCAAAAAAACTGTAAGGTCAAAATTTACGAAAGACTTCATTTGCAAACTCATTTCTTTTATACTATTCAAATCTTAAGGGATAAATGACTTTGGACAGTTAGTGATATGTTTCCTTCTATTTGCGATTGTGTGAAATTACTCCTTTCATTTCAATACCACTGTTTTCCATAAAAGCGCGCACTTGCTGGTTTATTTAATTTTTCCAGTTGTTTCTGTTAGTATTTTTGGCTCTTTCCATTCTTCCCGTAGAATGCTGTAAAGGAAATGGTCTCTGTAGTCTCCTTTGGCGTAGAAGTATTTCCGCATGGTTCCTTCTTTTACGAACCCAGACTTTTCTAAAACTCTCTGAGATGCCATGTTTCTGACATCTGTTGTTACTTGGATTCTAACAATGTCCTTCGTGAGAAATAAGTAGTCTACCATTAGGCGAATAGCTTCTGTTCCATAACCTTTGCCTCTTTCACTTGGAATCAAGGCAAAACCAATCTCCATCGTTCTGCCTATCATCCAACCAGCAATATGTCCAATCTTGACCCCATCCTTCTTCTCAATTAAATAGAAAGTTGTATTCTCAAGAATGATTTTCTCAAATTCTGCTAATGTTTTTGTCATCACATCTTGGTATTCACCCATATATCGTGCATCACACCACCATTCCATAACTAAGACAACATCATCCTTCTCAGCAATCCACAAATTAACCTTCTTGCCTTCAAGCAATTCCCATCATCAATCAAGCGCGCACAATCAGAAAGTTAAAGTTTGCTCCATACACTTAGGAAATTTTCCCAAGCCCTTTTGAAACCTTTTACCACAAAAAATTTCATGTCTGAATAGTAGAGTAATCGGACAAACACCTTTGTTTATTGCTTTTCTCCTTCTTTTTATCATTAAAAATCCACCGTTTTTCTATTATATAACATAACAAGAGTGTATATATAAAAATTCACTACTCTTGGTGGTGAAAGAGAGTCCATAGATTTAACATCATCTTCGTTCTTGGCTTTGTATGCACACGTGGACGGTTGCTTGTCATTTCGTTTTAACTATTCCCCTATGCGCGCGCGCATTAATCTCCATGTTGCAGACTCTGCGACCAAAATCCGAAAGGAAAAAGGTTTTTGCAAAGTCCCTCAAGAGTCAGCGAAGACTTTTCAACAAACAACGGAAGAAGATTTCAGGCAAACTCCAAAACCCACGCCTTGCAAAAATCAGCTTCCACACACTTCGCCACTGGAAAGCCACGACAGAATACCCCAAAACCAAGGACATCCTCCATGTTATGCGACTTTTGGGTCATAAGAACATCAACAACACGCTCATCTATACACAGTTGATTGATCTGAGAGACGATGAGTTTGTGTCCAAAGTGGCGAAGACAGTTGCTGAAGCTTGCGAACTCGTGGAAGCTGGCTTTGAATATGTCACTGACATCGATGGTTTGAAGATCTTCAGAAAACGCAAATGACTCCCTCAAAAAGTGCGGGGAGTTTGG
This sequence comes from Candidatus Bathyarchaeota archaeon, assembly GCA_020351305.1. Classification (GTDB taxonomy): domain Archaea; phylum Thermoproteota; class Bathyarchaeia; order Bathyarchaeales; family SOJC01. Next base: position 773,788 of record CP070730.1, read on the forward strand.
TAAAAAGTGCGGGGGGTGGGATTTGAACCCACGAACCCCTACGGGATAGCCGCTCTGAGAGTGTCTTCATTTCACTCACCTCAGGGCTACGCCTTTGGCCATGCTTGGCAACCCCCGCCTACATGCAGAAGATATTGATATTGTCTGGTCAAATTAAAACTTATTCAGAGAGTTATCTTTGAATCAGTCTGCACAGGCATTTCTTAGGATATTCTGCTTGAATTCCACAAATACTGGAAATAATCTTTCGCGAACTTCACTAAACCTACATGATTACTCCAAACAACTAGACTAGGTTTATCCTCTTCTCCTAAGAACAACAAAGCTTCCTCCCCATCCACAATCACTCCGCCACCAAACAGATTATCTCGTCCTCGCACTTCCACAACACTCATCAGCTTTTCTAGTCTCCAATCTCTGGGCTTGCCAGCAACCATAATTAGAACTTTAGTATCGTTTAATCTTAAACTTGCCAATAATGGAATCGCTTTTTCAGCTAAATCTCGTACAAACAATGGGGCTGCAATCATCACCTGATTACGAGCTTTACCTAACATCTCTTGCAGCTTTGTCAACACACCAGTCTCACCTCGAAGAATCCAAATGTCAGGCTTTTCTCTTAACTCCCGCTTTTCATAATGAGGTTGAAGCTCCTCCGCCACAACTCGCTCCCAGTTCTGTATCTTTCTATCAAGCTTGTGTCTAGTCGCTTCGAACGCTTCTGCAGGTGACTTAGCAAAATATCTGCTTGGTCTGCCATGCTCGATATCCACCCAACCCTTTCTGTCTAATCTGTTTAAAACTTCATAAACCTTCGAAAATGGCACGCCAGCACTCTCACTTACCTCGCTAGCTGTCATCACTCCACTCTTCACTAGACTTAGATAAACGGCTGTCTCATAGGCTGTCAGTCCCAGCTCACGTAATACTTTCTTTGCTCCTTCTCCTATGACATGACTCATACAATCTTTCACCCTCTGAAACTTCGGAAAAAATTCAAATATATGCGTCCTTAAAAATGTTTCACAACCACCAGTGGTGAAACAAAACGCAAACAATCAAACAAACCAAAAGTATTTGCCCAGAATGCTTCTCAGTCCTCGACGCCGATATATATGAAAAAGATGGCAGGGTCTATATAGAAAAAACCTGCCCAAAGCATGGCAAATACAATGAACTTTACTGGAGTGACTTCGACCAGTATGAGCGTGCAGAGAAATACCAAAAGACTGGTGAAGGTCTAAACAATCCACACACCAAAACCGTAAAGGGATGTCCACAAGATTGTGGTATTTGTCCACAACATAAGAGTCACACGGGCCTTGCTATAATTGACATTACTAACCGCTGCAACCTTCGATGCCCTGTTTGCTTTGCTAATGCAGCCGCAGCTGGATATGTCTACGAACCAACGAAACATCAAATTGAAGAGATGATGCAAATCCTTCGCCAGAACAGCCCAATCCCCACTACAGCACTGCAATTCAGTGGGGGAGAGCCTACAATCCATAAGGACTTACCTGGATTGATCAGAATGGCTAAGGACTTGGGATTTCGCCACGTGGAGGTCAACACAAATGGCATTCGTCTTGCTAAAAGCCTAGAATACTGCAAGACTCTCTCAAAAGCTGGCGTAAGCACCATCTATCTCCAATTTGATGGCTTAACTAGTGATGTCTACAAGTTCACCCGTGGTGTTGATCTCCTTGCAACAAAAATGAAAGCTATTGAGAATTGCAGAGAAGCAGGTCTTCATAGCATAGTGTTAGTGGTAACACTTGTTAAGGGTGTCAATGATCACCAAATAGGTGGCATCATAAGATTTGCAGTCGAAAATTTCGATGTAGTGCGTTGCATAAATGTACAACCCGTGAGTCTTTGTGGACGTTTACCAGAAGAAGAAAGAGAAAAGATGAGGATAACCATACCTGACTTCATACGCCTCTGCGAGGAACAAACAGAAGGAAAAGTGAAGAAAGACGATTTTTATCCGGTTCCCACAGTGGTTCCAATTGCTCAAGCCATAGGCGCAGTCAAAGGCAAGCAATATGTCACATTCACTGCACATCCCCACTGTGGCATGGCCACTTACCTTTTCGTTGAAAACGGTGAAATCACGCCAATAACGCGCTTCGGAAACGTGGATAAGTTTGTTAAAACCATGGAAAAAGTCCATGAGGAAGCACAAAAAGGGCACCAAACTAGAGCAAAAATGCGGTTAATCGGAGCTCTAAGGCACATAAAATTTGGTTTGCTAAGAAAATATGTCCTTCCTGTCCTGAAAACTGGAAGCTATGAAGCCTTAGGCGACCTCCAAAGAAAAACTATACTGCTTTCTTCAATGCATTTCATGGATCCATACAACTTTGATTTGGAAAGAGTCCAAAGTTGTTGTATACATTACGCTGTACCTGATGGGCGCATAATACCTTTCTGTACAATGAATAGTATCCACAGGCAAGAAATCGAAGAGAAGTTGGGAGTTCCTTTATCTCAGTGGCAGAAAGATCACAAACAAGAGATTTCTGCAATAGCGTAGCGGAAAAAGGCTATAAGCCTGCATATCCTTTTTCTTTGAGGACTATTGTGGGAATAAGGTATGGGTGGAAAAAAGAAGCGTTCAATGAAACAGATAACAAAAGCACAAAAGAAAACTGGCAAGAAGGAAAAGCAAGTTGCTAAACCATCGAGTGAAAAAAAGGGCGTTCCAAGGCTCATTCCACCTAAGCTAAAAGACGACGCACTAGAAAGTGAGCTGAAGAAGATAAAAGTGATAACACCATACTCCATTGCTACACGCTTTGATCTAAACCTTAGCACTGCGAGAGTTTTCCTCAATGATTTGGAGCGCAAAGGCTTGATTGAACTTGTTTCCCGAAGTCGAAATCTCAGAATCTATAAGCCAGCTGGCTGAAATCTCTCTTTTCACAGAAAGAGGTGGATGAAAATGGTGTCTGATTTTCCCAAGCGAGTTTACACAGCTGATGAAGTGGAGAAGGCAAGAAAACTTGTAGAATCTGGATACAAACATCGACTTGTTCTAAAAGGAAATCCTCAATTTAAGGTGAAAGTAAGGAAAACATTGAAACATGTTAAGACTGCAAAGCAGTATGATTTCTTAAGAACCTATATTAAGTGGATTGTTGAAGTCGATGGCTTTAGCCAACTTCACGAGGCTGAAGCAGCAATTTGGGCAAACAAGCAGCTGTTGGAAAACCCAATTGGAGCAGCTGGATTTTTTGTCCAAAAAGTGTTTCAAATGAAGGAGTTTTTGGAAGGGAAGCTGTATTATGGTGGAGAAGCTGAAGCTCGAAGTGATAAGGAACGAATTAATTTTTTAAGAACCTTGAAACAGAAATCAAGAGACCCTGCTGTAAGAAAAGAATGTAAAAGCCTCTTAAAAAAGTGGGCTGAAACTCCATTCCCTTAAAGTCAATCTCTAAATCTTTTCAACTCTGATTCTGGTCCCGCTTTTCGTCTCAGCGAAGGCTTCTAAATTCGCCTTCACCTCTCCAACTATGTTAACAGGACTGTAAGGTTGAGTCTCACCATAAAAGATACAAAGAGCGTTTCCCATCGGCCAATAAGCAATTGTGCCCTTTTCAACATTCGGTTTCGCCTTCTCATCGCCCATCTTGATTGGAATTTCAAAGTAAACCTCTTCTTTCCACAAAGCAATTCTGCCTTCAATTGGAAGAACCTTGATTATTGCGTCGACCGTTCTCGGAGCTAAGTGGCGGATTAACTCGCCATCGGCTTTACCAACCTTTTCTACTATGAATTTAATTGGTATACGAGTAATGCTTTCTTCGCTCATCATAATCACTTTGTGAAGTGCTTTTTTAGTACATCTTCCAAAGTCGGGGAGCCTAACTCCATAAGACTGTATTTGGCTCTAACAGCGGGTTTATTGATGCGTAGTACGCGTCTTAAGTCAATAGGCGTGCCAATCACTACAATGTCGCAAGGTGTGTTGTTTATTGTCTCCTCTAGCTCATTTATTTGCTCTTGACCATATCCAATGGCTGGAAGTAAGGGCCCAAGATGGACATATTTTGCAAAAGTCTCAACAACTGAGCCTACAGCATAGGGCCTAGGATCAACAATTTTGTTCGCTCCGAGTTTTCTAGCGATAATGACTCCTGCGCCATAAGGCATGTTGCCATGAGTTAGCGTAGGTCCATCTTCTACCACTAGAACCCGCTTTCCCTTAATCAAGTCAGAGTCATCAACAGTGATTGGAGAGGAAGCTTCGATAATTAGGGCGTCGGGATTTACTGCTTTTATGTTCTTCCTCACAGTTTCCACATTTTCAGGATTTGCAGAGTCTACTTTGTTAATGACCACAATGTCTGCCATTCGAAGATTTGCCTCTCCAGGATGATAAGCGAGTTCATGGCCTGGTCTGTGAGGGTCCGCAACCACTATGTGAAGATTGGAATGGTAGAAAGGAAGGTCATTGTTTCCTCCATCCCAAACGATGACATCAGCTTCCTTCTCAGCTTCCCTCAGGATTCTCTCATAGTCTACACCTGCAAATACAACTATTCCTTTTACGATATGTGGTTCATACTCTTCTCGCTCTTCAATTGTGCACTCGTGCTTGTCGAGGTCTTCATAAGATGCAAACCGTTGCCAAATTTGTTTTCTTAAATCTCCATAGGGCATTGGATGCCTAACAACCGCGACTCTGAATCCATTTTTCTTTAATGTAGAAGCTATCTTACGTGAGGTTTGGCTTTTTCCAGAGCCTGTTCTAACTGCGCAAACTGAAACCACTGGAACCTTGGCCTTTAACATTGTTGTTGAGGGGCCCATTATCTTAAAGTCAGCGCCAAGAGACAGTACTAATGAAGCTTTATGCATAACATATTCGTGAGATACATCGCTATAGGCGAAAATCACTTCGTCAACCTTATGTTTCTTGACAAGTTGAGGTAGCTTTTCCTCAGGGTGAATGGGGATTCCGTCTAGGTACCCAGATCCTGCGAGTTCTGGAGGGTACTTTCGATTTTCAATTCCAGGTATTTGAGTGGCTGTGAAACCTACTACTTCGAATAATTCATTGTTTCGGAAGTAAACATTGAAATTATGAAAGTCTCTGCCAGCCGCTCCCATGATGATTACTCTGATTTTTTCCATGAAAGAGCCTCGTACTTTTGATGGATATGTGGTGAACTAGTATCCTTTATTCATTTCATATAAACATTTATCGCGTGTGTTTTTGAACTTATATGGTATTATTTTCGTTTCCGAAAGACTTGTGTGTCTTCAATTGTTGTGAAATATTCAAATCCAGCTTCAGCGAGTTCACAAGCATCCTTTAGAGTTTCAGCTGTCCTTACATGCTTTTGTCGTGTTTCTAGACTGCATCTGCTTGCTTGTCAATTCTGAAAGTATGAGTGAAAAGTCGGGTAGCTGCCCTAAAGTTGTAACTACCTACAGTTTTTGGAATCCCAATTTTTGATGCCTTAAAGGACTGTAAGATTTGTTCCTTAGGCATTGATTTCATGTAATCACACACTATGACATTCTGATATTTGATAAGATATCCTTGGCTTTCTTTGTGCAAAATGTTTAGAGCAAAAAGGGACGCAAGTGCGTTTATAGCGTTCTCAAGGGTGGCTTTTTTCTCGATTTGCTCGAAAATCTCATGTCTCACCTTATTATAAGGATTCCACCACGAGGGACCCTGTTTGTCGAACCCTTTGAAAGGCTGCAATCTGCCATAATAGGTAAGACCATAGTCTGCTTCAACTTCAACGCTCGATAATTGGAATATTGGATTGAAGGTTGCTCTGAAATCATTGATTTTTGGAAACCAGTTTGGGTTTGTTTCTTGCTCTTTGATTATCTTTACTCTCAGATTCTTAATTGGTATTTCATTGTCAAGGCTTTTGCTATTAACCATAAGGCGAAAGAAGCTGTCAACTAAGTCGCCTGTTCTGGCAAGTAATTCCCCAAATCTCTCAGACCAAACATTACTATGAACAGATTCAAGGGCTACATAAGGTGTGGTTCTTATAAAATCATCTTCTAGTTTGCTATACAAGAACCATGCCTTTCCTCTTTCAAAAGGGTCACGCATTTACATTTGCTTCCAAAATCAATACTTAATATACTTTTTTGGCTAAAATTGTTTTCTTTTTCATAAAAATGGGGAGGTGCGGGAGACATCTCCATAAATAAGCAAAGTATTTGCTTTGCGTTATGGGGACAAGCCAGTGTATATGTCAAGATAGTCCCAATGAGACTCGCATGTCATTCCCCTTCCAGTGCCTATGCAGATTCTTTGTGTCAAATCATAGCGGATTTCAGCTCGCGTAAAGGTGCTTAATAAATCTCCATCTCTATAAACCGCTGTTTCATGTGTGTCTTCATCTACAATCATTTTCCATAGGTGCCATTCATTGTCGGTCACGACTAAGAATTCCTCGAACCCCGCATTCCAGGAGCCTACTTCGATTTTATCAGCAAAGATTCTCAATACTCGGAAAGCCCTTGAAGTGTAGGTTTGAAAACTAGCATAGCCATCGCCGAAAGAGTCAATTTTAAGTCTGAACTCAATCGTAAATTCCGATGGAAAAGTCATGAAATGGGTAGCAAAGCCACCTAAAGTGTGGAGCTGTCCAGGTGGATCTATCTCGACTAGAGTGGATCTGCTATCTATTTGCCAATTCTGTAGTGAATCCCAATTCTCCTGGAGTAAGTCTGGCTGTGATGGAGGTGGTGCCTCTCCAGTTCTAATTCGCCTTATGTCGATTCTTAGAGTGGCATTGAGTAGTGGTGAAGCATCTGTTTCAACGTATAACCAAGTGATAAGAGAGTTATCTCCTGGTTGAACGATGTGTGTCTCGTCGCTAAAGATAATAAAGTTCCTTTGATACACTGAGTCATTTAAATAAAAATCAAACGTGACTGTATAGTTAAAAGTTGCATGATTCCGTACAGAAATAGTGATATTCTCAGTCTCTCCTGGCAAGAGATCAAGACTCAAAGGAGAGTAATTAAGTATTTCAATTGGCTCTTCTACAGTTACTGGAAGAATAATGCTTGGCCAAAGTCCATTCAATGCAGCAACCCCAACAATGAAGGCTAACAAAAAGGCAATCGCAAGAATCGCATTTCTTCTTTTCAAGTCCTCCTCCTCCCATTAGTGGTTGTTCCGAAAGCATATTAATATTTTGAGTGACGAACTGCTTATAGGACTATGCGCGCGCGCATGGGGGATGGGGAAAATCTTGAAATTTCTAGTAGGCTGTGAATTAGGGGAGTTCAAGAGATACTACAAGAGAAATGGGTTTGCGGGTGAACAAGGCACTGGAGAACTTGGCATCACCGAGGAAAGAATTGTTGCTCAAAGCCCAGCTCATCTTATTGTGTGGAGAGAGAACAATAAGATTATTGGGCATGCAATCTGGCATGAGACTGGTACTGATGAGCATAGAAAAGGAGATTCTAGAAATAGAGAGGACAGAGAAATACTAAGGAAGCTTTGTGGTGGAAAAAAAGATAACATTGTTGAGCTCCATGAAATCTGGTTGATCGAAAAGTATAGAGGGAAAGGTTATGGTGAAAGGTTTTTTAATTTTTTTGAAGATTTCATCAGAAGGAAAGGCTATGACTCATTAGTGTATTATGCATACCATCCAGCTGCTGTGACTATTTGCCGAAAGAGGGGATACGCAGAAGACTATTTGAAAAGCGAAGGTGAATATGTGTTTTGCATTAAATTATCGAACCTAACTTCATAATGCACATGGCTATGAACTCGAAACTACAACAGGACAAACTCCGTTTTAACCTGTCTTAACGAAATCAAAGATGTAGTCTTTTCGATACCTTCACGAGCGAGAATACTCTTCAGCAAATCATAAAATTCATCTTGATCTTCTGTTCTAACCTTGAGAATCATATCCCACTCTCCAGCTAGAAGATCTGCGCTCTCTACCTTCTCATATTTAGCCAATTCCCCCACAATTCTGTCCGGGTAAGCACCTGCTTTAGCTGTCAACTTGATGAAAAGATACACACAGAAGCCTTCATCAATTTTTTTATAGTCAAACACAGCCTTATAGGTTCTAATCGCGCCTTCTTCTTCTAACTTTTTTATATTATAATGAATGGTAGTGGAAGGCTCCTTGATTTCCTTGGCAATCTTGGATATCTGTGGAGTGCAGTAGCCTTCTTTGAATAGCCTAATCAATCTGGGCTTTATATTTTTCATATTATTGAATAAAGTTCAATTCTATAAATTTTTTTCGTTCAATATTTGAATTTTATTCAGATAGGCAATTATTGACCAAAATGCTATAGATAAGTGAGAAGGTGATGAATATGAAACACTCCTCGAAAATAAGGAAGCTACGTGTGTTCGGGTCCTTGAGAAGAGAAATCTCTGGGCTGTTAGGGTTTAGGAGGGCTTACGGTCTCCCACAAGCATCTGTGGGCTTTCACAAAGAAAAATACGCTCCTAAGGATCGCGCTCGATATTACAGTAATTTCAGTCCTATTGAAACTGCTCTATTGGAGGTGGAACACAAGAAAGCCAAAGCTCTTATGGAAGTTGAAAGGCAACGTATGAGGATGCTCTGAAAGAGCTCACAACTACTCCCACTCTTTTTTTCGTTCAATAAGACTTAAACAGATGCGCCCGCTTATCAAAAGTTTTTTAAGTTAAACCTCTGCATGCATCGGTTTAAGCAGATGTTAAGAAGATTAATATGTGATGGGTCAAAATGTGGGCTTGGATAATCACAGCTACTTTTTTGATCAGTCTCTTATCTTTCATTGGGGCTCTGGTTTTATTTCTAAGAGAGAAAATTATGAATAAAATTCTGATGCTTCTAGTTTCTTTCTCTGCAGGAGCACTGATTGGAGGAGCCTTTCTTCATTTGATTCCTGAGGCGATTCATGAAATTGGCGTTGATGAGTCATCACTTCTACTTGCATTTTCGTATCTGCTCATTGGTTTCTGTACCTTCTTCGTTTTGGAGCAATTAATTAGTTGGCACCACCATCATGCTACTTCGCACCCAAAGATAATGCCTTTCTCTTATCTAATCCTATTCAGTGACGGTATACACAATTTCATTGACGGTCTAGTCATAGCAGCTGCTTTCATGTTGAACCTCCATATTGGAGCCACCACATCCTTAGCGATAGCATTGCATGAAATCCCCCAAGAAATTGGGGACTTCGGCATTTTAATCCATGGTGGATTTGATAAAGTTAAGGCGTTGATCCTGAACTACATTTCAGCTGTATCGGTAGTCTTTGGGGGGATAGTGGGTTTCATCTTGTATGAGCAGCTAGGCAGCTCAATAGCTTTCCTTCTTCCTTTTGCTGCTGGCAACTTTATCTATATATCTAGCACAGACTTGATCCCTGAAATTAGATTTAAGGAAAGCTTAGTTAGATCGCTAATCAGATTCATCGTTTTTCTATGTGGAATAGGATTAATGATTATAATCAGATTCACGAGCCATCACTAACATATACCATACGCGTGTAACATGTTCCCGGGCAGCATCACAGAAACGCGCTATTTCACACATTAATTTATTTAGCTTTCATGTTGAATCTCTCTTGATTCGAATGTTTAGAGAAGTGGAAGCAGCTCATCAGCGGATAAAGAAATTCGTCAACTCCACTCCTGTGTTGACCTCCTCAACTCTTGACAAGATAACTGACAGCAACTGTTTTATCAAGTGTGAGAATTTCCAAAAAACTGGATCCTTTAAGTTTAGAGGTGCTTGTAACGCTCTGTCGCAATTATCCATAATGCAAAAGAAGAAAGGAGTGATAACACACTCATCAGGAAATCACGCGCAAGCACTTGCATTGGCTGCTGAGCTTTTGGGAATTAAAGCGATAATCGCTATGCCGCAAGATGCTTCCCCACTTAAGGTAGCTGCCACTGAAGATTATGGAGCGCGAATAATTACCTGTGGGAATCATCCAACGGACAGGGAGAAAGCTGTTGAACCTCTCATTGAAAAACATGGTTATACCCTTATACATCCCTCTAATGATCTCAGAATTATCGCTGGCGCTGGGACCGTTGCTTATGAATTTATAAAAGAGGTCGGGAAACTCCATTATATTTTCAGCCCAGTCGGTGGTGGAGGCTTGCTTAGTGGAACTGCAATTGCCTCAAAGCACTTGGTTCCATCAATCAAGATAATAGGTGTTGAACCAAAGAATGCAGATGATGCTTATCAATCACTAAAGGCTGGGAGAATTATTCCAGTGAAGAACCCGAATACAATAGCGGATGGCTTAAGATCCTCTCTCGGTAGCAACACATTCAGAATAATTAGACAGAATGTTGATCAGATTATAACAGTTTCAGAAGAGGAAATTGTTGCTGCCATGCAGTTTCTTTTGGAAAGAATGAAACTCGTAGTTGAACCCTCTGGAGCAGTTTCCATAGCGGGTGTGTTGTCAAAGCAATTAGATTTGAAGTCTAAAAGAGTAGGAATAATAATCAGTGGTGGGAACATCGACTTAACAGATTTCTTTGCTAGACTCAGAAAAAGAATGCATCTAGTTAACCAATAAGTATCAATATTTCTCTGCATCAGTGAAGTAAAATCTCAGAAGTGAAACCTTATGCACACATTCACAAAGGCTCTAGCGATTTCAATTGTACTTTTTGCATATTGCTACATGGCATTTTATGCTACTATCGGTTTCTAATAATCTAGTCTTTAGTTTTGCGTTTTTTAAGAGCTTAGTGAAAGACTGCTTGGTAAAGCATTTCTTCAAACCTGTGGCAATTATCAGAGCCTTCGGTTTTGTGATACGTTTTATCTCTTGAAGAGTGTTTCTCGGGTCAGGCATGTTCTGTAATAGTGTTATAACAATGGCAGTGTCAAAACAGCCATGACGGAAAGGTGTATTGTCTGCATCAGCTAAGACAAGGCAAATATTCATTGAACGTTTTATTAAACGGTCTACTTTTCTCAACATACCTTTTGATATATCCAACCCGACAAAATCACTAGAAATATTCAAAATTTCCGAAATCAAAAGACCAGTTCCACAACCCAGGTCAAGAATAAACCTCTGTTTCCCAAACTCTAGATTTTCGACAACAGCTTTAATCTTACGATTTTGCTCCACACCGTAGCGATTGTTATATAGATGTGAGGTGTTGTTGTAATATTGCATGTGAAGACGTTTTTCTTTCCACTCCGCCATAATATGTCAGAAGTTTTATGTAAAATACATCTACTAAAGGTTTGTAGGCGAAAAATGTGGCTAGTCAAAACCATGGTCTCGTTATGGAAAATCCAACAATTAACGAGGAAATTCAAAATTTAATTAAGAAAGTACTTGCTCATCGCGAATTCCTGCTCTTGATTGGAAACTGCTGGATAACCTATAAAGGCAGAGCCAGCAGCCAGCTTGAACCAGGAGAACGTCTAGTCGTAATAAAAGAAGATGGTTCTGTTCTTGTTCACAGACCAAATGGATATGAAGCAGTAAATTGGCAACCACCTGGATGCATTTTCCGATCACGGGTTGAAGATGGTGTTTTACATATTACAGCAATACGTCGCAAACCCACAGAATCTCTGAGCATATACTTCAACCTTATCTACTTACTCTCTGCAATGAAGCTGAAAGATCATGGCAAGTTCACGCTTTATGCTAGTGAAGAGGATATGCAGAAAGCTATCTTGTTGTATCCATCCATTCTAGAGGAAGGATTCAAACCAATTAGCTATGAGAAGAAAGTTGAGCCCGGCTTCATAGATGTCTATGGCATAGATAAAGAAGGTAAATTTGTCATTGTGGAGATCAAGCGGAAAGCTGCTGGGCGTGATGCCGTGCTGCAATTGTCTAAATATATGCAGGCTGTACAAAGCATGGTTAACCGAGAAGTGCGAGGTATACTTGCAGCACCAGATGTTACTAAAGGAACACAGCGACTGTTAGCTACGCTTGGTCTATCGTTCAAGCCCCTTAATCCACGAAAATGCGCTGAAATTCTTCACAAGTCCCAATCACTAAAGCTTGAAGATTTCTTTTAATCACCACACTGGAAACAAAAATCTTTTTAATGTCCGCTTGAAAGACTGTTTTTTTCGGTGGGTTTGATGGCGAAGATATCTATCAGTGAAGAAGAGCTTAAAGAGCGAATTAAGCATGTTCGGGAAATACTTGTTAAAAGGGAAATTGATGCCCTTTATCTTACAAAAGGCATTAGCTTTTTTTATTTGACGGGTTTTTCCCACATTGCTACAGAACGACCTGCTGCATTGGTCATTCCGGTGGATGGCGAAATTACATTTATGGGACCATTATTGGAAGTTGATCATATTCCGCTAAAAACACAGCTAATAGGGGATATCAGAACTTACTTTGATTACCCTGGAAAAAAACATCCCATTGACTATTTTGCAGATTTCTTGAAAGATATGGGATTGGCGAACAGGCAGATAGGTACTGATAACATGGCTGGTGCTGCAGGAATTTGGGGGTATAGGGGACCTCCAATCAATGAGAAACTACCGAAAGCCAAGTTTGTCCTTGCTCGAGATATTATCGAAAAAATGCGCTTAATAAAATCTGAAGAAGAGATTGGACTTGTACGAGAAAGCGCAAAGTGGGCAAACCTAGCTCATTCCTTGCTTCAAGAGTACACCGCGTCTGACCTTTTTGACCTTGAAATAGCTGCGGTGGCTAGCCATGAAGCATCAATAATTATGAAGAAAACTTTGGGATTGAATTATGTGCCCCAACGCTGGGGACGTTATCCAGCAAGTGCAGGCTTCCGGGGACAAGTTGGAGAGATGTCCGCTATCCCCCATTCAATAGCCGTACAGCGACCTATGAAAAATGGTGATGTGCTTGTAACAGGCGCTGGAGCTGACGTAGATGGTTATAGTTGCGAGCTTGAGCGAACCATGATTTTAGGCAAACCCACGGAGAAACAGGAGAAATACTTCAAGGTTATGTTGCAAGCGCAAGACGAAGCTTTTGGAACCTTAAAACCAGGGGTAAAATGTAGCACAGTAGATAAAGCGACAGCAAGAGTATTCAAGAAAGCTGGTTTCCACAAACTGATGCGACATCATACTGGCCACGGTCTAGGACTAGAAGGTCACGAACCACCATGGCTAGATATTGGAAATGATGCTACTTTGAAGCCTGGAATGATCATAAGCTGTGAACCAGGCATCTATGAACCAAGCTTTGGCGGATTCAGACACTCTGACACTGTACTAATCACCAAAGATGGGACAGAAATGATAACCTACTACCCTAGAGATTTGGAATCCTTATCAATTCCAACCTAGTATTCAGACTTTGTTCAGAAACCCAAGAGGTTTCAGAAAATTGAAAAGGAAGAAAAAAAAGGAGCTGCAAGGAAAAATCTCTGAGACAAGCCATTACAGAAAAATTGCAGTTGCAGGTCTAATCATTGGCATAATTCTCATCATCTTAGGACAACTACCGCAGCTTCCAGCTTTATTCATTATAGGCTACACACTAACCTTCATCTGCACAGGAGCAACATCCTTCTTCACTGTTCTAAAGTGGCAACACTCAAAAGCTTTGGAGAAAGAGATTGAGCAAGAAACAAAACCTCCTCCAGTAACAGCATGTCCTCGATGTGGCACCACAGCTAAAGCAAATGCTACATATTGTCCAAAATGCGGCAAAAAGTTCAAAGCCAAAGAGTAATGATCCCAGGCGAAAACCATTATCTCTACAAATACACTTAAATTCCCCTCTCCCCTCCTGATAATGGCGATACTCATGGTGTTTTGTTCCAATTGTGGCAAAGAACTTCATGAAGATGCGAATTTCTGTCCCAAATGTGGTGAGAGAACTCGGAAAGGTGTAGAAGCAGGCATATCAACTCCCTTGGAAGATTTAAAGGTAGCCTTTTCCAAAATGAGTGAAGAGCTTGAGAAAGCTTTCTCTATAGCAGGGAGAGAGATGGAGAAGGCTGTCAAGACTGCCAGAGATAGAATCAAAGAAGCCACTACCAGAGAGCCCCTGACCTGTCCTCATTGTGGAAAAGAAAATTCTTCTGATGCTAAGTTTTGCTTCCAGTGTGGCAAGAAGCTAAGCTAACAACTTCGCAAGTGCAAACTTAGGCGTACTGCGTTATCTTTCTCTGTGTCCTAGCATTAATTATCAATCTACTGTTTCTTATCCAACGCTGAATCGGGATGTGAAACTGACTTGAAATCCTTTGCAAGGCCTGTTCAAGAGTGCTAAACTTTAATGGATGTTGTCGCACTGCATTCCGCACGTTTTCCCTCACCTGCCACACTCCCACTGGCATAATATAGCCAGGTCTTGCTTCGCGAAAAACAATAACCATCGCTTGGCGCCTTTCTTTCACTAGAAGCTCACATGCTGCCAGTCTAGCTGCATAATAACACCCGCCGATACTCGCATAGGTTGTACGCCCCTCATTCCCTTCCCAATCTCCATACATCACAATATTCTTCCCACCTGGATTCCATACAGTTCCTGGGTACCATGCCTCTATAGCTTCGTAACCCCAAGCATCCGGAATCATTAAAACTTCAAATTGATTCTCAAGGTATGAAGATTCGTAGAGACGATATTCGTTAATCAATGGATATGCCTTAACCTTATTCATTAACTCCTTTGAGACAATGCTGTCTACTGCAGTGATGCTCCAACGCGTCGGCACCAACCGCCTTTGTTGTTTTATGCCAAAAGCCCCAACGCTGAATGCTCTTTGAATCTTAGTAACCATCACACCGTTTTTATAAAGTCCTAAAACTGCTGGAGTAGCTTTCAAATCCAGATCATAATAGGCTTTCTCAACATGGTGATCCCAACGGGCTGAAGCCACTCGTAAATCTCTAATTGGTGCTGACGGGCCGAAAGGCTGAATATCATCATTTAAAACTATTAATCCCCTTGGTTTCTTTTTTAGAGACAACTCAGTGTCAGTTGCATTGGAAGCTAACGCCAGTTCCCGAGTCATGTCCATAATCTTGCCCTCTTCCTCAAAGCGGCGTACATGCACTCGATGTTTGCCCCTGATGAGCATCGAGCGGAAGCCAACAATTTCATCTATTGTCTTTCCAAACCAAAGTTCCGGTATATCGTAAAGGCTTGTGTCTTCATGAACTGGGGGCACCAAGGGTCCCGCGTAAACATAGGGATAACCGATTCGCCCAACAAAAACACTGGGTGGTGAAACCCCATCGATATCTAAATCCTTGATAAGTGGTATTGTACGCATGAAAGAATTCACGCGAACCACGACGGGACAACGCGTCTTTCCGCAAAGCATTCGTGAACCTTTACAGGCTACGCATAGACCTGCCTTACTTTGTTCTGCAACCAACAGGTTTCTGTTATCGGTAAACTCATTCGTTAAAGCTGGTTTATCAAGGAGCTCAAATATCCAGCGATTATCCTTACATGCAACGCGTGCTCTGCCTTTGCTAACCCGACCTCTCACACTTGTCACTCAATTAAGAATAGAATAGTAGGCTGCATAAAAAGAAAGTCGATATCTATATGCTTAATTTCCCTACATGAGCGAATCTAAGGAAAGCTTCTCCTTATCGTGCGTGGAAACGGGATTGTGTCTATTATATTGTCCAAGTCAAGCAGCCACATGAGTAACCGTTCTACACCTAGCCCGAATCCCGCATGAGGCACCGTGCCGTATCTCCGCATGTCAATATACCATTCATAATCCTCCACTCGCAAGCCTGACTCTTCAATCCTTCTAATCAACTCGTCCTTGTCGTCTTCTCTAGCACCACCGGTTGTCAACTCCCCTATCCTAGGGACCAGCATGTCCACAGACATGGCTATTTTTGGTCTGTCTCTGTAGGTTTTACAGTAGAAGGCCTTTATCTCCTTTGGATAATCATAAACAAAAAAGGGTTCCCCAAACTCTTCAGCCAATGATTTTTCCTCGTCATAACCAAGGTCTTCACCCCACTTTAAGCCAAAACCTTTCCTCTGCAACCTTTCGATTGCTTCTTTGTAGTCTATTCTTGGGAAAGGTGGCTTGGCTTTCAGTAATTTTTCTGGGTTCACTTCCAATTCTTCAAGCTCTGATTTGCAGCGTTGTGCCACATTTTGGCACACATAGCTAACTAAGTCTTCTTCGATTTGCATAACATCCTTCATGTCTGCAAAAGCCCACTCTGGCTCCACGTGCCAGTACTCTGTAAGATGGCGGATCGTTCGGCTTTTCTCAGCTCTAAAGGAGGGTGCGCAAGTGTAAATCTTCTCTAATGAGTAAATTAGGATCTCAGAATATAACTGAGCGCTTTGCGTCAGATATAGGTCTCTATCAAAATACTTGGCGTGAAACAAGGTGGACCCACCTTCACATGCGCTAGTTATGAACATGGGTGGAGAGATTTCTATGAAGCCCCTTTCTCTAAAGAATTTATGCGTTAGCCTCAAGACTTCGCTTCTGGTTCTCATAACAAGATTCATCTTTCTACTTCTCAACCAGAGATGCCTAACATCTCTAAGAAACTCCTCACTTAGATCCTTGGAAATCGGGAACCTTTCAGCTAGACCAATGATTGCCATTTTTTCAATGGAGATTTCATACCCGCCAGGAGCACGTTTGTCTGTTTTCACAGTTCCTTCAAGGGAGGATGAGGATTCGATGGTTATTTTTTCCGCTTCCTTCCATGCTTGTGTTCCTTCTTTCACTATTACTTGTATTATTCCAGTAGCGTCGCGGATTAGCATGAAGATAGTTTTCTTGCTTTCTCGTTTTCTGTAGATCCATCCTCGAATACTAACATGTTCGCCTTCATGTTTGCCTGCAAGTATTTCTTGGATTGGTATGAAAGTCATGATTATCTCTCTCAAATTCTTGTGCGATTCTAGCCTAAATACTTAAGCCATAAACGGTTAACATTGGCTGATAGGCGCCTTGCCGGAATGGTTATAAAATCACTTCAGGCCCAAATATACTTGTGAAAGGCCTGCTTTCAACTATCTACCTCTTTGTCTAACCCTTTCTTTACATCAAAAAGTCCCAGCTAGGAATGCTAACAAAGCGACAAAAAACCAAAACAAGTTGCGATTCTTAATCCTTCTTGCATTTTCCCTTGAATAATTTGAGAGTAATGAAATAGATGCTAGGATCAGCCCAATATCAGTTAAAATAACAAATGGAAGATACCAAAAAGTAACAATCTCTACAAGCCATGGCAGAGGAGTTAGCGAAACAGCTGAGAGATAAAATATAACGGCAACCACCGCTGCATTTCGTTCTCCGTAGAGCACTGCAACTGTTTTTATGTTGCTTTCTTTGTCCCCCTGAAGGTCAACTATCCCCTTAGTAATCTCACGTCCTGTATTTGACAAAAACACCAAAGCCAAGAATACTCCAGTCGTCACCAGCAATCCCCTTCCAATGACAAAGCTTCCATAAGCAAAAGGTATCGTAATGCATGTACTTACAAGTAAGTTACCAGGCAAACCAGTGCTTTTCCCCTTCGTTACATATAAAACTACAATAGTCCATGATACAACAGCTATGACCAGGCACTGCCAATTAGGGATTGGGCTTGTTACCAAAGCTGCTACCAGACCGATAATAGTCATACATAGGGCAAAAGATAGCGTTTCTTTCGGGGTGACCTTCCCACTTGGGATTGGCCTTTTAGGCTCATTTATGGCATCGATTCCTCTGTCGTAATAATCGTTTATCGCCATTGCTGCACCAGTCAACGAGAAACCAGTTATAAAACCAAGCACCAAATTTTGGGATTGCTGGAAAACTGCGGCTCTGGCAGCTAACGCAGCCCCAACAATCACCGCAAAACCCATCATTATGCTGTTAACAGGGCGAATCAATTTTGTAAAAGCAGCTAATCTATCTAACATAATTTGTGCTCTCATTTTCGGAGTTTAAACAACAACGGTGCTATTGATGTAACAATGTTTGTTACGATTATGATGTTTGTTATTATTGCAGGGTAGAGATAAGCGTAGGGAACAGTTGGGCTTAACTCTCTAAAAAGTAGAATACTTAGAGTTGCATTTGCCAATCCTATTCCACACATAAAGGTCATGAAACGACGGAACCGAAACATATCGCTTTTCCATGTTGCAATAGTTGCAGCTGCGTGACGAAAAATCAAGTTCACCGAGACAATTATCACAGCATATAGAATGCCTATCCAAATCGTTATTCCCTCGCCTCCACCAACGTTATAAATTAATCCAAGAAAAACAAAGAAGAAAGCGCGAATAAGAAAGGCCAATTCTCCTTGGGTACGTTTCATGAAATCTTTGATTTCACTCAGATAAGCCAAATCAAGTTTTAACTTCAGCGTATTGAAAATCTCTCTGTCATTGCCAAGCATTAGACCAAAAAGAAGAGCAGTTAGTGGCCCGCTTCCTCCTAAAACTTCAGAAGTTGCATAGCAACCAATAAGCACACCTAAGGTGAACATGTAAGTATACTCCTCTTTCCTGATGTGATAGAGCATCCTTATCCAAACAATTCCCACTACAGCACCTAAGACTGCGCCTATAGCGAATTTTCCTAGAATAGTAACAACAGTTTGGGGGATATCTACAAGTCCTCTTAGGTAGGTTTGTAGTATAGCCAGAACTAAGACAATGTTCAACACATCAGTTATCGTTGACTCTAACGATAAAGTGACTTCAACCTCTTTGTTTATATCCAATTTTGAAACTAGCGGTATGATAACTACTGAGCTTGTTCCAGCCGTCATAGGTCCAAGCATTAGCGCTTCAAGCCACTGAAATCCCAGTATGAAATGGGCAAACAAGGTGACGAATGCTGCTGCTGAAGTGATGTATAAGATTGCAAGAATGGCAGCTCTGAAGCTTTGGGAAATAACCTTATAAATGTCCATGTTCAGCCCTCCTTCAAATAGTATCATCATCAGAGTGAGAGTTGTTAAGAAGGGAGTGATGGGGTCAACGTCTGCTGGGGAAAATACATTCAAAACTGGACCAAGAATTATTCCAATAAGGATCAGAAACAAGCTGCTTGGGAGCCCAGTCTTCTTAAATAGTAGATTTGATAGAAAGCCAACAAATATTATCCCGCCTACTATCGAAAAGACTGTTATAGCATTGATCATGTAATCCCCTTAAAGGTGCGTGTGGACTTTTATGCTTTACGCGCGGGTATTTTTAACAATAATGTAAATTTGATGCTCCTCTTGGTTAGTAATTCTATGTTTTACTATTCTACATGAACTCTATACAAATCAACGTCTTCTCGCATTATTCTTGTTAGCTCTAGGAACTCCCTTGAAGCCCTTCTAATATCCTTTGATTGCGTTATGTATCTCCCCACAACCAAGATGTCAGCACCATTTGACAGGGCATCTCTAGCAATCTCTGGAATTATACCTCCTGCTACTGCTACCAGAAACCTTTGATTTTCAAAAGCCTGCTTCAGTTCCGTTATTCGTTCCAATCCATGTTTCCTTCCTGTTTCTGCATCTATGCCACGATGAAGAATGATAATATTTGGCAACTCTTTCAATGTTTTGAGTTTTTTGATTGGGTTTTCGACATTCATCATGTCAATTACTGCGTATATCCCAAGTTTTTTAGCCTCATATATGAAACCATCTAATGTTTCTTTTGCTGCTACTCCTGCTGCTACAACAGCGTCGGCAGTCTCCTCGAATGCTAAGTCCACCTCTACTTTTCCTACGTCTAAAGTCTTCAAATCCGCAATGATGAATACATCTTTGGCAACCTCTCTCAGATCCCGAATAACTCTGACACCATATTTCTTTAGGAGTGGCGTCCCGACTTCAAGAATTATTCTGTCGCTATCAGGGAGCTCTTGAATTATGGCTTTTGTCCGTCCAAGACTTGGGACATCTAAGGCAATTTGCAGGTATGGTGGGCGCCACAATCTCGGTACTTTGAATCCCATTATTGGATGTTTTGCTCTGTCTTTATCGTATATGATTTTGGCGAGCGAGGGGTATTCGGCCAAGGCTCTTTTTAAAGCAAGTCTTGTGGCACCATAATTATAATGATATATTTTTCTGTAATCTTTAGCGTTAGGGTGGATGAAAACACTGCAAACGATTACCCAATCTTCTATTTTAGCCTCTGGAACAACCCCGTCCTCAACAGAGTCTGCCACTGCTTTTGCAACAGCAGCCTGTGCTGGGCCGAATATTCTGCCCGCTTGTTCAAGGTTTTTTACCGTTACTTTCGGGATAAGGAGCGTATGTGGCTTTGGAGGCAGATTAGGTCTAATAACTGCAAGAAGAGGTGTGTGACCTACAGATAGATTAGACATGCCTGACGCAAAAGCTTCCCCAACAGGTCCGTCTTTGTCGCCAATTAGCAAGTCGATGTGAGCAACTTCATCTCCTTCACCTACTAGCGCTTCCCCAATAAGGTATACAGGTTTGTCAGTTTTCACATTTCTCATATTCATCGCCATTTTCTTTCGAACTTGATCAAAACTCA
>CP070730.1:794356-811329 GCA_020351305.1 Candidatus Bathyarchaeota archaeon
GCCTTTAACAACAAAGCTCAAATACCGAACCATTAACGCTGACTTTAGACTCGCGCGTACAATCAAGGGGGATTTACATTGAAAGAAGAAATCAGAATAGCTCTCGCACAATTCTCATGCGAAATCGGAAACAAGAAGCACAACATCAATAAGATGGCGAAGTTCGCTACTCATGCGTGCAAAGCTCAAAAAAAAGCCGACATCATCATCTTCCCCGAAATGTGCCTAACAGGTTACAGCATCCGAGATATGATATACGAGCTTGCTGAGGAAATACCAGGACCATCTACGGAGAAAATTTCAGAAATAGCCAAACAAGAAAGCCTTTACATAGTTTATGGAATGCCGGAACGAAGCGAAAAGGGAAAGGCAGTCCTCTTCAATACGGCAGTTTTAGTTGGCCCAGAGGGATATATAGGTAAATATAGAAAAATGCACCTGCCAACCCACAGCGTCTTTGAAGAGAAGAGATACTTTAGACCGGGATATCAAACACCAGTCTTTGACACAAACCTTGGAAAATTAGGTCTGACAATTTGCTATGATATTTTCTTCCCAGAAATTACACGTGCGCTACGTCTACAAGGTGCAAGATTTATTATCTGCATCTCAGCCTCCCCAGCTGTTAGGAAGAAATTTTTTGAAACTCTTACAATTGCTAGAGCAATAGAAAACACATGTTTCTTAGCATATGTAAACCTAGTCGGTATTGAAGATGGACTGCAGTTTTGGGGAGGAGCTCGTCTCATATCTCCTAGCGGCAGTATAATTGTACAGTCAAAATATGATGAAGAAGACCTCTCATTTGGGGAATTGAGCTATGAAGATCTTACCCCTGTAGAAGCTTTCGTACCTACTCTCCGTGACCTAAGACCTGAATTGTATGCATTATTAAAAGAATTTTCAGAAGAACTGTGACATCACATAAATCACAGTGATGTGATATGTATGTGATGCTGGGCTCAGCATGAGAAAGCCGAGGAAATGATGTATCGGCTCTTTACTTGAATTTGTTTGCGGCTTTCTCTATTCGATCTAAAGCTTCATCAAGTTCTTTGTATGAAACAGCATAAGATAATCGCAAATAACCTTCGCCATATTTGCCAAATGAAGAGCCAGGGGTAACAATTACTTTAGCCTCCTTGAAGAGAAATTCGGAAAAATTTTCAGATGTAGCTCTTAATGCTCTAATATTCGGGAATGCATAGAATGCCCCTTTTGGGAGGGTACAATCGATACCCTTGATCTCGTTCAAGCGTTCATGAACAAGTTTGCGCCGTTTATTAAATTCGGAGACCATCTCTACAACAAAATTTTGTGGTCCTTCTAAGGCTGCTGTAGCAGCGTATTGCGATAGGCTATCAACACAGGTTATCAAAAACTGGTGAACCAGTAACATACCAGAAATTAAATCTTTAGGGCCTAATGCGCAACCGATGCGAAAACCAGTCATTGCATATGATTTAGAGAAAGAATTCACAACTACTGTGCGGTCACGCATATCAGGAAACATTGCCAAGCAGTGGTGCGTTGCATTATCGTAAGTAATTTTTTCGTAAACTTCATCGGAAACTGCAATTAAGCCGTTCTCGACCACAAGCTTCGATAATCTTTTCAAGTCGCCAGATGTAAAAACGGATCCTGTAGGATTGTTGGGCGAATTGATAATCATTACACGTGACCTATTTGTGATTAGTGACATCACAGTCTCTAAGTTGGGCTTAAAGCCATCATTTTCAAGTATAGGCATTGAAACAGGGACTCCTCCCGCAATCCGGACAGCTGGTGCGTAACAAACAAAACCAGGATCAGGTATTAGCACTTCATCACCAGGATCAATGGAAGCCATTAAAGCAAGAGAAATAGCCTCTGTTGCCCCAATAGTAACTAAGATTTCACTATCAGGGTCATATCTAAGGGCATATTCTCGAGCAAACTTTTTTGCCAAGGCTTCCCGCAATTCCTCAATTCCATTTGAGGGCGTATAACGGGTTTTTTGCTCATTCACAGCTTGCTTTGTAGCTTCCAATACGTGTCTTGGAGGCGAAGCGTTTGGCTCTCCCAGCCCAAGGCTTATCATTCCTGGTATATGATGGGTTGAAGATAGAAGACGCCTGATCCCACTTGGCTGAATAGTTCTCAACCTTTCAGCAATTTTATTACGCGTTTGCAAGAATTTTCCCTCGGTTTTCCTCAATTTTCAAAAAATAAATGTTCATTTTAGTTGACTTAATACTGGTTTCTTGTTGCATCTTTTGGGCACAAATCCTATATTCAACCGGTATACAAAATTGTATCCAAACAGCTTTAAGGTTTTGGATGGAATCTTGTCCTTAAAGAAAAATGTTCAAAATTGGCTTAGACGCTCTTTAGAAGACCCTATTGCCAAAACACTGGCCAAGAACAGCCATTTAACGGCAACGCAGCTTGAAACTCTGCTTATAGATGCCTTATCCGACAATTTAGCCTCAAAATCGCTAAAATACGAAGAAAAAGCCAAATTAAGAAAAACGAAGGCAGCAATAAGCCGTGGTTCCTTCAACAGAACATTAAGACAGGCAAAAAGAAATATAATAAAATCGATATATACAGTTCTTCTTCTTGGTTATTTTGGCATCCTCGAAAATGCGAGTCTTGATCCATATTTAGAAGCTGCAAATAGATTAAATGCATATACAAAGGCTCATAGGGACATTTTAAAGAACAATAGAATAACAAAGGAACAATTACAAATCGTAAGCATGTTACGAGAAGAGCTTAAGGCAATGTTTGATCAATTATCGCATCCATGGGCTTCATCACAAGCGTGATGTCACATATCACATGATCACAAGCGACGTAAAACTATGCGTAAGATGATCAAACTTTAGTTTGTCTTTCAATAAAAAAACGTTAAATTCTCGAGCTGAATACATCTTTGGAACACCAAGTGTGACCTGTGACGTCACATATGAGATTTCACCATAAGATTTAAGTTTGTACTATTGAATACAGTGATAAGTGTGACATCATACATGTCACATCCAGATCACAGGTGAGAAAATTGTTTGAGATGCTAATATTTACGGGCATTTTATCATTTTTTACTTTGGTCGTTGTTGTGTTATACAGTAAACGTTTACTTGAGCTTAGCAAGAAGTATGCAGAAGCCAAAAATATCGTAGGAGACATCATCATGAGCTTTAATAGACAGATGAAGATCCAGAATGATAAACTTGAGATCTCAAGTCGGAAATTAAATGTACTTTTCAGTCGGAGCGAGTCATTCATTAAAAGACTTCAAGAGCAGGAAGAAAGGGTTCAAACACTTGCCGAGAAAGCAGAAGCTCCTCCATCTGTAGACAAAGCATTGATCAGAATTGAAAATCTGGAAAACAAGCTCAAAGAAGTTATGTCGAAAGAAAACGCTGTGTTAGGGAAAATTGCTGAAATCGAGAAAAAGAGGAGTCGCTCAAGGGAACGTGAGCCAAGAATTGAGTCTGCGATTCCAATAAAACGGGAGAAGGCATTGGCACCTCTAACAGAAACTGAACTCATAGCTCTCAAATTTCTTGCTGTCAAAGGAGATAAGACAACACCAGAGATAAGAGAACAAATAGGGCTTAGTAGAGAGCATACAGCACGTTTGATGAAGAAGTTGTACGAAGATGGCTACTTAGAGCGTCGGACAAATAAAATCCCCTTTATCTATCATCTAAAGGACGAGATGCAGAAGATTCTGAAAAAACCAGAGCAAAAAAGTTAATTAGTGTTTAGATTTTTACCTGCATTTCGTAGTCGTTTCAGATTCTCGTCCATTGCTTCAAGTGTCTTTGATTGTGCTAAGTTGTAATCAACCTGCTCTTGTCTATCTAAATAGTCGGGGTAATGCATCACCTTTACTGGAACCGCGAATCGAATCTTTGGTTCAGAAATTAACAACGCCTCCCCTATATCAAGCATCTTTACTTCTGTGTCACTGTATTCAAGATATGGTGTGTTTCTAGTAAGATAGTCTCGATCAATTTTCAACTCAGTTTTCATTATGACTTTTGTCCAAAGTTCTGCAAATACATCTGGATTAATCCGAGAAGGGCGTGGTGTCACTGCGTTCAATCCTACTCGATATTTTCGGTAAGTTAGGGCGATAGCGGAGAAAATCGTAGCCTCTTTGCTTGGATCTAAAAATTCATGTGCCTCTTCAAGGGTTATCAACAAGGTGGGCAGTTTTCGCCATTTTTCGAATTTCGCTTCCCATAAGTATTTATAATGGTTTGCAACGCCAGATGCGGTTAAACAGACAACTCGGTGTTGTGCTTCAGAAGTCATTCCTGAAATATCGATAAGACACGTAATTCCTTGGTCTATGTTCCTAATAACATCTTCAATAAAACTGTGCGTAGAAGGAGGAAAGAGTCGTGGATCTAAAGAAAAAAGCTTCCTCATCAAAGCGTCAACCGTTTCCCTGTGCGCATGTGTAATTCTAGCTACGCCAGCACGACCATTCTGTTCATATTCTTCTCGGGCTTTTTCAATCCAGCCATCGCCGAGTTGTTGGTAAAGTTTTTCGGCAAGCCGATATTGGGGAAGAGTGATATCTGAGTAGAGATTGCGTAGCTTCCAAGGTTGGAGCGTCCTAAGCCCAATGCGTAATTTCTCCTCTTTTGTACTATAAAAGCGAACTCTACTGTGAAAAAGTGGATAATCAGACAAACCTTTATTCCCGAGTTCTTTTCCCTCCAGCAATTGCCCAGCAAAGTCAAAAATCAAACCAGCTGTTCTTGGGCTATTGTCGATGAGTTGAGCATTAATTATTAATTCTGTATTGGTTTTTCCAGAGCCCGTCATACCAAACATACCGATCATTCTGGGTATAGCAGCAATGTTTATGCCAACACGGCCAAGGGTTTGACCTCCTGAGCGCAGATTTCCTATTTCAAGCTCTCCAGCAAGTTTCAATACCTTTGAGTCTTCTGAGGTTGTTGGGTATACTTTGTCCATGTAATCAGGGTTGAAAGTAGGCGAACGAACTTTCCCCGCTTTCCTTTCAAGGAAAAGAATTGCATCAATATTCTTGTAATAGGAGTAGGGTCCGAAGGTTTCCTTACCTTCAGCTTCACGAAGTTGTTCGCTAGTCTCGAGAGTGGACTTGCTTTGTGCGTTCACAACTCTAGCATAAAAACAGACAGCTCCTGAATCCACACGAACTATCTGCCCAAAGGATAGAGCAGTATCTTTGCTTAAAAAGAAAGAAATTTTATCGCTTTTAACCTCGCAAATTGATCCTAGACAATTAGACAAATTAGATCCACTCTGAGTTTAGGGAATCACGAATTCCATGGAGTTCGTCTGCGAAATTACACGCAAGTTCTTCTTGTCGAAGTACTTCAAGAAGCCCAGCATCTTCCAACTCTTTTTCAACTTGCTTACGATACTGAAATAATTTTACTTTTGAAACATTCGAAAAATCGTGAGCTAGCCAGAGTGCTATTGGATAACCTATGCAACGGGGGTCCTCAGAGATTGTTGAGAGAGGTGATAGAAGTGATGATATGTCGTGACTGGGTAAGTAGCTCATTATGTCACATCGAAAAGCTCGTGGACTGTCCGCACATAACTTAATGATTGATATGTCGCCGTAAAGGTGCTCGTGAATATTGGCTTTCTTGACTGGGTAATACACCCAACGCCTATGTGATGCAAGCATGCATGTAGTGGCAATGAGGTCACGACCCGCATTATCATGAAGTATAGGAGACTGCTTGCTTATAGAAAGCAGCTTTATTCCTTCTTGCTCACATTTCTCATATAATAGGGAATTAAATTTCCTCTTCCCACCAAAATAGCTTGCACCATCTAGAAGTATATAGTCATTCTCAGTTGCTTTTGGAAGCAGCGTCAAAGCCATTTCACTCTCCAATTGCAGTCTTGTTTCTTGTAGAATTTTGCGACGCACATGGGAGTCTCCTTTTGCAGCTTGTACTCTTTCCTTAAAGCCCCAGTCTATATTTCTTTTTTTGACGGTAACATAGGAAACTCGGAAAATGTATATTCCCCAATTGTTTGCTCTTTTTAAAGTTCTTGTTGAGCAATCTACAGCAAAAAAATGAGCGTTGCAATGTCGTATTTTTTTCAAAGGGGTGATGTTAGATGTGTTTGGTCTAATGGATATTTGAGGTTCATCTCTCACTTCTCTTGAACCTGCAACTGTCCCATTTTCAACATAATCTCTTAGTATTGTTCTTATCTTGTGAAAATCCGACAAAATCTCCTTATTCATAGGCTATACTCCGAAGTACGTTTATTCACCTTCTACAACTTCATGGTATTTTGTGCTAATTCTGTCATCTTGCGATGTCGCGTACGATATTCTCTGTTGTATGAAGAACCTCTTTTCGTGATAAAACCCCGGTCGGTCATTCTTGCTAAATATGTAGAGACTGTGCTGAGAGAAATTTGCTCGTTAAATTTCTTTTCAAATACTTCAAGGATTTCCTTAGAAGAAAACCAACTGAAAGGGAAGTTTTCTTCTATAATTAATTTTATCTTATTAAATTTTGAAGTAATGTCACATCTTAACTCATCTTTGTCATGTACTCCTCCAAGCAATTCAACAACATCGAGCAAACAGAGAGCCTTTTCTCTAGTTATTTTGCCTTCGAGAGTTACAGTATAACGATTACCTTTTTCATCAAATACCTCCACCCGCAGTTTCCGAGTTGGCATCGCGTACACCAAAATCAAAGAGTTAACACTTCACACTTCACAAGTTATAGCTATTATGGCTTAATTGTGGTTGATAAAGCGGTTTAAAATGACTGCCTACGACCAATCTAGAGTCATTTTGCAATTATTCTGGTTTAACAGCTTTCACAACAGAATATCTGGAAAGAACAGAAAAGAAGTAATCATAGGTCTTAAATCTCCAAAGGAAATGAGGGGGGTCTCTCTTCACAGTAAACTAGCCTGGAATAATGAAAAAATTGCAAAATAATTCCAGAAAATTCTCTCGAAAAATTAAATTTCACATGTAATTCACAGAAACTATAGGTCATTAAACATCCATCCCCCTATATTTCCACTGAAGTTGCGCGCGTATACATTTCCACTAAAAGGAAATACACATATATGTTGTTGTTTGTGTGTACTAAAAATTTTACGATTTTTAATTAAGTGAACAAAAAAAGTGTTATCAGTGAAAAATTTTATACCAGATAACATATAAACTAAAAACCATCTTAACCTTTTGGGGTATATTTCTTTCTAAAAGAAATCCACACTAAATCTTTATCCACTTAGGGTTTTCTACAGGAAATTTAGGGGTGTGTGGGTACAGCAAATCGCTAGTAACTCATGTTTTCCTAGTAAAATCCTCTAACTTAGCACCACTTTTTTAGATGTATAGCAAATCTCCATTTTTTTGTAGAAGAGCATTTATCTTTTCCACTTGAAACATCGGTTCTACAACTGCATTTGCTGAAGGGAGAAAGTCCATACCATGAAAAAGAAGGATATGCTTGATGATGTTTTTGAAAATTTTCTCAGAAGCACAAAATTCTTTCGTGATAGAGATGTCCTTCGCCATGACTATATACCAGAAGTTTTACCTCATCGCGAAGAACAAATAAGGCATCTTGGGATGATTGTTGCACCGCTTTTAAAGAATTCAAGATGTTCAAACATCTTCATTTATGGAAAACCTGGTACTGGAAAAACTGCGGTTATTAAATACGTTCTAAGTAGGTTAACGCAAAAGGCTGCAGAGTTTAGTGCAGATGTTAAAGTAGCCTATGTAAATTGTCGGCTAGCAGGAACGGAGTACAGGGTTTTTACACACTTGTGTGCTACCTTAGGTGTCCTTATACCTTTTACAGGTTTAGCAGTTGGTGAAGTCTATGATCGTTTTAAAAGAAAGTTAGAAACCCGAAGAGTATTACTCGTCGTTGTGCTAGATGAACTTGATGAATTAATTAAAGCTAGGGGCGATGTCCTTCTTTATGAGTTGACACGTGTAAACGAATCTCTTCACAATAGTAAAGTTTCCATTATTGGAATTTCAAACGATTTACGGTTTAAGGATTTACTAGAACCCCGTGTTTTAAGCTCATTAAGTGAAGAAGAAGTAGTATTTAGACCATATAACGCCTCTGAGCTTCAAGACATTTTGTGGAGACGTGCTGACCTAGCGTTCCATGAAGGAGTATTGACGGATGGTGCAGTGGGGTTATGTGCCGCTTTAGCTGCTGCAGAACATGGAGACGCAAGACGAGCATTAGATTTGTTGCGTGTAGCAGGTGAGGTCGCTGAGAGAGAGAATTCATTAATGGCAGTCACTGAAGATCATGTCAGAGCAGCTGAGAGACGAATCGAGCATGACAGAATAATCGACACTCTAACAAATTTAACACTGCATTCAAAATTTGTTCTGTACAGTGTATACCTTCTTGGAAAAGCCAAGGTTTACTCAGCTATAACTGGTGATATTTATGAGGTGTACAATGAGTTGTGCAAAGAGATAAATGCTTCACCATTGACACAGAGAAGGGTTAGTGGCCTTCTAAACGAGCTTGATTCCATTGGGCTACTGAATGCAAGCCTTGTGAATAGAGGTCGTTATGGCCGGACAAAGAAAATTAGCCTTGCTATTCCTCGAAGACCGTTTAAAGAGGCCTATGTAAACGACACTCATCTGGGGCAATTAACGGACTTCACGCCAAACTGTCTCAAACTAAAAAATTAGCAAGACAGCACACGTGTACTAAGAGTTGAAATCTATTGGTAAGACAGCAAGCGTTTGAAGATTCACCACAGGAATAATGCCTGGTGTAGGCTCCAGGCCTAGGTTTCGTTGATAGCTAGTTTGTCTTTGCCAAGCACCCGAATTGACCATAAGAGTTCCTCTATAGGACTGATATTTCATCACATGCACGTGACCTGTATGAAAAACATCTGGGATACGCTCTATCACAAGAAAGTCCCGTCTCTCAGGTGCGATTAAGGTTCGCTGGCCATATGTGGGGGCTAAATGACGAGCCTTTAATAATAATCGCATAGCTCTTTCGGGAGAATGGAACCGCATATTAGCTGCAGTTGCTAACACATCATCCAAGCTCCGTCCGTGGTATATGAGAAACTCCACACCATGAATACTCACTGTTGCAGGATTACCTAGTGATAATAAATGCGGACGGGCTTCGCAGAGGGGTTCAACATACTCTGAAGAAAGAGCGGGTTGAGGTAGTGCTTTTCGTGAAGCATCATGGTTTCCTGGAATGATTACTATCTCTATGTAGTCTGGAATTTGTTCTATGAATTTTGCTGCTAGACTATACTGTTTAAAAACATCTCGTACAGTCAATTCCTTCATTTGATTAGGATAGATCCCTATACCATCTACTATGTCACCAGCTATTACAACATACTTTACGAGCTCAGCAGCTTTCCGCAAGCTACTGTTTCCGTATTTTCCGTTAAGCCACAACAAGAAACGATTAAATTTTTCTTTCATGAACTCTTTGCTTCCGACATGAAGGTCAGATATGAGTGCCACATGAATTGTTTCTTTGGCTTTTCGGGGTTTCCTTTGGGGTATGTCAGGAAAGAACAGGTCCTCGACAACCAATAAGTTTTTTCGGCTTTTCATGAGACCAAGGCATACAACTTGATCTGGCAGCAACAACTTTGCCTTATTAAGGAGTTCCAAATGTCCATTTCGTGGAATGAGCACTGTGGCGTTATATTCAAAGTCTTCAATTCTCAAGAGAATTCCATATTTTGACTGCCGCTTCTCTGTAATTATGCAAAATACTTTGAGTTTTGAGCGAGGAGATGCTCGGAAAGCGTCTTTAATCGACACAGCGTGCCTAGAATCCATTCGTTGTCGTAACAATTTTCTTATTCGTTCAAATCGGTCTTTGAAGTAGGTGATGTACTCATCAATTGAGCCAGTTGAGCAGATTTTACCAGTAGGATCTTCTAGCACTTTTATGTCGTTTTTCATGTCCTTTGCCAATGGAGAAAAGGCACTTCGTACTTTTCCTGTCTCTAGAGAAGATTCTAGAGGAGAGACCGCAAATTTCTCAGGATCTTTGATTTCCGGAAAGATCTCCTTAGCGATTTCTTCAAGAAGGCTCTTACAGATTAAAAACGATTTTTCATTACGCGTTTTTAACTTCTTTAAAACTGCCTCAATGAGTTTTATTGGATCTTCAGTCTTTGACATTCTGTGTAGAAGATTAAAGGCTTCTTCATCAAGCTGATAACCTGCTATGAGCGAAAGAGAAACAGCTTGACGCATTCTTCCATGCTCTTCCATTTATTTGCAATCTCCAATGTTTTCCAGACTGAATTACTTACTAAGGTGGTAGTTTGGCAAGCTAATGCTACTTTAAGACGTTTTCCCAAAACTTATTTGGTTGTGAAAGCTTTGAATCTTTCGCCAGCCTTTTAATGAATAAAAAATCTATACTTATTATAACCTTTATTCACACCTTCAATTTCTGTCTTCTATATTTATATATCGGTTGCTTGAGTTAGACTCCAAAGATATGTGTGAATCATGAGGTGTTGTTGTGGAGCTACGTAAAGTTCAGCGTACTGTGAGTGGGACTTTCTTTGTTTCTCTACCAAAAGAATGGGCTGAACGCGTTGGGCTTAGCAAGGGCACTGCTCTGGCAATGTCAGAGTCTATAGATGGGCAGTTATGCCTTTTTACTCAACATGATGAAGAAAGGACCCATCTGGGTGTCGTATTAAAGCCATCTCCCTATTTGAGTAGGGAAATAGTGGGTAAATATCTGCTGGGTTATGACGAAATCCGTGTTGAAGCTAAAGGTCGTATATCATCTGAAGAAAGGGCTCTTATTAAGGAAACTTCAAATCGTGTCATTGGTTTGGAAATTGTGGAAGAAGACTTTGCGAGCATAGTTCTACAATCTCTGTTGGGATCCGCATCCTCACCTGAGACGATTCTAAGGCGTGAATATAATATTGCGTCAAGTATGCATCGAGATGCGATAAACGCCTTTCTGGATGGGGATTTTCACCTTGCAAGAAATGTAATTGCCAGAGATGTTGAAACGAATAGGTTCTATTTTCTGCTTGTGCGAACTTTGCGAACTTTAATTCAAAATCCAAGCTTGGGTGAGAAATGGAAAATTAGATCCATTGATTGTCTTGATTATAGACTTTGCGCGAGCTTTGTTGAAGCTATAGGTGATAGAGCTGGGGAACTTGCTTGCAAGACGCTTGCGTTAAAGGATGCAGAAATTAGTAGAGAGGTTTCTCAGCTAATAGGAATGTTCCATTCCAAGGTTTTTGAGTCTCAAGAAAAAGCGTTAAAAGCTTTTTTCAATCGCAGTGTTATTTTGGCTGAAGAAGTGAAAGATGTAAAAGTAAAAATAGAGGCGATGCTTCACGAAATAGAGTCTGTAGTGAAAAAACAGCCTACAGAGATTGTACCAATAATTTTAGCTATGGCTTCTTCCATTTATCGAATTTTTGGACACTGTGTGGACATTGCAGATCTTGTGATGCCTCGAGAATTTTAATGCTTCAATGTTCTGTGCGTTTTTGGGTAAGTATTTAAGGTGAAATGATGTAGGGATAAGGGATAGAGGTTAAACACATGGGGAGAAGGCGGAGGAAAGCCATACGCATTCCTAGGAAACGTTTGCCAAAAGTATTCCTCTGCCCTCGTTGTGGGAAAGAGGCTGTGCGAGTTGAATTTGCGAAAGACGAGGGAAATGCGATAGTACGCTGTGGTAGCTGTGGATTTTCTGAGAAATTTCCTGCTAAACCATCTTATAAAGACATAGACATTTATTGCAAATTCACTGACAAATACTACGGTGAGAGGAAGGTTTCAAACACAGCTACTCTATAGGACGGAGAGCTTTCTTATATGGTTGGGCCAATAGAAAAATATCTTCTTAAACACATTCAGGAAGATGGGGCGATCCACCTTACTCTTATTGATCCAGAAAAAGTTACTGCTGCTTCTTCTTCTTTACTCGCTAAGAAGGCAGATGATTCAAAAACTACAGCTATCATGGTAGGTGGTTCTACTTCCACATCCCCCAATCATCTAGACAGGGTCATAAAGGCGATAAAACGTACAGTAAAAATCCCTGTAATTCTATTCCCTAATAATGTCACGGGAATTAGCAAACATGCTGATGCTATCTGGTTTATGTCGCTTCTAAATTCAGTCGATCCTTACTTTCTTATTGGTGCACAAGTTTTAGGAGCACCAATGATTAAAAAATATAATCTGGAAACTTTGTCACTTGGTTACATCATAGTCGGAGAAGGTGGCACAGCAGGGATTGTTGGACGGGCTGTTCCAATCCCCTATACAAAGCCAGAACTTGCTGCAGTCCATGCATTAGCAGCCCAGTATTTAGGCATGCATTTCGTCTATCTAGAAGCCGGATCTGGTGCAACTCAACCAGTCCCATCAAATATGATAAAAGCTGTGAAATACGCCATAAACACTCCTTTAATTGTAGGTGGAGGAATTTGCAGCAGCGAGCAAGCTAGAACTGTGGTTGTTGCTGGCGCAGACATGGTTGTCACTGGTAATATTATAGAAGAAACGGATAACAGAGATCAATTCAAAAAACTTGTAAAGACTGTCAGGGAGATTGGGACAGCTTAGAAAAGCATCATTTTTGGCTGAATGCATTGGCTAAGAATTTAGAGAATTGTCAGGTTAGCCATAAATATAATTAGACCACAATATTCCTAAGCATTTTTAGTCTAGTTTGTGTCAGAAAACCCCAAATACATTCCTATGAATGCAGTATTGGGCGACCGTTTTTTGGAAGCCAAAATGAGCGAAGACCATCGACGATATGTAAAATCTCTTGAGAACGAATTACAGGTTATTCATGAAATAGCCAATAAAGCCAGAGAGAAAGGGTTAGATCCTGCTTTAATACCGGAGTCAGAAATCGCGGAGAGTCTTGCCGAACTTGTTGAAGGCCTAGTAGGGCCTATTGGAGTTGCAGAAAGCATAAAAGAACTTAGCAGAAAGCTTCCTCGGGAAGAACTTGCATTTAAAATCGCTGAGGAAATTGTCTACGGGAAATTCGGTCACTTGGAAACTCAACCTGCGGCCGAGCAAGCTGTTCGTACAGCTCTAGCCATCTTGACCGAAGGCATAACAGCTGCACCTCTTCAAGGCGTTGCTAAGGTATTACTAAAAACTAATTTCGATAACACAAATTACCTGGCCATATACTTTGCAGGACCAATTCGATCTGCTGGCGGCACAGATCAAGCATTGACACTTGTCATTGGCGATTTCATACGCCGCCTTCTTGGCTTAGAGCGTTACAAGTCCACCGAGGAGGAGATCAATCGCTTCATAGAAGAAATGAGACTTTACGAACGAGGTGTAAACCGGTTTCAATATCATGTCACTGATGAACAACTGCGTATAGCAATCGAATCAATTCCCGTGGAAGTAACAGGCACGGAATCTGATCCAGTTGAGGTGCAATCTTTTCGTGACTTGCCACGAATTGAAACAAATAGAGTTAGGGGAGGTGCTTTGCGAGTTGTAAATGATGGGGTGATAGGTCGAGCAGCAAAAGTTTCCATTATCGTAGAGAAACTGGGGATTGAAGGATGGGAGTGGTTGAAACATATAGGTAAAGCTGATGGAACTCATGAAACTGAGAAAACTGCCGGATTCATGGAGGACGTAATTGCAGGGCGCCCCATTTTCTCATTCCCATCCCAGTCAGGGGGATTTCGCCTTCGCTATGGACGAGCAAGAAACACTGGGTTAGCAGCAGTTGGTATCCACCCCTTGACAATGCTAATTCTCAATCAATTCCTCGCAGGAGGTACACAAATACGCTTGGAACTACCTGGAAAAGGAGGAGTTGTCTTGCCTGTGGATTCAATCGAACCGCCGACAGTGTTATTAAAAGACAAGGCAGTAGTTCGTGTTTCGAGAAAGAACTTCTCTAGAATAAAAAGTAAAATTCACAAAATCCTTTACTTGGGCGATCTTCTTGTAAATTTTGGCGATTTTCTCTATAACAACAGAATGCTCTGCCCCTCAGGATATACAGAAGAATGGTGGTGTGAGGAGCTGAAGCTGGCGATAATGAAGGATTTTGGCAACACCCTTGAGAAAGCAGCAACTGCTGCTGATGTCTCAGTTCAACGCTTAAAGATGCTTATTTCGCAGCCATTCTACACAAAGCCAACTGTAAAAGAAGCTGTTACCATCGCTAGAAACCTCAATGTTCCCCTTCACCCATATTATAACTTCTTCTGGTCAAACATGACAATTAAAGAATTAAGAACTCTGCGTCAATGGGCACTGAAGTCTCAAGTTCAAAAGGAAAATAAGCAAATTTGTAATATTAATGGCAAATTAAATATAACAATAAAAGGGTTATTAGAACGCTTAGGTCTCCCTCACGAAATCAGCAGAAATCGAATAATCATCGAAAAGGATGAAGCTTTTGCTCTAGCTACTTCTCTTGGTCTTGATTCTCCAACAACTAGAATAGATGATAAATCCTCTCTTTTAGAAGTTCTGAAAAATCTTTCAGGCATTACCATTCGTGCACGAGCTCCGACTACAATAGGAGCACGTATGGGTCGACCTGAGAAAGCTAAGAGACGTGAAATGAAGCCTCGTGTTCATCTACTTTTCCCAGTAGGATTAGCTGGTGGCGCACAGCGAGATTTAATTAAGGCAACCAAAAAGGGTGCAATTCTTGTGGACTTCACAAAGCGGCGATGTCCAACATGTAAGAGAGCGACTTTCCGGATCAAATGTTTGGATTGTAACACTGAAACAATTATTGAAAAATCTTGCCCTCGATGTGGTAGACAAATGGAAGGAGACACATGTTCTGTTTGTAAGGTTGCTACTCGCGGATTTGAAAGACAAAGACTAAATCTTAAAAAAATGATCGATGAAGCTTATCATCAGCTGGGAATTAGCCCCTCTAAGGTTGTCAAAGGAGTAAAGGGGTTGTCAAATGAACACAAAATTGCTGAGATTATTGAGAAAGGCCTTCTTCGTGCCAATAAGGACCTGTCTGTTTACAAAGATGGGACAATACGTTTCGACACTACGAATGCACCTTTGACACATTTTAAGCCAGGTGAAGTAGGGATATCAATTGAGAAGCTTAAGCAACTAGGTTACATGAGAGACTGCCAAGGCAACCCTTTAGCCAAGAACGATCAAATCTGTGAACTAAGAGTGCAAGATCTCGTGATTCCTAAGAAGAGTGCAACGTACTTTATTAGGGTAGCAAGCTTTCTTGATCAACTTCTGGAAAAAGTATACAAACTTCCCAGATTTTATAAGGTTGAGAAAATTGAAGATCTAGTTGGACATCTAATAATAGGCTTAGCCCCCCATACTTCTGTTGGGATTCTTGGGCGTATCGTTGGATTTACAGATCTAAACGTTTGCTATGCCCATCCCTTGTGGCACTCTGCTAAAAGGCGTGACTGTGATGGGGATGAAGATGCACTAATGCTTGCACTAGACACTTTGCTGAATTTTTCAAGAGCCTATTTGCCCTCGCAAATCGGCGGCATAATGGATGCCCCTCTGTTTATCATTCCAGTCGTTAATCCAGTTGAGGTACAAAGGCAAGCTCATGAATTAGACATTGTCAGTCATTATCCTCTGGCTTTCTACGAGAAAACATTTGAAAAGACTCTACCGTCGAAAGTAACTAACCTTGTGAACTTGGTTGCCCACAAATTGGGATCAAAAGAGCAGTTTGAAAATTTTAACTATACTACTCCGGTTTCAAACATTAGTATGGGCAATCGTGTGAGCATGTACAGGAAACTCAAAAGCATGACTGATAAGCTAAATAGCCAATTAGAGCTTGCTGAAAAGATTGAAGCAGTTGACCCTAAAAAATTAGCTCTAAAAGTCTTAACAACACATTTTCTCAGGGACATTTCCGGAAACCTTCGAGCCTTTTCCACGCAATCCTTCCGCTGCAAACTCTGCAACAGGCGTTTCCGACGAGTGCCACTCAAGGGAAAATGTTCAGAGTGTGGAGGCCAATTATCATTAACAGTGTATCGTGGTGGAATCGAAAAATATCTAAAAGCAGCAACACACCTTGTTGAAAAATATGGATTACCCAAGTACTATCTTCACCGTCTCAATATGGTGAAACAGGAGCTCATAGCTTTGTTCGAAGGTAAGAAACCTAGGCAAATAAGCCTTGCCGATTTTGCTTAAACCTTTTCTGTCTGTACTGCAGAAATGTAATTGATAGTTATGGAAAAGTTGGTCTGGCATCCCAACGCCTACTTGACTGAAACAAGAAATGTTCATCAAGGATTGTCTTCGCGCTCTAAAATCCTCTGGGTCCTTGAAAGACGGAATGCAACTGCGAGCATGATGGCTAAGAAATCGAAGTTGAGCTATAAAGTAGTCCTTCATCACTTGTGGCTTTTAGAGAGCGAGAGAATTGTCTCTCGCAAAAAAAACCAAAGGCCTCATTTGTGGAAAAAAACAGGCATAGGTCAACAGCATTTGAAAATCAGTTAAACCGCATCTATTTCTGAAGGACATTTACAGGGCGAAGTACGGCATTTTGGGCAACGGTCATTATATTTTCTGATCGCAGATTTCTCCAAATCAATTTCAAGAACATTAGCTAGCGATGCAAGCCAAGCGATAACATCTGCAAACTCGTCTTCAATGATTCTCTTGTCTTCACCTTGAATAGCTTCCCCAAGTTCTTCGATCTCCTCTTTCAACCATCTATAAGTTCCATTAGCACCTCGTTTTAAGTCTCGATGAGAATATATGCGCTCCATCATTTCCTGAAACTCACGAATATACATAACTTTTCTTCCTTTTCAGTGAAGGCTAAGTAAACCTTGATATTGCTTCCATTAGAATGTACCGCCGTATTCAGCGAATTTTCACGTACTTGTATGCTTCTGCTGTGTCCTCAAAGCAGTAGTGCACATCTTGATAGTCC
>CP070730.1:811429-815232 GCA_020351305.1 Candidatus Bathyarchaeota archaeon
TTACGTAGAAGTTTGGCGGGACACGAACCAAGTCGGCGGTGGTGACTTCCAGCTAATACCACCTCCAGGATCAACTATAACACTGAACGCAGGTGAGGTAGCCACACTAATCGTAAGGGTAACCATTCCCCCTGACGTGACTGCAGGTACAGTGGACGCTACAATAATCGAAGCAACAAGCCAGAATTCGGGCACCTCAGTCTCTGTGACGGTTACAACAACCATAAACTCCAACCTGCCGTACCCTTCGAATTGGATTCAACTCGGTTCTGACCCCGTATTCCCTGCGCAAGTGCATCCCAAAAAGATGGATATTAAGGCGCTATACTATACAAACAACGGGACGTGTGTCTTCTTCAAAATGGCTGAGGCAGACACGCCCGACACAACACCTTTTCGATATACTGTGTACTTGGACACCCGGGCAGGAGGGCAACAGATCGGTAGCCACTCTTACGATTACTTGCTTAACTCGGATGGCACCCAATACGAGTGGAATGGCACGGATTGGATCGACTCAGAATACCCTGCCTACTGGCAGGTTGATGGCACAGGAATTGTGCTTTGGGCTGACCTAAATAATCTGAGCCTAGACACGCAGGATATAAATGTCCTAGCTTGCACCAAAACAAAAGATGAAACAATTAAGGACGAGTTGGGTTCTTACACTATATTGCGAGACAACATCTCAGAAATCCCATTGATCTTGATCCCACTCTTAGCTCTTGCGGTTTACTTTATCATTTCGAGAAGGAGGGAAAAGAATGCCCGTGCGCACAACTCTATTCTCAAAACACATGGGTAATATCTTCCCAATACTTATTATTGCAGGAGTTGGACTAGTTCTCTCCAGCCCGGCTCTGAGTCAACCATTACCTGGTGTAGATGCTCCTATGCATCTATCAAAGATAAGCAGACTCTGGACCTTTTTTCCATCCTTACCGATGTGGTTCCCATGGTGGTACTGCGGTATTCCGTTGCTTAAAACCTATCCTCCGTTAATGTATTGGGCAAACATCTTGGTGATCGCCCTTTTTCGTTTGGAGTCGTGGCTGGCGCTCGGCGTCATAGATACGATGTCTTTCGTGCTCACAGGTTGCTTTATTTATCTCTTTCTCAGAAAAATAGGCCTACACGAATTAGCCTGCTTGTCCAGCTCGATACTTTACCTGTCAAGTTTCCAGACCCTTTCAGGGAGATTCGGATATGGACATTATTCACATACTTTTGCTATGCTCTTTCTTGTCTTTGGGATCTATTTAGCTGCAAAAACTCATTCCAGCAAGTACTATGAAATCTGCATAGCCAGTGTTTTCTGTCTGCTAGTCCTGTCGAACCTGTACGCTGCAATAAGTTTT
This sequence comes from Candidatus Bathyarchaeota archaeon, assembly GCA_020351305.1. Lineage (GTDB taxonomy): Archaea > Thermoproteota > Bathyarchaeia > Bathyarchaeales > SOJC01. Next base: position 812,788 of record CP070730.1, read on the forward strand.
GTTGGGCTTCTCTTCACATATTATGTCGGGGTACTCTTTGCGAAAGCCATCGACGCCAGAAACGAGCAAAACCACATATTTCCTTTTTTTAAATCTCTGTTTGGTGGCACAATTGGAGTGTTGCTCGCTAGCTTCTGGTTTATTCCATACCTCATGGTGGAAGGTTCAAGAACTGCCGCCTTCATGAGTTCAACTACAGCTTATGTGCTTCCTCTGCAGAGCCTCTTTCTGTTTGATTCACAAAACATCTTGTTGTTGCAATCATACTATCTTGGCGTGCTATTGATAGGTTTCGGAGCTTTGGGATTATTTATCTCTCTCTATAGACGGGTTTTCTGGGGAATCATCTTCACGTCTTGGACCTTCTTCTTTCTATTCATGTGTATACAACCATACATATTTCAAGGGCTATCGTTAGGGTATCCTGCGCGATATCCCTTCTTCGTCTCCTTTTCAATGTCTTTGCTTAGTGCAGTATTCTTCAACCTTCTCCTCAAAAGATTCGCGCGTTTATTCTCAAAGCTACATGTGAAAATTTTGTTCCGGAGTGCGTTCGTCTTGCTGCTTGTCTCCTGCGCTGTCTATGTTGATCCTGTCATTATTAAGGCCTACGAACCAGAAAATAGAGTCTCAGAGGAACTCAATTCATATCTGAGTCCGTTTGAACGGCTGGCCTCGATAAGCACTTTTTCATACACGTTTAATGTTCTGTCAAATCATTTCCAAATTGATGGAGGGTATATCGAGGGAAACATCAACATGGAACTCTACAGAAGGTACTGGTCCGAGATCTACTCCGGGGATGATGTAGAAGCAACTATTGATATCTTAAAGAGAATCAATGCTCGGTTGGTACTATTCTATGGACAGATCTCTCCACAAGTCGAGAGTAAGTTCGTTCCGCCCTACTTTTCAGCCATTCTGAAAAAGCCCCCAACCACAGTATTCGAGTTGAATCGAACTCTAGTTCCCCTTAATTTTATAGAGGTGATTTCCGGCAACGAACAGGAAGTGATCCTGTCTTACATGAACCCTGACATCTTGGAATTTGAGTTGAAAAACTGTTCTGTAAACACCGAGTTGGTTGTGAAAATGAATTACCACGAGGGATGGATAGCCTACTGTAATGAAGAAGTCGTATCACTCGTCAAAAACGATGATGGATTTATGAATTTGTTTATTCCGTTTGATGGAGATGTGAAGATGAAGATGCACTACAGCCATACAGAATTGGATTCCGTTGGTATTGTTACCACCGGTTTGGGAATACTTCTGCTCTTGTACGTTACTAAGTCAGAGTGGGTTCATGAAGTATTCAGGCGCCTGCGTATAAGGTTGTCTAAGAGAACCTACGAATTCATGCATTGAAATACTCAACTGTGTTCTTTGTTGGAAATATGGGTTAATCTCCATAAGCATGCAAAGCAATTTGATAGGATTCAACATTGTTTTACAATGTATCTCACTTCGAGCATGTATGCATACCCAAACCTACTATGAGAGCATGAAAGCTATTGAGAAGAAGGCGATGGCCAATTGAGCAACAGTCCCATTCTCCTTACCGTACTATAGCCCCCACATACCTAGAGATCTCACCTTCAGGAACAGGAGTCCCCGGATCATCTGTAAGATGCTTCTCAGATCGACTTTACTTCCAGCGCAATAATTGTACGCCCAAGGAACCTCGACAACTTTTCGATTCATCTTGTGAGCATAGACAACAATTTCTAAGTCAAATAAGAATCCATCAGATTTGGCTTGTGAAATTATCTCCTTCAAAGTTGTTACTTTACAAATCTTCAATCCTTGTGTATCTCTATATGGAAGCTTCCATAGGAGGCGCACCAAAAAACTGAAAGAGAGGCTGAGAAACCTTCTAGCAGTCCCGACATTGAAGCCTATGGATCCGTGTGTATGCTTAGATAGCAGAATCAAATCAAAATCATCAAGAAGCATAGTGAGTTTTTCTACTTGATCACGTGGCAACCAAATATCTGCAGAAGAAAAAACAGTTACGTCACCTCTAGAAGTGTTAAATCCATGTCTTAAAGCAGATCCTAGTCCCTTGTGGGTATTGGTAACTATTCTTACGTTGTCAAGAATATTTGCATATGTTGAAGCAACATCACACGTTCCATCCTTGCTTCCATCATCACTAACTATTATCTCGAAATCCATAGTGTTAAGTTCATCTATTACTCGACCAAGCGTCTTTGGAAGACGCTCCTCCTCATTATAAGCCGCAATGATCCATGAAATCAAAAGACACCCTCGAACTTCCTCGGTACCTCAGTTCGTTATCATAGATCGTTTCTGTTTGTTCGTGCAAACAAAAACATTATGAATCAGAGATTCTGATTCTGACTCTCTCGAGTTATACACGGCACATTGGACGTAGAGAGACAGTGAAACCACACATAGGTTCGATGAATGCGTGTGAAACAA
>CP070730.1:815332-872404 GCA_020351305.1 Candidatus Bathyarchaeota archaeon
CGTTCCGGCATTCCATAAACTATGTAAAGGCTTTCTTGTTTGGCTATTTATGAAATTTTCTCCGTAGATGGTGCTGGTATATCCTCAGCAAGCTCGTATATCATATCTCGGATGCTGTAACCTGTTAGACACATTTCCGGGAAGATGATGATGTCAGCTTTCTTTTGAGCTTTGCACGCATGAGTAGCGAACTTCGCCATCTTATTGATGTTGTGCTGCTTGTCTCCGATTTCGCATGAGAATTGAGCGAGAGCTATTTTAATTTCTTCTTTCAATGTAAATCCCCCTTGATTGTACGCGCGAGTCTAAAGTCAGCGTTAATGGTTCGGTATTTGAGCTTTGTTGTTAAAGGCATTCGTCTTTTATGCTCTGCTCGTAGCCACTTTTCTTTAATATCTACAATTGTTTCAGTTGGAAGATTAAGTTGTTCTGCTATTTTTTGGGGGAGCATAAAATGCTCGAGGCCATATAGAATAAGGTCAAGTGTTTCATATTTCATGCCAAGTTCTTTTTCGGCCATTTGGTTTGGCCAGAGGGCAGGTGTTGAGGGTTTCTTAATTATTTCCAGCGGTATGCCTATATGATTGGCGAGTTGGCGAACTTGGGTTTTATATAGATCCATAACAGGTGCGATGTCTGCAGCTGCATCTCCCCATTTGGTACAATAACCTAACATTGTTTCGCTCTTGTCGCTACTTCCAACTACTATGCGGTTCTTACTGTTGGCATAATAATACCAGATGAGCATGCGGGTTCGAGCTTTTAGGTTACCTCGACTGAGTTTATCTTTTAAGTTGAAATCTGGAATAGTTCCATATAGCGTGCTTAGGATTTGTGTGAGATCAACAGTCAAAAGTTGAAATTTAAATTCTTTAGAGAGGAGCTTTATGTGTTGGTCATCAGTTTCAATGTGAGTTTCTTCTTCTGGCATGAATAGAGCTAAAACTCTATCTGCTCCTATGGCAATAGTGGAAAGCGCAGCTGCGGTAGCGCTGTCTACTCCGCCGGAGATGCCCAAAACTATCCCTTTTGTCTTGGTTTTTCTTACGTAATCTTTTATAAAACGCGTGATTTTTTGCTGTATAGTCTCTGAATCAATCTGGAGTATTCCTTCTGTTAATTTCATTATGAAGTTCCTCCATTGTCTGTTAGTTTCGGTAGCTTTTATCTTTAAGTGATCGCTAGAATGCCTATGCTATGCCTAGCAGTCTATGTTGTGTAGGTTAATTTGATAGGAAGGCAAAACGCTATAAGACACATTTTCCTTTGGCTCTGATCAATGCCGGGGTGGCAGAGTGGTAATGCGCCGGCCTCGAGATCCAGCATTAGTAAGTGGGCCAGTAAGCCGGTGGGTCTTTGGCCCTCAGGGGTTCAAATCCTCTCCCCGGCGCTTAAGCATGTATAGTCTTTGAACACATTTTTGAAATCTTCCCATATTCAGATCGATTGAGAATGCATTTGACTCCAAAATTTCGTCCGGAACTCCTTTAAAGATGCCCACTTCTAGAATCCCGTCAATACTTCGACCTTAGTAAATACAATAACGCTCTAAAGAAATCCATGTATACACGCGAATTTTACAGTGTGGACAATAGACGGAATTTGGACGGAATTTGGACGGAATTTGGACGGAATTTGGACGGAATTTGGACGGAATTTGGACGGAATTTGGACGGAATTTGGACGGATTTCAGACACATCTAATCATAATAATGTGCGTGCGGAAAAATTCAGAAAAATGGGAGCGGTCGCCCGGAAAAAATTCTAGTCCAAACCAGACGACGATAGCGCACGCATCCACCTCATTCGGAGCATTTGCTAGCGCTATTATTCGCAAGTTTATTAATGAATACCTATGGATTAATAGACAATGTTTTCTTCCAGAGACATCGCTCTTGTCGCTTCGATGTCAGCGGTTTATGCGGGATATTCCTTTCTTTAAAGTAACACAATCGGATACATCACTCACGGAGTCGATACATTCCTTATTCGATCAATTCTTTTTGTTGTTCTCTCTTTCTTAACGACAAAAGCAGGCATAGCATCACTTATGGGAATAATTTCCGGGGCAATAATCGAATTCACAACACCAACTCCTGTTCATTTCTATATCTTTCCTAGCGTGGTTGCCTACGGGATTACGTACGATGCCTTTATGTCAAAACGCCCATTGCGCTTATACCCAAAAACCAGCGCTGTCTTGATTGCAACAGCTCTAAGTAGTGCAGCTATGGCTGGTGTAGCCTTATCAGTTCTTACCTATTCCGGATTTTTCCTGCCAGAGATACTCCCAATGATTTGGTTTTTTGGGGTTCTACGAGATGTATTGTTAGGCTTAGTTGGAGCCCTCATAGGAATTAAGATTTCCAGAACCATTTTACACATTAGATAATGCTTATAAGAATTGTATAAATTACCATCAAACAACACCTGAGGTATCTTATGAACTTGTATAATGAGAATAAAAGTCACTCAAGTCTTCTTTCGCTCATAACAGTGACAATAATTGCCATCGTCGTTTCAGCTGGGGTTATTGGGAATATTTACACATACCAGCTATTCTCAAGCAGTGTAAGGAACCTGGAAAACAAGGTTACTACTCTCCAAAATCAAATTACAGCCTTAACAGAAGCCCTTTCGAATTATAGCCAAACCACCATCGGTAATATTTCGCTCCCAGAACTTTATGAATCTATCAAAGACTCAGTAGTGCTGATTCGTGGTCAGACATCTCAAAGAGAGATAGCAGGGTCAGGATTTATATACAATTACTCAAGCGATGCTTTTTCAGGACCTATCATAATCACAAACTACCATGTTGTTCAAGACACAACAAGCAGATCTGTTACATTCAGGAATGGGCTTGCATACTCTGCCCAAATTCTTGGTTCAGATGTTTACGCAGATCTAGCAGTTCTCTCCATTGATGATGCTCCTGCTGACGAATTGAGGTTTCTTCCTATGGTTAGCTCCTCATTGCTCAAAGTGGGTGACATTGTTATAGCTGTGGGTAATCCTTACGAGCTGATTGGCTCTATGACAACAGGCATTGTTAGCCAGCTTGGAAGAGCAATTCCTGAAAGCTTAGCTGGCGGTTATTCGATTGCAAACGTCATTCAAATCAGTGCTCCTATAAATCCAGGCAACTCCGGTGGTCCACTGCTTAATTCTAAAGGCCAAGTAGTGGGGATTACATTCGCCATAGTTGAAAATTCAACAGGGGTAGGCTTCGCCATCCCCTCCAACACAATCCTTCGAGAGATTGCTTGGCTCGTAAGAGGTGAAACCTTCCCTCACTCTTTAATTGGAGTAAGCGGAACGGATATGACCTTTGAAATAGCCCAAGAAATGGGCGCCTCTACAACCTACGGTTGGTTGATAGTAGAGGTGATGCCGGGCGGTCCAGCTGCAGAAGTAGGTTTACGAGTCGATGATATAATCCTTGCTATTGACGATCTGCAAATGATAAGTGGTAGCTACATATCCAATTATCTCGAGGAATTCACTTCGCCAAATCAAACCATCGATATAACCGTGGAGAGAAATAACTCGAAATTAATCATCTCTTTGGTCCTTGGAATTCGGCCCCAACCTTGATAAGCTAATGCATGCAAAGTCAGTCTTGCTCAATAACTGTTGACCCTATTTTCTTACTGGCGTTTTTCCAATAGGTTTTCGTTTCAGTGTAGTTCCACAAATGTCACATAGTTTAGAATGGAAGTCTGCTGGATACTTATAATGACATGCTGGGCAATAGAACATCCAATTGAAATGATAACGGATACCAAGAGTCATTAAAGACGCAAATTTAATACCCATCTGATGCGCAACATTTTGCATAGAATAGTCGTCTGTGATGATTTGTGGATTTTTCCCCAGGGCTTTCAGCTCTAATGCCAAAGCCAGAACATGTATATCTGCCTTGGATAGGTGAAGCAAGTCCCCAACAACCTTGGATGATTTTTTGACTTTTTCAATATAATCTGATTTGGGGTTTTTGACCTTCAACCTTCTATTTTCAACAGCAGCATTGAACCGAGTCCACGGTAAGGAATTGACAATGAGTTCATTTTTAACTTCAGGAACTGAATATTGTAGGTCTTGTATGGAGAGAGGCTCGAACCCTGCGATGAAAGCAGACGTGTCAAGGACGATTACCTTCTTAATTCTCAATGTTCCTTTCTTCCCGATCTAAAAACGTAATGTTTAAGCGAATGCATGTAAGCCAATCTCTCTGTGGACTTATCATATTAGTGTTCTCATGAAGCGGCTCGATTGGGTTGATTTCGATCTTTCAAGTCTCCTTCACATGTGAAAGGTTCTGGTAAATCATAGCCTGTTAAAGACTTTGAGTTTGTTCCTCTTCATGTAAGCCTTTCCACCATCAGTATTCTTAAAGCAGTTCCAACATTTTCCATATTTTGACTTATGGTAACCCTGATTGCAAATTCTGCAAAGAATTAGCCCCTTTTCTTTCGCAAAGTGGCATCTTTTACACAAAACTTCTACGCCCTTAAAGTCTAGATAATTTTCATAAGCTTGTTGTTTTCGCTTAGCAAATATTTCATCGATTTCTTCCCCATGCGTTTTGAAGAATAATCGTCGGAAATTCCTGCGTCTTGAATATTTAGTTGATATTTTCTTCTTTTTGATAGGTGAATCAGTTACAGAACCGCATTTCGAGCATTTGTATTTAGGAACTATGGTTTTCCGGGCATAGACCCTATAACCACAATTAGGGCAAGAGTAATAATATCTAGGTTTGGAATTTCTACCTGCCTTGATGTATAGTTGTCTTTTCTCTGATTCATTCTTTCCATTTGCGAAATAACTGTGCATAAACTGAGTAACCGTCTTTCTATATTCCTTCAGGCTATCAAAATGCTTGGTATGGTGGATTGCTAGGTTTTCGTTGGAATCACATAATGCACATGTTTTTCCTTTCAAGAACTCTTTGCGTCTTTTTTTCCATTCCGTAGTTTGCCAAGGCTTTGTCATCTAAATATTACAAACCGTGTTGCTTATCTACACTGTGCGTAGATTGGGTTTAGTCTCGATGTTTAAGAATAAAAATTTTAAGTGTGCTGTGTAGATAAATCTATTTATTTCAGTTGTAGACATTGCTGTATTAAATTGGATGTTGATGTTGATGAGCAAACCTGTTGATGTCGGGACTTTACGTGTGGGTGGTTATGTCATTGTTAACAATGAGCCTTGTCGCGTCTCTAGCCTTACAAAATCCAAGCCTGGCAAACATGGCTCAGCTAAAGCAAGAGTTGTCGCTATAGGCATTTTTGATGGTTCTAAAAGAACATTTGTTAAACCTGTTGATGCTCAAACAGAAGTGCCGATAATTGAGAAGAAGAGTGGCCAAGTTCTTGCTCTTTTGCAAAATGCTGTTCAAATAATGGATCTCGAGACTTACGAAGTTTTTGAGGCAGCTTTTCCTGACGAAGAAGAGCTTAAGAGGAAATTAACATCTGGCACTGAGGTTGAATATTGGCGTATCTTAGGTAGAACTAAAATAATGCGTACTAAAGGGTAGTATTTTTTTCTATAGATTTATCGATTCCGAAGAAGTTGAAATTATTGAGAAATGTAAGACAGATTCAACTAAGACGTGGGATAACTGTTGCCCAACTGATTAAGGAAATGGATGCTTGTGGTGTTTTAGGGGCTGGAAAGATAGGGAAAGCGACCAAGCTTGTGGCTGAAATGTTTAAGAATCCTGACTATACAGTCTTTCTGACCTTAGCTGGTGCCCTTGTTCCTGGGGGCTTAAGAAGTATAATTGCCCAGCTTATTGAGAACGAATATGTGAATGTGACTATAACCACTGGAGCCAACATCGTCCACGACATGGTTGAAGCCTTAGGCTATAAACATAAGGTTGGCCTTTTTGAGGCTGATGATGAATACTTGAAAAGGAAGAAGCTGGGAAGAATAGGCGACATCTATATAGAGCATAGAGCCTTCAAAGATTTAGAGAACTGGATGAATCTACTTCTTGAGGAAATCCCTAGTGAAAGGCGTCAACGATTTTCGCCATCGGACCTGCTTTTGGAGGTTGGGAGGAGGATTGATGACGAAAACTCCATTCTGGCAACTGCTGCAAGAAAAAATATGCCAATTATCTGTCCTGGTTTGGTAGATTCGATAATAGGATTCCAGCTTTGGACCTTTAGTCAAGAGAAAAAATTCGTTCTCGACCCATTTGGTGATTTATCTGTTCTCATCGACAAAGTGTTTGAGGCAAAAAAATCTGGAGTCATAATCCTAGGTGGTGGGTTGCCAAAACATTTTGCGCTATTTGCTAACACTTTCCGTGAGGGAGTAGATGCGGCAGTTCAAGTCACAATGGATAGACCTGAACCAGGCGGCTTAAGTGGCGCGTCGTTGGAGGAAGCTATTAGCTGGAGGAAGGTTAAAAATGAAGAGAAAACCGTTACAGCAATTTGCGATGCAACTATTGCATTTCCTCTAATAGTTGCCGCTGCTTTAGAAGAGATCTAGCTTCCCCACCAGTTCCAACCTGCCTTATCGAAGGCTAGATATAGTATGGCGAGTGTTATACCCCATAGGAAAGCAATCACGGCGAAACTGAGCGGAGGATGAACATTAGTTAGAACAACCCAAGTTGTTATTCCGAAAACTCCCACAAGAATGAAAACAAAGACAAAAAAGTAAATGGCTCCTTTTACTGTCAACTGACCAATCTCCAGCATCCTATCTTTAGCGCCTTATTGTTAAAATTTTCCATTTATTAGAGATTTTTATCATGTTAAGCGCTTCTTTAAAGGGAAGCTGAGCTTCCCTCCATAGCGATCTTCTGAAACCAGTAAAAAAGAGCCTTTTTTACAGTTATTCAACCTTTATTTCGTAACCTTTCTTTCTTGGTAATCTGACCTCTAGTATTCCTTTCTTGAATTTTGATTTACGTTTCTTCATTTCGACAGGAACTGGAATTCGTGTTTGACAATTGAAAGCAGAAAATTCGCCTTCTTGGTGCGTAATTCCTAAATCCTCGCAACATATTCTGCGCTCAATTTTTGCACTTATCTCAAGAGTCATCGAATCAACTGGCTCAACTTTTACCGAATTTGGATCTGTAAAGGGCAAGTCCGCTGTGACGATTACTTCGTTAGGAGTGACTGACACGTTACACAATGGTTCTATTGTTAATGACTCAATGTCCCAGCTTGGTCTTTCGCTTGGCAAAAGCTCTTCAGTTAACTCTTTTATCTCCTCCAGGTACTCATGAATTAAGTCAAAAATTGAGTTATTTTTTTTACTTCTTGACATTGTCTTCCCCCTTCATTTAAATGTAAAGCGGCAAGTCGTACTCCTGCCCCTTGTTCATCTTGGTCAACTCTCGCTGAGTACGCTTCATTACATCTTTTGCTCTAAGTCTAATTTCCTCTCCCTTTTCAAATAATTTTGAAACGTTTATACTAATACCAGTAACATTAGAAAGCTGCTTCAGAGCAGCAGCAGAGGCTTCGGGATCAGGATAGTTGTAGAATGATTGAGCCAGTAATGCGATTGCATGAACATTTTGTTCGGCACAGTAGCGCATTATTAGAGCCTGGGGTCCAACCATATACCCATCCTTTAATACGTTGACATTTTTCTGCTCCAACAACTTAATCATGTCCAGATTTGATGCAGTTCCAAAAACTTTGGGTTCCTCAATGTCTTGACGGTTCTGGACAGGTATCCCGCCTATAGGAATAATCATCTTTACATTCTTAGATTTCCCCCATTCCACGAACTTTCGCATGAGACGTTGAACTCCAATTGCTGGAATTGCTGTTTCAGAGATTATAACAAGCAAGTTGCTGTTTCCAAATATGCGTATAGGTGCATGTGGTAGACCTTTATGAAGTACGACAATTGGGGGCAACAGGTCAGAGTCAACATATGCCATTTCAACTAGGTTTAGCTCAGATATGACATGGGATGATGCAAGGACACCGACAAGCCCTACATCTGGAAATCCGCAAACCATCCTAGTACCCGAAGGAATAGACCTCTTCTCAATGAAATTAATTGGAATTGCCAAAAGAACTCCCTCTCTGCAAATATGCATTTAATCATTAAAAAGCTGAATAGAAAAATGTTATGGTAACCCAAATCCTATTTAAGCACGCTTGAACTTTAGGGAAGTGAGAAACGATGGTGCTGGAAGGTCTTGGCTCATCCATTTATGGTGCTCTAAAAAAAGTTTTCAGAGCTGCAGTCGTAGATGAAGCAATAGTAAAGGAACTTGTCCGCGACATTCAACGAGCACTCTTGCAAGCTGATGTAAATGTTCAGTTAGTTCTTAACATTTCAAAGCGAATAGAGAATAGAGCCCTAAAAGAGGAGCTTCCTCCTGGCATCTCCCGAAAAGAACATGTAGTGAAAGTAGTTTATGAAGAAATAACGCGCTTTCTTGGAGAAAAACCAGTTACTCTAAAAATTGAGCCAGGTAAACGTCGTGTTTTGATGCTTGTAGGTATCCAAGGTTCAGGGAAAACCACTGCTTCTGCTAAACTTGCCCGATATTTGCAGAAAAGGGGGCTAAAACCAGCACTCATTTGTGCAGACACTTATCGACCTGGGGCGTACGATCAACTAATGCAATTGGCTAATCGCATTAATGTTCCTGTATATGGTGATCCAAAATCAAGAAACGTGGTTGCCATTGTACGAAATGGACTGAAAGAATTTAACAACCGAGACGTGGCAATAATTGACACTTCAGGACGGCATAAAGAAGAAAAAAGCCTTATTGAAGAGATGAAGCATCTAGAGAAAGCTATAAAACCTGATGAAGTCATGCTTGTCATAGACGGCACTATAGGACAACAAGCTGCAACTCAAGCTAAAGCTTTTCATGAAGCCACCCCGATAGGCTCGATCCTAGTAGCCAAACTAGATGGCTCCGCTAGGGGAGGAGGCGCTTTGTCGGCAGTAGCAGCAATAGGATCACCAATCAAGTTTATAAGCGCTGGGGAGAAAATTGGGGACATCGAGGCCTTTGTGCCATCCCGTTTCGTAGGTCGTCTTCTTGGGATGGGAGACCTCGAGAGTCTTATAGAACGAGTTCGTGAGGCTGAAATCAAGGTTCCAGAAAAGAAAGCCAAGAAAATACTCAGCGGTAAATTCACATTAACTGATATGTATGAGCAATTCGAAGCCATGAAGGGCATGGGCCCGTTTAAACGCATTCTGAAAATGTTGCCTGGCATGTCCTACGATATCCCCAACGATATGATTGATATGGCACAAGACCGTCTAGAAAAATGGCGTGTCATAATCCAATCGATGACTCCAAAAGAGAGAGAAAACCCAAAATCCTTCTCTTCCTCTCGCATCCGAATAGTCGCAAGAGTATCTGGTACTTCAGATATGGAGGTCAAGGAGCTTCTCCAACAATACAATATGATGCGACGAATGATGAAACAACTACGACGTAAACGACTCCCTTTTTTGACTGGGAAAAAACTTCCAAGAGGCTTCAGGTAGGCAGAGAAATCAATGGAAATTTTATTGCGTTCGGCATTGATGTTAACAGAGCACCCTCTCTGTAACCCGTGCCTTGGCAGACAGTTCGCCCTTCTTGGGTATGGCACAGAAAATGAGAATCGCGGCGATGCAATAAAGTTGTTACTTACCATGAAAGGGCATCAAACCATGATTTCTGAAGACAATGATGGCGTAGCCTTGCTAAAAATAGTTGCTTCCAACGGTTCTTATGACCTAGCTATAGGTCTTTTAACGCGTTTAGGTGAAAACGCAGACCCTGAAAATAGTTGTTTTCTGTGTGAAGGGAAATTCAAAGAAATTGATAAGGTAACAGAGAAAATTTTGAGAAAATTAAAGAATTATGAATTTAAAACATTTCTAATTGGGGTAGAATTGCCCTTAAAAATAGCAGAGCAAGAGGACGAGTTTAAGGCTCGCTTTAGCGTTACACACGGCGAAAGTATGAAAAGCCAATTCAGTCGTGATATCGGAAAACGAGTCAGCCAGTTGATTGACAAGAAAGTTGACTATAAAAATCCTGACTTGGTTATACTAATAAACCCCTTTACAAATAAAACAAGACTTCAGATAAACCCTCTCTATATTGCAGGGAGATACAGAAAACTAGTTCGTGGGATTCCCCAGTCCCGATGGTTATGTGGAGACTGCATCGGAGAAGGCTGTGAAAAATGCAATTGGACTGGTAAAAAATATCAAGAGTCAATCGAAGGGCTTATCGGCAATCCAATGCTTGAAGTTGCAGAGGGCAAGGAAATTACTCTCCATGGCTCTGGTAGAGAAGATGTCGATGCTCGTATGCTAGGCTCTGGACGTCCCTTTGTCTTAGAAATCAAAGAGCCCAGAAGGCGCATATTGGATTTACAGAAACTTGAACAGACAATTAATAAACGTGCAAAAGGAAAAATCGAGATTCATAAGCTTTGCTTTACCAATAAAAATATGGTAAGACGATTGAAAAAGATGGAGTCAGCCGAGAAAGTTTATCGTACAGTAATAGAGTTTGGTTGTGAAATTTCTGATGGTGAACTAGAACGAGTAGAGAAGGCATTATCAAATTCAACCATTTACCAGCAAACTCCCAACCGAGTTCTACATAGGCGTGCTGATTTGACACGAGAAAAGCACATATATAAGGCAAAGATAAAGAGGTTGGCACCCAACCGAGCGGAAATGCAAATCCATTGCCAAGGAGGCCTTTACATAAAAGAACTGGTCACTGGGGACGAGGGTCGTACAAAGCCCAGCGTAAAAGATATCTTAGATATTGAAGCTATGCCTCTTCATCTAGACGTGTTAAGTGTGGTTATAGGAAAAGAAGAAAAATGAAATCAAAAGGTTACCGTCATAAAACCCGTTCACTTCTACGGAAAAAAGCAAGAGAAAAGGGGAAAACAGGCCTAAGCAAACTACTTAGAGAGTATGCGCTTGGTGACCGGGTAGTCATAAAATTAGATCCAGGTACACATAAAGGAATGCCTCACCGACGTTTTCATGGAAAAATCGGCATTGTTGAAAACAGAAGAGGGCAAGCCTACGTTATCAATGTTGCGCAAGGGAAAGCTGTTAAAGAAATAATTGTGAGACCTGAACACCTTGAACCTTTTTCGCCTAGCAAGGAGGAGTAAAGCATATCTAGAAAAGCATTAAGAGAGAAAATGTTGACTGTGCCAGAAGCTCGAAAGTTGCTCGAAGCAATTGGTGAAGATAACTTAGATCAATTTCAACGCCGAGCTTTTGACTATACTGCTAAATTCGCTAAGATAGATGCAAAACTAGCAAAAAACCTCGTTAAAGATCTAGTTGGTAAGCTTGAACTTGAAGAAGAGGAGGCAGTGCAGATCGTGAATTGCATGCCTGAAAGCATAGAGGAGCTTCGCGTCTTCTTGGCAGGTGGTCGGAAAATTGTGGAGACACAAAAACTGGAAGCTATCTTAGCATTTTTGAACCAACATCGAAAAAAGGAATAATAGCTTTTACAGTATAATAACCTGTTATTTCGGTTTGAAAGGGGCGAGAGAAGAGGGTATGGAAAGAAGGTTCGAGGAACACGCCTATGTATTGGATTTCCTACCTCACGGTCGGGCAGGTTCAAGACCTGGCTATCGAGCAGGGGCACTTGTCCAAATAGTAGGTGAAGGCTTCTTCACTCTTCTAGAAGCAATTGTGAAAGAAGGGTTAGTTCTTAAACCTCATGACAGAGTGTATGTAGGTAAAGAGCAGAGAAAGGAGATCACATATATACTTGGCAGGGTAGGTTTTGACGAGCTAACTGCAAATGCAAAAATGGAACTGCCAAACGTCATTGAAAAAATTGTCCTAAGACGTGAACGGTGGTTTGCTAATTTTTTCAATACTGCTCAAGCCATAACTCCCCGAATGCATGCGCTGGAACTAATTCCAGGTATTGGCAAGAAGTATATGTGGCAAATCATTAACACACGTGAACGGAAGCCCTTTGAAAACTTCGAGGAACTACAACAACGTACTAACATACCAGACCCAGCAAAGCTAATAACCAAGCGAGTTGTCGAAGAGTTGGCTGAAGAAAGCAAATATCGCCTATTTACACGAGCACCTTAGTGGAGCTTTCATGAATCTCTACCGAAAAGCTAAGCATCTTATGCGAGTCCATAAAATTTTTCCGAAGAAACATTTAGGCCAAAATTTTATGGTTGACGAAAATTTTTTGCAGCTTATGGTCTATTACGCTGGTACAAAGCCAAACATCGTCTTGGAACCTGGCGCTGGGTTTGGTTTCCTTACACGCCTTCTTGCACAGAAATCAAAGAAAGTTCTTGCTGTGGAAAAGGACACTCGGCTAGTGAAGATTCTGCGAGAAGAGCTTAGTAATTTTAGTAATGTGGAGCTAATAGAAGGCGACATCCTAAAGATTTTTTTGCCAGCTTTCGATGAAGTGGTTTCAAACCCGCCTTTCTCAATCTCTTCTCCATTGCTTTTTTTGCTTCTTAAGAGGAACTTTAACCATGCAGTTTTAACCTTCCAAACAGACTTCGCAAAACGACTAAATGCAGAACCTGGGAGCAAAAATTATAGTCGACTAACAGTGTCCACATATTATCACGCTGAAGTAGAGCTGTATGAGGGCATTCCCAAGGAGGCATTCTATCCCCAACCCGATGTGAGCGCTGTCATTGTTCGATTAAAACCTAAAAAAAAGCCTTTCCACGTAAAAGATGAGAAAATTTTCGAGGAAGTCTTGCGTATTCTATTCACTCAACGTAACAGGAAGGTCCGCAATGCCATACAACCTTTCCTTAGCAGATACAAATCTGAGGATAACACCGCTTTAAAAGAAGCTAATCATCTGCCCTTTCACAACAAACGGGTTCGTGACTTGGCTCCGGAAGACTTTGGGGTTTTGGCAAATGAGTTCACAAGCTAGAAAAATCTTTTATGGGGAATATAGTTTCGCTGTTTCTAGAGAAGTATATGAACCTGCCGAAGACACGTTTCTCCTAGTCAACAATTTGTCAGTGAATGAGAATGAAGAAGTCTTAGACATGGGGACAGGTTGTGGAATTCTAGCAGTGCTGGCTTCTGAAAAGGCTAGAAAGGTAGTTGCAGTAGACATCAACCCACATGCAGTGACTTGTGCCAAACGAAATGCACAACTCAATGGTTTCGCAACAAAAATTGAAGTGCGCCTTGGCAATCTTTTCGATGCTATTGCAACTGACGAAAAATTTGACTTAATCCTCTTTAATGCGCCCTATTTGCCAACTGAAAACGAAAAAGGAGATTTGATAGAAATGGCTTGGAATGGTGGGAGAACAGGGCGAAGGATTATTGACCAATTCATAGACAATGTTTCAGAATATTTAGTAAATAAAGGACGAATTCTATTGGTGCAGTCAAATCTTTCGAATTTAGGGAAAACACTGGAACGGTTTTCACGCCAAAATCTACAAGCAGGTACAATCGCTGAGAGAAAAGTGGCTTTTGAGAAAATTTTGCTCATTGAGGCTCGGTGTAATCGCTGAATGAACACACCTTAGGTGGCATAGAATTGAAACACGCACGCATCAAAACCAAGAGTTAAGCCTACTCGCCAACATACTGTTCAGCGCAGTTTTTGCAACAAAAGACATGTTCTTCGCCATCGACAATCTTGGTGTAAATGGCAAGCTCGCACTTTCCTTCCGTGATCTCCAAATTACATTGCTTACATTTTATAAATTTAGTCACTTTTTGTTTCCTCTCATTTTCTTTTCAAAGTCTTTTATCGCTTCGTGCAAGGCATCTGCAGCTAAGTTTGAGCAGTGCATCTTAATCGGTGGTAGTCCTCCTAAGCTGTCTGCCACATCGTTGCGCGTAATTTTCATCGCTTCATCTAATGGTTTCTCTTTAGCCAACTCAGTTATCATGCTGCTTGTGGCAACAGCTGCACCACAGCCAAACGTTTTGAACTTAATATCGACAATCCGATTCTCCTTGACTTTGATAAATATCGTCATCATGTCACCGCAGACAGGGTTCCCGACTGTGCCTACGCCATCAGCATCTGGAATTTCCCCCACATTCCTAGGGTTTCTAAAATGATCCATTACCTTTTCAGTGTACACTGCCTTTCAACTCTTTTGGCGTTAAGGGTGACATCGCACGGAGTCTTTTAACTATATCGGGCATTAAACCAAGTACATAATCTACATCATTTTCACTGTTTTGCTTACCCAACGTGAATAGCAACGAACCGTGAGCCTCTTCATGCTTCAGACCAATAGCGCGAAGCACATGAGAGGGCTCTAACGTTTTGGCGGTGCATGCTGATCCAGAAGATGCTGAAACACCTGCCATTTCTAGATTGAGGAGCATAGACTCACCCTCAATGAAACTGAATCTTACAGCTACATTGTTAGGTAACCTCTTTGATGGGTGACCATTTAGAAAAGAGTATGGAATAGTCTCCAATAGAACTTTAATAAATTTGTCTCGCAGTCTAATCAGTTTATTCTTCTCCTCTTCTAATTCATTCTTCATTAATTCTGCTGCCTTTCCCATACCTGCGATGCCGGGCAAATTTTCTGTACCGGATCTGAAACCACGTTCTTGTCCTCCTCCAAAAATTAAAGGCTCCAACGGTGTTCCCTTCTTTATATAAAGTGCTCCTATGCCCTTCGGTCCATACATATCATTTGAGGACACAGTTAACAGGTCAATGCCTTTTTTTTGTACGTCTAATTTAACCATCCCAATTGCTGCTGTAGCATCTACATGTAAACACGCATTTCGGGTATGCACAATTTCGCTTATTTCTTTAATGGGTTCTATGGTACCAATTTCTCCGTTCGCATACATTATGGAAACAAGAATAGTATCATTAGTCAACTCTTGTTTCAAGGCTTCGAGGTCAACTACTCCATATTTGTCTACAGGTAGAAAAGATACTTTGAACCCTTTTTTGATCATATGTTTGCAGACGTTGATTACTGACATGTGTTCTATGCTAGTTGTTATGATATGTTTTCCTTTGTCTTTGGCTCTAGCAGCTAATCCTCTGATAGCCCAATTGTTGCTTTCAGTGGCACCTGATGTGAAGAAAATCTCCTCTCTTTTCTCAGCACCAATCAACTCAGCAATCTTTTCTCGAGCGTTGTCCAGCCCTTTTCTAGCCTCTTGGGCAAAGGAATGCAATGAAGAGGGATTTCCATATGTTGTATTAAAGTAAGGTTTCATGGCATCGATAACACGAGAATCTACGGGCATGCCCGCGGTGTGATCCATGTAAATTTTTTTCATTGAGGTAGCGCTCACTTCACTTTTCTGATTTTAAAGTAGATTTTGTTTTCTTCTTTCTTCATTTCCAAGATCTCATGACCAAGGCGTTTAGTCAAGCTTTGGATGTCTCTCTCAGCGCCAGGGTCATCTGCCCAGATTTCCAATGTTTCACCAGTTTTCAGATTGTCTAATTCTAGCCGTGTTCTGTAAACCGGTTCTGGACAGAAGAGTCCTAAGCAATCAAGTGTTTTATCAGCTCTCGAGTTTTTGGTCAAGATTAGTCCTCATGAACTGTCTGCAAAAGGAAAGAGAAAAGGTTTCCTATAACCTGACAAAGAGCCTTTGGAAAGATTTCGGAGCAGAATTTATAGCAATGGGCTATGAAGTTTCTATTTCCATAACGATGCCTTGTTTTACCAAGGTTTCCGCATTTTCATTTGGTAGTGTCGCCACATCCTCAACGGAGAAGGGGCCATATATCTCCAAGTCAGCGCCCACAATGGATGGGACATCCTGTAAAAATCGAACAAGTTTTTTTCCTGATTGCTGGCTTTCTTCTTCGCTTGTCGAAATACGTCCCCGTAAGATGCTCTTCAGAAAGGATTCAAGGTTTTCAAAAGAAGGTTTGAGCCCAAGAAATATTCTCTTTTCCTCTGATGCCAATATTTCCTTGTTCAAACGTTTTGCAGATTTTGTGAGGTTGACGATTTTATTAAACCGTAGCCTGACAAGTTTCTCTGCTAACTGATGGGCATTTGAAAATTCTTGTGATGTTAACTTTGCTTTAATAGACTTTCTGTCCAGCATCCGTCCTCCTTGCCGAATGCGACCTAAGTAGTCTGCTAGTTCGGTGTAGAAGTTTTTAGGAAGGGTCTGCAACTCTGGGTTTTCGTTTTCTTTTTTCCAAATGTTATAGAGCGTATCGTACATGGCTATTCACTCACCTGTGCTGCACCTTTGCAGAGTAAGAACAGGGCTGCTGCAGTTGGTAGCTCCTTGTGCTGAACATGTTTAAATGGACCATAGGATGTGTCTCCTATTCTAAACTGGGGTGTTTCACTAATGTTTATCGTTATTTCTCCCTCTTTAAAGACTACTGCTTCCTTTAAAGGATCAAAGTCGCTTAGGTTGCCAAGAAGAACTTCTGCTTTCATTAAACCTGTTTTCCCATGTAGGCTTCCCCCCAATCGAATAAGGCGATGTGTATCTGTTGTGACAACTGTATCAATTTTTGCTGATTGCTGGTCCACAATCCACTGGATGGCTTTTTTCCAGTTTCTAACTCCCATGACTTTAATACTCATCCATTTTCTGTTTCTCAAGCTTTCTAAAAGCGAATCTTTGTTCTTGGCAAAAGACTCGATGGTGCGTTTGTCTAAACCCACTGTCTCGATTTTATTAGGTGGGGCTTTCATTAGAAATTTATATAGTCCATTTGTGACGCGGGAACCATGCAACTCTACCTTCAATCCCAAGCCAATGATGAAATCAACTATTTCTTTTCGTGTCATGGAATCAAGCGAATGAATATTTTTTTTCTCGACATGAACGTGATAGCCGCGATGTCCACTGAAATATGCTTTCACTTCGTCATTTTCAAATCCAAAATCATACACCAACATGTTCACGAGTTTAATCATCTCATTTTTAGCGGATTCTAAGCAATCTTCGCACATCCAACTTTTAATTTCATATTTCGCTTCCCCACAATTCGGACATTGACTTGGAGACGGACCTTTCCCACGAAAATCGCATTTGTAGCATACCCAGGTATCATGGAGCTTGTTGCATGGTGTAGGAATATGGTCAGCATCGATGTCAAACACCAAGTCTGCTCCTAGCCAGCCTTTTTTCTCCATGGGATCCTCTGGGTGCTCATAGTAGGCTGATGAGTAATAAACGTCAGATGGCACTTTTGATGCAAGGAAATCACTTAGAGCACCTGAGTTTGTGAAGCTTCTGTGGCGAATCATGATGTTCTCTTTCAATGTAATGAGCCCAAATTCTCTTTTTTCCAGGGAAGGTGGAGTAACAAGATGTTTTTTTTCTTTGTAGTATTTAGCGAATAACTTGTAAACAAGTTCGTTCAGTTGAGTCCCTCACGCGCCCTTACATTAAGCATCTTAATTATGGCGATGAGTGTTTCTTAAGCATTCTCGAGACAATATATGCCTGCAAATTACTAAGAGAAGAAATCACGCATTCTTTTGAAATAGTTAAATTGGAAGGGACCTTTACATGTCTCAGTATTTACCAAGTTTCATGGTGGAATGTTGTGGGGAAACCAAGAAAGAGAAATCTCCTAGTTAAAATCCCTGTGATTATACTGTTTTTGATCTCTTTTGATTTTTTGAGCATGATACAATCGACCAAAGCTCAGCAGCATTCAACCACCGTTGAATGCACGCTTAGCAACAACATGGTTACATTAGAAAATGGGCATGTTTACTTGGAGATGAACCAAATAGGAGTGTGCATTAGTGTTTTGAAATTTGATCCAATCGGCTCCGGCAATTATGGGCAAAACGTCTTAGTCACTCCACAATCAAGGGATGCAACTGCAGGAGCCTTATCTACTCTGTATCATGCAGAAAATTCAACCAACGCTTTTGATCGGTTCTCTGCAATTTATGACACTAACGGAACAAAGACTATATTCGTCGAGAACGAGGCCAACAAAGTTGTTGTTCATGTAAGTGAAATCGACATAGCCAATAAAGGTGGTGTAGTTATTGGAGAAGAAGAATGGACTCTGACTCTTGAGAAGAACAAAAATTTCTTCCAAATTGATCGAAACTTCTTTTTGTTTAGACCTGTGAATGTGACAAACGTGGCAGTATTTCAAGGGTTCTTTAAAGAATCTTATGACGCAGCGATAATGAAAGGATCGGATGATGGGCTTCCGATGTATTACACAAATGCAGCCACACCACCTTACATTTTCGAATACTCCATACTCAATGGAACTTCAAATGATCATGGTACAGGAAAAATTGCACGTACTACAGGATTGAATATTACAAAACTAGACCATTCGGAGACTCTATTTAACAACACGTACTGGAATGGAACAGTATTTCTAGACTTTGAAAACCACCTTCCACCAGTTTTTGTGCGTGTGAAGGAATGGAAGCTATATGACGCATATTTCCAGTTCATGACGACAACTAGTGCCAATAGCGCGCCAACTTTCAAGGTTGGGTGGACACTATCATCCGCAAGGAAGGTGCTTAAGGCGGAAACATACTCTGGTGGAAGGCTTGAAATAGGCTTCTTTAAAGATGGGCTCTTAGGAGAAGTTTTGCCATTTGGGTTCCAGAAAGCTCCGGAATGGCTCATTACCTTGCAATGGAAGCTCTACTTCTCAATACTGATTTCAATGAATGGCAAAGGGAAAATTCTCCCTGATGCTAGAGATTACAAAGAAATGTTCACAAGAGATACAGTGGGGGCGCTTATGGGATACCTGTATATGTCAGGGGCACAAGGAAAACAATTTGTACTAGACGCGCTCAATGAAATCAAGACCCGTCAGACCGTTGAAGGTATAATTCCAACAGCATTCACAGATTATGTTGATTGGAAGCAGGTTAGGTATACATCCAATATGGACGTTCAAGCTTGGTACGTTATAATGGCGTGGCAATTTTACGTCCACACGAAAGATCAGCAATTTCTCCATGATTTTGCAGAAAGTCTCCGTAAGGCAGTCAACATCTTGCTGAGAGCTGACGAAGATGGGAACTATTTGATAAATGCCCCCTCAGGCTATGCGAGCGACTGGGCAGACACAATAAAGAGAACTGGTGAACCTCTTTTTCTGAATAGTATGGCATGTTGGGCATTGAAGTGTATGGCAATGTTCGAATTAGCTTCCAAAAACTTCACTGGCTACAACTTCTACAGCGATTGGTTGGACAACCTAAGGTTTGAATTGAATAAAGACATCGCTGACGGTGGCCTTTGGAACTCCAGCGGAGGCTTTTATTCAGCTTGGAGGTTTAACAATGGAACCGTGCGAACATACTTTGAGGTCGACAGTAACCTGTTGGCAGTAGTCAGTAGAGTTGCTTCTAAAAATCGAGCAGAGAATGTACTCCGCTTTATAGATGAACATCAAGAACTTGAAGCGAAAGCTCCTTGTAGAGTTCTTTTAGGTTTGTATAATCAAAAAGACATTTTGGTACCTGAATGGAATCCCTCCAATACATACCATAACGGTGGATATTGGCTTTGGATAGGTGGATATGACATTCTCGGGCGAGCAACAGCAAATCAAACATTAAGGAGTTTGGATATTTTGAAAAGGATTAGAGAAGCAGTGTTCAGAAACTCTTCCGTCTACGAGTGGTATGATTCGCAAGGCTTTGGACGATGGGGTCAATCCAAATGTGAATGGTTTTCTTGGTCAGCTGGTTCAATTCTGTATAGCATTTTTCATGGTTTGTTAGGGATTGAAGTAGGATATAATGGGATCCGAATTCGAGGTGAACTTCCATCAGGTTTAGGTGATGTTACGGTTAGGTTATTTTTTCGACAGACTAATTTCACAATAAACATTCATAGACATGGATATTACGTTTCGAGAATATTGATTGATGATGAGCTAGCAAACTCCTTAGTTATTCCGCTAAACAGCTACGATGAAGCTTCCCATACAATCGATGTTTATCTTTCCGAAAAACCATCAACTGATTATGTCTATTTGAGCAGCACCTTTCTGCCAGTTGCTTCAACTGATTTCTCGATGGATAATCGTTTAAACGTTACTTTTTCGATGGTTAATTTTACTGATGAGATCAAGTTCTCTGTTCCATGGAAGGATTCTAACACAGCAGTGAGGTTTGATAATGGAACAATAAGGAATTTAAATAAAACCGGGCAGATTGTTGAATTAGTTTTGAACCCAGTAGAGATTCGAAGCGTAGAACTTATGCATGGTCGTCGGCTATCAAAGGATGTAACTTTCTGGATGCCGGTCAATACGAAACCGCTTGAGATAGTCTTTGACGAATCAGGGTTTCTGAAGATACGCTTTGACAATCAGGAGGAAGGACCTGTATTTTTTGCGCTTTATGTTGCTGAATATGGGATGCCTGCGAGGATTAGTATTGGTTGGGATATCTTTATGAGATTGTGTGAAGATCTTAGGCTGTTGAAATCAGTAAACTATGATTGTTGGAATTTTAATAAACCAAACAATCTCGTGACTATCAAGACATTCTCTGAGGGATCAGCGTTGCTAACTGACAAATGGGGCTTTGCCTATCCAGAGATCATTCCAGTAGTATTTTTAATTGTTTTTCTCTCGTTTGTAGTTGTGTTAAAATTCTTGGTATCCATAATATCAAAATAACATATTCTAGAAAATGTTAATCCTTGAACGGTTGCTATAACCATAGGGAGAAAGTTGGTGGGGCGATGATAGTTATATATTTACTGGGGTTGCTTTTCTTTCTTGCAGTTTTTGGGGAACTGCTTAGGTCTCTTGTAAATAAATTCACGCATTTATTCTCTGATTTAGATATAGTGCAAGCATTTCTTCTCGATGTATACTTAGGTGGTGCAATGCTTTACTCTTTAGCTCTTTTTCCTTTTCGATTGTTTGGTTGGTTTTTTGTTCAAACATTCTTCGTAATTTCGTTAACAGTGTTAATCCTCTTTAATTCTCGCAAATTTCTCTCAGGTAAGAGAGTGGTTGTGAGGAATAACATAACTGTTCATGCGATTGTTGTGATCCTGCTTTTTATGTTCATGTTCTGGGTGGTAACGCTGCCAATCGATAAGTTCGTTTTAGGAAGCATTCATGACACCTCACTTCACTCTCTCTTTACTCAAGTGATAATCGAGAATGAGATGATTCCTCAAACTCTTCAACCGTATTTGCCAGAAGGGCTTGTTTTTCCACAAGGAGCCTCTGTGATTTTTGCATTAGCCACTTTTCTTTTTGGGTGGACTCCGGCAAAATCGGTTTTTTATTGCACTCCATTATTCATATCGATTTCTATTTTAGGAGCTTATTATTTAGGCCAGAAAATCTCGAAGAAGGCAAGCTTTGGGTTAATTTTTTCTATTGCGATTGGCTTTGTTGGCACTCATCCAAGGATCCTCACATGGGGTGGAAATAACTTTGCTGTAGCATTCCCCTTTTTCTTACTTTGCCTTGCTCTATTGATAGATATATTTTCATCTGCCTGTGAATTGCGAAAGAGAGAGGTGATAATTATCGGATTGCTGTTCGGCTACCTGGCCTCAATATATTTCACTGCCTTCATGGTTATCGTGATTTCACTTACATTATGGCTTGTTTATGCAATGATGCTTAGGCAAGGAGATGGGGTCAAAAGGGTAAAAATTTTCTTAATAATTCTCATATTCAGTCTTTTGCCAATTATTCCAAATATATTTAAATTCGTGATATGGTATCCCTACCCAGGTCACAATATTGGTTTGCCAAGTGATGTTACGGCACGTTCGATTTGGGCATTTCCTTCTCCCCTCTGGCCATTTGAGATAATCAGAGATTACAGCTATCCCCAGCTTTTCAAGGCGATGATATTCATTCTTTTAGTTTGTGGCATCCTTAGCTTAATTTTTAGTAAGCCCTTAAAATCTAGACTCTCAAAAAACATCCTCATATTGATTGGATGCACTTTTGCGATTCCAGAAGCCTTGATAATTCTTTCATGGCATTTTAGTTTCTTAAGGATGATTACGGGAGCAACAACATGTGTTATCCTATTTGTTTCATTAGATTTGCTTGTTGCTTTTTTTGCCTACGACATCTTTAGTTCATTTGGTCGTAGGATTAGGGCATTTCCTGCTGGGAGACATAAAATCCGTGCGTCGTTGAGATTTTCTTTTCTTCTTTATGTGATGTTAATGCCTTTCTTTTTCAACGCGCTCTACGTAGACTCTGAATTACTTGTTTCACATTACAGTGCCTATGCTGTGACTACCCAAGACGACTATGAACTAATGCTTTGGATGAGAGACAATCTTGATGATGATGCACAAATATTGATTAACTCATTTGACGCAGGTAATTTTGTATCTTCCATTGCTCAAAAAGCCTCAACCTATCCCTTCACTTGGAGCCAATCGTCACAAGCATACGGAAAACTAGTTGAGAATATTCATCTTGGGAGATTTACTAGCTCTGAATACATAACTATGGAAAGGCTGGGCATAACTCACGTCTTTCTTGGCTCGCAGTCCAGTTTTTGGTGGATCGGAGATAAAAATTGGTATCCAAGATTCTTCACTTCAAATCCAAATTTTAAGTTGTCTAAAAGTGTCGGTGGGGCTTATCTTTACGAATTTCAGCTAGTGAATCCAAATTGGATATTTTTCGATAGTTTTGAGTATTCATTTCTCACTGGCAGTGGGTGGAGAGTATACAGCCCAATGGAGATTGCAGAGAATGGCGAAGGATACATAGGAGTTGGCTCAGCTTATTCTTATGATGGAACAAACAGTCTTACGACCTTTACCCGAAAGGTCACTGGCGACATTTTTTGGATTTCTGTAATCAAGGAGGTGTATTTGGGTGATTACGAAGGAGCCAGTGATAACATTGAGCTGTGTTTTTTTCTGAATGCATGTTTAGGTTTTGGTGTCAATGACGCCCTAATGTTTGTAATAAGCTCAGGAGATTGGCGAGATCAGCTTTTTTTTAGCACTTCTAAGCAAATTGCGGTGAGAGAAGAGCTGATTATTCTTGCAAATGGTAGTGGAGTCAACAAGTTTGATCTGAGTAGGATGTGGAGTGAAAACTATGGAGCTTCACTTCCGAATGCATTTTTCATTCAAATTATAAATCACGATGCAGATGAGGTTCCGAATCTTGGCTATGTAGATTTTATTCTTCTATCGCGAGATTAAAAAAAGAGAGGTAGAGGATCTGTTATGGGGGCTTTGGCTTTTTCCATCCATATACGATTGCAGCGAATCCCATGAATACAAAGCCTAGACCGAATAGTATCCACGCGAAGGACTGTAAATAGGTAGCTTCTGACTGTCTCATGACAGCATTAGCTTCTACCATTGCTGCGTCTGCTTCTGTCTGAGCCGCTTGACCTAAAGCGTTATAGTAGTTCGATTGGGAATTGAGCGAGTTAAGGTCAGCATCTTCGATAGCTACACCTCTAGTAGACTCAGCGTCAAAAGCGAGGTCAATTAGATCGCTTGCATTCTGATAATGAGACTTAGCTGTAGTAAAATCTCCAAGCATGTAGCGGGTTGCACCTGAAAAGAATTCAATCCATGCCTTTCTCAAATGAAGTTGTGCTTCTGTACTCCTGAAATCTGCAGGGTCAATCATAGGTGGAACATAAGGAGGATTTCCCACAAGTAGGTACTGCAACTCCTGAAATTGAAGTTGTGCATCTGCTTGATCTTCTGAGTATACGGCGAAGTAATAGCCAGAATAGGTCCAGATTATATCCTCTTTCCCAGAGGCATTGACGTTGAATACTGCTATCTCATATCTGTGAAGTATAAGGTTTGATACAGTGTCTGGAATTGAAAAATCAATCATGAAGTATTCGTAATCATAATATTCTAGTGTGAATGGATTAGTCTTGGTCATGCCGTAATCTGTTGAATTAACATATTCATCCGTGTCCATCCAATCAAAGTTTATGCCTACTGCGGATATGTTGGCTGTTTCATATAAATAATACCAGCCGGTAGGAAACATGAAGCCATAGTTGTAGACTCCTAGTCTCACTGTTCCATTGCCGCCTTGCTCATAAGCAGTTACATATGTGCCATAGTATTGATCCATCCCTCTATAGCAATATCCTAGAAAATATACGTCAGAAATAGACGCTTGGGTTTGAGTAACTTCTAATGCCGAAGCCAGGATGACTATTGAAAGAATGCATACCATCAGTATTTTTCGCATATTTGATCCTGAAGCAGCGTATATGCCTATGTTTTTGATATATGCTTTTCGATACGATTTCCCAACATCAACAAGCTCATGCACGTATGGATTCAGCAAAACGTTTTTTGTTGTGTCGGATTTCGTATCCGTTACGCAGGTGACTCAACTCTTTGCTTCTAGCGTTTTCGGAGCGCGCGTGTTTATCGTATGTGTTAGAACTTCAGGTTTGCCAAAGGATTTTAAGCGCTTCTTTTAGCTTGCACGCACGTACATCGTCTCTATTGCGAAATCATTAGTGAGTCCAGAAAAGCAAGATTTGGTACTCCATCAACATCTAAATTCCTTATTTGTAAAAGCAACTTGTTGGGCAAATCAGAGCCGTATACTTGAAACCAAGATTCACTCAGATTAAAAATAAAATTTCCTTCACGGTTCTCTAATCTAAACATTCTAGTTTGATTCAGATTCCAGTTTTGGAAAAGACTGTTGGGAGTTGCAAAGCAAATAGACATGTTGGCCCAAATGTTGGAAACGACAATTGCAATGGCATCCAATTGGCCAAAACCTGAACTCATATTAAGATAAAAGGACAATGTGACATTAGAAATGTCATCCAGGTATACTTCTCTTCCAGCTTGTAGTTCATAAAAGTACAGACTTTCTAAGTCACCATTTGCTTTGTTTGTGGCGTTGAGAAACAAGCAACTATCTCCATTCATGGATGTAATTTTTACCTCACCAGCTCCTAAACCTCTTTCACCCAGCGCCCATCCTACATCCATTAAATTCTCATAATCAAACTCGTCTAAAAGAGCGATCTTCGGATCAAATAAAGAGGTCTCAAAAAGATAAGATTCACCGAATTTCTTCAGAAGCTTGAAGTTCGGGTTGCCTAGAAAAATCAGCGGGTTCCATTTATAGTCTCCTGACCACCAGTAAGTGGCATAAGCCCCAACGAAAATGTGTGTAATGTTATAGCTTTTCATTAACTCAAATGTTGTCAGGTTAACTATGTCCTGCGAAAGTAGATTTGCGAGTCGTTGATAATCAAACGCGCGCTGACTTGCTACGTAAGGGAAAATCGCTACACGATGTGATGTTGAAGGAACGAAAAGTCCAGCTTCAAAAGGATTGATTAAAATTGTTGAGTTCTGTGGCAGATTATTTTTCATCCAACGCATCAATTTGTAATCGTCTTCTGTTGTTATTGCAAATAGGCTATAGGCGCCAGCAAGGCTTGGGGCGTCTGTGGCGAACCTGCTGTATATAAATGGGATGTTTATAGCTGCAAAACTTGTAACCGTTATCAGAAAAACTGCGTGGGAACGTTTAGAAAATACTTTTAGCAGCAGATTAAGGTCAC
The DNA here is from genome assembly GCA_020351305.1 of Candidatus Bathyarchaeota archaeon. Classification (GTDB taxonomy): domain Archaea; phylum Thermoproteota; class Bathyarchaeia; order Bathyarchaeales; family SOJC01. The sequence goes on from CP070730.1 coordinate 840,853, forward strand.
GATTTTGGAGGAATAGGGCTAGTTTATTATGAAAAACAACGATAGAAGCAGATAAAGGAACTGTGAGAATTATGCTCTGGTGTGGCCATGAGATTACACTAAGATCTGCTGGTAGAAAATAAGAAATGAAAGATAACAAAGTACTTGAAAAGAAAATAGCTGCCATAAAACCCAGAACTTTCTTAGTGCTTGTGCCCTTTCTAACCTTCCAAAGCAAAAAACCAAGACCAACAAGGAGACCTATCAACTCTACTCTGAGAACTGGATTTGGATTTAAATTTCCCAAAGCCCACTCCAACGCTTGAGTCAACTTTGGTTGGAATTTTTCATAGCCCATAAAGCCAGAAGCTATTCCAATGTTGCGACCTGGGTATTGGAAAAACATGATAAATCTACTTAAGAATGAACTCAAAGGGAGTACACTAGCGAAAAGAATAAGCAGGAAGCTCTTTAACATACTTCGAAGAGATTTGGTCTTTCGTATATACCCATAAATCAACCAAAAAAAACCAATAATTGTCAAAGCTTCCAGGTAGGAGATAATAATGACTGCTGAATAGCCAAATAATATTCCAGTGGCAATAAGCTCTTTAGGACCATTCTTTGCTTTAGAGTGTATAATAGAAAAGAACAACCCTAAACAAACAAGAAACAATGGAAACCCTGTGATAAATGGATTTGCTCCCCAAGTAATGTACAAAGGCCAACTGGAGACGAAGGCAAAAACAAAGCTAAACCCCAAATAGTGACCTCTGTTACTCCACATCTTTTTCCCTAGAAAATAGGCTCCAAGCACAGACAAAGCATTGAAAAGTGGTGTAACATAGAAGACTGCTTTAGGGGCTTCATAGCCTATGGTGTGGGAAGCGTAAGCAAAAATAACATGAGATGCTTGAGGATAAATGATTCCCTCGGGCAGATAAGGCTGTAAAGTCATAGGCACTAAGCGATTTTCTAATATAACCTCAACCATGAGCGAATGCAATGATGTATCATGAATACTCCCAAAGACAAAATTAACTAAGGGGATGAGTTGAATCCAAAGAAGAAAAGAAAACATGGCAAGGACAAGGACATAATCAAATATCTCCATTTTGTGTTCCATTAAGTAGACCCGAAACTGGTTAATCGAGTCTTTATGGAGACGCCTTAGATGAATAGAAAGGGAGATAAAGAATCCAATAATAGTCAATCCAATAACGATCGACCTCTCAAAGAGCTGCAAAGGCAGCATGGCAATAACAAACAAAACTAATCCCCCGAGGTAAACATCTAGTAGGCTTTTTTGCAAAAGATCTAAATCTGCGAAAAATTTGAGACGCCGAAGGAAGAGAACTCTGAGGGGTTCTCCGATAACTATCAAGAAAATCATCAAAGCCAACAGCTGCAGCAAAAGAAACAGCATCGGTCCTTCCTCAAAGTTTTATCATCGGATGCTTTGCTTAAAAAATTAGTGTTTGTTTATAATCTTGCGGTAAATCTCCAGAATTTTGTCTGAATATTCTTCCCAGCTGAGAGAAATACTCTGATTCTTACCAACTTGTGGAGGGGATCTCTTTGTAGCCCTTAAAATGGCACCAGCAATTGCTCTTGGATTAAGTGAGTCTACTCCCTCAGCTAATCGCTTTTCTACAATATTTGCAGTGGCCCCGGAATTTCGCACAACTGTTGGAATTCCTATTAAGATTGCCTCATGTATTACTCTGCTGAAGCTTTCCAAGTTTGAAAGCGAAACGAAAACTCCTGCCTCAGAATATTCTTTTAACAATTTTTGTCGTGACAGATTGCGTTTCCAGTCCACGTAATCCTGTATGCCTATTTTAGCCGCGCGCGATTCTAGTTGCTTACGTTCTGGCCCGTCCCCCACAATTACCAATTTAAGTAATTTTCTTCTCGTTTTCACGAGATATGCAAAAGCTTCTAAGAGTTTTCCAACATTTTTGTATTTGCGTAAGGTTCCAACATAAAGGATTCTAGTAGGTTGCTTGGGGGTCCATTTCATAGATTGAAGTTCTGTGAGAGACAATGCTTCTCGGAGTAGAATAACATTCCTGCAATTAGGGAAGTCTTCATGAATTATTTTTTCTTCGTATGGCGAGTTAGCAATAACAAAATCTGTGCGCGTAAAGACCAAGTCGTTGAGTGAATGCTTATAGAGACTTAGTAAAAAATTTCGGATTCGAGTTTGCCCGAATTTATGGTAATGTGGTTGCAGTATCAGTTTTTGCCTTTTCTTTGATAATGCTACGAAAGTTGGTAAAAGAGTGTGTGCATTATGGATATGAATTATGTCAGCCCTGTCTCTTTTTATTGCTTTAATAAAGCTTGGTGGGGGAAGATAGAGAGGATCTCCGACTAGAGGCTTGAATCTTCTGACGTGAACTCCATTTACACTTTGTTCTTTTGCTACCCTCATATCGAGATCCAATGAATAAACAGTTACAGGGCATCCTTTCTCAACAAGTAATTCGCTTAATCTCGCTACAAAAGTTTCTACACCTCCCAGGTTAGGGAGGTAGCGCGGTGTGACCTGCAGAACTTGCATTGTTCCCTACCTAGAAGCTTGTAATTGCAGTTTTTGTGCTTTTTACTGGTTCCCAAGCGTAAGGTATTTTTCCATTCATAAGGTTTAACTTAGCCATTAGATAAGCCAGCCCTTCTATAATCGCGCCTAGAAAACCGTAGGGAATTTCGTCAAGTTTTAACATTGAAACAATCCAAGCAATATTCCTAAAATCAGACGTTGATACTACAAAATCAGTCATTTTCCGAACTTGCAAATGCCCAGTCCAAATTCTTTTCCGTTGTTTAAACAAGTCAATCAAACTTGTTGGGCACCGTATGAATACTACGGCATCTGGGGCATAGGATATTGCATATCCCTGTTTACGAATAGACAATTCAATATAAGGTTCATCAGTTGCTATGTGCTCTGGAATTTCCCTTAGGCATTCTGTGCGTATTGCACAAAGCTCCGCAGACAGCTTTGGTGCTTTGTAAAGAGAAACGTAGTGATGTAATTTCCAAACAATATGAACAATTCTGTTGGCAACCCCAATAATTTTATTTAGTGGAACTGGTCGTGCAAATGCTGCACCGACCTTCTCATTCTGAAGATTTAGGATTAGCTTTTCGATACTTCCATGCTTGGGCAAAGCATCTCCATTAACAAGGATGAGAAAGTCAACTGACGCCGCTAGTCTGAAAATTTTGTTAAGAGCGTTAGCCTTTCCTTTACGAAATTTTTCAACAACAAGTTCTATTCGTGCATCACTCTTACACAACTCTTTGACTATTTGTGGAGTTTTATCCGTGCAACCAGAACACACAACTAGTATCTTACTGTTACTTGGCAAATTTTGTTTTTTAAGCAAGGTGGAAAGAAGTTTTCCAATGTTATTCTCCTCATTGTAGGCACATATCCCTACCAGGATTTTCTGATGAAATCCGTTAGAGAACAACATACATTCAAACTTCCGCTAGTATCAAAGTTTTAGTGTAAAATAATACACGCAGGCTTAAAACAATTAAGTTATTCTGAATGAACGGGCTTGTTAATATGAAATAATGCGTAAGCGTGTGTGCAGTTTGCAGAATTTTTTTACTTAAGGATTCTCCTATTTGCCAGCAGTTTGGTTTTCATGATGTATGAAAGAAATCCTTGAAATTCAGCTTTGGTTAGTTTTGATTTTCCTTTCTTTCTGTTTTCAAATGTTATAGGTATTTCTTTAACCTTGAATCCTCTAGTCCAAGCCTGTTTAACTGTTTCTATCTGTATCTCGTATGTTTGACTGTGAAGATATCCAATGACGTTCTTTACGTAATTCTTCGAATAACATCTAAAACCACTTGTACAGTCGCGGATTCTCATTCCAACCATCGTAGACGCAATGAAGTTTGCTACTCGACTAATTAGCCACCGCATAATGTGCCACCCAACAATTCTGCTGCCTTTACGGTATCTACTTCCAATTACCAAATCATAGCCCTTTTTTCCAGTCGCAAGTAGCTTTGGGATGGTCTGTGGATTATGGGAGTAATCTGCATCCATGGTAATAATGTACTCAGGGCAATTCTTTAGCGATAAAATTGCTTTGAACCCATCTGTTATAGCAGTTCCTAACCCAAGTTTGGCAGGTCTTTGAAAGATTAGAATATTGCCATATTCTTTTTGGAGTTTCTCTACAATACTCGCGGTTCCATCATAGCTGGAGTCGTCGATTACCATGATTAAAGAACTTGGCTTTAAGCTCTTAATCTCTCTTATAAGGTTCTCAACATTGCCTGCTTCACAGTATGTTGGGAGCAAGATTGCAACCGAAGGGTTTTCTAATAATCCCGCAGGTTTACTTGAAAAGGACAAAATACGTGAACCATACTCCATAATGCCGCGGGAAAGCACTTCTTGGTTCAAACCTTTCACCAAATTCCGTGAAGCAATCTTCAGATAAAGCTCTATAACGCTTAGTTTTGTTATATAAGTTTGTTTATAATAATTGTGCAAGACACAAACAAAATGGCATGTATTTCATTTCTTCAGCAAAATTTTTTAGCCTAGCTCTGTATCCTTAGACTGCTTCATTTTCTAGATAATTCCCTATGTTTGATCTTGGCGCTTAAGCTGAGACATGGGGCATCGTTAGGTTAATGATTTTTAATTTCTATTTGGGGGAAAGGTATACGACTGAACCTCTTTTGATGAAAGCAGGGTTAACTCATTCTACTTCTATGCGTGGAGCTAGATAGAATGTAAGTTTTCCTTCTTTTGGCTGGTGGAAGTCGATTTGTATGGGCATGTCGTTGGCGAATTGGAGTGTTGCTATTTCGCTAGTGGCTGAGGCGGCTTTTATTATTTCAGCGAGGTAGCTGAGACTGAATGTTGCTTTTGATGGCTCTTGAGTTTGGAGGTCTAAAAGAGCGTCAGAATTTTTTTTAAGGGTTATTGTAGCTCCCATGAGGTCTCCGGTTGCGTTGAGGGTTAGTTTTTCGGTGTCCACCTCAATACGTACATGGTCGCTGACAAGTTGGGCGTCTTCGATGGCTTGGCGTAAGCCTTCAGTTGTCGTTTTGGCTGTGGCTTTGAAAGTGATTTTGGGGGTAGGTGTTTCTTCTTCTTGGGGCTCAAGGGTTGGCATGTTAAATGTGCGGGTATAGTGACCAGTTATGCTAATTTGCAGACGGGCAGTTTCAGGATTTAGTGTTAATTCAATGATTTCATCTTTGGCTGTTCTGCGAAGGAGTTTGAGGAATTCAGTTATGTTTACGCACATCTTTTGGGGTTGGTCGCATTCGTATTCGTCGAAGATGGTTTTGGGCCACAGAAAATCTATCATGGCAACTCTGCTGGGGTCCATTGCTCGGAGTTGGATGTTGTCTGGCGTGAGTTTGAAGGTGGCTTCATCTATAAGTATGGCAATAGCTTGAAACATGTCTCGAAGGAGCTTGGCATCTGTCATCTTAACCTTAAACAATGTAAATGTCACACCTTGGTTGGTTAGGTAGTGTAAACCCCTTAAATAAAAGCATAACGCTCTGGATTTTATTAAGATCTTGCATGTATTTCATTATTCATTTATGTGAATAGAGATTAAATTTTCATAGCTGAACATCAATGGCTATTTGATACCAGTTAGGTCCTGTTTGTCGTACTATGCGCCCAAAGGGTATGGTGAAGTTAATTGATTGTTTGTGCAATTTTTTCGTAATCTTCGCTTTTACCTTTTCAACTGGGTTTTCTTTTTTCCTTGCATACTCAAAATCGTAGTAGTGAATCCAACTTCCTTGAGGTTTAGCCGTTAATATAGCAGAATTAAGAAAGCTGTGTGCTTTTTCAGGTAATGGCATGATGACTCTGTCTGCTGTTTCTGATAGCATTCCTTCGACAATTGCCTTTGCCTCACCTTCTATCGGGAAGACCCTGTTAACTGCTTTGTTTAGAAGAATATTTTCTCGTAAATATCTTACAGCTATTGGATTTATGTCGATTGAATAGATTTTGCTAGCCCGTGAATGCTTGGCAATTGTTATCGAATAACTTCCTACGCCTGCAAACATGTTTACGACAACTTCATCTTCCTTAACCTGTTTAGCGATTCGCATTCTTTCGAACCCAAGTCGTGGAGAAAAATAGCAGTCTTTAATATCAACTTTAAACACACATCCATATTCTTTATAAATAGTCTTAGTTTTTCTTTCTCCAGCAACCCATTCAAGTTTTCTTAATCTGAATTCGCCATGAACAGGGCCTGATTGACGCCAAACAGCTTTGACATGCTTATGTTGAGTCATCAGGACCTCAGCAATCTTTTTACTATGGGGCAAAAGTTGTTCTGGAACCCGAATAACGACAATGTCACCAATGATATCGAAAGACTTGCAAACCAGTGCTATTTCTTTAGACGATAATATTCCTTTAAGGGCAGTTTTCAAGTCTTTTTTCATATTCTCAACCATTTATGTACAAAACTCTTGCTAAAGGTTGTCTTAAGAGTTTCTCGGATAAGCGATTAATGACTCAGAGTTCTATGTCTGTGCATAGTTTGATGACCGCTTAAAGCTTAATTTTTCCAGTCAATATGTTTAAATCAGAGGTAAGCTACCACTTCGTGAAGAAGGTGAAATAGATGTCCAATGAATCTGGTGAAGGTCTTGTTTATGAATGTGTGAGGTGTGGTGCAAAAGTGGCAACTAAAGAACTTGAGCTTCGTGGCGGAGGAATCAAATGCACCTTTTGTGGGTATCGCATCTTAAAGAAAATTAGACCACCTGTTATCAAGCGTGTTTCAACTGAATAGTGCGCTGCTTATTCAAGAGCTTTTAATGTTGATTTAGCTAGTTCAACCTTGTCATATTGCGACTGCATAATCGTATTAGTCGCTATGACCTTCATTCCAAGTTTTTTAATCTCCTCTTTCTCTGCTCTGTCAACTTCATCTATTATGAACACGTCAATAAAATCGCTGTAGAGAGAAGCGACAGAATAGGCTGAAACCTTCATTCCAAGCCCTCGAATTAGTTTGTCCGCAGGACCTTTTATTGCGGCACCTCCGATAATGGGGCTTATGGCAACTATTCTTGCCTTTGCTTCTCTCAAAGCATCCCTTATTTGTTGCACTGCTTGAATTGGTCCTATGCTTACTATTGGATTGCTTGGGCATACTATAATGCCATCTGCACTTTTTATAGATTCAATAACTCCTGGGGCTGGGTTTGCCAAATCCGTGCCTTCTAAAACTACATCTAACACCTTGTCTCTTGCACCTCTTTTTACAAGGTATTCTTCAAAGTGCATTTTTCCTACATCAGTGACTATTTGAGATGCAATTCTTTTGTTGGTCACAGGCAGGATCTTGACTTTTAGTCCAAGCGCTTGGCAAAGTTTGTGAGTAGCCTTATCAAGGGAAAAGCCGCCTTTTAAGAGATGTGTTCTGTAAATGTGAGTGGCAAGATCTTTGTCGCCAAGTTTGAACCATGTTTCTAAGCCATATTTTTGGAACATGCCTAGGGAGTTGAAGGTGTCACCCCGTATTCCCCACCCTTTTTCATCCACCAAATCAGCTAGAGTATACATAACTATGTCTGGATCTGGAGAAATGTGTAAACCGTGTAGTTCTATGTCATCACCAGTGTTGACAACTACAGTGATATCCTCCGGGGGCATTACATTGATGAGGCCTTGGAGGAATTTTGCAGCGCCAACTCCTCCTGCGAGACAAGTTATTTTTTGGATCAAAAGAGTTACCTAGGATATCATTCGGCAGGTTAGAGTTTAATGTTAACGGTTCTAAGTTTTTGAGGTCTTAGAAGATTTCCTTTTCGCCCACTCTTCTTAGTGCTTTTCCCCGAAGTCTTATGGGGGGGCCAACAGCCTCTTCCATCCGTTTTTCAGTGGTTTTCCGCTTTATGGTTTCTCCACATACGCCTTTTGGCAAAAGTCTTCGCTTTATACAAGTTGCATAATTACAGTTCGCAACGGTACACCTCTCATCAGTCCATCTGCACCAGATATCTCCGCTCTTATACAATGTAGCGTTTTTTCCACATTTGAACAAATTGCATCCTGGGTAGCAATATTTTACTTCACCCAACGTAGACACAACCTTTGTGTTAGTTCGTACAAAATTGTTGGCAGTTCACTTGTCAACAAAATGGCTTTGGTGTTTAGGCGTTATAAACTTTTCCAATAGTTATTCTTTCTCTTGGCTTGATCTGAGCCTGTGATGAATGAAAACAAATAAACCGACAATTGCTAGTGATAGTATTAGGGCTGCAGTCACGAAGTGGCTTGTTTCTGTTATGAAGCCACCAATGGACACGATTTCTGCTATTTTCAATGTGACGAGATTATGTGTTTCAACTGTTCTTGGTTCTTGGAAGTTGAGAGTAGTCGTTCTGTAGGGTCTTTGGTCTATATAGACAAAAATCCTATAATTGCCCCCAATTAGCCCCACGAATCTTGCAATGCCGTCTTCTCTGGTGTTTGAAGATGAAAGTGTTATACCCTCCCGTTCTAAAGTAATGTTCGCGTTAGGTATTCCCTGGCCAAAATAATCTAATACATTAATGTCGAGAGTGAGATTATAGAGTTTGCAGTAGACTATGAAGTTTGTCGGGTGGGTCGAATTTATGAGTAGGGTGCTTGTTTTGTTCAGGAGCACCTCATCTTTGGAAACGTGCACTATGTACTTTCCGAAAGTCAAATTGAAGGCAACTTCTCCACTTGGACCAGTGCTTTCTGTTCCTACTAAGCCACTTAATCCGATACCCCAATCATAAACATTCACCTGTGCGTTTTGTAATAGTGCCTTGTTTCTATCCAGGGCTTTTACGATGAGTTCAAGAGTTGGAGCTGTTGCGTTAAACCAGGTTGTAGAGGTTAGGTTTATGGTTGTTGTTTTGAATGGTTGGTTATAGCGGCCTGCTCTTATAGTGTAGTTGGTGTTAATGAAAAGATTTCGAAGTGTAGCTATGCCCGTTAAGTTGGTTTCAGTGGAGGTTAACTGTTTGATCGTTGTGTTTGTTCGGGTAGTGTAGGTGAAGTTTGCACTGACACTAGCAAAGGGGAGCATATTACCATCTGCGTCTTCCAACGCTACGTTGATGTTAGCAAGAGAGCAAGTGATGTTGATTGCTGAATTTCCAGTAAAGTTGCTAGCTAATCTTATTTCTGAAATTGTGCTTACTTGTGAATTATTTAGGAATGCAGTGAAGGTGTAGTTTGTCGCTTCCAGGTAGAAGAATGTCAGTCCATCTTTGTTTGTGGTGTTTATGCTTACAATAGATGTAAAGGTATCGTTAGCTTCCACAGTTATTCCTTTCACAGGTTCGTTGTCCAAATTAATCGCCTTAACCTCGCAGGTGAAGGATTTTGGGGTTATTACAAAAGTTTGGTTTTCGGGCACAGGTTTTTCGGTTCCTAAGGGAGTAATTCGGGTTACATTCACTAGGTATACTCCCATACTGGCATTTGCGGGAATCATCCAGTTTGCATTGATTACCCCTCCAGATTCTGATGCGTTGATAGTCGAGGAAGTAAAAACGGCTTTTCCATTGTAGGCGATTGTTACTTGCATTATATCAGTTGGCAAAGTATAGTTCACTGCTTTAGTATTTACGACTTGAAACCGATGATATTCCAAAGCATCAGTAAGACCCACGGTGAAGGTTCCAAGGGTTTTATTTCCTGTTATGTTGAGAGTTATGTTGTAGGTGCCAACAAAGAATGTGTGTGGATCTGAATTAAAATCCTTAGGATATGTTTTGTTTATTTCGCCATAGCCATCTGATCTTGTAGTTATATTGAATGTTGGGCAAGAATGATCCTTCTTAGCGGGGTTTACCACTGTGATGTTAGCAGATGAGACAGAGATTGGCTTTCCACCTGTGATTATGGCTAGAATTGTGGCATTTTCACCTTCTTGATAATAAGGTTTGGCGGCTTTTACAATATACTCTGTCCTGACGATGAAGTTTAAGGCAGTGCTGGTAATGTTTGCTTCTATATCTCTCAAAGAAACTGTATGATCTCCCTCTGTGCTGTTGGGAACTAGAAATGAATCTTCAACAGTTGTTAATGTTGCGTTCCCCTCTTGAACAGGAAGCCCATCGAACAAAATTTCATACGCGCCATCCGTTGTATTAATTTGTCCAGTTAGCCTAACAAGGTCTCCGACACCTCCTGCGTATTCAGAAAGTAGGCTTATTGATACTTCAGCAGAAACATGCGGGATAGTCCAAGTTGTAAAGAATGTCAAGGTGAGTAGAATAATTAACAAAGCTCCAATCTGATTTACCCACTGTTTTTTATACAATTCATACCCTCATATTCTAATCATGCAGGGAAGTTTCACATTTCTTAGTAAAGGGACATTTTAAGCTTTATCTCTTGTCACCATCCGATAATATTATAGTTTTCCTTTTTTACAAAATTTAAGTATATTAAGGGCTGGGGAAAGATTTTTCCTGAGTATCTTCCGTAGGCAGCAAATATCTGAAGTGCGAGAGCTTGCTATATTTGGATGATGCTGAATTAGGGTATCACCAACTATAAGACACACACTTATTAATGAGAGAAAACTTGATTTTCCTGAAATTGAGGATCAGCTTTGCACACAATGGTTCCAGATGAACTCTTACAGCTTCTAAAAACGCAGAAATATCATATAGTTGGTCAACACTCAGCTGTCAAGCGTTGCCGATGGCTCTACAATACGTTGATCCACGACCGAACCTGCTACAAACAAAAATTCTATGGAATAAAAACTCATCAATGTATACAAATGACACCAACACTCTTCAGTTGCACGATGCGCTGTCTATTTTGTTGGAGAGCTCAAACTGGTGACAAAGGACTGAAATGGGAAGAGACAGCTCAACCAGATCATGACGAACCCGGAAGCATCGTGGAGAAATGCATAAACGCGCAAATGAGGCTTTTAAGCGGGTACAAAACAAATACAAAAGTCAACAGAGAAAAGTATAAAGAAGCACTGAACCCGAGACACGCAGCTATAAGCCTAACAGGAGAACCAACACTATATCCGCATCTCGGGGAATTGATCAAATCTTTCCACAAAAGAGGCTTCACAACATTCCTCGTGACCAATGGCACTATACCCAACGCACTATCTGAACTAGGCGAGGAACCCACTCAACTGTACATCTCAGCATGTGCTCCAGATAAAGAAACATTTCACAAAACCTGCCGACCTCAAATCCCCAACGCTTGGGAAAAGTTAAAAGAGACTCTAGCTTTAATTCCAAGTTTTACTTGCCCAACCGTGATGCGCATAACAATCGTGCGGCACCTCAATCTTAAACACCCAAACCTATACGCTAGGTTAATAGCAGGAGCTAATCCTACTTATGTAGAGCCCAAAGCCTACATGCATGTGGGATTTTCAAGGCTGAGACTTGGATACATGAACATGCCATTGCATGAAGAAGTTCAACGCTTTGCCGATTCGTTGGCTGAGGAGACTGGTTACAAGAAGCTTCTTGAATCGAGAGAGAGCCGTGTAGTCTTATTAAGTAGACTGGAGAAACCAGCCAAACTAGAGAAGGCAATATAAAAACTTTTGAATAAAGAAGGTAGACTAAAAATTTCTGTTTTAAGAAAGTAAGAAAAGCCTTTTAATACAACTTTTACGAATCACTTTGCAAGCGATTGTGGGGTATGCGCACATGTCGCTGAAAAAGATTCTAAGTAAAATTGAGAGGGAATTAAAAGAAAGAAAAGAAATCAAGGATGAACTCTATGACTCCATGCGGAAAGCAACGCGTCTTTCAAAACAAGCAATCTTCTCAATACATAAGGGACAGTTTGATGAAGCAAAAAAGTTACTGAAAAAGGCTAAAAGCCTTTTCGCTAAGCGTAATAAGATCCTCCCAGTTCACAGAAAACTTGCCTATGCAGGCATTGTAGGCTCTGCATTTCAAGAGTATACGGAGGCAAGCATACTTCTTAAGTTGATAGAGGAAAACAAAGTTGTTAGCCCTGAAGAAATCGACGTACCGTTAACTTCATATCTTCTTGGATTAGCAGACATTTTTGGAGAGCTCAGACGCAGAGCTTTAGACTCTCTGAAAACGGGAGATGTGAAGACCGCTGAAGAAAGTCTCGAAACAATGGAACTTGTTTTTCACGAGCTAATGGCTATGGATGAAGCTCTTCACTCTATTTCCGAACTAAGACGCAAATCTGACATTGCAAGGAGAATCATAGAAGCTACGCGTGGAGACGTTGCTATTGAAGTGCGCAGAAATTCACTGGAGCGCTCGATTGAAAAACTTGAAAGGGCGATGAAGATGGAAAAAGAATAAGGTCTCTGATTTGTCTTTGCGAAGGCCCAAACGTAAGAAGATTCCACTATGGTTTTCTGTTAAAAAAGCTCACACTGCACAAATGAAAGCATCCAAACACATAATTCAACAAGATTTGCTTCCGGAAAATATTAGTTACGTAGCAGGAGTAGATGTATCTTATAAAAACAAGCTATCAATTGGAGTTGCTGCCGTATTAAATTATGACACGCTTTCTCTTGTAGAATCAAAGATAGCTCACGTTAAAATAAAACTTCCATATATCCCCACGTTACTCTCTTTTCGGGAGATTCCGCCAGTGGTTGCAGCAATAAAGAAGCTGCATTTACAGCCAGACGCTTTTCTTGTTGATGGTCATGGAATAATGCATCCTTATAGACTTGGATTCGCTAGCCACTTAGGGCTGGTCCTTCGGAAACCGACTATCGGAGTTGCGAAAAGACCGTTGATAGGGAATGTCGGTTACTTTAACAAAGAGAGCTGGGCACCGATAACAGACAAAGGAGAAGTTATCGGATTAGCGTTAATAATTAAAAAAAGGGCAAACCCTCTCTACATCAGTATCGGACACCAAATTTCGCTGAAAAGAGCCATGGAAATTGTTAGGCACTGCACTCCCACCCATCGGATTCCTAAACCTATTCGCTTAGCCCATCATCTGGGCGCGCAGGAAAGACGGAAAGTTCAAAATAGTAATTAAACAAAGAGAGACAATGCGTGATTCATTTTGGACCCTCGCTTAAAACGAATCATAGATAAAATAAAGAACAAGAACATTCGAGAAGAGGTTGCTGAAATCGTTGAAAATCCCCAAATCGAAATTAGTGGGTTGATTTACAGTGGTTTACCTCTTGAAACGTCTCCTGCAAGCCTCACTCGGCACCACAGTTACCCAGGTGGCTTCATCGAGCACATTGTTTCCACTTCTGAGATCGCGTTAACGCTCTGTGATGTTGTGAAGAAGGTTTATAGTGGTGAAGTAAATCGAGACATTGTACTTGCTGGCGTCATGTTACATGATATTTTCAAACCACTAACCTACGAGGTGGAGAACGAGAGCTATTCAACTTCCCGTCTCGGGGAATATATAGACCACTTAACCCTCATAACTACCGAACTGATTCGAAGAGGTTTTCACTTAGATCTAGTTCACATAGTCTGTGCTCATCATGGCAGTCAAGTAGGTTTGATGTGGCCCAAAACTGTTGAAGCATTAATCTGCCACCTAGCAGACCAAACGGATTCTCAGCTGAACAACAAAGTGTTTCGTGCTGCAAAATATCTTTCACGAAGGGTTACAGGCGAGGAGTTGATCATTTCGAAGTCGAAGGAAGCCTTCGAAATCGTCCATTCGAAAGCAGTCGAAGGATGGAGAGGAGTAAGTAAGGCTTTAGAGGAAATCAAACGAAGAAGGCAGAGTGGCTTATAGTGAAATGCGCGCGCAAGTTTTCATGTCCAATACGTGTGCGGATTTTTATCCATTTTTATTATCTTATTGAAAATTCCGCTTGCCTATTTTAATTCTTAAAAGAATATTCTATTAACTGTTGTCGATCTTCAAGAGCTGCTTGCCATAATCATAACCTTTTCTGAATGCCGCAGCATTCAGTTCCTCAGTTCCTTTTGGGATGTTCTGTAAAATTGCCTCTTTCATAGCCTTTCGTGAGACTATGTTTGTTAAAGCAGCTAGCGCGCCTAGCATAATCACGTTGGCTACTATTGTTTTACCTAATTTTTGTGCAATTTTAGTTGCTGGGATATCATAGGTTTTTGCGTTTGTCGGATCAGATCTATCTCTAACCATGTCAGGATCGACGAGGATTGTTGTCCCATTTTTAACGGCACCCGCATATTTATGGTACGCTGCCTGAGACATTATTATCAATATATCTGGATCGTCTACTTTAGGAAAGTCAATCTGTGTGTCTGCTATGACTACTTCAGATTTGCAACTGCCCCCTCTTGACTCCGGTCCATAGGATTGAGTTTGAACGGCATTTTTATCACTGTAAATACAGGCTGCCATGGAGGTTATCAAGCCTGAACGAATTATACCTTGACCTCCAAACCCTGCAAACCGAATTTCTGTCCTCATTTAGCCTTTTTCTCCTGAAAGCTCTCTTTCACTCTGGTTGTCATTTCTCTGAGCAACCTTCCATAACTTGGCTTTTTAATATCAACGAACTCACCGATTATAATTTGACGTTTTGAAATTTCCGCATTTTCGGGAGTGCACCCATGTTGAGTTTGTGAAATCAACTTGAACCATTTCATTACTTCTACAGCTGTTCCAAGTTTATTGTAGCGGTCGTAGATCTCTGGGCATGGAGATATAACTTCGACAAAAGAAAAGCCCTCTTTTCCTAGCGCCTTCTTTATTGAATCTGTTAATTTTCTCACTTGAAGCGTTGTCCATCGGGCAACATACACAGCACCAGACGCTGCAGCTAGGTGAACTAAATTGAATGGGTGCTCAATGCTGCCATAAGGAGTTGTTGTAGTCCATGATCCTAAAGGTGTAGTTGGACCATACTGGCCACCTGTCATTCCATAGTTAAAATTATTAGCGCAAATGACCTTGATGTCCACGTTCCTGCGAGCTGCGTGGATAAAGTGGTTTCCGCCAATAGCAAAGAGATCGCCATCACCACTTATTACCACAACCTCAAGTTCTGGATTTGCTAGCTTTACTCCTGTAGCAAAAGGTATAGCTCTGCCATGAGTTGTGTGGAAGGAGTCAACGTTAACATAGCCAGCTGCGCGACCGATGCAGCCGATTCCTGAAACTACAACAACTTTGTCCAAGTCCAGCTTAAGCTTGTCAAGAGCTTCAAAGAAGCTGTTTAGGAGAACACCATTACCACACCCTTCGCACCAAATGTGTGGCATTCTTTCTTGTCTCAAGTACGCTGCTAAAGGGTGTCGCAACATCAAATCTGACTCTTTCATTTTAAAACCTCTTCAATGGCACTCACAATTTCTGCAGGTCGATGAGGCTCTTCGCCAAGTTTTGAAAGGAGAAAAACTGGAGTTGTCTTCGCTGCTCTCTCAACTTCCCGAACTAGCTGCCCATAATTCATTTCAGGAACAATAATAGCTTTAACTTTACCTGCGATTTCAGCAACTAATTTTCCTGGAAAAGGCCAAATAGTAATTAGTCTAAGTAGCCCTGCTTTTATTTTCTTCTTTCGGGCTTTACGCACTGCACTCAAAGCAGCACGGGAAGTAATACCATAAGCAATGACTGCTACCTCCGCATCTTCTAACGTTACTTCTTCAACTTTGATTATGTCTTCAGCATTCTTTCGAATTTTATCGCACAATCTTTTGACAAGCTTGTTCTGTTCCTCAACGCTTACCGTTTGAGGTTTACCGTCTTCATCATGCGTTAGACCAGTAGCATGAAAGCGGTAACCTTCTCCAAAACAAGCCATAGGAGGAACGAGATTTTTAGCTGGCTTGAAAGGTTTATACTCTTTCGGTTGTGCTTTCGGCTTCTTCCGGTTAATTATGGTGATCTCTTCACGGGGTGGAATTTCGACTTTTTCCCACATGTGACCAATTATTTCATCAGCTAGTAGCAAAACTGGAACGCGATAGGTTTCCGCTAAGTTAAAGCACTCTATTGTTAAATCAAACATTTCTTGGACAGATGAGGGAGCTATGGCAATTATTTCGTAGTCACCATGGGAACCCCATCTTGCTTGCATTACGTCTTGCTGCCCAGGCATAGTAGGTTGACCAGTACTTGGCCCGCCACGCATTATATTTACAATAACTAGGGGGGCCTCTGTCATAACAGCTAAGCCGATATTTTCCTGCATCAGACTGAAACCTGGACCAGACGTTGCAGTCATAGCTTTTTTACCAGTGTAAGAGGCACCTATAACAGCAGCTATGGAACCGATTTCATCTTCCATTTGAATATAGACACCATCAACCTCAGGCAGTCGCCTTGCCATTCGCTCAGCGATTTCAGTGGCGGGTGTGATGGGATAACCACCAAAAAAACGGCATCCAGCTGCGATTGCCCCTTCAGCACAAGCTAGGTCACCACTCAAAAAGTGTTTTCCTGAAAGAGTTGTTTTATTCCTTTTCTCCATCTTGATTATCCTCCTTATCTTTCTTTTCAATGGTAAAAATGGCAAACTCAGGGCAGATAGCTGTACAGAAACTGCAGAGAGCGCATTCACTTTCATCTACTACTTCTGGTGGGAATGCTCCTCTTTTGTTAAGTTTATCCGATTTTTCTAATACTCTTTTTGGGCAGAATTCAATGCAGAAACCGCAACCTTTGCACAGGTCGCTTATTATGTGAATTTCTGGCTTAGGAAGCTTTATTTTTTCAGCGTCTAAAGGCTTTCTCCACAATTTTTGAGGCACGATTAATTTCCCTCCTAGCTCCTTGAAAATGCAGCCTTCGATTTTTCCACTTCATCGAGTGTTAATTTTTTCAGATTTGTTTGCATTTCACGTACCTTCGACGCAACTCTCTCGCCTTCGGCAGCAGAAGCCCATAAAAGTTGAAGTCTTTCCTTATTCACCCCTATCCTTTCCATTTTCTTCCACAATCTCTCCACTCGCTTTTGTGTTTGATGGTTAGCATTGATGTAGTGACAGTCACCCGGGTGACATCCAGCAACTAGCACTGCTCCTACACCTTTGGCAAAGGCGTGTTCAATAAACTTCTGGGATACTCTTCCTGAGCACATCGTTCGAATAATGCGCACGTTTGGTGGATACTGCATTCTGCTGACCCCCGCAAAATCTGCTCCTGCATAAGCGCACCAGTTACAGCAAAAGGCAATTATTTTCTTGTCAGCATTCATTTCAGTCAACGCATCAATCTGAGCATGGATTTGAGCATTGGTGAAATGACGCATATGCAAGGCTTCAAATGGGCATTCAGCACCGCAAGTACCACAACCAGCACAGGCAGCCTCGATTATTTCGACTATCTTTTTCTCTTTATCCACTACTATTGCGTTGTAAGGACAAACTTGGGCGCATAGCCCGCAAAACTGGCAATTTTCAGGTATAGTCTTGGGTGTGATGGCTTCAACTGTTACTTTTCCCTGCCCCATCAATATCCCAGCTCGCGCTGCCGAAGCGCTCGCTTGGGTCACACTATCCTTTATGTCTTTTGGGGATTCGGCACAGCCTGCTAGAAACACTCCACCAGTTGGAGTGTCAACAGGTTTAAGTTTGGGATGTGCCTCCATGAAGAATCCATCGGAAGTTTTTGATAGAGTGAAAAGGCGTTGGATGATGTCGCTGTCAATACAAGGTTCAATGCCGACTGAAAGAATCACCATGTCTACATTGACTTTGTAAATTTCTTTTTGAAGCGTGTTTTCCCCAATCAACCACAAGTTATGAGTTTTCGAGTCTTCAATAATTTCTGCTGGTAATCCTCGAACAAAAATTACGCCTTCTTCTTTGGCTCTCCTATATAAGTCTTCAAAACCTTTTCCAAAAGCCCTTATATCTAAATAAAAAACGTAAATCTTAACGTCAGGCCAGTGTTCTTTGATAAGGAGGCTGTCTTTTATCGTGTTCATGCAACACACGTTGCTACAGTAGAGGTTTCCTTTTTCAGATCTGGATCCTACGCATTGGATAAATGCAACCGATTTGGGAACTTCCAAGTCATTTGGGCGGATCAGGCTTCCTCCTGAAGGTCCACCTGCATTGATTAATCTTTCAAATTCGAGCGAAGTAATTACGTTGGGATAGCGAGTGTATCCATAATTTAAATATGCAGAAGCGTCGTAAATGTCTGCACCTGTAGCTACAATTATTGTGCCAACTTCTAATTCGACAGTTTCGGCTTTCATATCAAAGTTTATGGCCTGTCGTTCACAGGCTTGTATGCATTTGTCACATGCCATGACGTTTTCTTTATTAAGGCATAGATCATGGTCAATGATATAAGTGGATGGGACCGCTTGAGCAAAGGGCGTATAGATCGCTTTTCTAGTTGCTAGCCCTGCGTCAAATTCGTTTGGCGCTGTTACGGGGCAATCTTCCGAGCACTCATTACAAGCACTGCAATCGTCCGTTACATATCTCGGTTTTCTCAAAACTTTGATTTTGAAGTTTCCAATGTAGCCTTTAACCTCTTGAACTTCGCTGTTTGTCAGTAACTCGATATTAGGATGATGACCCGCGTCAGACATTTTTGGTGCAAGAATGCAGATTGAGCAGTCCATTGTGGGGAAAGTTTTGTCTATCTGCGCCATTCTCCCACCGATGCTTGGCTGCTTCTCCACCAAATAAACTTTGTAGCCAGTATCAGCTAAATCCAAAGCTGCTTGTATCCCAGCTACGCCACCTCCAATCACCAATGCCTTTCTTAGTATAGGGACTTCAGTTTCGATTGCTGGCTCTAGAAGAGCAACCTTTGCCACAGCGGCTTTAACTAGATCTTTAGCCTTTTCTGTCGCTGTTTCCTTCTCATGAAGATGCACCCAGCTACAGTGTTCTCTGATATTTGCCATCTCAAAGAGATATTTGTTTAATCCAGCATCTTCGCATGTTTTTCTGAAGGTGGGTTCGTGAAGGCGTGGTGAACAAGAAGCTACAACCACGCGGTTAAGATTGTTTTCTTTGATGTCATTCTTGATAACTTCTTGGCCTTGATCGGAGCAGGTATAACGGTTATCCTTTGCGACAACAACATGAGGAAGAGTAGCTGCGAACTTTGTGACTTCTTCGCAGTCTATTGTCCCTGCAATGTTTAAGCCGCAATGGCACACATAAACGCCTATTCGGGGCTCTTCTTTAGCTTTCTCTTCAATCACCACAGTGGTTCTCCTCCTTCTTTCTGATTCTAGTTAAATATTGATTAATGGAGTAAGCAGCTTTTTTTCCAGCAAGAATAGCCTCTATTACAGTGGCTGGCCCCGTAACCATGTCTCCACCTGCAAAAACACCTGCAATATTAGTTTCCATGGTAAATGGGTTAACCTGAACCCAGCCACCTTTATCGACCTCTAAATTTTCGGGTAAGAAAGTGGTTTCAGTTGTTTCTCCAATAGCAACTATTACTGTGTCTAATTTTAGTGAGAATTCAGAACCCTCGATCGGCATAGGTTTCTTTCTTCCAGTTTCATCCAACACTCCTAGCTTCATTCTAACACATTTCAATCCTTGTACTCTACCCTCTTTCTCTGAAATTCTTACAGGCGTCACCAAGAATTTGATTTTCACGCCTTCTTTTTCTGCTTCTGCAACCTCCCAAGGATTAGCTAGCATCTCTTCTCTAGACCTTCTGTAAAGTATGATAACTTCCTTGGCTCCTTGGAGAAGCGCTGTTCTTGCAGCGTCAATGGCAACATTTCCACCTCCAATTATTCCAACCTTTTTTCCTAGGTTCACCTGTTGCTGCGTGTTTACTTTCCAGAGGAAATCTAAGGCATCAACAACTCTCTCAAGCTCTTCACCCTCGATTCCTAGTTTGCGACTTTTATGAGCACCAACAGCCACAAAAATTGCTTTATACCCATCCTGCTTAATTTCATCAAAGCTAATGTCTTTGCTGACCTTTGTGCCAGTCCTTAATTTTACTCCGAGATCTCTCAAACGCTGAATTTCGCTTTCCAAAACTTTTCTAGGTAATCTGTACTTAGGCATGCTTTTTCTTAACATACCTCCAGCTTCAGGAAGTGCTTCAAAAATGGTAACTGGATATCCTATCTCAGCAAGAATGCTAGCAGCTGTGAGTCCTGCTGGACCAGAGCCGATTATTGCCACTTTATCCTTGTGATTGGAGTCTTCTTCTATCCCTTTTGCCAGCTTAGGTTGCTTGGCTAATTTCTTCAAGACTTCAGTTATCTTTTTATCCCCAATTTCTGCTCGCTCTGGGTGAAAGCATGCATACCAGCAAATAAGTGGAAAAGGCACCTTTTCTTTCATTATCGAGGTTGCTCTCTTGAAACCATTGAAAAGTCCAAGCTTCATAGCCCTATTTTTAAGAAGTTGAAATATTTCTGGTGGCTTTAGTCCTTGAGGGCATCGTTTGTAGCATTTGTAGCACCACGCACATAGCCAAAGCTTGTCATCGTCTAAAGTTTTTTCTGGCTCGTTCAGTGCTTTCTGCAAAAGACTTCGTGGATTGTAATGTGTTGACAATAATTCGACCATAGGGCAGCTAGCAGTGCAAATACCACATTCAAAGCAATATTTTGTTTTTTCCCTGATTACCTTCGGGATGATTGGTGACTCCATTTGTCTTTTGCCTCATTTAAAGCTCTATGAATGCCCCATTTGTCCTGTTGGGATAGAGGCGCTGTCTCCGATATAAAACTTT
Source organism: Candidatus Bathyarchaeota archaeon (assembly GCA_020351305.1). GTDB lineage: Archaea > Thermoproteota > Bathyarchaeia > Bathyarchaeales > SOJC01. Next base: position 861,485 of record CP070730.1, read on the forward strand.
ACAAATGTAAACCTTTGTGAAAAAATCTTGAAGCCCACGCTACGAAACACCTATATTCAATCACAAAACTACAAAAATAAAAAGGTTGAGAAATTGGGGAGAATAAGAATAGTTTTGTACGGTGTAGGAGCAGTTGGTGGTCTCATTGCCAAATATCTTCTCACAAAAGATGGAGCAGAAATTGTTGGTGCAATCGATGTAGCAGAGGAGAAAGTAGGTGAAGATTTAGGAAGGGTTTTAAACATAGGTAAATCCGTCGGAGTAATTATCTCAAATGACGTTGATGATGTTCTTTCAAAGACAAGACCAAACATCGTAGTGCACGCAACTGCGTCCTATCTCGTAGATGTTTTTCCACAACTCGCACAAATCCTTAAACATAAGGTCAATGTTGTTTCAACCTGCGAGGAACTATCATATCCTTATTTTTCAAAACCACAACTGGCAGAAAAACTTGATATATTAGATAAGATGCACAAATCTACAATTATTGGAACAGGAATAAACCCTGGATTTCTGATGGACACCCTAGTCATTACACTTACAGCTGTATGTCAAAAAATTAGGAAAATCAAGGCAGTTAGAATCATGAACGCCGCCACTAGGCGGACACCATTTCAAAAGAAAATCGGAGCAGGGCTTAGTTTAGAGAAATTTCAAAAGGCCATTGAAAATGGATTCATAACAGGACATGTAGGCCTTGAGCAGTCTGTCTCAATGATTGCAGCAGCATTGGCATGGAAGCTGGAAAGTGTCAGGACTTCCCCAGTTCAACCTTTAATCGCTGATAAGCCTGTTAGAAGCGAGGCTATTGATGTTAAGCAAGGTCATGTAGCTGGCTTGAAACAAGAAGCCAAAGGATATAGAAATGGAAAAGAAGCGATTGCACTGGAATTTCAAGCCTACATCGGGGCGAGTGAAGAATACGACTCCATAACAATAAAAGGAGTTCCAAACGTAAATCAAAAAATTATGCCCTGTGTACACGGAGACATAAGCACTGTTGCTGTGGTGGTGAACACAATTCCAAAGATCATTAATGCACCACCAGGTTTGGTAACCATGAAAGACCTTCCTGTGCCTTCTGCAACGACAGTCAACATGGTTAACTTTCTACTCTAACTCTGAGGCTCATGCATGAAACTCAGAATTGATATTAACTGCGACCTTGGGGAGACTCCTGACCGCTTTAAAGCTGGACATGACGCAGAAATCATGCCTTTCATAACTTCAGCAAACGTCGCTTGTGCCTTCCATGCAGGAGATCCAACTGTCATGGCTCAGACAGTTGGTCTGGCGAAAGAGAATGAAGTTGCGATAGGTGCACACCCTGGGTTTCCGGACTTTGCTGGATTTGGTCGTCGCGATATGGGTCTTTCAAAGGAAGAAGTTGAGAATATAATTATTTATCAAGTAGGTGCTCTAGAAGCCTTCGCAAGAGCTGCTAATGTAGATTTGCAACATATAAAACCCCATGGTGCTCTTTACAATGCTGCAGTTAAGAATGAAGTCTACGCAGATGCATTAATCAAGGCTGTACATGCAATAAATTCTAAACTCGTGCTTTTTGCTATGGCAGACTCTAAGCTTGCAAAGCAAGCAGCTGCGACTGGTTTAACTGTTGCCCACGAAATCTTTGCTGATAGAGAGTACAATCCAGATGGTAGCTTAGTTTCCCGAAACATATCAGGAGCAGTAATTAACGATGCGAAACTTGCAGCTATGAGAGCAGTAAAGATGATAAAAGATAAAAAAGTTACCGCAATTGATGGCCGGATTGTGAAATTTAACGAGGTACATACGATTTGTATCCATGGAGATAACTTGAATGCTGCAGAGCTTGCTAAATCCCTTAGGAATGAACTTTTGGCTGAAAATGTCGAAGTGGTTTCTGTAAGTTCTCTTATCTAGGTGCAGATATTGTATCAAACCACGCGATATATGCCAGTAGGTGATAAAGCATTATTAGTCGAATTTGGCAACATCATAAGCTTAGATATTAACAGAAAGGTTCATGCCCTAAACCTCGCGATTTTGCAACTCGGGCTAAAAGGTGTGGTTGAGTGTGTGCCGACCTACCGTTCTCTCCTCGTTTATTATGATCCAGTAGAGGTCGGCTATGAGCAATTAGTTCTTAGATTAAGGGAGCTTGAAAATAGACTCAAAGGGTTTAGGGTTCCAATTCAGAAACGAATGATTGAAGTGCCCACGATTTACGGTGGTGAATATGGATCTGACCTTGGTCATATAGCTAAACACCACAATCTTGATCCCGAGGAGGTTATTCAGCTACATAGTGACCGAGAGTATATAGTTTATATGATTGGTTTTGTCGCTGGCTTTCCATACCTCGGCGAGGTTGCTGATGAAATCGCAACGCCAAGGCGAAAAACACCACGATTACAAGTCCCAGCGGGATCTGTAGGGATCGCTGAAAAACAAACTGGCATATACCCTATTGAATCCCCAGGAGGATGGCAGATAATTGGCCAAACACACTTAAGATTTTTCAATACTCAAAGAAATCCTCCTACCTTGGTCCAACCAGGAGACATTGTGAAATTCAAACCCATTGAAGTAGAGGAGTTTGAGAACATGAAGGTCAAAGAAGATGAATCTATGTGAAGTTATCAAGCCAGGGCTTTTTACGACAGTTCAAGATTTGGGACGTTATGGCTATCAAAGTTATGGGGTGCCTGTTTCTGGAGCAATGGATAACTATGCCTTCATAGTTGCAAATCTTCTTGTAGGCAACAAGCCCAATGATGCTTGCTTGGAAGCAACATTGCTAGGTCCAGAGCTTGAGTTTCTCAATGAAGCTCAGCTTGCAATCACTGGTGCGGTTCTCACGCCGACCATTAACAAGATAAAGGCTAAATGCTGGATGACTTTTCAGGTCCGCAAAGGTGACGTGCTTTCTTTTGGTAATTTCAAGAGTGGGCTCAGGGCGTATTTGGCTGTAAGAGGAGGAATAGAAGCACCCGTTGTATTGGGAAGTAGGTCTACTTATGCTCGTGGTGGATTCGGTGGCTTTCAAGGGAGGCCGTTAAGAGCAGGGGATGTTATTAAAGCCTATAAACCTGAGACATTCCTTAGGTCAGGCCTTTCGATGCCTCATCATCTTATTCCCATTTATGGCATTAAGTCAACGATTGAAGTTGTGCTTGGACCGCAATCCGACTATTTCACAGAAACGGGCTTAGGGACCTTTTTCTCTAGCATGTATTCCGTGACCTCTGAGTCGGACAGGATGGGTTATAGGTTGGATGGTCCTATGGTGGAGCAGAAACGCTCATTTGATATGGTCTCAGATGCTGTACCTGTAGGGGCTGTTCAGGTTCCTGCAAACGGTAAGCCTATTGTGGTGATGCAGGATGGTCAGACAACTGGAGGTTATCCAAAAGTCGGTATTGTCATCACTCCCGATGTTTCTCGCCTTGGACAAGTCAGACCAAATCATAAAATAAAATTTTCAGAAATCTCGGCTAGCGAGGCTCGAGTGAAGTTATTAAAACATATACAGGGCATTAGTCAGATAAAGGATAAACTAGAGGAATCGAAGCTGTGAATCTTCTAGTGATTAGTCCTTTTTGTCGCATATGCGCTTCACCTTGCCACTTCTCTGGAACAGGTTTTGCTTCAAGTATTTCCTATAAGGAATAATTCATTAAAAATGAACTGACCTATATTTGAAATCAATAAAGAAGGGTTAACCGCCTCCTACAGGCGGAACAACAGCGACTTGATCTCCTTCCTTGAGTTGCGTTTCTAACTCTTCTAATAGATCCACATTCTTTCCATTTACTAGAAGCTGCAAATGTGTCTTGACACTTCCTGTTTCACTGTAAAGATAGTTTTTCACCGTTTTTCCATGCCGCTTCACCAACTCTTCCAACACATCTTCAACAGTAACACTTGCGGGAGTGAAATCCAAGTCCTCCTTGCTCTTTCCAATTAACTCCCGCAAAGTTGTGAACAACCTTACAGAAACTCTCACGTTCACGCTTCCTCTTGTGTAAACAAGAATGGAATCCAAAATAAACTTTTGCAGAAAAGTCAAAGCTTGATTATTGATACTAAAACCATAACTTCCTAAACATTTCTTTTTACATACGCATTCCAGCTCAGCAGCATGGTCCTAGGATGCGATGCTTTTACTTCATCGAGCCGTGCCACTGAAGTATTTTGAGGAGCATTCAAAATCAACTCAGGGTTGGCTTTGGCTTCTTCAGCGATAATTCGCAAAGCCTGAACGAAGCGATCAAGCTCCTCTTTCTCGAAAGACTCAGTTGGCTCAATCATCAGAGCCTCTTCTACAATCGAGGGAAAATAAGTAGTAGGAGCATGAATGCCGTAGTCAAGGAGACGTTTCGAGATATTTAGGGCTCTCACTCCAGTCTCCTTCGAAAGAGACTTTACGCTGAAGACACACTCATGTTTTCTCGGCCTTTTCGCATCATAAGGCAGTTCGTATGCGCCAAGATCTCTTATTTTCTTGACCAAGTAATTAGCGTTTAACACAGAGATTTCTGCTGCTTCCTTTAGCCCTTCTGCGCCTAGGCTAAGTATATAGGCATATGCTCTAAGGAGAACTGACACATTTCCATGGAAGCTTCTGATTTTTCCTACGCTATGAGGTCTTTCATAATCTAGTCGGTAACTCTTACCATCATTAACTATGCGTGGGACAGGGAGGAATTTTTCCAACTGTTCAGACACACCTATTGGTCCAGCTCCAGGTCCTCCTCCACCATGAGGTGTGCCAAAAGTTTTATGGATGTTTATGTGGACTATGTCAAAGCCCATGTCTCCTGGTCGAACCTTGCCAAGAATAGCGTTGAGGTTTGCGCCATCGTAATGGAGAAGTCCACCCGCATCATGGACTATGCCGGCTATTTCTTGAATGTTTTCTTCAAAAATACCTAACGTGTTTGGGTTGGTAAGCATCAAACCTGCCGTTCGGTTAGAGACTGCTGCTTGCAGGGCATCAATATCTATACATCCTGTTTTATCTGATGGAACCACTAGTGTGTTGAAGCCTGCCATGGTGGCACTTGCAGGATTGGTTCCATGTGAAGAATCAGGTATAATGAGTTCTGTCCGCTTATCAAGGTCGTCGTTAAGCTCGTGAAACGCCCGCATTATGAGAGCGCCTAGAAATTCACCGTGTGCCCCTGCTGCAGGTTGAAGTGAAACTTCCTTGGTGCCTGTGATCTCAGCAAGCCACTTGCTGAGAGTGTGGAGAAGCTCGAGGATCCCTTGAACAGTCTCCTCGTCTTGATATGGATGAAGTTGCGTAGAAGAGGGTAAGCTTGCTAGAAAGTCGCTAATTCTTGGATTATACTTCATTGTGCAACTTCCAAGTGGATAAAGACCTAAATCTACGCTATAGTTCATCTGTGAAAGCCTTGTGAAATGACGAACGACCTCAACTTCAGACAATTCAGGCAGCTTCGGAAGGGACTTGCGACGCATTTTCTCAGGCAACAAAGTGTATACATCGCCTACTTCCTGTTTGATCGGCTTTTCTACCTCAGGAACAATATATCCTCTTCGACCCTTATGGCCAAGCTCAAATAAAATTGGTTCGTTCCATTGCGCCTGTCTGAAATCTGACAATGTCTATTACCTCCTATGCAACGATTTTTCCAAACTATCTGCTAGGAAGTCGATTTCTGTTTTTGAGTGTATTTCTGTGACACAGTAAAGGGCTGTTTCCCCAAGCTCATGAAACTCTTCTGAAATATTCTTTCCACCATGAACATTGTTATTTAACAGCTCTTCATGCACATCCCTGACACGTTTATTGACAAAGTTTACAGTAAATTCTTGGAAGTGGGGGGTTTGAAAAACAGGTGTTCTGAGACCTTCAATCTCTGATAAGCGTTTCATTGCATAATACGATTTAAGCATAATAGCTTCGCATAACTCTCTCAAACCCTTAGGTCCAAGGAGTGCAAGATAAGCCGCAGAAGCAGCTGCGCATAGGGATTCGTTAGTGCATATGTTAGATGTTGCTGTTTGTCGTCGAATATGTTGTTCACGAGTCTGAAGCACCATGCAGAATCCTCTTCTATTTTCGCTTTTTGTTGTTGTCATTCCAATGATTCGCCCGGGCATTTGTCGAATCATTGGCATTTCCCCTCGACAAGCAAAGACTCCGAGCAAGGGACCACCAAAATTCATGTGATTTCCCAACGGCTGCCCCTCCCCAATAACGATATCTGCACCATAATCTCTAGGCGGTTTCAGTACCCCTAGCGAAATTGGGTTTACACCAACAATAAACAAAGCTCCGTTGTTGTGAGCGATTTTCGCTACTTCTTTACCTCCCGTCTCAACAAAGCCTAGGTAAGAAGGGTTTTCAATGTAAATGGCTGCTGTTTTGCTAGACGCTTTTTCCTCCAGGTCCTCTAAGCTCAACTGCCCTGTTGCCTTCATATAGTTTACTTTTCGAGCATGCATATTTGCCGGTCCAATATATGTCTCTAGAGTGGCATATCGTTCAGGATGAATGATTTTGGGAACCAGAATTTCTTGACGGCCAGTTAGACGCATAGCCATTCGTGCAGCTTCTCCTAATGCTGAAGCCCAGCCATATAGAGAGCTGTTGGCCACGTCCATTCCTGTCAATTCGCAGACCATGCTTTGGTATTCGAAGAGCAATTGAAGCATGCCTTGTGAGATTTCTGGCTGATAGGGCGTGTAAGATGTAAGAAGCTCTGTTCTTTGAACAATGTTTTCAACAACCGCAGGCACATAATGTGGCCAACACCCAGCGCCTAAAAATATTGAAATATCCCTGCAAGTCCTATTCTTGGCAAGCAGTGACTCTATGTGACGTTTGACTTTAAATTCAGATACAGGATTTGGTAGGTTCAACCTGCGATTCAACAAGAATCGCTCCGGAACATCGTTGTATAGCTCATCTATCTTCTTGATTCCTATTTCTCTTAGCATTATTTTCTTCATTTCTGGGTCTGAGTTTGGAATGTAAGGGTGTCTATAGGACTTAACCAAATGTCTTGCACCAACGAACGAGAATTAAGAATTCTCGAAACTATGTCTTTAAGCTTTTGAAGCAGCGTCGACGACCTGCGCTAGTAAGGTCTCTATATTTCGTTTTGAGACCTTGCTTCAAAGACTGAATGCGCTCTAATTTCTATGAAGGACTTAGAGGTTGAATGCGACTAAGTTACATGCATGAAACTAGTGCACAGTCATCCACAGCATAATGCGTGTGCGCTTTCTTTAGTACTGGATTCCTTCCGTCGTGATCAATTCTTTAGGATACTTTATGTCAATAATTTCGTTGACAAAATCTGCTCTATCGAATAATTCCTTGGGTGCAAATCGTCCAGTGAGAACAACATCAACCCTCTTGGGCAAAGTATTGAGGAAAGCGATGACCTTCTTTACGTCCAAGAGCTTGCAGTAAATCGCCAAGTTAATTTCATCCAGAACAAGTAGATGAGGCTTTTTGTTCTCTACGATTTTTTTAGCAAAAGCGAGTCCTTCTTTAGCCATTTTTTCATCCTTTTCATCCAAATTATCCAGCCCATGCCAACCTTCACGACCAAAATGATAAATCTCATAGTATGGTTTTAGCATGTCCCTTATCTTATATTCACCTGTTTTTTTCCACCATTTCAAGAACTGGATGATAACAACACTATGATGGTGGCCTACAGAGCGCAAAGCTAAACCCAAAGCGCTAGCCGTTTTTCCAGCTCCAGTGCCTGTATAAAGGTACACATAACCCAAAAAAACACCCTCAAGCTTAGTATTCAATCCGAACTGTTAAAAGCTTTTTAAACTTCGCTCTTATTCTCCTTAAGCAGCTTAGAATGGAGGGTCATAGTGAAAGAATATGAAGAACTACTAAAACGCGCTCAATCTCAACTCCCTCAAGAAAAAGGTTCTGGGGAGCGATTTGAGATTCCACGAGTGCGTTCTTCGGTTATTGGCATGCGTACAATGATCTATAACTTCAAGGAGATTGCTGACGCGTTAAATCGTAACCCTAAGCACTTGGTTAAATTCTTAACGAATGAGATGGCTACAGCAGGCACCTTAGAAGAGACACGCGCCACCTTTCAAGGAAAATTCCCTCATGATACGCTTGAACGCCTAGTAGGTATCTACACGGAAAACTTCGTAGTATGCCCTGTATGCAACCGCCCCGATACAAAAATTGTAAAAGAACGACGTCTTTTCTTTTTACTATGTGAAGCATGTGGAGCAAAATCGTCGATCAAAGCTGTTTAGCTCATAGAAGCGAAAGTGTTAATGGATATTTACATAAATCTGCGGAGAACGGGCAAATTCGTTTTACTTGCAATGTGCGACGCTGAGATTCTAGGCAAGACATTGAAGCAAGGAAATATAGTTTTCTGCGTTCGAGAGAAATTCTATAAAGGCTCCTTAGTAAGTCTAGAAGAAGCCATAGACCTGATTCATCAGTCAACTGTTGTAAACATGGTTGGTCAAAAGATTGTCAACAAGGCTATAGAAGAAGGTTTGGTGCATCCAGAAGCGGTTCTGAAGATCGAAGGCATACCTCACGCTCAAATCATCAGGCTATGACGCATTATGAAAGAGTAGATGATGGGTAAATTATGGAGCTACCCATGAGTTGCCAAATTCATCTATAACCACTACTATATCTGTGATGTCAATTTTGTTGTCGTTGTTTACATCCATGTTTGTGTACCATTCAGGTTGGTCCCAGCCTGGACTATTGTTGGTTTTTCCATAAGCTTCAATTGTCATAACGATGTCTGTGATGTCAACTCTACCATCAGCGCTTACATCGCCTAAAATTGTGAGGAATATCCACCTATCATCTAGAGTGTTGTCTTGAGTATCTGTTTCGTTTGGCACTGGAGAGGCGAAAGCTGCTATTGTGTAATTGCCTTTTATGAGATCTGTAGTGTTCCAAATGAAACCAACCGTTGTGAAATTACTTCCCTCGAGAGAAATGTTTTCCCAGGTTTGAATAATTGTTGAATTTGCGGTGACCGTGACATTGAAAATATAGGTATATTCGCCTTGACTTTCTATTGTAGTATTTATAGCAAGAGAAACTCCTTGCTCAACTATGATTTTTTGTGGAGTAATTTGAGTTATAACTATGTTATTACTTTCGCTTATTGCTCTGTCTATTAAATATGTGAAGGCTGGAAACCATTTTCTCACGACTGACTCAATATTTCTAGGTTCAGGGTTGAAGAATTGAAAAACTCCCCTTTCCCAATAGGAATTCTGATAGGGCCCTGGGTCATATTGCCATGCACTATGATTTCCATAAATTTCACATGTTAATCCAAAGGTGCTCCGGTTGCCATACATCCAATCGTCCCACGTCCCGCTAGCAGTATACAATTGACTTGACTGTTGATATGGTGAATCAACTAGCATTGCTATCTCACTTGCTATTTCTTGAAACTTCTGATCGTCTGAGGATGGGTCTGAAGTATATCCCCAAGGGTAGAGGATAACTTCAACTCCTGAATGGAAGCTTAGAGCATACTTGAATTCATGCGCTAATGCCAAATCTCTGAGAGCTTGGGTTTCAGGCTCTGAGAATGGCGAAGGGCCTTTATAATCCTCATCGTTTGGGTCGGAACTCCCCGTGTATGTAGAAGCATTCCATTCATATCCATAATTCCTATTGAGATCCACGCCACCAATCCAGTCTTCATTCAGTAACCCATCACCATCATTATCGACACCTTCCCACCGAACAAACTCCCACAGCACTCCATTCCACCACAAAAGGTCTTCGATGAATCCATCACCATCTTCATCATCAGGCGGATCTTCATCAAGGAAACTGTCACCATCTTCATCACAAGAGTGAGTGTTCTTACGCTGCCATTCATTATTGCGAACAGCATCAAATCCATCAACATTCAATGCTACAACAATGTATATCTCACAGTAGTCTAGCAAACGCGTAAAAGTGGCATTAACACCATAGTTAGATGCTACAACAACGGAGAAATAGAGTGACAACTCTGAACTAATAAGTTCACGGGCATGATGATAGCCAACAAATAAAACTTCTGGTTTTATAAAGGTTAAATTCTCATTTGTCAACTTAATACAGTAGATATCTTGATCCTGCCAGCTTCTGCCAATTGAAAAAACATCGACAATATCCGAATATGTGTCGTTTAAATACAATAGTGTATCTACGATTTCAGAGTAGTTGTGATAGTGCTCCCAATCACCCCAAGGTGTAAACTCCATTTGTAATTCACCAAAAGCTGTGAACTCTGCTGATTGGATACTAAATCCTAATGCTGACGTGCTTAGTGATGTTAGCAATAGCATTCTCAAAATGATCGAACATGCATTTCGAACAGTCATATTCTTAAAACACTCTACTTCATTTATTTACATATAGTAAAACAAAAAGATTAAGAGTTCGGCAGCAAGATTTCCGGAAAACAATCGATGGTGAACTATAAATAGCAATGTGCCCTTTTATTTCGATAAGGTGGCTGTTTGGGGAAAAAGAAGGTCCTAAGTGAAGAAGCACTTAGCAATGTAGTTATGCCTGCTCCAGGCGATGTCTTAGGCATAGCTGTGAAACTTCTGGGCTTTGATAGAGTCTCAGTGAAATGCCAAGATGGATATGAACGCCTCTGCCGTATAAGGGGGAAAATGAAAAGGCGAGTTTGGATAAGGCAAGGTGACGTCGTACTAGTTTCTCCTTGGGACTTTCAACGTGATAAAAGAGGCGATGTCATTTGGCGCTATACTCGCGCCCAAGCAGAAATGCTTCGTAGAAAGGGCATGTTAACGATTTAAGCGAGGAATTTTTGAGGTGACTTATCGAAAGAGAGTGGAAAAAAGACTCGAGCGAAAGGAGAGAAAGTATGAAACGGAACAGTTGTTGAAGGAGAAACGAAG
>CP070730.1:872504-877351 GCA_020351305.1 Candidatus Bathyarchaeota archaeon
GCTGAAGGAGCAAAGGTAGCAGCCTCGATTAGCTGCCTAACCAAACTCTCTGGAATGTCTCTACTTAGAAACTCCCGAATGCTTCTCCTACCTCTAAGAGCCTCATCTAAATCCATATTCAACGCCAACTTACTAGCAAAGCTTCTAAATAATCAACCTTGCGGGGTCGATAACATCCAAATTAATTGCTGCATGCATGCAATCCTCAAGCAAGCATCTTCACCCGACAATGTTAAGCGTTACCAATGATTCTAAAAGACAGCCATCTGATATAGAAATAAGGATAGTTTGCTTCGAATCTGGATATCCTGTCAGTTTTCAGCGCTTGCATATATGCGATACGATTGGATTTTACGCACAAAGATTCTAGTAATTTATTTGCTCAGCTACGGGTATGATTGTTTCAGAGATTTTTCTGCTCAGTTGGTAGTACATCTCTTCAATTTCATGCCTTAAAGCTGAAATTTCAACCTGAAGTCTTTGCTTAGATTCGGGTGCAAGGTCTTTCGACTTGGCTATGTCCTTTTCAATCTTAATTAAATCATGGTCCGCCGAGTTTCTCATCTTTTCAGATTCTTTCAGTGACTCCGTCTTCATTTTCTCTATTTGCTGGAATTTTTTGTGGACATCTCTTGCTCTCTTATTCAGTTTCTCCTGCAATCTTGTTAGTTTCTCGCTGAATTCGCGTTCAGAAGTTCCTCCCAATGCTATTCGCCACCATTTTTTCGTCTATCGGAATACTTAATAAAGTTTATGTCTCAGCAATCAGTGTAAACGATTAAACTGAGGACATGCTATAAAATGCCTCAACCTTCTACATTCTGAAGGGAGATGCTCCGCGGTCTTTGCGTTTGCGAAGGTACTCCAGTTTCCTTCGCGCCTGAAAGATAGTGAAATATAGGGGCATGTCAATTAAACTGGAAAGAAACATGTGCTAATAGTGTATTTATGGAGAAGAGGATATGAGTAAGAAGGCAGATGTTTATTTTGGCTCTATACAGCAAGGTCAAGAAGCACTCTTTGCTGCTTTGGCAGCGAAGGTAGAGAGGATTATAGAGCTTCTGGACTTCTCGACAATAGAGAAGCGTGATAAGGTCGCTATCAAGATGCATCTAGGATTTCAGGATGGTTTTCAAACAGTGCCTGTGTTCTTTGTTAGACGGGTGGTTCAAGCCATTAAGGATGTAGGTGGGTGGCCCTTTATCACTGACAATCCAACTTCAGTCTACAATGCAGCTGCTCGTGGCTATACACAAGAGACCTGTGGTTGCCCCCTAATCCCCGCAGCTGGGGTCAAAGATGGTTACACCTGCAAATCCAAAATTAACTATAGGAATGTGAAGGAATTGGACATGAGTGGAGTTCTTCATGATGCTAACGTGCTGGTCGACATAACGCATGCAAAGGGACACGCTAATTGTGGGTATGGTGGGGCTATCAAGAACATAGCTCTCGGTGGTTATTCCGGATCATCCAGATGGAGCAGGATGCATCAGGTAGAACAATCTGTTCATTACTGGGACTCAGAGAAGTGTACACAAGACCACGCTAAGGCTCTTGTTAAAGCTTGCCCGTACAACATCATTGTTTATGACGCCAAAAAGCACGAGCTAAAAATACGGGCTTTTGGATGTAGAAATCAGCTTTGCCTCGAATGCCTGAAGGTTGACAAAGACGTTGGCTGCCTGCAAATCAAACCTGAATTCTTTGCAGCATTTCAGGAATTGATGGCAATCGCTGCAAAAAAAATTTTAGACACATTCGATAAAAACAAACTGTTCTTTCTGAATTTTGCACTTCAAGTGACACCTCACTGCGACTGCATGGGCATGGCTCAGCCAAGTGTCGTCCCTGATATTGGAGTGCTGGGGAGCCGTGACATAGTTGCCATTGAGACCGCCACATTAGACCTGATTGACAAAGCTGGCTTGATTGAACAGGCAATTCCTCCCTACTTCAAACATGCCAACCTAGACCCAAACGCTGATCTCCATCCATTTGAACGTCTATGGGGTCCTATGAAAAACCCTTACCAAGTAACAGAATTTGCAGAGCAACATGGTCTAGGAGTGAGAGATTATAAATTAATAGAAATACTCTCTCCCGAAGAGACCAGCAAAATGAAACCTCCCAAACAAGCCTATGAACGAGAACCATCCTTCTACTGAGTTAGGTGAATTCAACTATTGGGGCTTGTTGTCCTATCTGATTTCGATGGGACCATTCTTGATATTGATACATGCGTTCATATTCTAGAAAACCATGCCAAAGAAGACTGGAAAATATACGATGAGCAGTTCGAGAGAGGGGAGATAAGCCTTCAGGACTGCTTGCAAAGGCAGTTCTCAACAGTGGTAGTACCCGAAACACAGATTTTAAACGAGGTCCGACAAGTTGCCAATATCAGGCCCCATTTTGCACATTTAATCAAGCTTTGCAGGAGAAATGAGTTCCCGCTGATCATAGTTAGTGCTGGTCTGGACTTCGTGATAAAGCATTTTTCGAAAATGGAAGTCTGGAGCGATGTGGTTCAAATTCATGCTCCCAAGGCAAAATGCACCAAGGATGGAATCAAGCTTGAATTCCCTGAACTATTAAAAGAAACCTCAATCAACTTCAAGGACGACCTTGTCATCCATCATAAGGCACAAGGAAGCAAAGTTGTTTACATTGGAGACGGAGTCGCAGACTATGAAGCAGCGAGAAACGCCAACACAGCATTCGCAATAAAAAATTCCAAACTGGCTAAGATACTGAAAAAGAACAAGGTTCCATATTTGGAGATAAGTGAATTTCGAAAAGTCGTTGAAATCGTCACAAACATGCTATGAGGTAACAATGCAAGTGTGTGAGACGCCTATTTCAAACAGAGATGACCTAACAACACTCTCACTCAATCTCTAGGTTATGATACTCCTTCATGAAAGTTTCTCGTATGCTCATCTTCAGCTTCTCAGGTAGAAAAGATGAATCAACAGCGTCTAGACTTAAACTGAAAAGTTCAGGAATTGTGAAGTTGAGTTTACTGTGAAGTTGGAGATATTCATCATTCATGCTGGTGCCAAACATTGATGGGTCATCCGTATTCACGGTGACCTTCAACCCTTTTCTGAGGAAGGTCCTGATGGGGTGTCTCTCAAGGGAGGAGATGGCTCCGGTCTTTATGTTGCTTGTGGGGCACATCTCAACCGTTATTCCCCTCTTAAGAAGGTATTCCATCAGCATGTTGTCATTAACCGCTGCGAGCCCATGACCTATGTGCTCCACATTCAAGTATTTCACTGCGTCCCAGACGCTTTGTGGTCCAGCTGCCTCCCCAGCATGAGCCACCAAGTGAAGCCCCATTTCATTCGCCCTAGAATAGACCTGTTCGAAGGGTTTCGGAGGATATTTATGCTCGCTACCTCCTATATCGATCGAGACAACATTATCATTTTCACCTTCTATCCAATTCAAAACCTCCATTCCAATCTCTGGTCCATAGTTTCGAACTAAATCTATTCTGATGTTGCACTTGATGCCAAAATCAGCTTGGGCACGACGTATGCCATTATTTATAGCTTTAAGCATTCGGTTGTACTCAAGATCCTTGAAAACATGGTCTGCAGGGGAGAAGCTGGCTTCGACATAGTGGACATTGTTTCTTGCGTCACCTTCTAACATCTCATAGGTTATCCGCTCAAACTGGCTTTCTTCCGTAATACAATTCACAACCATCGTATATACGGAGATGAAGTGAGGAAAGTCACGAAATCGGAAGAATTCATGAACCTCCTCCACAGTTTTAAAGGGCATTTCTATGTCAGCTTGATTTGCAAAACAAAATAGGGTTTCAGGTCTTACCGAACCGACAATGTGAACATGCTGCTCAACCTTAGCTAAAGCCTTTATCAGTTCCGTAACGTTCATTAGAGAACCTCAAGAATCACGGAGACCTCAACGCGAGACTAGGTCCTAAAACATTTCTATTGAGTGGGCAGAGATAATTTGTTGGTTGGTCGTTAATGTGCAGACTCGTCCTCTTCCATAATGCCCCAGAGGTTTCCTTCAGGATCCTTAAAGTAAGCCATCCAGCCCACACCAGGGACTGCTGTTTTAGGTCTGACTATTTCGCCCCCTTCAGATTTAATTTTCATTACGAAATCATCAACTGAAGGAACATCAATTGTGTTGACCGTTGAAGGTTCACTTTCTGTTCTTCTTGACAGTCCACCATTGATTCCAGATTCATTTTCTGTTCCTGTTGTAATTAACCAATATTCTATGGGGCCTTTCCACTTCTCAACTTTCCAGCCAAAAACTTTTTCATAGAACTTGATAGCTCTTTCAGGTTTTTCCGCTTCAATCTCGAAATGAACTACTCTAGTCATTGATTATCACCGAGTAAATATGGTTGAAGAGTGAATTCACTTAAATGAGTTATGCCACTCCTTACCGGCGATTATCATAAATCACTCTGCTACCTGTGCTCTCTTAAATAGGTACCAGGAAATTCCCACGAATGCTATCAAGTAGACCAGCGCTACAGCAACAGAGGTGAAAATGACAGCCGATAAAGGCTCTGAGTACAACTCTTCCCCAAAAATTTGGCCAGGAGTAGATCCGCTGAAATTTATCTTGAAATATGTGACAATCCAAGAGGGATGCAAAATGTAGTTTACTAGGTTTGGGCCTATGCTATCTGTTCCGGTAGAAACTGGGATGCCTATCTGAGGAGATTCGCCTACAAATCCTGTGTTTCCAGAGCCAGGAATATAGGTAAGAATCCATCCTTGACCAGAGAGTACTCCAAGAATTGAACATATGATGTTTGTACCAAACCAAATCCCAAGTGCCCCTAGAGCAGC
>CP070730.1:877451-899942 GCA_020351305.1 Candidatus Bathyarchaeota archaeon
AACCAATTCAATGGACTCGGGATTCGAAACCTCTAGCTCACTCCAGGACATGCCTGTAACATGTTGAACATCAATATCAATCATTATGTCTGGGTTGAATATCTGTGAAAGACCGGTTACCAACCACAACAGCCCCAAAAACACAAATATCAACCATCCGTACTTCTCGTATACTCGCTCCGCCAAAATAGCATCAAATGTAAGTCAAATCTAAGGTATAAAAAGCTTGCATGCAGGATAGTCCCCTTAAACGTATGTGTGGTGGTAGAATCCCACCCAACCACCACCAAATGGCAATGATTAAGAAAAGGTGCACGCAATTAGCTAAAGTGCGCGTACGCATCAAGCATACGTGTAAGGACCAAACTTATAACAAGGAAGCCCAAATCCTAATGCTCGAACCGATAAGTGTTAAATAACATGATAGCAGTAAACGCAGACATTCACAAAGGATGTGACCATATTGGATGAAGTGAAAGATAGCGAAAATAGGTTTGTGCGGCATGGAAAGTCAGAGGCGAAGAAGGACAGGTTATCATATTCAGATCGTATTGGAAATGTAGCAGGGATTGTAGTCACTATCTTGGTTACTTCATACTTCATTGCTCATCAGATGTGGGCAACAGGGTTTTTCACTTCAAAATTTGGCCTTCTAGAGATGTTCTTGTTCTATGGGCTTCTAATATACCAAGCGGTTCCAGCTACATTGAAAGCATTGTTTGGTCGCAGAAATTTTGCCCGGCTCTTTGAAATATTTGGTGCTGTTTTTGGCACTGTTGTCCTTGCCTGGTTCTTTGTATCTTTTCCATTTGATTTTACTTATTTTGCAAACGTATTGCCCAGTTTTCTCAGGTTTCTGTTGCAGTGGATCTCCAACGATATCATTCGGGTACTAATGGTGATTGGACTCATCGCAGCTCCAGGAATGGCGATCTATTTAACCGCATTGTACATGTTTGTTCGAAATGAACTCTAACACATCACGCATGCATCTCATTAAGGCTAAAAGTTCTATTTCTGCAATGCGCGCATAGTCTGAAATTGGGGCCGGGGTGTGATTTGTACCCAACCACCACCAGAAATCATCGGACGCGTCGATAGAGTAATCGTATCTAGGAGATGGTCAACCCTTCATATTTCTTCAGAACCTCTAACGCTCGTTGAGTTAGCCATTTGCTTTCCTGTTTGTATTCGTCTATTGTTGCATACATTGGCGACCTGAGTTTACTCCAATTGATCCATCTGCCATTGTGAGCTTGATTCTGGACCAGATCTATCGCATCCTTCATTCTGGGGTCGTATTGTACGTTAGCCTGGGTGAGAGAGATCATCGCATCTAGAGCATCAGAGGTGTAGCTATGTGGAAACTTGAACTTTGACCAGCTTTTCTTCGCCATTCGTTTCATGTCCGGATTTTCATTTAGCCACTTTACTCTTTCATTGACGCGATCTTGACCTCGAATTTTTGAAGTGGCTTTGATGAATTCACGATTCTTCTCTGGAACGTACTTGTAGATTTTGTTCTCGAGTAAACGATTGATGCATAGGTCTATTCCCTTCTTTATCTTAACACTTCGTTTCTTTCTTGGAATGGTACTTAGAGCACGCAGAATCTGTGGCAAGACCATGTAGCAATTTTCTGTTAATCCTCTTGTGTTGCACTTGATTGATCCGTTGGCATCACTGAAAGTTGTCTCAAAGTAATTGGTTACTCTCTGCGTTCTGTCGTCGCCAAGAAAACCAAAATGGATGAGAGCTTCCAGCAGGTTGGCTGTCATACAATCGAAGTTGTGTCCACCAGCACCAGTAGCGAAGTAACCCTTTGCGGTGAGTCCTCGAGAGAAGATGAATTCAACTGCATTGTCAATTTTATCACATTTGGTCGCATGCATATTACTGAGAAACTTCAATTGCCAATAAGTTCCTGTATAGAGTTTATAACCACAATTCCAGTGACTGTTATCCATTTGATTCTTCAAGATTTCTTTGATTGGATGGTAAGAATTTATTTCACTCTTAATGGCTATAGTTTCAGCATCTTCCATTTCAAGAATTTTCGTCATCGTTAGGTATTTCACAGGAGGATTATCATCCTCCAATAACCAATTTATCACTCTCTGAGACACTTGATACATAAATTACGGTTCTTTTACTGAACTATTTTCTTTTCGGTAAATGTATCAGTTGCTGGGATTTACACATTGTGCTTCTTCAATAAGGTGTCTTGGGCAATAAGAGATTTTTGAGGGTAATCTAGCGAATAGTGGATGCCGCGACTTTCTTTGCGCAACATGGCAGAATCGATAATGAGCTGTGCAACTAAAGCCATGTTTCGAAGCTCAATGAGACCTGTTGTAATGATGAAATCCCAGTAGTATTGATTGATTTCATCTTGTAGTAGGGCTATTCGTTTTTTGGCTCGTGTTAATCTCTTATTAGAACGTACAATTCCTACATAGTTCCACATTAGACGACGAATCTCATCTCGGTTTTGTGTAATCACGACATTTTCATCGATGTCTGTAGCGTCCCCTGATTCCCATGGTGCAAATGGTCGTAAAGGAGGTTCCTTTTCAAGGAGGCTTTGGCATCTCCCTGCAGCGAGATGCGCACAAACCAAGGCTTCGAGTAGTGAATTGCTGGCTAATCTATTGGCCCCATGAAGACCTGTGCAAGCAGTTTCGCCAATTGCAAGCAAGTTCTCTATGTCAGTCTGACCGTCGAGGGTTGTTCTTACACCTCCGCAGCAATAGTGAGCAGCAGGAACCACTGGAATCGGATTCTTGGTGATATCAATTCCGAAAGATAGGCATTTTTCATAAATTCCAGGAAATCGGGATCGAACATATTGGGGGTCTTTTTGGGAAATATCTAAATAGACATAGTTGTCTCCGCTTCTCTTCAACTCTTGATCAATAGCTCTGGCGACTATATCACGGGCAGCCAACTCTTTCATTGGATGATAATCAGCCATAAATTGTCTTCCAGCTCTATCTCGTAGAATAGCTCCTTCACCTCTGAGGGCTTCAGAGATGAGAAAGGATTCTCCCCTAGGTTGGTAAAGATATGTGGGATGAAATTGGGTGAACTCCATGTTCATAACTGTTGTCCCTGCCCGATACGCCATGGCGATGCCATCTCCAGTAGCGATCTCAGGATTGGTTGTGTGTAGGTATAAGCTTCCAATTCCACCAGTTGCTAGAACAGTTATCTTAGACACAAAATTCCTAACTCCAGACTTCTTCGTGTCAAAGGCATAGCAACCTCGGCAACAATTTTCTTCAACAACTAGATTAATCGCAACATGGTTCTCAAGGAGTTTGATGGATGGGGTGTTAGCAACTGCATCCAGAAGGGCAGATTCAACTTCTTTGCCAGTGAGATCTTTTACATGAACAACCCGTCGTCGTGAATGGCCTCCCTCAATTCCAAGATCAAGCATGCCAGCTGCATCTTTAGAAAATGATACACCTAGCTCTACAAGTTCTTGGATACGGGCTGGGCCATCTCTCACAACCCTCTCAGCAACAGGCTTCTTACTTAATCCATCACCACAATCGAGTGTATCTTTCATATGCTTCTCATAGGAATCGGAAGGAGAAAAGACTGCTGCAATTCCACTTTGTGCATAATTTGTGTTTGATTCCGCTTTTTCTTTCTTAGTGATCAGCACTACTTGAGCAGAATTCGCTATCTTCAAGGCAAATGATAAGCCTGCGATTCCACTTCCAATCACAAGAACGTCAGAAACCACATCTGAAGAGCCCAAGCTTATCATAAGTACTGGAAAGCCTTAGTTGTATATAATGGTTAGAAACCCTCATTCACTTGGCTTCCTCATGCTTCGCAAAAGCGCAATCTATTAAAACAGAAGCTTAAAGATGTCGATTTTGAGAATGATCATGATGGCGCTTATGACCAATGCAATTATGCCAAGGCGAACTAAGCTCTTTTCAAAACGATGTATCGTACCTAATTTTTGCAAGCTTAAGATGTTGTCCAAGGCCTTGTTATGAGAATCGAGAATTGAAAGCTCTCGAGAAATATTATTTATCGGGTGGTTTAAGGACGATCTAATTTCTTCAGAACTTCTAAGTGTAGGGATCACGCCTTCACTCACTCTAAACATTAATTCTTTCTGCGCCCACAAGATTCTTTCAAAGGCTGATATTTCTCTTTTTGCTGCAAAAATTAAAGGACTTATGTTCTTGTCTGCCGGATTCTCAAATGTCTTCTGCTCAATTTCATCAACGTTCCCTCTAAACGCCATCACAGCATTAAGATTTTCATTACTGGTTTCATGGAACAATCTGCCAAGGATAAACGAAGAGTTAACCGGACCAGTGCAGATTTTTCCAACACAATCCTCAAAAGTTTTCAATGTGTTTTTTATAGATCTGGAAGAGTAACCGTTTCTGATTGTTAAAAGGCTGTTGTCTTTTGTAAAAACGTAGATGGGAAATGTCTTCAATCCATTCTTAAACAATGCTTGAGGGATTGAGAATAATAAATAATCTTTAGCCCTTTCAGGGTGTGAAAAAATCTTATGTCTGCTAATGTCTTCTGTTATCTCACTTTCTTCTAGCAGTCCCGATACAATCTTTAACTCCTCGTCTGAAGGGTCCATGAAGTCTATCCAAAACCATCCTACTTCTTCACCAAGCCCCCGCAACTCCTCTAAAGAGTCAGCGTCTCTTGCTTGCAGTTCACCAGACTCTGCAACGGTATAAATCCATATCATCCAGATACACTAACCATTTTTACAGACCTTAAACAACTAATAAGTTCTTTTGTGAGCGCATTTGGTCATTTTTGATACAACATTGTGACCTTGTAGCAGGGGAAGAATTGAAACAAATCGAAATGCATGCATGAACTACAGAAACAGGTTTGAGCGTGTCTTAATGCCCAACCTGAATTTCGAATTGCCGAAGCAATATGGACATAAGCGAAATGGAGGAAAGAGTGCCAGACGTGTAACTCTGAAGAATCTACCGCATTCTAAGCACTCGAAATGGATATTAGATCTTGTCAAAAGTCTAAATCTAATTAAATTGTTTAATCTTGCCTTTGAATTGTCGAGTATTCTCCTTTTCAGGTCAAAACTGCTCGGATCATCGGGTTTATAGGTCTTAATTGGTAGCAGCTTTTCCTCTTTGACTACCAAACCCTCTTCCGATAGTTCATCCAGATCTCTTCTGAGAGTCTTTGGATTCCTCTGAAAATCTCCCGGAGTTTGCCTTAATTGGTATGCAGTAAACCCTTCTTCTCGAGTTTCCTCTGTACGTTTGAGCATTTCTCTGAAAAGATCATATTTTCTTCCTGGGGGAATATCACTGTTCTTTCTCATGACGAGTGTCCACCCTGTACATAAATAGTAGCCATGGCCTTTTAATCTTGATGAAATATGCCTTCTCGGAAATTACATAACTTGTTAAATAAGCTCTTACTGCAAGATTCTTTTTCTTGGGTCTCAAGTTTTGTGGATGAGCCATTCCTCAAGTATCGTCATAGGCATCGGATGCTAAGGCATGACTCACTTGCGGTTCTTCAAATCCTTAAGCGATATGGTATTCGCGCGTCTATCGCTGTGTGGCTTCACCTGATTCTTGATGAGGATAAGGAGCTACAGCGCAAAGTTGAAGCCATTGAAACTCTCAGAAATGATTCAGAGAGATCTAAAGGTAGCGGCTAAAATGAGTACGTCAAAGGGAAACAAGGAGAGGTCTGAGAATGAGTTTCAATGTACTGAGTGCGGAATCGTGTTCGAGACAAGCCAAGCTCGAGGAAGTCATATGAAGTACAAGCATGGAGCTAAGGGCAGACAGTCAACTTCGAGGGAGGGGCTTGACCTCAAGAATGCCTTTGTCAGCCTTCTTCAGAATGTGGGTGTAAAAAGAGGTGCTAAGACAATTGCAGAAATTTTTCTTGGAGCTGGGGGTGATTCCTTAGAAAACTTGGATTCTATTCTCCGTCTCGCAGGCGTCAGCAATCCTGCTAGAAATCTTGTACGCAGGAGATGGAGCCAGATGATTGGCAAAGAATTTGACGAAGCTTTTCTCAAAAGTGAAAGCCCTGCAAAGAGGAAGTTGACTGACGTTTTTGAACTTTCAGAGCGGATGCGTGAAACTGAACTACAGGAGCTCATGATGGAAGACTTCCGCTCTCGAATAGAAGAAAGGCGCAGAAAGAATAAGACACTTGAAGAAAATGCACTCAATGAAAAGATCGAAAGTTTACAGCAACAAATAAGAGATTTGAGGCTCTCGCAGACTCTTTCGAGGCAACCAGAGCTTCTACTCTCCCCACAGTTTCCTCCCCATACACGTGATGTTTACGCGTATCCTTGTACAGACCCTTGGCATGGCAGGCAATGTGTAGTCTGTGGAAACTGTGGGTTTCACGGTTCAATCGAAAAGATCCCAATTGGAGGAGGTTTTGTTTGTCCACGGTGCCAAATCGATTACTTCAGAGATCACGATTGAGCAAGGTATTCTCTCAGCTCGAATTGCGTACGCAAGTCCATAAAAATTAAGGCATGTGAAATGACACGAGCCCAGCACGCATATTCCCTATTATGTGCATGCACTCTAGTTCTGCAAGGTGCACCTGCTATTTCTTGTTCTTCCTATACCTTTTCGGCAGTTCAGCTTTGGACTTTTGATTAAATTTTCGCTTGTTCCTCATTTTTTTTCACTTCTCTATGTGCATGCTTGCATTCTTCAGCCCTGTCCCAAAACTATGGTATAAACATTTTGTTTTTTCTCACTGGCAATTCTCTTTCAGAGGAGCACACCAGCAAGGTAGAACTCAGATTCACACATGGAGTAACTTGAAAAGCTAGCAAACAGGCCACTATGACTCGGTAGACCATCAAGACATGAATACTCGCGAAACATTTTTTGTGTAAGAATGTGATGTACATCTATGCCAAGAAAGACTACAGTGCTATTCATATGGGATGTTGACAAAAGGCTCAGAGAACATTTAACGAGTCGATTAGACAATTTTTCAAACATTAACCTGATTTTTCCATCTCACCCTTCTCAAGCTGAATTCAAGAAATTAGCTCTAGACGCCAATATAATAGTCGGTTGGCGACCAACACAGGATTTGCTTCAGGCGGCTAAGAAACTTCAACTGTTCATAAATCCAGGTGCTGGCGTGCAACATCTGATCAAGCCTTTTGTGGATTTGAATCGCTCGCGAGAGGTCATTCTTACAAATGGTCATGGCAACTCACCTTTTGTGGCACAACATGCCATTGCGCTTCTCCTCGCATTAATGAACAAGATAATAATTCATCACAACTTGATGGTTGAGGGACAATGGAGGAAAAGAGATGCTGCCACCAAATCCACACCTTTGCAAAACCGAAGAGTGGGACTCCTCGGATACGGTGCAATCAATCAAAAAGTCCATAAACTTCTATCAGGGTTTGACTTGAGTTTCTCAATCCTTAGAAGGGCTTGGAATAATCAACAAATTCAGCTGCTAACTCAAGCGAAGAGACACACTCCTGAAAGCCTGCACCCATTCTTGGAAGAGATCGATATCCTCATTATCGCTGTTCCCCTTACAACGTTAACTCACCATCTAATTAAGACGAGAGAGCTTGAATTACTTGGGTCTGATGGGCTCTTGATCAATGTGGCTCGTGGCAACATAATCGATGAATTATCTCTTTTCAATGCTTTGAAAAGTAAGGTCATTGCAGGAGCAGCAATCGATGTTTGGTATGACTATGATCCTACACCAGATAAGAAAGGACGAAAATACCCCTACTCATATCCATTTCATGAGCTACCAAACGTAATCTTGTCTCCACATCGTGCTGCATCCCCTCTAGACGATCTCAACCGTTGGAATGAAGTCATCGAAAACATCCAAAGATTCGCAAAAGGGAAAGAAAGAGAATTATTAAATGTTGTCAATCTAGATAGGGAATACTGATACGCGCGGATATGCATTTCAGCACCAAGAAATAGGTTTAACAGATGGGTATGAACAAGAAAAAAGTACTTTTTATATGTACACACAACTCAGCCCGTTCTCAAATGGCAGAAGGATTTCTCAATGCCTATTATAGTGATCGCTATGAAGGCTATAGCGCCGGGACAGAGCCCAAAAAGATTAATGAATAAGCTATAAGAGCGATGCTCGAAGTTGGAGTTGATATTTCCAGCTACAAGTCAAAGAGTATTGAAAAATTCCGAGGAACACATTTCGACTATGTCGTCCCGGTCTGCAATCACGCAAAAGAAACATGCCCATTTTTTCCAGGTGACAAAATTCTTCACAAAGGATTTGAAGACCCATCAGCCTTCAAAGGAACACCAGGTGAGATACTTGGCCACACTAGGAGAGTCAGAAATAAGATAAGAGATTGGATACAAGAAACCTTTGGAGGAATTGTGACTGAGCACACAAGATGATCGTAAGCTTAGCATCTTTGAAAAGTATTTGGCGGCTTGGATTGTTTTATGCATACTATTTGGCCTATTTCTAGCACAATATTTCCCAGTTCTCAGCATCACAATCAACAACATGCAGATCGCAGGAATATCGATCCCTATCGGTGTATGCTTGTTTCTGATGATGTATCCAGCTCTCCTAAATGTAAAGTTAGAGGAATTGAAGAAACTATTCCATAATCCCAAACCTATTATTCTCACCCTTGTTTCGAATTGGGTTTGGGCTCCATTAGTAACTGCCTATCTAGCTTACTATTTTTTAGGAGGACGGAATCAGCTGATTGTATCCCTGATATTATTGGGTTCAAGCCCGTGCACAGCCATGGTCTTGGTATGGGGGGTTCTCGCAGATGGAAATCAAGAACAGAACATCATCAATACCAGCCTGAACACGATTACAATCATGTTTCTTTATGCTCCAATAGTTTCTTTATTGACAGGCATCCAGAATATTCCGATTGATAGAGTAGCCCTTGTTATGTCTGTGTTTGTTTTCATTGGGGTCCCCTTGGTTATTGGTTATTTTTCAAAGAGATATCTCACTAGTAGAAAGGGGGAGATGTGGTTTGATAATATCTATAGGCCAGCGTTGGGAAAAATTGCGATACTTGCTCTCTTAACTACGTTGGTTGTTTTATTTTCGTTGAATGGGAGCGTATTAATGCAACATCCCGAGGAGATGATACTTGTTTCTATCCCGTTGTTGTTAGGTTTCATTATAGTTGTCGGTCTCAACTTATTTGTCACTAGACTTGCGGGGCTTAGATACAAAGAGGCCATAATATCCGTTATTATAGGTTCTTCAAGTCATTTCGAGATCGCTATAGCAACTGCTATAAGTCTTTACGGGTTAGGCTCTCAAGCTGCTTTAGGAACCACAATGGGCTTGTTCTGGGAGGTGCCAATCATGCTAAGTCTAGTCTATCTAGGCAAGAAATTAAACAGTAAAGGATTTTGGAAAGAATGAATGATGTATATATCCAAATATACAGTTAACCTGCAAGTTTCTTAAGATATGCTCGCGGATTCAAACTCATGAATGTTCAATGATGATTGAAATCAGTATTTTAAATTCATAATGCTTTTCTAAAATGATCACAGCCTCTACTTTTAAAGTATGAAAAACACATAAAGGAGATAATTAAGTGAGATCCAGATCATTGTTAGGAGTTTTACTCACTGCTTGTCTAGTTACGGCATTCATTGCAATTCTTCCACCAGTTTCAGCAGACAATTTGGTGAAGACTGATTTCCAGAAGGAAAGCTTTTCCAAAACTGTAGACTATTTTGATTATGCGCGAGCATGGGCTTTGCTACATGGATTACCAGTTCCATCAAATCATTGGCACGCTTACGTTTATATGACTTACATCAACAAAATGGGCTTAAAGATATTATATACCGGATTGCGAAACATTAGTTTAGCAAATCAAGCCTATCTCACCATACCCATGCAAACACTCTTGATGCATTTTAAAACTGGAACTAGCAACCGAGACGCCTTAGTCTCCTCATCATTCTTAATGGTAATGGGCTTCAACGACACGACACAGTCAATCTACACCGACTCCCCGGATAGGAACGACACGTTGTGGGCTTCATTCAGTTTCGGCCTCAACCTTAACCAGTTATTTAATTCAACTTTTCCTGCGTTTAACAGCAAATCCGAAGTCTTCCCCTTAACCTCTTCTGAAGATGGACTGGTTTGGAAGTGGGGCATGAAGTACACCAATCTGACAGCTCTCTGGATAACCACACATATCACCGAAGGCAACGAAACAAACCCCAGTCGACCTTGGGGGCTAGCAATGTATGACGAATTAACCTTCAACTACACATTAACAATAGACCCCGATACACATACAGCAACCATACACCAAGACTATGCAATTGGACGAATGCGCAACCTTTGGATTTTCGGAGGATGGCTCTTATTCATCCCCATATACAACCACTACAACAGCACCGGATGCTACGCATATGGAAAACAATTATCCAACCAAACCATCTACGACTTCCTTCAAGAGCATAACGTTAAAATGAGCATTGTGAACTTCCAAACATCAGTCATGATAGATAGAACTACTTACAGCACCTCTGCCTCTGGACAAAACGTAACAGGCAAAGAAGTCTTCGTTAGCAATTCTTCAATCTCAACTTATGCAGACGATGGCGAAAAAATATTTGACGCTGCTTTTGGGACTAAGAATACCTACAACCTCTTCAACTATACAGCAGATCCCACAGAAAGCACATACCAAACCTATAATGCGTCAACCAGAACAACCGAAATAAGCGGATACGCAAAAAACCGAGATCTATTTGGCGCTCACAGAAAATTCAGTCAATACTTGCCCTTAATTCTGGCGAATATGTATCCCAATCTTTACCAAAAAGCAAAAGAAAACATCGCCAACATGACAAAAGCAGACTGCCTATACCTAATCTCTTACCCCAACTACAGTGGCTACAGAATAGAACATGACCCCGTATACACTATCTACTTTGCACCTACAACTGGAGGTCCAAACTCTACCCTGGGAACACTGATTGTACTAGGGATAGTAGCAGGAATCATAATCGCCATTTCCGCTGTCATCTTAAAGAGAAAAGGTTCCAAGAAACCATCACTACCACCAACAGGTCAATCAACACCACCATCACCACCGCCTACAATATAATCCCTTTTTCAAGACTACAAAGTTATTGTTAATACACAATCCCTAGTCTAGCACACTCCATTTTATTCACCACACCATTCTAATAGAAGAAGGAGAAGCTCTGTAATATGGCTGAGATATTGTTCCTGGGTAGCAGCGCACCCTTTCAGTTGCCCTCTTTCTACTGCTCTTGCTGGACCTGTCAAGCTGCGCGGAATAATCCTAAACAACACCGGACACGAGCATCAATCGCTTTAATCGGACAAGAAACTGTGCTTATAGACGCAGGTCCAGATCTCGAGTTTCAGTTAGAACGCGAGTCAATAAGGAAGATCCAACGGATTTTCATAACTCACTGGCACTTCGATCATGTTTGGGGCCTCGCTGCTCTAGGAGAACCTTCACGCATCGCCAGATGGCCACGCATCGAGGTCTACATACCTAGCCAAGTAGCGTATCATTTTGACCAAGAACTGGCCTACATGAAAGACAGAGTGAAAATAAATCCAATTAGCCCTGGGGATAGATTTGAGCTTCCAGATGCATCATGGGAAGTGGTCAAAACTACTCACAATCCAGAAAGCGTAGGTTACATAATAGAATCTTCCCAAAGGGTTGCATATCTTGTCGATGGTATTTTTCCGCCTTCAGAGACTCTTAAGCGTCTCAAAAATATAGACCTCTTAATCTTAGAAGCGACTGTTGATGAGCTATTACAAAAGAAAGGTGAGAAATGGGACAATTTTTCACTTCAACAAGCAATAGATTGCTGGAAAAAGATCGGCTCAAAGGAATGCATATTGACACACCTCTCGTGCCACAGTTGGAATAAAGGGAAACTAGTTGCAGGATTTACGGAATCTGAAAGACTTGAGGTGGAAGCCAAAAATCCTGGGCTCAAGTTTGCTTATGACGGAATGCGTCTAGAAATATAGCAAGCCTAAATGCGTCCCGTGAATGCACGCGTGACCAGGCTTTATGGGCAGAAGACGCATTTGCCATTGCTCCTTTGTTCTTCTATCCAAGCATCAATTCCGATAGCTTTCATCCGTTTGAGATTCTTAACTGTTCTTGCGTGATGAGAGATGCCATCTGAACCGAATTCCTTTAGCAGGGTGCACGGAAAGTCTGTGCATTCAAAGCAATATTCAACGGCTTTATTTTTCGCACACAACATTATCATGCAATCTGAACTCCAATGTTTCTCAAGAGAGCCTCTGCATCCATCACACCGTACATCCTCAGGTTTAAGGATTTGATTTCGATCTTTCTCAAACCACGCTAATATCTGGTCTCTTACCCTTTCATTTCCATGACCTGCTTCATATATGTCACATTTAGCACAGTTCAAACCACAAGTTGAAATAACCCATTTACCAGAACTATTGGACTTCATTTCTCTATCTTCTCTATTTGCCCCACACTAATACTCTTCGCATTACCCCAAAAACATTAGACCTAGATATTATGCCTTGTAGAAAAAATGTGCTTACTCTTCCTAGTTACTGAACATTGAATTCTCCGTCCCAACTATCAATGCACAAGCTTCTAGCACACACAATGGTAAAACAGAAAAAGGCGACATTCTATATTTAGTTCAGTGTTTATGATGGAAGCCTATGTATTTATTAACTCAGACCCTGGAGATTTGTGGCAAATCACTGAAGCTATGCTCAAGATCGATGGAATAAAGATGGCTCACGCCGTTACAGGTCAATTCGATGTAGTTGCCTATGCAGAATTTTCTAACATTGATGGGCTTAGGGATATAATCGATAGTGTTAGATCCCTAAAAGGAGTACAAAAAACCCAGACAGCAATAGCAATACCGCCTAGACTGAAATAACGCTTGGCATGCGTGCGCGTAAACTGAGTCAATGAGTTAAAAAAAGATCCACAAACGCGTATCTATTCCGCAAAAGAGGATGATGTGTGTGCGCAGTGGATTCGCACGTGCGCAAATTCATTCATCTTGATGCTTTGGTTTGAGATTCACCAGCGCTTTCTCGATTGCCTGTTCAGCTTCCTTGAATCTCCCTGCTTGAGTTAGCTGCCAGCACAAATCGCAATAGTGTCTAGAGGTTTTGGTACTCCTTCCATCAAGTCTTCCCCAGTTATACTCCAAGAACTTCCTTGACAAAGTCCAGGTTTCTTCACACCCCAAGACAAAGACCACTCTATTCTCCTGGGTGCTATCAAAACTGCATCCCGGGCAACTAAGATGGCTAGTTTGTCGTTGCTTAGTTTGGATTTGTGTGACTTGTACTGTGAATGCTGATAATGCAATATAGCAAATTGGCCCTCTCAAGACTTTGACGTTTGTGCCTTTAATTATAAATTCGTCGTCTTCTTGATATCCTACAGGACATCTACCAAATATCCTACTGGGACTTACTCGCACTTTCATTTTGCTGATCATTCCACTGTCACCTCAAAAATTACGTTTCCACCAAGGCCTGTAGCAGGATCAGGGCATGAAGCTGAAATCTTCTCACCATGTTTGATTCTAGACATATTAGACAAGATTGCGCCTAGTGCATAAATACAGAGATTGTCGGAATGTCCTTTTTCGATACAAGCATTGTCAAGATTTATGACAACTCAGTCACCCAGTTTATAATCAGCATTGCAGCGACCTTTCATTTGAAAAACTTTTGCAATTGCCTTTTTCACAATTCGTCAACACCCAATTTGTCAGCCTTCATCTGGAAATCCTTTGTATTCAATGACACCGAGTTGCTTGAAGAAATCCATTTGGTCATAGACTCCCCAGCCCTCAACAACCTTACCCTCAGCAATGCGCCAGATCGTCATAACCGTATATGTTAGCTTTTGTCCTGAAGGGGCTAATCCACGGAATGGGGCTTTGTGAGTTGCTGTTTCCGTAAGACGAACACACACCTTTTCTCCTTCAGCCATTATATCTTCGATATTCACATGCAAATCAGGAAAGCTTCGGAGCTCCTCCATTACGCCCTGCTTCATAACATCTAGCCCTTGGATTTGCTGCGTAGGCCTATGATACACGAAATCAGGCGCTATGAGCTCATCTAGTAAGGCTAGGTCTTGGTTATTAACAGCATCAATTACCTTTCGGATAATAGCCTTATTATCTTCTAAAGACATGATTCATCGTAGTTATTATGGTCTCATTCTCATTTAGCTTTACACACACGCAGTTTGCTTCTAGATTAGGCTACATTACCACCACGCGCGTACAGAACTATCTGAGGCCTACGCAGAAGAAAATAGAACGGTCTGAATTCTGTCCAAAATCTCTCCTAATTCCGTCCTAATTCCGTCCTAATTCCGTCCTAATTCCGTCCAACGCCTAAATGGGTATAGACAGCCTGGCGCCATTGCCAGCTATGTAGGATATTAGATGCAGTGTTTGAATTCAAGGACGAAACAATAATCGTTGCATCATGAGGAAGTTTAGGCTGAATTAAGGAGGAAGTTTAGGGTAAGAATAGAACCTAGAGCCTTTGCAATTAGGATCCTATCGCGCGCGCATTAATTCAGATTCATCCGGAAAATATGTTTGCGAATATGCCCAAATTATTTTACAGTATTCAAATGTTCCGCGCGCGTATATCTTTAAGAGCATCCTGTTGTATATTCTCACCGGTGTTGGCGTGATTTCTTACGCGTTGAAGAGAGTCACGCGTTCATCAGGACTCTTTATTGCACTACTACTTGGAGTCACACTAGCGTCCATATTCTTCGCTGGAATAAACATTGGCGCAGACTCTACAGCCAAAGCAGCTCTAGATCAACAACTAGAGAGAGTGCTGGTAGATATCACTGCAGCTGGCTGGGGGGTCAGCTTATCATCGGCGAATTGGACGACTGCTGCGGGAAGGGTATCTTCAGTCAGTGGTGTAACCGACTGGGAAGTTATCTCTCGATGCGAAACCTACATCGAAGCTGAGAACTATACTTTCTTTAGAGTGGTAGGAATAAACGATAACTCGCGGGTCTACAAAGGCTTAAACGTGACATCTGGATCCCTTCACCTGGGCAAGAACGAGGCCTATGTTTGGACTGGATCTCCGGACAGGTCACAGCTGAAGGTTAATAGCACATTAACCTTGAATTTTACACTTTCAATTTGGGATTACAACTATACCCAAATAACGATAATTTTGCCACTGAAGATCGTAGGTCTTGCTGGCTTGGATGAAATGGCATATGCTCTTGTATCTGGCCAGTATGAGAGAGGTGTTTTCGTTAGCCAAGAACCTGGGTTGCAGGAGGCGCGATATTATGGAAACCTTCTCATCGTTAGTTGGGAAAAGACCTTCGCTGAGCTTCTTGATTTAGCTTATTCTCACCAACCACCATACTCCCCGTTCAACACTGACCTTCTTATGTTTCTAGACCGGGATTCAGTGATTAACCCTTGGGACATTGGAACCTCCCAAGACGCGGTCAACAAGATCGTTGGTCAGATAAACAACGTCTTAGCAGAGTACGAACTATATGCTTACGGCAACCTCAACAACGCTTTAAGTATGTACAATTTTCTTTCCATGACCTTGAGGCTTTCCTTCATGGTTGTTGCGTTACCCGTGTTCTTTGTAGCTTGGTATGTTGGAACAACAGTGTCCGACGTATCTTTCAACTTACGTAGGCGAGAGATAGGTCTACTCCTGGCTAAGGGTTTTTCCTCTGGACAACTCTTCCGCCTCTTCTTATCAGAGTCTATTTTAGTCGGATTCTTTGGTGGACTACTTGGAATAGGGTTTGGATTTTTCTTCAGTCCCTACTTTGCCCCAGCCATGGGTGGCGAGGTAGCTAGCTCGACTCCGGTGTTGACTCCTGAGATAGTGGTTATTACTGTTATATTTGGTACCTCTATTACCATCTTGTCAACTTTCAGACCCTCTAGAAAAGCTGCGAAGTTACCAGCGGTTGACGCTCTTAAGGAATATATTCTTGTGGAGGAGACGAAACCGTATAAAAGGAAATGGCCCTGGGTAGCCCTACTACTTGGAAGCTATAAAATCGGCATGTTCCTCATCGGCATCCCAAATGTGGCTCAACTCTTCATAGGACGACCTCTGCCGGTGTCAAATATATTGTTGATGATCTTACTCGCAGCGTGGACTGCTATCGATAGCGTGCTTACACCTTTGGGAGGGCTGCTCTTCTTCTGGGGATTGACCAAGGTACTCATCCGTGGCTCCCTGCGGTTCCAAAAGGCAGTAGCCAAAGCTGCGAAGTTTCTGGGCGACTTAGGTACTCTGGCAACTAAAAACGTGGAAAGAAATCCTGCTCGGACTGCTTCGATTGCCTTTTTAATCGCCTTGATAATTGGCTATGGCTTTCAGACAGTAATAACACTGGCTAGCAGTGAGGACTACATGATCCGACAGGTCAAAACCTCTGTCGGAACAGACATCAGACTGTCATTAGACTATCTAGCCAATTCAACTCAGATAATTGAGAACCTCACGAACCTTGGGGGGATAGAATCTATGACTCTCACATATTCCTACTATGGAGAGACAAGCCTTCACAGTGTATTGCTTATAGCTATTAGGCCTGTAGAGTGGCTGTCTACAGCTTATTATGAGGATGAATGGTTCACTGGCAACAATGCTTACACTGCGCTTCATCATCTAGCTGACCGCAATAACACAATCGTTCTCGAATATGGTATAGCTAGGGACTTAGACTTAGGAATGGGCGACTTTGTAGCCATCAACATGGGGGGAGTAACTACCTCCCTTGAGGTCGTGGGATTCTTTGGCTATGAAGTCAACAGTGGTATACAACCGCTTGTCGGAGACGCACAGCCACAGTATCTGGGTTCTCAATTCTGGTCATATATTCCAGCCAACTTGTACTACTCGCTTGAAAATAGCTTGTCAGCTTCTCAAGAAATTCTTGTCAAGGTGGCAGCAGATGCAGATGAAGAATTTGTTGTAGCTCAAATACGAAACCTCAACTCAACGGACATTCTATACGTTCAGTCTGCCGCGGAACAATTAGAGGAACGTCAAGAGAATTTAGTGCTCAGTGGCACCGGAGCAATACAGCGTATCGGAGTTATCTTCTCAGTCTTAGCTGGCTCAGTTGCCACAGCTTTGGGGATGATAGTGAGTTTGCTGGAACGCAAGAAAGAAATGGCAATTATGAATGTTCGTGGTATCTCCTTTAAACAGTTAGTTGCCATGCTATTGTCCGAAAGCCTAGCAGTTGTGTTATTCTCAGTTATTCTTGGAGTTGTAGTGGGAGTAATAATTGCCAATGGAAGTATATCGGCGCTGAACTCGACTTTGTTTACTCTTGTTAGGTATCGCCTTGTTCTTCCATTAGATTCTGTTCTGATCCTGTCAACATCAATTATCTTAGTTTTTATCCTGTCAATCATGCCGATCGTAGTCATGTCAAAGAGATACACGTCAAGATTAGAAAGGATTGTGAGAGCTTGAAAGGACTTCAAATCAGAGTTAAAGACCTAATCCGAGTCTACAAACTTGGAAATGTCGAGGTGCAGGCGTTGAGGGGATTGAACCTAAACGTGAAAGCTGGGGAAATTGTGTCTATTATTGGACCGAGTGGAAGTGGCAAGACAACACTTCTGAACATCGTAGGAGGACTAGACCAAGCTACAGCAGGTCTCGTGTACGTCGGAGAGGTTCCTGTAACCTCACTAACAGCCTCAGAGCTGATCAAATATCGAAGGAAAACTGTTGGCCACATATTCCAGACCCTGAACCTTATTCCAACATTGAGCGCTGCGGAGAACATTGAAATACCGATGATTGCAATTGGGACCTCACGCGGATCCCGCCATAAAAGAGTAGAGGAATTGCTGAAGATCGTGGGATTATCAGAACGAGCCAGCCATAAGCCAGACGAATTAAGCGGAGGCGAACAACAACGCGTAGCCATAGCTGCAGCTCTGGCAAATGATGCTCCAGTGTTGCTTGCAGATGAACCTACAGGAGAACTGGACACTGGTAATGCTAGAGTAGTAGTTGACTTTCTACTGCTGGCAAACAGAGAGCTGGGAAAAACAATCATCATGGTGACTCATGATCCAACTGTAGCAAGAGCAGCGGACCGAATTCTAAAAATCGAAGATGGAACAATTGAAGCAGCGTTGACCCCTACCCAAGCAGTAGAATCCGAAGCAGTAGCATCCTACGTGGACCAACTTAGAACGAGGATTGAGGACCTCAATAAGAAAATAGCACAGCTAGATGAAGAATTCAGAGCAGCTAGAATCAATGGTGACGAATATGTTGCCCAGCGACAAAGCCTGAAGCAAATAAAAGCAGGCCTTGAAGAGGAGATCAATCGAATGGGAGTTGTCACCTGAACTCAGCTACACGCTAAAAGGAAGAATAGTTATTGAAGACAGATTTTCTCCGTAGCAAATGGTTCATATTAGCCATAATCATCGTCCTCTTGATAACCACAGTGGTTTTGATCGATCTTCGTATCAGTATTCAGGAAAGAGAGGACGCTGTCCTTACGTATTTTCGCAGACAAGAAGGCATGCCTGAAACCTTCGTCAAGCTTGAGAACCTCACCTCACCCAGTGATGTCATTCTTTGCTGGTGGGACTATGGACGGGCTGTGCAAGCGTGGAGTCACCGAGAAGTAATTGAAGCATATCCTTCGCGGGACATTTGGCACACGGTAGGAGCAAGCAGAGATCTGTGGCACAACCTTGCGGCACAGGTTTTCGGAACATGGGGATCATCGGAGAAGATTCATGACTTATCCAAAATATTCATGCTTCCTGAAACGCAGGCTCTGCCAATCATGGAGAAATACGGTGTTACCTACGCCATAGTCTTCACACCTGACGAGTTCCAAAAATACAATTGGATCGCTGAAATTGGAGGCTACAACCCAGCAGAATATCTTATCTTAGAAGACAGTGCGTATCAAGCTACAGCACTCGGAGCTCAGACCACGTTATTACGCCTCATGTTCGACGACACTTTAGCTCCGCAGTACTTCACAAAGATTTTCGATAACAGCAAAGGGAAAATATTCAGAGTCGATTATCCTTAGACCATAGAATGCTTTCCGTGACATAAATGCATGCACATAGAGCCTAGAGCCTTTGCGAGGAGGATCCCATTTCTGCACGCGTGCAAACACGTCCTAAGGTTGAGCCCATCCTCTCGTTTCGCTTTGCGACATCCATGAGGAATAGTACTTAGCCCGAATGGATGCATGCATCCAATCTAGAATTAGTATTCTATATTCATGAACTTTTTATTTCCTGTTTTTATACTTACTGAACATAGAGGAGCATGCTGCGTAAATGGGAGAAGCCTCGGCAAATCTTTTTGAAAAAATTGTGCAAGATCTCGAGGAAATTACTGATCACCTTGAGAAGATAATTAAGAAACTGAAATTTCTCAATAAAGAGACCTTTGTTCCTTAGACTATATCCAAAGTTATTGCCCTGGGTTTTTGAATAAGCATTACCCAATTTTTCAAGAAAAAGAGGAGAGGTTATGGGCTTGTTCGTGGCGGGTACGCGCGACGCTATGGGTTCCGGAAAACTTCAGAATAGGAATTTACTTGCTAGAAGCATAATCGATAATAGACTATAGGTTTGAGTAATCAACATTATCCACTTTGGGTTATCTGTTGATAAATTCACGATTTTCTCTTCTAGAACTCTACGTTCTTGATCATTTGAAGCCTCATATTCTTTTGAGAGAGAATACAGTTTCCTGAATTTTGATAGTACAAACAATACAGGTATTGGTATAACCAAGATCATTATACTAAGCCATGACTGCTGGCTGAAGAACCATTCTAAAAACAATGCCGTTCCAGTCAATGCTGCACCTATACTCAAGAGGATGATCCCTAACAAAGAAGCTCCAGACAGCCCCAAGCGAACAGTCATAGTTATGATGTTCATAGCTTTGTCTCCGAAATAATCTCGAATTTCAGTAGGAATAATAACACTATAAATGGTTAAAGCAAGACCACCAAGAGAAACAAGAAAAAAAGTATTAATTTCAAAGGTGAAAGTGTAAAAAGCAAACAATACCGGAAATACAGCTAGAGCAAATATCAGCGAGATGGGTGCGACCCACGATCTTGATTTTAACCTTAAAGGAGAAGCAGAATACATAACTCCTAGAGAAATACCTGCTATCCACAATGGTAGCAATATTGACTTTTGTTGCATGACCATAAATATTGAAACCAAAACAAGAGCTAAACAGAATTCAATAATCAGTATAATCTGAACTTTTCTATACCCAAAGGAATCTAATGCTTGGACCAGTTCCTTTTTTCGTGGATCTTTCAAGTCAAGCTCATAATCAGAAAGTGTGTTTGCTTGAGCGCCTATCGCGGAGCTGAGGTTTATTATAGAAAAAGACAGAACTATCAAAATTACTCCATCTATCAAACCTAGAGGTGGGCTAGCACCCCACGCAAGTCCCATTATTAGTGAGCCCAGATTGGGTAGCACAAATTCAGATCGGGATATAATTGTTAGCGATTTTGCAGCATTAAACATAATGCAAGAACTAAACCAGCGCGTTATAAAATTATTGTTTTCAGCGTGGATGGACGCTCATGCTGGATTCTTCGGGGATGTCATGTCAAAATTTGGCGGTACACGTGCAATGCAAATGCATCCAACTCTATTTCTTATGTTCCAAGTTAGCTCGTATCATCGATACTTCCATACAAATTATCACAAGGACAAACCAGAAAGACAACACAAACCATAGAATAGGCGTGAACCCATTAATTGTCACATTTAATGCTGCAGTAATAATGCCAATAAAGAAGAAGATGATGAGTGGCCATTCAAGAATCTCATGATATCGTGAAAACTTTTTTTGCACAGCTTTAAATTCTTCATCCGACATTTCTGCCATGCACTCACCTCCTTCCACCTCTATGCACACACTCTTCTTCTAAGTAGGTTGGAAAGTTATAAGCTTAGGAAGTTCAGACATAGGTTTGGGGTCAATTAGAGAAGATGTATGCCTGGTTTTTTATATGTATAGAAGGTTTGATCTTAGTAGTTCGACTTCATTTCTTGTCAGTTGAGCACTTGAAGCTCCAGGGGAAATATGGAAAGGAGAAAGGGACCAAAATTGGCGAGATTCTTGGTCTAATTTCAGGATGGGGTTTCTTTGTGTTTTGGATTGGAATCTGGGTTTCACCTCAACCCAGATTCACTATGCAGATTCTTCAAGATTCACCCATCTCTCTATCAGTTTTTAATTCATCATTTCCTTTGCTTCACTTAGTAATATGCATACTTTTCCTCATTCCAGGCACTTGGCTTGCAATCAACGGTGTAAGAGAAACAACGTTGAAAGTAGCAGAAACACATAGAACAGAGAAGATTGTTACTAGGGGTGTTTATTCCATTGTTAGACATCCGCAATACCTAGGGGGTTTACTCTCACACATGGGGATTTCTTTCCTGTTATCTGCAGAGTATTCTTTACTCTTCACTCCCTTGATTGTTTTGTTTGTTTTCCTCACTTCTAGGAAAGAGGAGGAAGAGCTGACTAGAGAATTCGGCAAAGAATATGAAGAGTACAAAGAAAAAGTGCCGATGTGGATTCCAAGATTATGATTTTACGAATTATGAGTGCGCGCATCTTGGAGCTGAAGAACACTTTCCGGTGGCCCGTATTTTTTGAATACAACTGCGTTCATTTTCATGTATAACCATCTTTTCCTTTTAGATGAGTGAAGAAAACAATAGCCATCCTCCAATGATTATTTCAAACAGGATCGCAGTCAAACCACCAATAGCTGTGAAGTCTCTAACTTTAGGTTTTACGAACTTTATCCCAGTACTGATGCCAACGAGAATGCTGGCAATAATCCCTAACCATCCAATTATTTGTGGTACAACCTCAAAGGCAACTATCACGATTGAATAAGCAAGTGTGCCAATGGACCAACAGATCATTGCAAATTTAAATCGAGAGTCTTTCGTTTTGAAAATGGCATGAGCTAAATCACTCAACAAAGTTTTTTCAGCACCACTAGCATCTGAGTATTGTCTTGATATGTCGGTGAGTTTCCAATAGTTCCGTTCATTAATGTATTGGATCAAGCCTTCTCCTGTTCGAAAAATAATACAAACAGTCCCAAGTATTAGGTTATAGGGACTAAAGATGATAAACAACATCATAGCAAGTGCAATGACGCTACCATGTTCTATAAGCGCTAACACGATGCCTATTTGAAAATTTTTTGGCTCATTGCTAATCTTTTGCAGATCAACATCTGGATCATAATCATCTTTTTCCATCAAATAACCTAATGCTCCCATTACAAGGTTCAAGACCAAAATAAGCAGAAAAAGAAGACCAGACCCCATTTCGATT
>CP070730.1:900042-905518 GCA_020351305.1 Candidatus Bathyarchaeota archaeon
CACTCAAGCAAAACAGAAAGAACCTGTTGGAACCAGAAGCCAAGACTATATGCCAAGAATATAATATACCTGTTACTAGGTTTGAGGTGGCTAAGGAGAAAGAAGAAGCTGTCAGGTACGCAGAAGAAATAGGCTTTCCCGTAGTATTGAAGATTGTTTCACCCACAGTACTTCACAAATCAGATATTGGCTGCGTGATGCTAAACCTTAGCACTCCTCAGAGTGTAGAGAAAGCCTACCAATCAATCTTGGCAAACTTGAGAAAGCATGAACCAAGCGCAAAGATGTCAGGAATTCTTGTACAGGAAATGGCTCCTTATTCAACAGAAATCATAGTTGGGGCCATTAAGGACCACCAATTCGGTCAATCTATAATGTTTGGTCTAGGCGGGATTTTTGTTGAACTTCTGGAAGATGTAGCCTTCCGGGTTGCTCCAGTGACAGGACAAGAGGCAGAGTTAATGATTACACAGATCAAGGCTTATCCAGTCTTGAAGGGATACCGAAACAAACCTCTTGTCGACATAAGGGCAATATCAGATATAATAGTCAACACTTCAAAACTCGTAATGGATCACCAAGAAATAAGAGAGTTAGACCTGAACCCAGTAATGGTTTATGAGAAGGGCGCAATCACCGTTGACGCCCGAATAATACTCGAATAAATGCGTTTTATACTCAGCAATCTACA
This sequence comes from Candidatus Bathyarchaeota archaeon, assembly GCA_020351305.1. Classification (GTDB taxonomy): domain Archaea; phylum Thermoproteota; class Bathyarchaeia; order Bathyarchaeales; family SOJC01. The sequence continues at coordinate 900,734 of CP070730.1, forward strand.
CGTACGAAAAGAGTGAGGCTAGAAAAGGGGTAGAAATGTCGGGAGAATCAAAAGAAACCGTTACGAAACTAAGCCAACAACTAAGATCGCTCAAGGTGCAGTTGGATTCATCTAACAATGAAGCAAAACGATGGGCGGAGAAGAGAGATGCAATCCACAAGCAAATTAGGGACTTGCGTTTAGAAGCTGCAAAGGCGCGAAAACGACGAGATTCAATAAATGCCAAAGTAAAAATATTAAAAACGCAAAGAGAACGAATGCTAGGATTAAGAAAGGAAAAAAAAGAAAATTCTAGGCTTCTTTTGAACAAGCTAATCCTTCTAAACCAAAAGAAACCAAGGCAAGCAGCTAGTGTCTTAATGGAAGAGAAAGAAAAAATCGAATGGGCAATCCAAACAACATCTTTAACCCTTCTAGAAGAAAAGCCACTAGTTGAGAGAGCAAATCAACTTGAAATCAAACTTAAAATCTATCGACAAATAAGTGTGATAAAAGAGAAAATAGCAAAATCAAAAGAAGAAATAAAGGAAGCTAGCGAAAAAGCTGACCTTTACCATGCAGAGCTCTCAGAGCTAGCCCCCCTGAGCCAGGAGATCCATGAGAAAATGCTAGGAAATATTCACAAAGCAGAAGAACTACAGATCGAAGCAGATTTGAAGCACCAAAATTTTCTTCAACACAAACAGGAATCAGAAAAAATTCTAAAACAGCATATTGAAGTTGAGAGCAAGATTAGAGTGTTGAAAAAAGAATCGGCAGAAGCTGAAGAATCGGAAAGGATGCTGCGGTTAGAAAATACTAGAAAAAAATTGAGAGCTGAAGCATTAAGGAAATTAGAACGAGGAGAAAAGTTAACACTTGATGAGTTCAAGCTCCTCGCAAAAGAAGAAACAGCTTAGGCTTCCAGGTTAAAACGCTTATACTTCACACGAAGCTTTTTATTAATAGAACATAAGGTTAAAGTTGCAGCAACTAACGAACAAAGTGGAAACTTTGGTAGAAGAAAGAAAAAAAGAAATGCTACTAGTTTTGTGTGTTGACAGGGACGGTGACATAGTTTCGAAGACAGTGGAGAAAACTCCTATTGTAGGTAGAAAGAAGAATCTTGATGCAGCGGTCTCTTTGGCCCTAAAGGACCCAGAAGAGCCAGATGCAAATGCCATGTTCGAAGCTGTGAGAGTCTTTGATCAACTTGAGAAACAAAAACAGCCACATGAAAACTTTCAGATATCTACCATATCAGGTTCACAATTACTTGGTATCGAAGCGGACAGGAAGCTGGTAAGAGAATTAAACGAGGTTTTAAAGATTTTTCCAGCTAACAGCGTAGTCCTAGTAACAGATGGCTACTCTGATGAAGCTGTTTTGCCACTAGTCGAGTCAAGAGTTCCTGTCACATCAGTTCGAAGAATAATCGTCAAACACAGCGAATCCATTGAAGAAACTGCAGCGCTTCTTGGCAAATATTTAAAACTACTTACGGAGAATCCTCGGTACTCAAGAATCGCTCTTGGAGTGCCAGGGCTTTTACTTGTAATCCTAGCTATCATGTTGCTTGGTGATCTGCTTCGCTTTACACTATTCGCCTTTCTTTTGGTCGTAGGGGCAATTCTTTTTGTGAAAGGATTTGGGATCGATAAAGCGACCATGCGCTTTATCCGTTGGGTTGGAGAATATGAGCCCCCTCTACTCCCTGTCCAGATTGCAGGTTTTGCTCTGGCTGCAGGAATAATAGCTGCCGCTGTCGGAATATTTCTTGGAGTAAACGAAGCAGCAGCCAATTACCCGTTTGCTGCACCACCAATTGCTCTAGAAGATTGGATAAGTCTTCTTCCAAGCCTAATAGGCGCATTCATTGGAGAGGGTATATCATTAATAGTTGTAGGCATATGTGTTGTGCTTTCTGGAAGAGCAATCCACTGGTATTTTGAAAAAGACATTAGACTTCTGCGAACCATGGTTATCACTGTGGTGGTTGCTTGGTCTTCACAGATATTTACTCAAGTCTCAAAAATTCTTATTAACCCTACATTAGAACCGACTGAACTCACATTCGCCATAATTATCGGCATATTGCTTGCAATAGCCACATCTCTGGTAACTCTCGTGATTAATCTGAAATATGGCAGCTTCTTCAAGAAGAGGAAGAAAAAAGTTGAGGATTTTGAGTAAGGCTAAGGTAGCGATTATTGGCGGTAGCGGGCTCGAGGACTTGTTGAAGGAAGCTGAAACTATTAGAGTTGGAACCCCTTACGGTTTGCCTTCCCCAATTTATGTTGGAGAGATCGATGAAGAAACTGTGGCTTTCCTTCCTCGCCATGGTCCAAGACATGCAGTGCCCCCTCACCAAGTAAACTATCACGCCAATATATTTGCATTGCATTTGCTTGGGGTGGAGCGAGTCTTTGCAACTAATGCAGTTGGTGGCCTAAATAAGCGTCTAAAACCCGGAGCACTTGTGATTCCTATTGACTTTGTGGATTTCACAAAACTTAGAAAGGGAACGTTTTATGACAGCTCCCCAGTGACACACGTGGACATGTCTAAGCCTTATTGCTTAGAAATTCGTGAAGCACTGATAACTGCAACAAAAGATATCGGAGAGAATGTTTGGGATGATGCAGTTTTAGCTTGCACTGAAGGACCGCGGTATGAAACCCCTGCGGAAGTCAAAATGCTTCAGTGTCTTGGGTGCGATGTAGTAGGAATGACGGGATTGCCGGAAGCTGTACTAGCTAGAGAGATGGAAATTTGTTATGCTTCGCTTTGTTATGTTTCTAACATGGCTGTTGGGCTGCAGGAACAACAAACAATCAGCGAACTAACGAGGATAGGGGAGGAAAAAAAGCTTATTATTAGGAGACTTTTGAGAAAAGCCATCTCTTCCCTGCCAAATGCGCGCAGTTGCGTTTGTTCACATGCTCTAGAAGACGCACAACTTTGAGGTGTTAAACCCAATGCTAAAAGGTCTACTGTCTGCGATTGGAACCTACAAGGTTTACGAGAGATGGCTGTGGCACCAAATCAAAGATGGAAAAATGCCAGAGCATATTGCTGTAATTCTAGATGGTAATAGACGCTGGGCTTCTGAGCGGATGCTTAAATCGTGGATCGGTCACCAGTACGGAGCTCAACGAGTCAGTCAGTTGCTTGATTGGTGTTTGGATTTAGGCGTTCAATGTATTACTTTGTATTCATTTTCAACCAAGAATTTCACTCGGGCTTCACCAGAAGTGAAGGCTATCTTAGGTATTATCGAAAAGAAGTTAAAAGAAATCTTGACTGATGAGCGCATTCATAAAAATAAAGTTCGAGTGAAGGTTATTGGACGGATTGGACTTCTGCCTGAAAGACTGCAGGATCTAATACATGAAGTGGACGAAGCTACAAAAAAATATGACAAACAATTTCTAACCGTAGCTTTAGCTTATGGGGGAAGAGAAGAGATTGTAGATGCTGCCAAGAAGATTGCTAAAAAAGTGAAGGCAGGAGAGTTGCCAGTTGAAAAGATAGATGAAGAGTTGTTTGAGAGATTTCTGTACACAGCCTACATGCCAAAACCTGACCCTGATTTGATTATTCGCACAAGTGGAGAGGAGAGACTGAGCGGGTTCCTTTTGTGGCAGAGTGCTTACAGCGAATTGTGTTTTCTAGATGTATTTTGGCCAGATTTTCGGCGAATCGACCTGTTGAGGGCTGTGAGAACTTATCAACGGCGTAAGCGCAGGTTCGGAAAATAGATTATTTATATCCTTGCCGTTCTTGTCGTGTTTTCTTTATCATTAGTTCCACTTGTTCAACAGCAGTTCCTAAGTACTTTTTCGGATCAAGGGCTTCGTCGATTTCTTTTTCAATCAGAAGTTTTCGCACCTTTTCATCATTAATTAGAATGTCTTTGAAGCTGCATTTTTCAAGCTCGCTCTTACTTGATAACTTTCTTATGAGCTCATGGGCTTCTTGACGATTCATACCTTTCTTCACAAGAGCTGTCATAACAGCCTCAGACATCATCCTACCCTGTGTAATCACGAGGTTTCGCCGCATTTGTTCTTCATCGACTTTTAAATTCGCTAGAACATTCACCATCCGAAACAACATGTAGTCAACAATGTTACAGGCTTCAGGGATAAGAAACCGTTCCGCTGAAGATTGAGTTAGATCCCTTTCATGCCATGTTTTAATGTTCTCAAGCGAAGGCATCACTAATCCTCTCATGATCTTTGCCAATCCACATATAGTTTCGCAAGTTTCTGGATCACGCTTCTGAGGCATAGTGGAGCATCCGACTCGTTTTTCACGATCGAATGCTTCGAATAATTCAGCGATTTCTGGTCGTTGCAGCTGCCTAATCTCCGTAGCAATATTGTCCAATGTTGTGGCGATTAGAGCCAGAAGACAAACGAATTCCGCATGTCGATCGCGCTGCACAATTTGTGTGGAGATGTCAGCATGTTTTATGCCTAATTTTTTCATCACATATTTCTGAATTTTCCATGCATGTCGACCCAAACTTGCCTGGGTTCCCACAGCACCGGTCATTTTCCCTACTAGTAAACGATCGCTACACTGTTTCAATCGCTGGATATTTCGGGCGTTCTCCCGCATCCAAACAGCAAATTTAAAGCCCAAGGTTGTTGGTAAGGCGTGTTGACCGTGGGTTCTCCCAATCATGATCACCTTCTTGAAGTTGTGAGCCTTTTTCATCAAAACCTTCTCTAAAGAGGTCAGTTTTTGCGCAATGAGTTTCACAGCATCTTTCAGCATGAGTGCATTTGCTGTGTCAAC
>CP070730.1:905618-953624 GCA_020351305.1 Candidatus Bathyarchaeota archaeon
AACAGTCAAAGGAGACACAGAAGCATAAGCTGTCGCACCGCTATCATACCAGCCCTCACCACCAGGAGTACCATAAGGAGAAGTAACAGTGAGGTAGTATTGTGTCTTCCAGTTAGCAACCGCAGTCTTATTGTAGTCCATGAGAATAGGATTGCTGCTGGTGTAGTTTGTTCCTGAAGCATCTCCACTCCAATGTGTAAATATCCGGCGGGTTCCGTTTCCATAGTCTATTATACCCGTGTTCAGTGATGCGTACGCATTGGTGGCGTTGTCATACCAACCCTCTCCGCTTTTCACGCCATAAGGAGAAGTTATGGTCAAGTAATATTGCACAGGTAATGCTTGGATTGTAACTGTTGCTGGTGCTAAACACCAGTTGTCAACTTCGTCAATTTCAGTTATAGCTGAGTAAGAGTCAGCCCAAACTTTTATTTCGTATGTGCCTGGAGAGACTCCTGTTGTGTTCCAATCAAAGTATAATGTTACAGAGTGACTAGCAGGTAAGTCGGTTACGTTTAAAATTCCGATGATATTCATGTTATAGTAGCATGTGACCTTAAAACTTTCAATTTGCATTCCTTGGTTTTCTATGAGTGCTTCTATGGTGACAAATGAGCCTTGCATAACATTCGTTGCATTGGGAATCTGGCTCAACGCTGCCACATCATGGATGATGATGGGTACTTCTTCATCCACATGATCGGTTACGGGACCTTGATCAAGATTGGGATTCTCTTGGTCTGTTGCCCAAGTAAGAGAGTATGCAAGAGGCCCTCCAATTGAAGCCCAGCTTATGTACATATCAATTTTGTTAGGAGAAACAATTCTCCAATCCCCAACATCTGGATTGGAGATTTCAAAGTCAGTGTAGTTAGGAGCTGGCCAAGGCTCATGATCAGCAAGGTTTCCATCACCATCTGTGTCATAAACAAGATACAATTGTCCTATCCCATCATCATCAGTATCTTCGACGAAAAGAAGGTATTCAGCATCAAATATGTTTTCGCCACTATGGTACATATTGCCGTCAAGATCTATAAACCATTTATACCTGCCTTCCGTACTTGGCCATTCACCACCAGGCAAAGCATAGCATTGAAGTCTTAGGTAGAGATAATTAGCGTCTTGTTGATAAAAGGCTATTTCAACATCTCGCCAATCGTCACCAGGTCCATTTTCGGCGGGGTCCCAATCAATTGCGATCCACTGTGAAGGCCATGTTGGTGTAGCAATTACATTATAAGGTGAAAATGCTAAGAGAAGGGATATTATAGTAAAAAACACGCATGTAACATACACTAACCTAACTGAACGTGTCAAGTTGTCTCCTTCTCCTTCGGCAACTAATTTCTTAGTTTTTTGGTAATTTAAGGATTCTGGAATTCTTTTCTATATTCAATTATTCTTTATGACCTGGATCAATGGAAACAATAGTTATTCCTTCGCCAAAAATGTGGAAGACTCTAATATTGAAGTTGAACTCTTAACCTATGGTGGTGACAACATGCCTAACTCAAATCGCCGTTTCATGAAAGAAAAGGAAGCAAAGAAATTTCTCTCAGAATTTCGGGAGATAATGAATCTAGATTCTCCGAAGTTGCTTACGCTAAAGCCACCAATCGAATTAGCAAAAATAAATGATGAAGAGATATTCTTCGTTGGCGGAAAGCCGATCTTTGCACGATTACACAAGAGATTCTTCCCCACATTAGAATCCCATGATTTTCTAACAAGCATGCCAAAAGCCACAGTAAACATGGGGGCAGTGCCATTCATTTGTAACGGGGCGGATGTCATGGCTCCAGGCATTGTCCGCTTTGAAGGTATCTTCAATGAAGAAGATCTTGTATTAGTGATCGACGAACTTCATAGGAAGAGCATAGCCATTACTGTAGCTTTATACAACGTAGAAAATGCCAAAACGCTTAAGCGGGGTAAGATACTGAAAAATCTTCATTATATCGGAGACAGATTGTGGAAGGCAATTAAGCAACTAAGCTGACCAGTATCAGCAGAGAGCTGTTTGTTTCTAGGCATTGCACCGTTGAGTATCAGCGGATCACAGGTGGCTTAATCAGTGTTTATGGTGTATACTTAAAGGGGTGCTTTGACCGATCTTTGTTTTCTAAAACCTCTTCCAAAGATGGTCGACCTTCTAGAGCTTTGCGAAACGCGTGCCTCATAGCCTTATAATTATTTATGTATACTCTTTGCCTGTTCACAGCAGAAGGATGCACAAAGACATTAGCAATAACAATAACATCTTCTGCAATATCTTTGGGAATGCTTCCATCTGCCAGACTGTCTGCAACCGCTTTAGCTACACCTGCCTGCGCTGGCCCATAAACCATGCTTGCCTGTCGCATATTCTTTATTGTCACAGTAGGCACCATCAATGTGATAGGTTTAACCAAAACATTAGGCTCTAATATGGCAACAAGAGGCTCGTGACCTGGAGTTGGATTAGCCTTCGCCCGAGTATATGCCTCACCAACTGGACCATTTTTCTTTCCAATCATTAAATCAATGTGTGCCGCCTCAGCATCCTTTCCAGCCAAGGCTTCACCTACACGAAGTTTGAAATCGCGAATAATCTCCGGCGTTATGTGAACAGGTCTAAACCTTTCCTCCAGAATCTTCTCCTTAATCTCAAACCTCACAAGCTTGGGTTTTATCTTATCAATTTTCTCCAAGTCCAGGCGCAATTCTTCCCGAGCCTCATAAGTAAGCTCTCCGCCAACACTGAGAGGTTGCCGAACTGACCCCACCTTGATCCCCATCATGTTCAAAGCCTCCTTAGTGCCTACTGCTCCGCTTTGAACTATGATACGAGCGATTTTCTGAATCTTGTATTGCAATTCACGGGCTTTTTTGAGTGCACCAGCTTGAATGCTCTTGTAAATCTCAACCCAAATATCAGGGATGAAATTAGCACTTGCTAAGATAGCTCCATTAGCTCCCGCAGCCAACGCTGCCACAACAACTTCGTCGTGCCCACACATTACGTTAATTTTGTCACGAACCTTTTCCAGCACTGCAAGCATGAAGCTGAGTTGTCCACTACTGTCTTTAATACCCACAATGTTTGGAATCTGCGCCAAATCTTCTACCATCTGCCATGGCAAGGGCAATCCGGTGCATTGAGGTATGTTATAAAGAATTAAGGGTAAGTCCACTTCAGATGCAATGGTGAAATAGTGCTCATAGATTCCCCTGCTGGTAGGCTTCAGATAGAAAGGTGTCACAATCAAAGCTGCGTCGACCCCGACATCCTTCGCGTATCTCGTCATCTCCAAAGCCTGCTCAGTTCCACTGCTTCCACTTCCAGCTACAACAGGAACTCTACCATTTACTTCGTCCACGACAATATCAATGACATGTTTCCTTTCTTTTACAGACATGTTTACAAACTCGCCAGTGGTTCCACATGGAACAACACCATGAACTCCTTGTTCAATGCAATGATTAACAAGTGCGCGCACCTGACTTTCATCTACTCGCTTTTCACCTTTGGCAAATGGGGTCACTAAAGCCGGTAAAATCCCCTTGGGCTTGAACACATGCTCTGGCTCCTTGGCAACTTATCGTGCTCTTTCACACATTTAAGTGCTTCACTATGTATTGATAACTGTAAAATCAGCAGCTTTCGAAGCAGCTATTTTTATAAACGTTACATGTGCTAGATAACTTCCATAATATCACAGGATCGCCAAAGACATGGAGGATTATGTGTTGGACAACCTTAGACAGAGACTAAAAATTAAGCAGATTAATCTGGAGAAAATTAACAATTTCATTATGAAAGAAGACAATCCACTCACAAAAAATCTTTTTGAAGTAATTGAAAAATACGGTGGTGTCGATGAGATCAATCGTAAGGCTCGAGAAGCCCGTAAACTCGACAATCTCATGTCGCGGCTTGAGACAAAGAAATCTCCATTCATAAAGGATCTAGAGTGGTTAACCAGGCAAAGAGATGAAGACGCTTTCATAAGTATCCCCGAATACCACAAGAAAATCTTAGGAGACAAAGCGGATTCGTTGACATTCGATAATTCGTTCGCAGTCACTCTTGAAATCAGCGCGTGTAACTTTTTTCCTTGGGTGATTGAGGAAGCAAAAAGAGCGGTCATACAGCAGGATCTTATGCCTGGGCGATTTATTCGCGTGCGCTCTATGAAAGAGCAAGTTGAAGATAATGAAATTATTGCATTTGCTGCTGCAATGCGAATTATTGGAGCTTCCTATGTTGAAACATTAGACACAAAAGGGACTCTTCCAGGGCCTGATGGTTTGCCAATCAACACCCACTTAGGAGGTCCTGAAACAATCACAGGTTATTTCGGAGGTGTGGGAGTTCCAAATGAGTATGCCTTAAAGTGGGACGATGAGTTCCTTCATTATTATACAGAGTATGGTATCCAACAAGTATTGAATATAAACATTGGGAGCGTGTTACTTGGTCACTGGCTTTTCAAGTTGGGAATTGACATTGAGTTTAAGATTTCAGTGTTTCTAGGTAATGATAATCCTTATTCATGTTTCTGGACATTGATGACAGCTAAGCTTTTCTCCCGTGACGATGGAAAAACCCCTCTCATAGGCTTTAACCTTTCAAATGCAGTAAACAACAGAACCATTGAGCTATCAGCCTATATACGAAAAGCCTTTGACTTCGAAGACATTGTACGCATTGAGCATCACATTGTAGAAACCTACAAGAGTATTGTAAGACAACCTTACGACCGACTGGATGAGCTTTTAGAAATTGCAGATCATATTGGGAATATCAGCGCCAAACACGAGGGAGGAACACCTGAAATTGAGAAGACCAGAGAACATCCTTCAGATGTCTTAGATTACTTCATTCCAAAGAAGGAAATTCTCGCGCAAGGTCTAATGCCAAAACTAACCGTAAATTACCTCGATAAACATGATGCAATGAATAGAACTGCTAAGGCTCTCACTGAACGTGGTTTGAACATTATTGCCGCTCAAAGGTTACATAAAAAATAAGGTGACGAAGTCTGGCTAGGTTACCATGTTGTAGACTTAGGGCGCCTTGCTAATAGTAGAATTGTTGTCATCACGAAAATTCCAGTTGTTACCAAGAAGAGGTACATCAAGCCCGTAGCGTTATTTTGAGCAATTTTGTCGCCTGTTAACTGTTCATATTTTTCATGAAGCTCTGTGTAGTTGTTTTCTAACAAAGTATGGTTGGCTTGTAGTCCATTAAGAAAGCTGTTCAGTGCTTCATATTCCTGCCTCAAGTTCTCGTAAGGTTTATTTTGTATATATGTTGCAGGAAAGGCGTCAGACTTGGTAAGGATTAATTTGTCGCCTTCGATAGACCAACTGCACTCTACTTCACCATAAAGCCAACCTGGCAAAGAATTCTCAGGAATCAGTACATCATATGAAGTTTCACGGAACTCTCCCAGAGTGAGATGCATGTCCGTAAGAAACTTTGTGCTCTTGAGTAATGTCTTGTTTCCATACTCCTCTAACCTGGAAATATTAAATCTAATGCCACGGATGTGGATGTTTGCCTGCAAAGCTGTAGCTTTCATAGTCACACTTGTATTTTCTCCAGGCCAAACAAAAGCTGTGATTTCTATTTCTACGGAAAGACCTGATTCTTCAAGTGAATAACACTGGAATTTCCCATCAATAAGGTCATAAGTAACCTGACTTAGACCAATGTTGCACAGAACCAGAATCACGATTGGGGGCAAAGTTACTAATCTCTTAATGCTCAAATCTCTCACACCTTCTAGAACTCTTGCATTGCATTCTGCAAAAATTGTATTTAACGATTTTTTAAGTTTATTTTGATAAAATAAAATCGCCAAGAACCTATTTTTAGTTTTTACTGAAGAAAATCTGCTATTTCAATGTGCGTATGAAACGTTGGTATACATATGAAAAGTAAATAAAGCCAAAGAGTGTTAACAAGATTTCCACGGATAGAACTAGCGGGTTTGGTTCGACTGCGAAGAAATAGCCTTGAGCAACGATGTCGAAAAAAACTAAAATTTGCAAGAATATTGCTCCTCCGACACAGCTAAACCCTAAGCAGTGTATAAATTGCCGTAAACGCTGATCAAACTTGATCCGAAACAAATCCATCAAAATAAAATAGCAGACAGCTTATCTTAAGGTTTACGAAATGCAACATAAAATGCAGCATAAGAATTTCTTCTGCAGATTCTGAATAGGTATGCGTGCGGTCATTTCCTGTGGGCAGAATTTCCTTCCTTCATTTATAAGCTCTTCAACATAGTTTTACGCTCGCGCGGTTCCAAATATTGTCCGGACTTCCTTCAAAGATGCCCACTTCCAGAATCTCGCCAACACTTCGTCCTTAACAACCATAATAATACCACAAAAAAATCCATGTATACACACGAGTTTTATAGAGCGGACAAAGGACGGAATTTGGACAGAATTCACACTTCTAATCAATTGCTGCTTGCGTATCTACGTGAAAATCAGCTGATCTTTCGGGGCATCTAATTTCATGCGCGCAACCTGTTTATTACGATCATCTTCAGCCATTTTCCTGCAAATGCTTGCCATTGATAGAATAATGTTAGGCAATGTGAATATGCTGAAGACTTTTGTATATTTTGCAGAAGCTGCTTTCTTTATGTTTTCTCTTTTTCCTCCAGCACGTAGGTAACCTTCAATAAACGAGGAAGCAATTTTTTTTGCTGCCTTATCAGAGTGGGTAGGAAGGATATAATGGCCTGAATAGTATAGAAATTCTGCTATGTCCCATGGTTGGTTTCCGTTTCTTGTTGCCTGTTCAAGATCTAGAAAACAAAATCTTTCATCATTTGTGACAAGCATGTTTTCAGGCTTGCAGTCACCTAAAGCAATGTCTAATGCATGAACTTTCGCGAGCTCTTCTCCAACCTTTTCAATGATCTCAACGCTGTTTCCCATGTTTTCATTTGGTGAGGAGATGATAATATTCTTAACAATTTCGCTAATTTTCTCTCCTTCAACAAAGTCTTCGAAAATTAATCTCCGTTTTAAGCTGACATAAAGAATGCGGGGAACCACAAATCCTTTATTCCTTAGAAATTGGTTTATAGAATATTCCCGTTTTAGCCGTGTTGTACTTAGCACCGCGAATGATTTTGTACCTAGAGTCCACAAAGCCAGAGGAAACCACTTAAGACCCAACCAATCTTCGAACTTCTTTACCACGACCCTTTTAGTAGTATTATTTTTTTTAATATGGAGCAAGAAAATACTGTTTAACACACCCCCCATCTCTTCAATTGATATTTTTAAAACAGTTCTGCTAGGTACAGTCTTCAGTACAAAATCCTTGATGTCTGTTTTATCAGAGAGGGGAACTGGGCCTAAAGGTGTAGGCATTAATAGGTATTTTTCTGTTTCTTCTAATTGCTTAAGCAGTTCTACTTCATCTTTCTGAAGAGAGTTCTCTGCCAAGGGCATTTGACCATGTAGGAACGCCGTCAGTATCTTTGAAGAGATACCTTTGATGTATGATAGCAAAGTTTTTTGGATGGAATTGAAAATGGTCGAAAATTTCCTGCTCTGGACTTTTGTAGATTCTATGAATTTCTTGTTAATTTTCACATAGCCATCAGACAAAGCTACAAAGTTTTCCCTTTCTAGTCTCCTCAGCGCCTTTCTATATCCTTTCATGATAAAATCAATATTCTTCTTTCTAGCTTTTCCTCTGAACACTCTTACGAGATTATGCATTATAGGAGGGAATAATCTTGCTCTTCTTCTCATAACTTCGTACATGAAGTAATCTGGGTTTATTAGAAGCTCCATTGATAATTCGGGATACTGCAAAATAACATTTTTCAGGAGTTCCAGCACAAACCGCTTCTTCATTCTCAGCTCCATTTTTTCCAGATATTTAGGTTTCATCCAAGGCTGGAAGGGTTGTGTTATTATCTCCGCAACAAGCTCTCCGAATTCACCATGTCCCACGTCACTTTCAAATACTTTCTTGTCGATTGCTAGGATAGAAAGATTGACTCCATTCATTTGCTTGGAAAAGGTGCTTATCTTAGGAGGATAACGAGAGATGACCAACATTACGTTAATGTCAGATTCTTCATCGCCATATCCATATATCCCAGGACCATAAAAGCAGGATGCAAAAATCTCATTTGGACTTACAACTTCTTTACATAGTTTCAGAATTCGTTCTTTTTCGAGCGAATTATTGCCGACAAGTTTTATCATGATTGATGTAGATTATGAGAATCCTCTGTTTAAAGCTATCTTCAAAGCATAAATATGTTACTTTTTCCTAGAGTTAATAGAGGTGGTCTAATGGCTAAAGAAGGTGAAGCAGGAAGAGAGGTTTCAGACCTTCGTGAAAGAATTGTACGACTTGAGGTCAAGGTTGAAGAGCTTGGCAAGCGTTTTGATAGCCTTTCAAACTATACCAAGGAACTCTATAACTATCTGCAAAAAAAAGCTAGGTAGTTGACTTAAAGAAAAAAAGGGAGGTTACGAAGGAGGCGGAGGTGGCGCTGGTTCAGTAGCTGTTGGTTTGAGCTGGAAGAACGCTATTGTTAGGAGTAAAAAGGCGATCCAAATTAGTATCAAACCTATGCCAATAATGGTTAGAATCCCACCGATGAGCAGTATTAATCCAGTTGTGCCGAATAAACCCACTCCAGATTTGGTAGCGAGTGCGCCTAGTGATTTTCTATAAAGCCAAACCGTTATTACTACGAATATGAAGAGAACGACGAAGGCGATGACAGCTGCTCCAAGAAGACTAAAAATGGCGTTTAGCGCTTCTCCTGTGAAATCTCCTGTAAATGTTTCTGTCCATTGAGCTGGATCAGTCCAATCTGAAATACCTAGATCAGCAAGGGCCACCAGGGCTGTTCCAATGAAAATGCCTACGGAAACTACAGCTCCTACTATGGATGTAATAAACCCGTAGAGTGCGTTGTTGAAAATACTGCCCTCGTTATAATAGTCGGATAATCCCTTCAAAGCTATTAGCACCAATATAAAGCCGATGATGCCAAGTAGGCCCGCGAAGGGATGCAGCCACGAGACCAAAGGACCTATGAAAAGCAGAAGTGCTCCTATACCACCGAGATTTTTACTAGTTTGCAGATCCATTTGAATATACCTAGAAGGAAGGGTTTCGATGTATTCGGATAAAAGCTTTTCTAGTAACAGACAGCTGAATGCAAACAATGCATGTTGTTTACATATCTTAAACCAAGGATATGCAAGCCATTAGCTTTTGCTCGCACGCATAGAAGACAAGTCTAAGGTTTATGACTCAATCATCTACCGTTTCAGTAAATTAAAAGCAGTGTTTTGCGCATGTTCCATAACTTCTTTTTCATTAAATGTCTTCACTTCTCGATTCTCCATTAGAATCTTACCATCAACAATTGTGCTATCAACATCGTACCCATGGGCAGAATAAACAAGGTTTGCATATAATTCGTGTAATGGGGTTAGATTTGGCTTACTTAAGTCAACTAAAATGATGTCTGCTTTTTTCCCAACCTCCAAAGAACCAATTTGATCTTCCAATCCTAAAGCTTCAGCGCCTTTTATTGTTGCCATTTCCAGAATTTTCCTTGCTGGTAAAACTGTTGGGTCTTTATAGTTAGTTTTCTGGAGTATTGCAGCGATTTTCATGCTCTCAAACATATCCAAGCTATTATTACTTGCAGCTCCGTCTGTGCCAAGGCCAACAGTTATGCCAGCATCTATCAATTCCTTGATCTTCGCTATACCTTGGGCCAACTTCATGTTCGCTACTGGATTATGTGCCACTTTCACACCTTTTTTTACTAATATTGCTATGTCTTTCTCGTCTAGATGGATGCAATGAGCTGCAAGCACGTCATCTTCAAGAAAACTTATTTTTTCTAAAAATTCAACCTCTGAAAGTTGCCTTTCTTTTCTTATGTTCATGGCCATTTCTTTTGATTCAGCAATATGGATGTGAATTCCTAAGTCAGTCTTTGAGGCTTCTTCTCGCACCCTTGCTAGTAATTCTTCACTGCAGGTAAAGGCAGTATGTGGACCTAAAAGTGCTGTTATTCGCCCATCAGCATACCCTTGATACCTTTTTGCAAATCCAACAGCTTCCTTCAACATTTTTCTCCCTTTCTCAAAATCGCCTGCTTCAATTATTGCTGAGGCTAAAACTGCTCTCAGCCCAGCTTTCTTCACGGCTTCAGCTACCTCTGGCTCAAAAAAATACATATCTGCAAAGCAAGTTATCCCGTTTTTAATCATTTCAAGACAGCCTAGAAGAGCACCAATGTAGACATCTTGAGGTTTGAGCTTTGCTTCTAAAGGCCAAATTGTTTCATTAAGCCACCTCTCCAATGTTATGTCTTCAGCTAGACCTCGAAAAAGAGTCATGGCTAGATGTGTATGACAATTTATCAAGCCAGGCATTGCAAGTTTTCCTTGGCTTTCAAGAACATTTTCAGCTGTCATCTCAGGGGCATTAACAACTTTCCCAACATAAGAAATCTTGCCATCCTTTATAGCAATCAGTCCATCATTGATAATTTCCATGTTTGCTAAAGGCAAGATTGTGCAATCCCTTATTATTAGGTCAACTTGGTCGAAGTTCATCTTGCGTTTTCCCATAGCACATTATGAAATTCTATGGAATTATTACTATCGGCTGCGTTAGCTGCTATATAATATGAGTTAACGAATAGGCAGATGATACATCGGCGAAAAGAGGGATTTGTTTATCTGATGCCAAGAGTACGAAGGATCACTTCTTTGCAACTGGTTTCTTCATAGTGGTGTAAATTGGTCTTTGCAGGATGCCATTAACTCCGTTCATCAAGTTTTTGCTTAAACCTATGTTACTTATCTTGCGGCAGATATGATTCAGCGAGTTTTCAGTGAAACTAAGCAGGTTTTGACCTTCATTTGTAAGTTCATAGACCTTCCGGGGCCTTTCATGGTTCAGGTCCCATTGACTTTTTATGTAGCCCTTTTCTTCGAGGGTGTTTAAGAGAGGATATATAGTGCTGGGACCAAAATAAACGCCGAAGTTTTTTCGTATGCTGGAAATTATTTGGTATCCATGCATTGGCTTTGCGTTCAAGAATTGAAGGATGACTAGGTCTAAGAGACCTTTCATGAGTTTGTTTTGAACCTCTCTCGATTTTTGTCTCATTTTTCTTTCCTCTTGTATAAGCGTTGAACAGTCTGGCTGTTCATCGCGTATACGATATGTCTCTTTAGAGACATGTCTCAAGACTTATTATACATTAAACAATCATATAAGGGTTGATACAGCCACAAGTCATAAACAGGCATATCAAATTGGGCAAGCTTATTTAGAAATTACATAATCCTAATAAAGGAATCCTAGAAAATACTGAGATATGATATGTCCTGGGCGCGACATAGGTGTCTGAAAGTCTGAAAAATGAAATTGTTCAACGCATGTTCAGAAATTTTCTAGATTTGATGGTTTTGAGGTTAGTACAACAAGAACCCTTGTGGGGTTATAAAATCATCAAATATGCAATGGAAAAGCACGGCATAAGTATACGCCATGGTGCGCTGTATCCATTGCTAAACAACTTGGAGAGAGAAGGGTATCTTAAGAGTAGAAAAGAAGCGATGAATGGACGTGTAAGAAAAATTTATGAGATAACATCAAAGGGCATGAAAATTGTAAACACATACAACGATTACTTAAAGGAGCAAATAGAAGAAGCTGGCATCAAAACATAATCAAAGAGAATCCCCTGACATATCATCTATTAGACTTTCAGGAGGATAGAAAAATGAGTGGCATAAACAAGATTCAGCATGGAAACACTAAAGGGAGAAACATCGCGGAAATTTCTAAGATTTTAATGGAAAAAGGTCGCAAGAGTATTGATATTGCAAGGCATTTCATCCTTGAAGAAAACATCAAAAGCTTAGAAGCTCGAGAGGCCCTAAGATATTATGTTAATAATTGCCTTAGCTACACTCCTCCTGCATTTTTATCTCTTGCATCTGAAACCATAAAAGGAAAAGCAGAAAAAACAGCTTTCATTGGTGCAGCAATCACCATGTTCGTAGGTGCTATTGATATACATGATGATATCATCGACCAATCCGATATAAAGAACTTTGGTCTTACAGTGTATGGGAAGTTTGGAAACTCGATAGCTCTTCTCGCTGGAGACGCTTTACTATTCGAGGGATTCTCCATGCTAAACGAAGCAATTCGACATCTTCACATCAAAGATGCAGCAAGAATCGTGAATATTATCAAGACGACCTTTCTCGAGATGGGAGACGCCCATGCACTAGAGGTCCGTCAGAAAGGGAACTTGGATATAGATCCAGAAACTTATTTTCATATCATTGAAAAAAAGGCTGCAAGTATTGAAGCTTACACTACTATTGGGGGAATTTTTAGAAATGGAAATTCAAAAGAGATTCAAGCTTTGACCTGTTATGGAAGAAATTGGGGGATACTCTCTACAATAAGAAATGACTTTATAGACATATTCGAGCGAGATGAATTAAAAAACAGAATGGTTAATGAAGTCCTGCCTCTTCCAGTCCTATATACCTTTAAGGATAAAGCTGCCAAAAAGAAGATTCTGAATATACTCATGAAAACTCGATTATCTGAAAGAGATTTAAATACGATAGTTGACATGTGCTTTGAAAGCAAACACGTAAAGAACCTCAAAGCACAAATGGAAGATTTAATAGTGAAAACAATAAATAAGATGTCAGTTCTACGGGAATCTGAAGCTAAGAATGTCCTAATTCAATTCATTTCAGGAATGACTGAAGATCTTTAGTAAAAGACTTCAAAATGAAAAAATTAACGTGCATAAGTATCCTTAAGTAGCAGATCTTAATGTATGCGTGCTTTTGCACTAAATGAATGTTCGGATAGGCTTTGGTCTTCGGCTCTTTCTAATAGTCATTTTCTTTGGAATTACTTTCATTTTGCCTTCCTTCTTTCTCAAGTGTATAGGTGTACAACACTTCGCTTAAAAGCTTTGCGCAAACCCTTAATTCTGGCTTAAAAACTTTCCGCTTTTAAATTCTAACTAATCTCAAGAAATGTCGATTCGATTTGACCTTACATTTTTGTTGAAAGAGAGTAAGAGTATCTTCGTGAAAATAAAGAAGAGAGTTGACCATGTCTATTCAGTATTATTAGCACTATTGTTCAGTAAATTTCGAAATATTTATACCTGAGACATATCGCTAGTGTGGTTCTGGGTGTAGAGCTCTTTATGAGTAAGGAAAGAGATGACATAGTCTGTAATATTCTAACAAGGTCTGAAGGAGACATCGCTCTTGTACTAGCATCTCTAGCAAACACTAAAAGGCTACGACTCTTGGCTTCGCTTCTCAAGGGATCACAAACTTTTGCTGCGCTTCAGAAAGTGGCAGGCCTTCGTAAGACAGCGCTCGCCCACCACTTAAGACTGCTACTGAAAGCTGGCATCTTGGAGCACATTAGTAAGGGGCGCTATATTTTGAGCGCGGATGGTTTGGAATTTGCTAGAGTTGTGTGTGAAGTCTATGCAGGTTCAAAAAGACGAAAAGAGCTTGAGGTTGTAAAACGAGCAGACTACATCCAGAAAGTACACACAAAGCAGAAGGAACCAAAAGTGAAAGAGTTTGAAGTGAGAATCGTGAAACTTGAACCAATGCGTGTAGCCAGTGCCCGTGTAATCAGCGGTGCACCTGAAAATGACGCATGGGAAAAGATGCGTTCGTGGGCGGAACCTAAAGGTCTTCTCGAAGACCTAAAGGCTCACCCAGTATATGGGTTCAACAACCCTAATCCCTCACCAGGTCGAAAGGAGTACGGTTATGAGTTCTGGATTCGCGTGGATCCAGATGTAGAGCCTGAAGGAGACATTAAGATCAAAGAGTTCAAAGGAGGGCATTATGCAGTCACAACTTGCCGATTGAAAGAAGAGTTGGAATCAGAGTTCTTCCAAAGAGAAGGGTATCTTGAATCTTGGAAGAAACTTGTAGACTGGGTCAAGACAAGTAAATATCAGTATGGACACCATCAAGGGTTAGAGAAAGCTCACGATCCTAACGCGTCAGAAGAAGAATTGGTTTTGGATCTATACTGTCCAATCCAAGAATAAAGAAACGGGCAAAGCAGAGCTTTTTAAAATCTCCCCTTTTTTCTGAAAAAAACTCACTGATCATGCCTTTCCAAGAATTCTTTAGGCATTATCGTGAGCGCGACGACAAACGCAGAACACCTGTATTAATCACGAAATACGCTTCTAGTTTCAGCACTAGCCAAAAGGCTTTTTAGACATATTTGAAAGAAAGAGACAGGGCGTTTCAGGCGATATGACACCCAATCTTTCTTCCGTCAATAGATCTTATTTGAAGAGCTGGATCGCAGTTTTTATATTAGTTGCGATTGCTTTCACCGAATACTACATAGTACTTGACACATTGACAAACATAGTTAGCAATATGGAGTTCATAGAAACTCTAAACATCATGGGAGTCTTTTTTGGGGGAGTCGGGATCGCAACAGTGATCGGCTCTATTGTTTCAAACACTGTAATAAAGCAAGAAAAACTTATGTTGTTATGGTTTCTCCTAGGCATAACAAGTTTTCTCCTATTCTCAATAACGGAAGGAGCTTCCTTACTTGTGATTAGCACAATATCCTTGTTGTTGGGAATTTCGATCGGGTTGGGTATGCCTTCTATTATGGCCTACTTTGCCGACACTTTCGAAATCGAACGTCGTGGAAGATTTGGTGGAACTATTTGGTTTGTTGTAGGGGTTTGCATTTCCGTGTTTGCATTAGTAACAATTACCTTAGGTCCTGCAGCGAGGATGCAGAGCTTGGCAATCTTTGTAGGCATTGGATTGCTCATATTCCTCCTCACTAAACAAAGGAAAACAGAAGAGAAAAAAAGACAGCCTAAACTAACATTAATAATACGTGAAAGAAGGATTCTTTTGTATGTCGTTCCATGGATTATGTTTTGCCTTATAAACTCATTAGAAGCGCCAATATTAGAAAATTTCTTCGGTTCCGATTTCTTCAGTATCGTTCCTGTAGCAGAGTTGGCTATCAGCAGCATTACTGCATTGATTGGGGGATTTATTTCAGATTTTGAGGGTCGTAAACGTGTAGCAATAATCGGTTTTGTATTGATTGGAATTGGCTATGCGGTGTTAGGATTTGTGCCAAACCTGATGATATCATGGTACCTCTATGTTCTTGTTGATGGAATCGCTTGGGGAATGTTCGTCTTAGTTTTCATCATGGTTGTGTGGGGAGATTTTGGCGCTAATACAGCCAAAGAAAAATACTATCTAATAGGTGGACTTCCCTTTCTCATATCTTGGTTTCTCCAGTTTCTAATCGAACCTAATATTGCAGCTATCCCCGTTGAAGCAGCCTTTTCATTAGCAAGCTTATTCCTCTTCATCGCTGTCGTACCTTTAATGTTCGCACCCGAAACATTGCCTGAAAAGAAGCTCGAAAAACGAAGGCTTAAGAAATATGCAGAAACAGCAAGGAAACTTAAGGAGAAGCTTGAAGGAAACACACCCACATAAGGAACGGTTGCACCACAATTACATCTAAAAATCCGATAGAGTGTGCTGATTCTCCTCCTAATAATAATGAAGGATTTTCATTGTCCTCAGAAATCCTTAAAACGGTCATCATCTAGAAAAATTATCACAATGCCAAGCATATTAATTATCTATAATACTAAAACAGGAAACACTGAGTTAATGGCAAAAGCTGTAGAAGAAGGTGCAAGGTCAGTTCAAGACGTTGATGTCATCCTCAAATACCACGCCAACCCTAAAGAGCTTCAACATGTAGATGCAATAATAATCGGCGTCCCTACTTACAACCATCGAATGACCATAGACATCCAGAACTTACTGGAAAAAACGGCAAAAAGCAATATCATATTAAAAGACAAAACGGTAGCTGTCTTTGGCTCCTACGGGTGGAGTGGCGAAGCACCAAAACAAGTACTAGAGATTCTGACCAACAAGTTCCAAATGAAGTCAATAGCCTCACCAATCTTAGCTAATTACAAACCAGATGAGAAAATTCTAGCGGAATGCAGAAGACTTGGCAGAATAGTAGCAGAACATATCCGCTGACTATAGAAAATTCCGAAGAGGATAAAAATGAATTTAAAGTAAATACTGAACACATGGAGGAATAGTGAAATGAGTGAAGTTTCAATCAAATATGAACCCTTTAAAGAAATAATAGTCATGGAAAGCACAGAATTTCCCACACCGGATGATTTGGCACGATTTACAAACATAATCGCTGGGGGAAAGACAGCCGGTATTTATTGGACTAGCGGAATTGCCTTCATCTACTTCCCCTTATCCATTAACACTGAAACAGCTGCAAAGGAACTCATAGAAAATCGCAGGGTATACTGGGCATTCTTGAGCTACACCTCTATGCCCACTTATAGATCCAGAATTGAAACAAAAGAAAAAATCATTGCTCCAGTTCTCGACATGTCTACAAACCCGCTCTTTCATAAGGTTGCTGAATGGCTAAAAGGCCAGAAATAAAGAAACCACCCGACAAATGCGTGCTTCTCAGAAGTTAATATGAGGACTTAATGCCAAACTTCTGCTTACAAATCTTCAAATAGTCATTGAAGTAATTTTTCCTCTTCAAATAATTTCCATAGTTAACCAAAGCCGCCATAGCTCTGGCAGCGTCTTCAGGCGAAGGGTAGGCAGGAATGCCTAGTTTTTCAAATCTTGAGCGTATAAACAGGGCCATCTCGGTCTCCCCAATGTCACAGGCGACAACAGGCTTTGTGCAATGCTTTACTAGTTTTGCTATTCGATCTACAAAGTCTTCCTGCAAAGCAGGAGTGTGATGTAACCCCAACACAATTAGACCATCAACTTCTGGAGCCTCAAGCATAATTTTTGTTGAAAGCTCATACATCTCTGAAGTTGCTGAACCTGTAATGTCAACAGGGTTTAGATTAGTGGCAAACTGGGGCAAGTCTCCTTCATATTTCAGATCATCAAACTTCTCGAGAACCTCGTTAGAGAATCTTCGGACGGTCAACCCCAGAGAAACACACTCATCGACAGCCATCACACTTGGGCCTCCAGCATCTGTAAGAATACCAATGTTTTTTCCAGCAGCTGGCGGTTGAAAGGCGAAGGCTTTGCCAACGTCGAAGAATTCTTCCATGTCTTTAACGCGGATAACCCCAACTTGTGCAAAGGCTGCATCATAAATTTTGTCGGATCCTGCTATGGCTCCTGTGTGGGAAGCTGCAGCTCTCGCACCTGCCCCGGTTTTCCCACTTTTAAACGCAACTATTGGCTTTACTTTTGTGACTCTTTCTGCAATTTTCATGAACTCTCTGCCAGCTTCTATTGCTTCGGCGTAAAGGAGAATTACCCAAGTTTCAGGGTCATGGAGAAAATACTCGAGCATATCAACTTCAGTTACATCGCATTTGTTTCCAAAGCTTACAAATTTGCTTACTCCCATCTGTCTACCGGCGAGGTAATCAAGAGCTGAGACACCGAAAGCTCCACTTTGGGTTATCATAGCAAT
Source organism: Candidatus Bathyarchaeota archaeon (assembly GCA_020351305.1). Taxonomy (GTDB): domain Archaea; phylum Thermoproteota; class Bathyarchaeia; order Bathyarchaeales; family SOJC01. The sequence goes on from CP070730.1 coordinate 923,218, forward strand.
ATGCCCTGCCATCGGTCTGGGTGTTGCGACAAATTCGTCGCCAGTTGTCAACACCTTTGTTTCCGGCAAGAAGAGCATATCGACTCCTGTGTTTATGTCATATACACCAAGGCAGTTAGGTCCTAAAACTCGTATGTTTTCGCGTTCGGCAACCGAGGTTATAGCATTTTCGAGTTCATTGTTGCCAATTTCACTGAACCCTGCAGAAATTATGACAGCAACTTTAGCGCCCTTTGAAGCAGCTTCCTCCATAATGTTAGGAACAACAGCTGCCGGAACGACAATCACAACTAACTCAATTTCTCCAGGTATTCTAGATAACGATGGGTAGCTTTTGAATCCTAAAACAAAATCTTCACGTAAGTTGACTGGATACAATTCCCCCCTAAATACGCCTCTACGTTTGTTTTCCACAAAATTCTTGAAGATCACATGTCAGCCTTATGAATTTTTTTTGAAGCTCCAACTACTGCGACTGACGTCGGATTAAAGAATATTTCCATTTGTCTAACTTTTGTGCTTATTTTTTGGCTCCTCAGCTTTGGTCCATCCATGCATTCTTATCCCCGTAATCTTATCTTAGTATTTGGGTTTTGCGATAAATGTCTCATGAATGTTCGCTTGGTCTAAGCCAAGTATGCGCCCGAATTATAAACCAAGAAATCATGTAGATTATAAAAGGTCCACAATGAGCTGATCAAGCTTACATGAATAGTGCGCGCATTGATTGTCTAATCTATGTGTCGCCTTACAACAGCCATTGACTTATGTTTTGTTTCTTCTAGCATTTTCCAAGAAACGCCATTCAAAGAAACGTTAAAAGCTCTCGCCATATCCCAAACTGTTTTTCCAGCACCAACGCCTTGAATATTATTAGCTATATCCGCAATATCTAGAGCTTCCTCAGCACTCAAATTCTCGCCTTTGACAGCTATAGGAGTTGCCCGTCTCTTCAGCTTGAAAAACCTTCCTACAATGTAGGCTACAAAGCCAGTGATAGATTGTATGCCAATGATTGGTCTAGACCTAGGTGTGAAATGGAAACTTTTCCAGGAGTATGTTTTGTCAGTATCTGCAATAATAACTGTAACATTCAAGCCAAGTTCTGAATATATTGTATTGCGGATTTTTTCTGCGATGCGATCAGCGTTTTTGAGTGGTAAACTAACAAAAGAGTATGGAAGGTTGCTGCTGTCAATTCCGCCCTCAGAGTAAGGCATTAGCGCCTGCAAAAGACCACAGTGCTGCAGTGCCGCTTGCTTATGTGCACTGCCTTTTTTTAGAGGATATTTTTTGAAGCGTAATAATGTTTCTTTCTGAGAGTGGCAAAGCGGTCCGAGAATATATGCCCAAACATACCGCATCCAATATTTTACTAAAAACTGTGCTGTTCGGCTTGGTTTTATCTTGCCTTCATCTAAGATATTACCGGTTGCTGTGCATATCGCTTTTTCAGAAACTACTAAAAAATCGCTTTCACGAACTCTTCCTTTAAGAGCTGTGATCATATTGGCAAAAAGGTCTTGCTTTGTTTTCCAGTATTTAGTAACAATAGCAAAGGCTTTGTAATGCTTCATATAACATCACGAAGCTAGGAATCATTATAAGAGCTTGGCTTGTCTTATCCCAAGGTCCAACTAAACTTAGAGGACACAATTGTCCAATTTTTGGACGCGGTTTAGGCAATTGATAGCGTGAAATTTCATTTTCGTCTTTAATCATATATCAGTATGCATCCCCTTGAAAAATTTCTTCAAACCTTACAGCGCCTTGGCGCAGAATCTTAGGTTTTTCTCCAGTCAAATCCAACACAGTTGAAGGAACTTCAAGATCAGTAACTCCACTATCTAGTATAATGTCTACTTCATCCTTCAGTTGACGATAAGCCTCAGCAGCAGTAGACGGAGGATGAGCCCCAGTTTTGTTAGCACTAGTGCCAACCAGAATTCCTCCTGACAATCTGATGAGATCAAGTGCTATGTCATTTCTTGGTATTCTAACACCAATATTCGGTGACCCAAATGTGACAATATTGGGAAGGAGCTTTCGTGGCAATACTAAGGTTAAAGGTCCAGGCCAAAATTTTTCACTGATTTCTTTCGCGAGTTCAGAAAGCCTTGCAATTCTGCCAACATCGCTTAGGCTGCAAGCAAGAATGGGTAATGGTTTATGGCGTTGACCTTTCACTCGAATAAGCCTTTCAACAGAATCAACGTTCAAAGGATCACACCCTAAACCATAGACTGTTTCAGTTGGATACACCACTAACCCACCTTCATTCACAATCTTTGCTGCGACTTTAATGTTACCTAAGGCTGCCTTTAATATACGCATTAATCCTACTCCTAATCAATATAAACCAATCAAATATTAGAATCGATGAAAAACATATATTTTTAAGGTCAGCCTGCTGGGCGCGTCACTGCTAAAAGCTCCACGCCGTCGCCGTACATCATCCCAATAGAAAACTTGATTTTCTAGCTATTAGGTGTTTCCATTAGCGTATGCTTTAAATTCTCAAATGCTCTTGTAGCTAATCCGCAATAAATAATGTTAAGGATTAGTTGACAATGAAAGCACAAAGACCCACTATAGTAGTCCATGGTGGTGCTGGGGAATGGCGTCGAGAAAGGCATGAAGCGGGGATAGCAGGAGTTGAGAAAGCAGCACAGTCAGGATTTGATATTCTGAAACAGGATGGAACGGCTCTTAGCGCCGTAGAGTCTTCAGTTATGTCTATGGAAGATAATGAAGTTTTCAACGCAGGTTTGGGTTCGTCTTTAACCTATGATAAACAAGTTGAAATGGAAGCTTCCATAATGGATGGCGGGACACTATCTGCAGGGGCTGTAGGATTGGTAAGAAAAGTCAGACATCCTGTACATTTAGCTCGCTTGGTTATGGAAAAAACTGACCATATCTTTTTAGTGGGGAAAAGTGCAGAGCGACTCGCTAAGATCTTTAAATTAGAGGAGAGAGACCCAACCACCAAATTGAGAGAGAGATATTGGCGGGAATTGAGAGGTAAGATATCAAGAGGTAACCTCACTTATCTGCGTAGACTGGATGAATTGCTGAAATCGCATCCCAGTTTTTTTGATTTTGACACCGTTGGTGCTGTTGCAGTCGACAAAGAAGGAAATGTTGCTGCAGCAACTTCCACTGGTGGAATCTCTTTAAAGATTCCTGGTCGCATTGGAGATTCTCCGCTAGTTGGTTGTGGCACCTATGCTGACAACGAAGCAGGCGCATGTTCAGCTACGGGAATAGGAGAGATAGCCATAAAACTTGTCGTCACAAAGAGTACTTGCGATTTAATGCGTCAAGGATTGCCACCGCAAAGTGCGGCAGAAAATATCATTAGAGAGGTTAATCGCAGAGTACATGATGCGGCAAAACATATGGGCTTGATAGCTATCGACTCTCAAGGCAGAATCGGGGCATCACATAATTCAATGCATATGTGCTGGGCCTACATGACACCTAAGACAAGAAAACCTAGAGCTTTTCTGAAGGCAAAAATTATACAGAAACCAGCTTAGCTTCTTTTTCACCGAAGAAGGATAACGTACAGGCGAAATTCAACCTGTGGCAAAGCAAGCCTTACAACATGAAATGCAGAGGTTTAGCTTTATTAGTTCACGCTTTCATTCTATAAAAACATCACCTGATAATGGTAAAAAATCATGGGCCGAATTGCAGTACTCGACATAGATCGCTGTAAACCGAAACGCTGTGATAAAATATGCTATCGCTTTTGTCCACCTGTACGAGGAAAAATAGAAACAATAGTTTTTGAAGAAGGCAAACCACGAGTTGTGGAGGCTTTGTGCGTAGGATGTGGAATCTGCGTCAAAAAGTGCCCATTCAATGCTCTCACAATAGTCAATCTGCCAGATGAACTCGAGACAGAATGTAGCCACCGCTTTGGAGCTAATACCTTCAAGCTCTTTCGTCTCCCCATACCATCACAGGGCACAGTCTTGGGACTGTTAGGCCAAAATGGCATAGGAAAAAGCACTGCGATCCAAATTCTGTCAGGTGAAATAAAGCCAAATCTTGAGAACTTTGACAACCCCCCAGAATGGGCAGAGATCATCAAGCATTACAGAGGCTCAATTCTTCAGGAATATTTCTCAAAATTAAGCCAAGGCTTTCTCAAAGTTTCCCATAAACCACAGTATGTCGATAAGATACCTCGAGTGATCACAGGGAAGGTCCATGAGCTACTGGAAAAGCTAGATGAAAGAGATAAGCTAAAGAAAATTTCAGAACAGCTTCAGCTTGGACCAGTCTGGAATCGCACATTGAATATCTTGAGTGGTGGCGAGCTCCAGCGCGTGGCAATTGCCGCTACCATATGTCGAGAAGCTGACGTTTATCTTTTTGACGAACCCTCAAGTTACTTGGACGTCAAACAACGACTTGAAGTAGCGCGAGCAATCCGAAGTCTAAAGGAAGAAAAAACAATTATTGTTGCTGAACATGATCTTGCCGTACTGGACTACTTATCAGATCAAATTTGCGTGCTATACGGAAAACCTGGCGTCTATGGCGTCGTCTCTCAGGTTCACGGAGTGCGGGTTGGTATAAACATCTACCTAGAAGGGTTCATCCCCGATGAAAACATCCGGTTCAGAAAGGAGCCGATAATTTTCCATGTAAAACCCCCCACAATCAGCTGGGACATAGGTGAAACTGTGCTAAAATGGAGGAAAACAGCGAAATCTTTTGAGGGATTTAGGCTAAAAGTGGAACCTGGAGAGGTTCGGAAAGGTGAGGTCATTGGTATCTTGGGTCCAAATGGTATAGGAAAAACAACTTTCATAAAGCTTATCGCTGGAATTGAGAAGTATGATGATGAAGCAACAGCAACAGCCACGGCTTACGAATTAGCGGTAAGCTATAAGCCTCAGTATATCTCTGCAGAATATCATGGCTCTGTAGAAGACTTACTAAGAGACATCAAAAAAGGCGACTTTGCTGCAAGCTGGTACCACAGCGAAGTTTTGCAGCCCTTGAATGTAGAAAAGCTATTGGATCGCAATGTAAATCAACTGAGCGGTGGAGAACTACAGCTTGTCACAATTGCGGCTTGTCTTTCTCGTGAAGCCCAGCTTTACCTATTAGATGAACCTAGTGCTTATCTTGATGTGGAAGAACGCTTGAGCATGGCCCGCACAATTCGAAGGGTTATTGAAAATAAAAATGCGACCGCATTCGTTGTGGAACACGACGTAGTCGCGCAAGATTTCATAGCGGACCGTTTGATGGTCTTTGATGGAAAACCAGGCATGCAAGGAGTTGCAAATCCTCCGACAACTCTTCGGAAGGGCATGAATGCATTCCTGAAAAAAATGGCGGTCACTTTTCGAAGAGACCCAACGACACAGAGACCAAGAGTAAATAAGGAGGGCTCAAAGACGGATAGACATCAGCAAGATATAGGCGAGTATTATTATGTTGCAGAAAAGCAAAGGTGACCTGCAAAACTGTTTTTAGCACTTTTACTTTATGCTATACATGGTGATAACGCTATTGAAAATGCTTTGGGAACCACTAATTCTAGTGAATTTAAAATCTTACATCGAAGGCATTGGAAAAAGGGCTCTAGAGTTAGCTCTGAAAGCAGAAAAAGTCAGCCGCAAAACAGGCGTATGCATCGGAATTGCTCCTCAATACACAGACATCGCTCAACTTGTCAAAGCGGTCTCCATACCAATTATCGCTCAACACATTGACCCAGTAGAACCAGGAAGCTTCACTGGTCATATTCTGCCGGAAACGATAAAAAAGGTAGGAGCTGTAGGAACACTGATCAACCACTCAGAACGAAGATTGAAACTGGCAGATATTGAAACCACCATCAGAAGGACAAAGGAGCTCAATTTAGTCTCAGTTGTTTGCACTAACAATGCAAATGTGAGTGCCTCAGCAGCAGCATTGAAGCCAAATTTCATAGCTATCGAGCCACCTGAACTTATCGGAACGGGCATACCTGTTTCGAAGGCTAGACCTGAGATAGTCGCAGAAACTGTGGACCTTGTTAAGAAATGTAACTCCGAAGTTATCACTCTTTGTGGAGCTGGCATAACTGAAGGTGACGATGTAAAGGCTGCCTTAAAACTTGGTACAAAAGGAGTTCTTGTTGCAAGCAGCGTTGTAAAGGCAAAAGAACCATATAAAGTTCTACTAGATTTTGCGCAATCTGCAGCTGTAGCGTAAAGGTGCTTATTGCTTGAAGGTTGAGATTGAATGCTTCTCATGCATAATCCACCGCGGCTACTCAGAGATAGTTGAGGCTACTATCGATCCTAGTTTACGATTTAAGGCAGCATCCGCCCTTTTAGAGTACATGGCTAAGGAGTTTAAGCCAAATGCGGTTGCGGCCGTTCTTGGAACCATGCGTGATCGAATAATAAAGCGAATCTCAAACAACTTTGATGTTTATGCTGAAAAGAAACGCGCAAGCAACGAGGCAGCGTTGAAATTGCTTCCTTCAGTGAAAAACGAGATTGACAAGGAAATATCCCTGGAGAAGAAATTTAAAAAGGCTTGTCTAGTTGCGATTGTAGGCAACAATATTGAATTTGATATACCAGGACATGAAGCCAATCTTGAGTCGTTGGAAAGGTTGATTATAAATGCTGAAAGAGATTTGGCAGTCAACGAGATATCCGAAATATATGAAGAAGCTAGGAAAGCGGAAAAGATACTTTTTCTTACAGATAATGCAGGCGAAATAGTTTTCGACAAACTCTTGGTTGGGGAAATGAAACAGTTAGGTGCAAAAGTTACAGTTGTGGTGAAAGGCGGGCCCATTTTGAATGACGCTACATCAGAGGATGCCAAAGCAGTGAGTATGTACGAGATAGCAGATGCTGTTATCACAACTGGAACAGATGCAATAGGGCTGCCCTTGTTAGAGGAACTTTCAGAAGAGTTCAGAATTGCTTATGATGAAGCTGATTTTGTAGTTGCCAAGGGGATGGGGTATGCTGAAACGCTTACTGAAATAAAAATAAAACAACCTCATGCTTTCCTTTTGAGATCAAAGTGTAATCCTGTTGCCAGACACTTCGGTGTCATGCGAGGAAAAAATGTTGCCAAACTATTAAGGCCTTAAGGAGCAAATCAGAATGGAGCAAAGCTTACCGAAAATCAATCTTGGTAAAGATGCTTTATCCGAATTAGAATGGATCGTGACAAACGGTTTAGGTGGATATGCTTCTTCCAGCGTAAACGGAATCAATACGCGAAAATACCACGGAGTGTTAGTCGCGTCTTTTAATCCTCCAGTCGATAGAAGAGTCATGCTTTCAAAACTTGAAGAGCAGTTACTCATTGACAATGAAATCTATCCCTTAGGTGCCAATGAGTTCAGTCACGGCATCCATCCTCAAGGTCATAAATACCTCGAGAGCTTCAACCAATCTCCATTCCCTATCTTCACTTATAATGTAAATGGAACAAAGCTTCGCAAGATAATTCTAATGCCTTATCGACAGAATGCTACTGTCTTTCTTTATAGAATTTCTGCTCCGCTCCAGAAAAGAGTAATTTTACAAATCTACCCTTTTTCTAATTTTAGACACTTTCACTCAGTTACAGATAAAGACAAACTTGAATGGAATTTCGTTCAAAAAACTCACACAAGAAAAACAATACTTCAAACAACAAAAGCACAATCTGCAATGATCTTGTCTGCAAGTCGTGGGCAATATAATGCTGAAGGAGCGAAGTGGATCGAAGGGATATTCTTTCGGATAGACAACTCCCTAGGAACCAGTAGTTTTGATGATTGTTATGTTCCAGGACGATTTGAAATCAATGCGAAACTTGGTGAAACAATAGAGTTTTGCATCGTGGCTGTGGCAGGAAAGGACCTAGACGATTTGGAAAATGTTCATGCATCGATATGCACTGAATTAGGGGATTTTCACAACTTTTATAGAAATGAGTCAAAAAGGTTTGTCGATGCGTTGACAGGTTTCTTCATACAGCACAGGACCATAGATCCTGAAGATTGGATGAAATGGCTTGTTCTTGCTGCTGAGTCGTTCATTGTGAGCCGAATGTCTACAAAAGCGAAAACTGTCATTGCAGGATACCACTGGTTTGAAGACTGGGGTCGTGATTCACTTATTTCCTTGCCAGGGTTGACTCTTGCAACTGGACGTTTCAGTGATGCAAGAGAAATTCTACTTACCTACAAGCATTATTGTAGCAGCGGCGTTATTCCTAACCGTTTTCCAGATGAAACTGGGGAAAAGCCTGTTTACAACACTGTTGATGCCACCCTATGGCAGTTCGACGCAGTTCTTCAATACCTAAAATATACTGGTGACTTCGACTTCATCCAACAAAGACTATGGGCAATGTTACAGACGATAATCGATTATCACATAGAAGGAACAATAAATAATATACACTTAGACAATGATGGACTAATTGCACATGGGCCACAGTTAACATGGATGGATGCAATGGTAGACGAGAATCCAATTACACCTCGCGAAGGAAAAGCAGTTGAAATACAAGCATTATGGTACAATGCACTTAAAATCATGGAACTTCTTGCAACCCAATACGGACATACAGACTTAGCTGAGAAATATCGTGGTTTAGCGGAAAAAGCAAAGAAAAACTTTGTCAAAGAATTCTGGGATTCTCAAAAGAACTGTCTTTTCGATGTCGTAAATGGGAAAATCAAAGACAACACATTAAGACCTAATCAAATTTTCGCAGTCTCTGTCGATTTTCCTATGCTAAACGAAGCAAAGCAGGCAGCAATAGTGTCCATTGTGAGAGAGAAACTTTGGGGGACATATGGATTAAGGACACTATCCGCTGACGACCCAAAATACCGTGGCAGGTACATTGGGAATTGGGTTGAACGAAACTATGCTTACCACAATGGCACAGTATGGCCTTGGTTGATTGGACCCTTCGTCAAGGCATTTTTAAAGGTCAAGAGATATGATGCAGAATGGAGGAAAATGGCCTTTGAAAACTTCCTTCAACCACTCTTCAAAGAACAAGTGTTTCGCATGGGACTTGGGAACTTAAGCGAAGTTTTTGACGGAGATCCACCCCATGCACCTGGTGGGTGTATCGCCCAAGCGTGGAGTGTAGCTGAACCGCTACGGACATATATTGAAGATGTCTTATTTGAACGGCCAAACTTCGAGAAAGAAGTCTTAAAAAATTTTTCTAATAAAGCAACATAATAAAAAGGAATAATGCTACTCTAACAGTCTAAATACTAGGGGAGTGAAAAACGATGACTGACATTTGCCTTATGTTCGAGGTCCATCAGCCATTACGACTTAACCGCAATTTCCATCTAGATCTACTTGCTAAACCATCTGTCTCTAAAAAGGACCTTTTTGATCTATATTTTGACCATCCCCTCAATAAACACATTTTCGACCGTATAGCTAGGAAATGCTACCTTCCCTCAAACAACATAATACTACGAGAGATTGAGAATTTCAGGCAAGAAAAGAAGCAGTTCAAAGTATCCTATGGAATTTCTGGAGTTTTCATTGAACAATGCGAACGATGGAATCCAACTCTTCTTGAATCCTTTAAGCAATTGGCACAGACTGGCTGCGTTGAGTTTCTAGACGAAACCTATTATCATTCCCTTGCCAGCCTTTTTGGTAACAACCGATCGGAATTTATTGCGCAGGTAAAAATGCACCGAAACTTGATGAAAAACTTGTTTGGTTATGCACCTGCGGTTTTCGAAAACACTGAATGTCTTTACAATAACGCAGTCGCCAAGACGGTTGCAGACTTGGGTTATAAGGCGATTATTACGGAGGGTGTTGATCGAATACTAGATTGGCGAAGCCCAAACTATGTCTATAAAGCAATGGGTTCTTCCATCCCAATTTTGCTTCGCAACTACCGCCTTTCAGATGACATTGGCTTCCGTTTCTCTTCAACATGGTGGAACGAATGGCCCCTAACCGCCCAGAAATATGCAGCCTGGCTAGCAGCGACTCAAGGACAGACAGTTACCCTCTTCATCGATTATGAGACATTCGGAGAGCATCATTGGCCTGAGAGTGGAATTCACGAGTTCCTCAAATGGTTACCTGGTGAGGTGTTAAAATGGGATCAGCTGTATTGGCGAACGCCATCTGAGGTTGTGGATCTCCATCAGCCAGTTGGAGAGATTAACGTTCACGAGTATGATACTATCTCATGGGCTGATCTGGAACGTGACCCAAGCGCTTGGATCAGTAATTCAATGCAAAGAGTATCTTATGAATTTCTAAGAGGTTTAGAACCTTTTGTGAAGGGTTTGGGAGACGAGTTCTGGCTAAGGCTTTGGAGGTATTTCCAGATGAGCGACCATTTGTATTACATGAGTGTTAAAGGTGGTGGGCCAGGAGATGTGCATTCATATTTTAATCCTTCTGGAAATCCAATCGATGCTTTTGTTTCATTCTCCAACATAATATCTGATTTTGAGGCTAGAATATTACAGGAGCTGCAGAAACCTGAGCTTGCAGCTAAGTGGATTCTTCGGAAGTTGCCTACGGATAAGGGGTTCATATTTTTTTCCGAATTTGCACGCCCAACAAAAGTAGTTGCTCATGACTTGTTCGAGTTTTCTAACGCTCTTCATAGTGTTCAAGATCAGTCAATTAGATACCATATGGAAAGAGGTGACTTTGAGAGATGGCTAAGGCAGGTCATAGGTGACAACAAGCTGGCTAAAAAAATATCCACCATAGCAAACGAAGAATTGGTTGTCGAATCGCTTCGGGAAGCACTAACCTTAGTGATTGAAGCCAGAGTGAAACAACTAAAAGCAATAGCATCGAGGATGAAGACATAATCATGAAGATATGCCTGTTGTCTTGGGAATTTCCTCCCCGAATTGTCGGTGGAATTGCTCGTCATGTCTATGGGCTTGCGAAGGCGCTGGCTAAACATGGGCACGATGTAGGTGTAGTCACTCTAGATTTTCCTGGAACTCCAAGCTATGAAGAAGTCGAAGGCTTCAAGGTTTACCGCTCTAAAACGGAGGTGGGCCATCCAAACTTTCTTACGTGGGCTTTCTTGTTCAATCATTTTCTTGAGAAAGAGCTTGCTACTGCAAATAAAGACTCCAATTTTGACCTGATCCATATCCACGATTGGCTTGTAGCTCCTGCGGGGATTGGTTTCAAACAGTTTCTTAACAAACCCCTTGTTTGCACAATGCATAGCACTGAATTTGGACGATCGAGTCTGAATAATCCAGACTCATACATGATTGATGGAATGGAGTGGTGGGCTTGTTTTGAGGCAACTCGGGTGGTTGTAACAACTAATTCGATGAAAGGCGAAATATGTGGGCATTTCCATGTGCCAGGAGACAAGGTGGATGTGATTCCTAATGCAATTGAAGTTGAGAAGTTTAATGTTGAAGTTGATTATCGAGCGATTAGAGGGCGCTTCGGGATTGGAGATCACGAAAAGCTCGTGCTTTTTGTTGGGCGCTTGGTGCCTCAAAAGGGTATTGAGTATTTGATCCGAGCAATGCCTCGTATCAGTTGGCGTTTTCCTGAGGTGAAGCTCGTTATCGTTGGTGAAGGATGGATGCGTAGCCATCTAGAATGGTTAGCAAACCAGTCTGGGCAAAGCTGGAGAATAAACTTTGCCGGTTTCATCTCTGATAAAGATTTGTTAGCGCTCGCAAAAAGTGCGGATGTAATGGTTGTTCCTTCCGTTTATGAGCCATTCGGGATCGTTGCATTGGAGGGTATGGCGGCTGGTACGCCTGTGGTTGCAAGCCAAGTTGGAGGCTTAGCGGAGGTTGTGGAGCATGACAAAACGGGCGTCTACGTTTATCCTCGCAGCCCCGATTCGATTGCCTGGGGAATTGAGCGAATATTATCTGATTCAGGCTACAGAGATTGGTTGATTAAAAATGCCCATGAAGCTGTTAACAAAAGATTTAGTTGGGAAATAGTTGCAAATCAGACTATTGAGGTTTATAAGAGAGTTTTGGGGGAAAGATAGACTATGAGTAAGTACCCTCCTGTTTCGCCACGTCCTGAGTTACCTGAAGAATTTAGGTTTTTATGTATGTTGCATAATGTAGGCGCTATTAACGCTGAAAGAGCACTTACTTTAGAGGAGATTGCAAGGTGGACAGATAAGAAGCCATCTACCCTTCAAGAGTATCTACAAAAACTCAAGGAGCTTGGATATGTGCAACCAGTCACTGAAGGCGGAACAAATAAGTATCATGTTTCTGTGATGGGGATACGAAAAGTCTTGACATTATATAGCTAATCGCTGCATGTAGGTATCCTGTTTATATTTCACTTGTCACAGATTTTTTAAGGTGAGAAACATGATCATTGGCGTGGACCACATTGGGATAGCTGTAAATAGATTGAACGATGTCTTGCCAATTTATGAGGAACTACTAGGATTGAAGCTTGGAAAACTGGAAAAATCAAAGTTTCACAAAATTAGGGTCGCTTTCTTAGCCATGGAGAAAATGAAAATTGAGTTGATAGAACCGTTAAACAAAGAAAGTCCGATATCAAGATTTCTAGAAAAGAAAGGTCAAGGGATACATCACATAGCGTTTCGAGTCGACGACATTGAAAAAATGCTTTCACAGCTAGAAGCAAATGGAGTATCTTTGATCGATAAAGAGCCTAGAATCGGCATCGAAGGTGGAAGGATAGCATTTCTTAATCCAAAAAGCACTGGAAATGTCTTGATAGAACTATGCCAACATTGATCTCAAGATGTCTCCACAAAACCTACTAGAACCCAAAAAAATCGAAAACACTTCTCTGGGTTATAGAATCTTCTGTTACGACAGTTTGCCCTCCACAAATGACTGGGCCAAACGAGTTGCACAAAGAAGCAAAGAGGAAAGAATAGTAATTCTCGCTGAGACACAAACAAGCGGTAAAGGTAGGCTAAAGAGATATTGGGTTTCACCAAAGGGGGGAGTCTGGCTTTCAATAATATTGCGTCCAAAGATGCCCCCTCAAGGAGTTTTGAAACTTACGTTCATAGCGAGCTTAGCTGTAGCAAATACAATAAATGAAATGTTTCACTTGAAGACAGAAGTTAAATGGCCAAATGATGTTCTTGTTAATGGTAAAAAAGTCTGCGGAATTCTAACTGAAGCAAACATAAGAAAGAATGCTGTTGAGTTTGTGGTTTTAGGGGTCGGGATAAACGCAAATATAAAGTTGGAATCCTTTCCATGCGATTTGCAGAACACAGCGACATCTTTGAAGCACGAGTTGTGTAATACGATAGATCTTAGGCCATTTATAAAAAAATTTTTGCGATACTTCGATCGATACTACAAACGTTTGCAGCAAGGATTATGGAGAATGTTATTGCAGGAATGGAAGTGCCTGGCTTCTTTTCTAGGTAAACAAGTGGAAATTAATATCGATAGTGCTATTCTCGTTGGAAAGGCATGGGACATTACTGAAGATTGTGCCCTCATACTTAGACTTGATGATGGAATATTGAAGAAGATTCTGACTGGTGATGTGAAATTATGTGTGCGTAAGTCCTAGTCAAGCTTTATCTTTTTTTAACACGCCTTTTCCTCCATTTCACGCCGTTGGGAGTATCTTCCAAAATTATGTCACTCTTTTGTAGTTTGTCTCGAATAGCATCAGCAGTTTTCCAGTCTCTCGCCTTTCTTGCAGCCTCTCTTTTTCTAATTAACCTCTCAACTTCATTGGATAGCTTCCTTTCCTTTGGCTGCCAAGAATCACTAAAAACACACAAGACTCTATCAAAATCTCTAATCAAGTCCCTTACCTGCCTTGCCCCAGCTTGACACAGCTTTTTCATATCGATTAGCTTATTTACTTCTCTTACAAGGTTGAATACTGTTGCAAGAGCCCTACTTATGTCTAGATCATCATCCAATGCATCCTCGAAATCTTGGCTTGCTTCCTTAATTAAACCTTCAACCCCTTCAGTGCATTCGTTGTTCTTACATTCATCCAATCTTCCCATGAAGTCACGGAGTCGGTGTAAAGCGTTTTCAGCTGCTTCGAGGCTTTCGAAAGTGAAACTAAATTGTTTTCTGTAATGAGTTGACATCAGCAAGAACCTCACACTCACAGGATTATAACCCATATCGATTATATCTCGCAGCGTGTAGAAGTTTCGAAGAGACTTTCCCATCCTTTCCCCCTTGATAAGCAAGTGTTCATTGTGTAACCAATAGTTGACAAACTTCTTGCCAGTTATCGCTTCGCTTTGGGCGATTTCATTTTCGTGGTGTGGAAAGATGTTGTCAACTCCCCCAGTGTGAATGTCGAGTGTTTTCCCTAGGTATTTCATTGACATCGCTGAGCATTCAATATGCCACCCAGGCCTGCCTTTGCCCAGTTTTGTTTCCCAAAAAACATCACCATCGTCTAGATCCCAAGCTTTCCATAGAGCGAAGTCAGCTGCTTGTTCCTTTCCATATTCATCGACCTTAACTCTTGCCCCAGCTTTGAGTTTTCCTATTTTCATCTTCGATAGTTTGCCATAGTTTTTAAAACGCGAGATGTCAAAGTAAATTGACCCGTCTTTACTCCTGTAGCTATATCCTTTCTTCATTAAGATCTTCACTAGTCTAACCATCTCTTCTATGTGCTCTGTGGCTTTTGGCGTAATTTTGGCTTTCTTAATATTAAGTAGCTTCAAATCTTCAGCGAATGCATCAATGTATTTTTCAGTATATTCATCAAGGGATACACCTTCTTTCTGCTTGCCTTGAATAGTCTTGTCATCTACATCTGTGATGTTCATCACATGCTCTACATCAAAGCCCCTATATTCCAGCCAACGCCGCAGTAGGTCCACAAAAACATAGGCTCTGAGGTTACCTATATGCGCATAATCATTTACGGTCAATCCACAAGAATATAGCCGAACCTTGCCCTCTTCAATTGGTCTGAAAAGCCTTTTCTTTCTCATCATCGTGTCGTAAAATTGGAGCATCAGATTTCGCCATATCTTCAAGCATAATCCGAAAAGTTATGCTTTTCGATACTGGATCTAGTGAAGTAAATATATATCCTAAAAGCATACTGTAGCAACTCGCGGGTGAGAATTTGTCGATACGTGAACCTACCGTAAAAGAGAAGATTCAGCGAATGCGGAACCTTCGACAGAAGGCAAAGCTCGGAGGTGGGAAAAAACGGATAGAGAAACAACATCAACAAGGGAAGATGACTGCAAGAGAAAGAATTGACCTGCTTTTAGATCCTAATAGCTTTGTAGAACTTGATCCCTTCATTGCTCATCGATGCACAGACTTCGGAATAGGCGATAGAAAGATTCCTGGAGATGGTGTTGTAACAGGATATGGCACGATCAACAGACGCTTGGTTTACGTTTTTTCTCAAGATTTTACTGTTTTCGGAGGCTCTCTGGGAGAGATGTTCGCCAAAAAAGTATGCAAACTCATGGATCTAGCTATGAAAACAGGCGCTCCTGTGGTCGGTTTAAACGACAGTGGTGGAGCAAGAATACAAGAGGGAGTAGCAAGCCTTGCGGGGTATGGCGATATTTTCTTCAAGAATGTTCTGGCGTCCGGCGTCATCCCCCAAATATCCGCAATTCTAGGTCCCTGTGCAGGAGGAGCAGTCTACTCACCTGCAATGACTGATTTCATTATTATGGTTAAGGATACAAGCCATATGTTTATCACCGGACCGGAAGTCATTAAGACCGTACTAGGGCAAGAAGTGAATTTTGAAGAGCTGGGTGGCGCCCTAGTCCACATGCAGACGAGTGGGGTCTGTCATTTCATGACTGAGAACGAGAAGGATTGCATAGATTTGATTAGGAGACTTCTTAGTTTCTTGCCCTCCAACAATATGGAAGACCCACCTATCGAGGAAACTGGCGATGACCCAAGTCGAATTGACGATCGCTTGGAGGAAGTAGTGCCTGACGATCCAGACAAACCTTATGATATGAAAGAGGTTATAGCCATGATAGTGGACAACAGTGAATTCTTGGAAGTACAACCTCTATGGGCACCTAACATAGTAGTTGGCTTCGCAAGATTGAATGGAAGGGTCATAGGAATTGTAGCAAATCAGCCAAAGCATTTTGCAGGAGCCTTGGATGCATATTCTTCAACCAAAGCAGCACGCTTCATACGGTTTTGCGATGCTTTTAACATACCGATAATTACCTTTGAAGATGTCCCAGGTTTTTTACCAGGTATAGATCAAGAACACGGAGGAATAATCAGGCACGGTTCAAAACTGCTCTTTGCTTACTGTGAAGCTACAGTCCCAAAAATCACCGTGATAATCCGTAAGGCATATGGAGGAGCATACGATGTCATGGGTAGCAAACACTCAGGTGCAGATATAAATTATGCTTGGCCATCAGCAGAAATCGCTGTGATGGGACCTGCTGGAGCAATTAACATTATTTTTCGAAAAGACATTGCGATAGCGAAAGATCCAAGTAGAAGGAAAAAAGATTTAACAAGTGAATATCGCGAAAAGTTTGCTAATCCCTACATTGCTGCAGAAAAAGGCTACATCGATGATGTTATTGAACCATCGCATACAAGACCCAAACTTGTAAGCGCCTTGGAAATGTTAGCAAGCAAACGTGAGTCAAGACCACCAAAGAAACATCCGAACATTCCACTATAACATATGGAAGTCTTGAATTTCAGCTAGTTCAAAGATTATGCGCACCCACTAATGTTTATGCGCACAGTTAGAGAATGATCGGAGACATCTTGTCTCAAATTTGTCTACAAAATGTACTACGACTCGTAGTCGTCACCCTTAAGATGTAGACAGATTTCTGTGTGCATAATATAATAAAATGACGGACATTTTGATGAAAAAAATGTTTTGTATTTTAGTGTATACAAAATGTATAAAAACTGTATACAAATATAGTAGGCTTGTAAAATTGGGCTATAGTAGATTCACATCATTGCAGCAGTGCTCGATGTAACCTTAGTAGCTTGGCTGTTTTAACTAAGCAACGTTTGTAACTTGGTTGTTTTGACCAAGTAACACTACAAAGAGAGCCCTTTCTTGGCTTCTTATGGTTCTTCTCAAAAGCTGGCATCTTTTCTCTTCAACTAAAAGCAAGGTTGACTGTTAGTTATATTCTTTCTCCAAAGCATGCGCGCAAAGACCAAATACTAACTAAAAAGGCACTGGTCCATAGTAATATGTAATCTTTGTCGAAATTCTGATTTCTTCTTTTGGCAAGAAACCCAATAATGTTTTATCGTAGACCTTTACTCGTAAACCAAAATCTATCTCATATGTTCCTATGCTTCCAAATTCGTAGCTGATGCCAACCAATATATATTCACTTTCGTAGAAAATATTGCTAATGTAAGCAGAAAAGTCGCTGACTGAGCTGTTTGACATCGGTTCAATCCCTAGAACTACAACATCGGTGCTTTGAACAAGTAAACTTGAATTCTGCTCTGTCTTGAAGAGATATATGTAAGCCAAGTTTGTCGAAGGTTTTGGTTTGTCACCTTGCCAGATAGCGAGCCATCGACCACAGCTTCCATGGAATGTGGTCGAGCCATTGTAATAGAAAGGCACAAGTTTCAAGGCTTCATTTTCAGAGAGTTGCGGAAGTTGGTGAATTGATATGTAAGTGTGAGCGTAAGTTTCGAGTAAAAGTACTCCCAACACCAAACTTACAAGGATAATGTATTTGTGTCCTGTTTGACACATCTTGATCATGTTCATTCAGTTCAGGTCCACCAAGATCTCTTATAGCTTTGGTACAGAAAGTATTTGGGAAATCTCAGACAACTGCTTGTCAACATTGCGAATCGCTGTATTAAAACTATAAGGCTATAGAAAAAAAAGGGAACTATCTGATGATTGTTAGAGCTCATTTTCAGGGTCCGTAGTAGTATTGAGTTGTGTAGGTGAAAATATGCTCCGCTAGAGTGAACCAAACCAGTCCTCCGCCCCAATTAAAGGAAACCCAATTATAGATTGTGACTTTGTTCGCAACCGAAATCGTGTAATATCCTGACCCGGGATAGTCAACGGTGAAAACTAGCAAATCGCTCAAGTCATCGCCAATTTTTCGAAGATCCTTAAGATATACGCCATTTGTTTCGCGGCCAAACTCGAGTGAAGCTGGCTTATATTTGACCAATACCGATGCGATACCTAGGGGAACGCCAAATTCAGGATGCCCAAGGCCACTCGCTATGAGGCTCAGGATTTTTAACATGTCAGAACCAATTTCATAGTAATCTTGTCCATCCTCTGTAGGGCTTGCAAATCCATCAATAGAACTGTAATAGGAGCTCGGAATATAGTTTCCATAGTTGTCACGGATAGAGACATGAATTTCGTGAGATATATATAATCCAAGGTTGTAACCAACCCACCACGGGAGATCATATGCATCTTCACAAGACTCTGGAATGTGTGTCATCGATCCAACATAGAATCTGGGATATGATACTTGCTCTTTTGATTTCATTTCAAAGGCCATAGGACCCAGAAATTGGTTCTCGTGGTCAGAACTTTGTGTGTCATAAAGTGATGCTCCCCCTCCACTTATTACATGTACATTCCACTGCCATCTATAATCGTTGTCCGGCCACACCTCGTACCTGACGTTGGTCTTTATACTTCCAGATACACGCCAATGCACTCCAGACTGATATTCAAATGTCGTTAGCTTTATCCCCACCTCTATATCCGTCTTAAAGGCGAGTAGATTCGTTATGTCTGGAGAAGTCCATGTAAACGAAGACGAGACGATTACACCGCCAGAAGGAGTGATTGCCTGCCCATCCACATAGACTTCTAACTTTCTCGAATATCTGTCTCCAAAAGAGGTGCCACTGACTTTGACAGTTCCAGAAGTGATTCCATTAGGCAATGCACTGCCAAAGTATTGAATATTGTGCCCAGTATGCCTGAATTTATAGTATGGCGCAAACCAACTTTCACTAGAGGTGAAGTGTTCTTCGGCGGAGTACTTAACATTAATATGCGATGAAACAATCCAATGGACACCTGGATTATATTCGAACGTAGTTAGCTTTATGCCTATTTTGTTTGTCCCTGTTATGAGATAGCTAAAAATGTTCCAAGAATAGCTGAAGGAATTCCACGGATACCTAGTCGCCACCAAGGCATCGTTAACATATAATTGGAATTTTCTTGTGTACCCGTCCCCGAATGATTGACCAGTCACGTAAATCCATGCATAGGATCTTTCACTGGGCATCTCTACATAGAAATTCTGTATATTGTGTCCAGTGCCTTGGAACTTGTGATCTTCACAAACAGTTGAGATGTTATTGACCTGCAGAGGTACCGCCATCACGCTTTGTGCCGCAAAAGATATGAAAATTAACAACGAAATCAGCAGAGCTTTTAGATACATCCTCTTCAACTTTATTCCTCCAGCCAATCCTTCTTTTTTTATTTTCTTAAAATATTTTTGAACTAACTTGATGAAAAATAAAAATTCCTGGTTAGAAGTTCTGGGTTTTAATTATATATGAAATTATCAATCTCGTCACACATGATTATTGAGTGTGCGCGCGCATCGATAATTTTTAATCTTAACATTTTCTGTTGGCATGGTTTGTCCGAGTCTCTTGATAACATTGTAGACATAAAATTTCACAGTTAGAAAGAATTTCCTCTCCCCCCGCAGCTTGACTCGTCTTATGATGAGCTTCCCAAGCTCCCATTTGCCCCTAATGTCCCCTGCTCCCCCACAAAAGTCTTCTTGGGCACCTCCCATGTGGATGGTCATGGGTTTTTCTGTGGCATTCGCATCTTTCACCCGATCTCACCCAAGCCGCCTTTACAACGCTGCCTAGAAATTTCTCCATCCGACTGCTCTCCTTCGCTTACAATCCCTTTGTTTTTGTAAAAGATGAAAAATTTTCTCCTTGTTTATGAAAATTAAAAGGCAATAGACCTTCTTACACTGCACGTAATATTCCATCCTGGGAAGCATGTTTAATTTTCTCACATGAACTCGTCTTTTCTCTAGAAAAAATAAAACGGAGGTGAATTTTTGAGGATTAAAAGATTTCTTGGCATCATCTCCCTGTTCATTATTATCATAGGCATTGGAATCCAAGCAGCAATTCTGCTCCAAAGCTTTTCAACCAATGTAATAACTCTTAAAATAACAACTCTGAACCTTGGTTTTGGTGGAATTGTGCAACCAAATGGTGGAGACGATGTTCCTGGCCCAGGATGGCCTGGTCCTGGCTAACGAACTGAGATAGCCCTAACCATAAATCTTTCAAACAAGCACACTATAGGATAGGAGGGATAGTTATTCCTTGAAGGAAGGCTTAGATTTCCTTGATCTTCGAATATTAGAGGCAATTGGAGAGAGAAGCCCTCGAAACCTAGCATCCGTGGCTCGGAAGTTGGGCATCGAGGAGTCTAAACTTTATTCAAGGTTGAGACGCCTTAAATCCTTCATCTTTTTAAACATTAACGTTTATCATACGTTTATAGGCCTACGAAAGGTCGTTGTGATTGCTCGGGCTTCTCAAGGTCAAGAGATGCAATTATTTGAGTGCATGAAAGCCAATGATTATTGGCTTTATGTATTCCGGTGCTATGGTGAATATGAAGGATGTTCCGCTGTTTATGCCATTCCTCCTAAGCACGAGAATGAGTTCATATCTTTTGTAGAAGCATTAAGGCTCAATGGAATTGCTCAATCTGTTGAGCTCTTTTGGTCAACTTGCTTTCACACAGTCAATCCGACAACTAATTGGTATGATGTGAAATCTGACAAATGGATGTTCCTATGGGATCAGTGGATAAAAGAGATAGAATTTGAAAGGACTGATCTTCCCTATTCATTAATCGATCCCGTTGAGTTTCCTCAAAAGGCTGATTACACCGATATATTCATTCTAAAAGAACTAGAGATTGATGCGACACGGACTTTATCAGCAATAGCAGAGCGCCTTGGTATTTCCTTGCAGCTCGCTAAATACCACTTTGACAAACATGTTGTAAAGCGAAAACTTCTCGAAAGCTATCAAGTGATTTCATTTCCCTTTGACAAAGAGAGATCAGATTTTTTTGTGTTTATTCTGATGTTTCCAACTCAGCAAAATCTGGCTAAGTTTTCGAACTTTCTCTTTGACAAGATTTTTGTGAGAACGATAGGTAAAATTCATGGTGAAAATGGGCTGATCATACAAATTCATCTTCCTCGTAAAGAATTTAGATGCTTTATAGATACTCTTTCAACATTGGTTCGCGAGGGATTTCTAAGCAGCTATAGATATTTGATTCAGGACCTTCAGTGTACTTCAAGACAGACAATCCCTTATCAGCTCTTTGCAGAGGGAACGTGGCAATATGACCATGAAAAATTCATGGAGAAACTAGATTTTTTCCCCCCTGAGAAAAAAGAAAAAGCCCTAGAGTAAATCTCCTATCATGCTACAGCAAACTCATTGGATGGCGGGTGGAACCTCGAACTAGAACATGGAAAGAAGTGGATTAGGTCCCTCGTGAAAACATCCACTGCTACAGCTGGCGCCCTTCTTTCGCAATTTGAATGCCAAGAAATCAGGCGGTCTTCACTAGCACCCCTCATAGCTGAGTTCTGCAGAGCTGCCTCCTTTTCTGCGATTAGCTGGTCTGGGATGATTTGAGTTTCTGTGCAGTATTGCCAAAGGCGCAGAATGTATTGTCTTTTGGTTGTGTCGCTTCTTAGCGTGGTCATCCACCGCTCTACGCTCTTGTACGCCAGAAGCTCTTGCTCCTTCTGCGGATAGCTGATGTTTTGTTTTATGGCTGTTTTAGCCAAGTAACGTTTGTTGTTAGTAATTAGTTGAAAGGTAGGTTAAAATATGAGCTTCGTTTTGTTTACTCATTCCAACATGTTCAATCGGGGTTTCTCTTGGCCAAGATAGTTCGAATTACTGACACAACGTTTAGAGACGCCCATCAGTCTTTGATGGCGACTCGCATGAGAACCGAGTCCATGATTCCCATAGCCGAGAAAATTGATAAAATCGGATTCTTTTCACTCGAAGTTTGGGGAGGAGCCACCTTTGACGTTAGTATACGCTACTTAAGTGAAGATCCATGGGAACGCCTGCGTGAATTAAAGAAGCACGTCCAAAAAACACCATTGCAGATGCTGTTACGAGGGCAAAACTTGGTTGGCTACCGAAACTATCCCGACGATGTGCTCATCAAGTTTGTGGAAAAAGCTGCAGAAAACGGAATAGATATTTTCCGCATTTTTGATGCATTAAATGATACACGCAACCTAGAAATCGCAATAAAAACTGTAAAGAAAGTGGGTGCTCACGCCCAAGGCTCGTTGTGCTACACAATAAGCCCAGTTCATACAACTGATTACTATCTAAAAGTGGCAAGGCGTTTGATGGAGCTTGACTGCGACTCAATATGCATCAAAGACATGGCGGGTATGCTTATGCCACAAGAAGCCTACAAACTTGTTTTAGCTCTAAAGAAAAATGTCGGTTTGCCAGTTCACATGCACTGCCACAGTACAAGTGGGACTGTTATGATGACATATTTACGAGCCTGCCAAGCCGGAGCAGATATTCTAGATGCCGCCTTTTCTCCTTTCTCTCAGGGCACATCCCAACCACCTATCGAAAGCATAGTTGCAGGTTTAAGAGGAACTCAGTACGACACAGGTCTCAACATGGAAAAATTAATTGAGATTGCCAAGTACTTCCGTGGCCTGCGAGAAAAATTCTACGACCCAGCTCATCTAATCAGTCCTTTGGCTGAAAGAGTAGATACATCAATCTTAGTGCACCAGATTCCCGGAGGGATGTTCTCTAACCTTATATCCCAATTAAAAGAGCAAAATGCCCTGGACAAGCTTGAGGAAGTATTAGAAGAAGTCCCCCATGTCCGAGAAGAGCTAGGATATCCCCCTCTTGTCACTCCAACCAGCCAACTCGTCGGAACGCAAGCTGTTTTCAATGTTTTGTCAGATGAACGTTATAAAATCGTTTCAAAAGAAGTAAAAAATTATGTAAAGGGGTTATATGGTCGACCTCCTGCCCTGATAAAACAAAAAATGATGAAGAAAATAATTGGCGATGAAAAGCCTATCAAATGCCGCCCTGCAGACCTTCTTGAACCTGAGCTTGGTAAAATATCTGCAGAGGTGAAACCCTACATCGAAAATGATGAGGATGAATTAACTTATGCATTGTTCCCAAATGCTGCCTTAGAATTTTTCAAGAAGAGAAAGGAAAAAACTATGAGTATAGCTCCAGAACTACAAGAGCTGGAGAAAGTTGCAGCTCTTTCAGTAGCATTAGCGACCTTCCTTAGACACACCCGTGAGGTGAAGCTAGTAACACCTGCTAGGAAAGCCAAAACAGGAAGAATTTCACCATGGGTTTTAGCAGCAAGGCAGAATCTAATTCGACAAGGTGGTTAAGTGTGTGCCCAAATACAACATAATGATTAAAGACAGAACTTATAGAGTTGAGCTTTCCAAGAAAGATAAAGGAAAGTTCGATGTCAAAGTAAATGATAAACCCATTAAGCTGGAAATGAAAGGCAGCGAAAAAGGGGCCACCTGGATATTTGCACTAAATGTCGATGGAAAAACACATCAAATTGAGATAGAGAGGGAAGTCAGAGGGAGATCCTTTAGAATCAAAGTCAACGATGCATTGTTTAATGCAAAATTAATGGATCCAATTAAGACAGTCCTCACACAAATGCCGTCTGCACACGTTGTTGCTAAAGCTGAAAGACGCAAAGGTCCAATTGAGCAAGAGGGCTGTGTTATGGCTCCTATGGCAGGAAAGATTATTTCTGTCAAAGTAAAACAAGGAGATACTGTAAAGGCTGGGGATGTTGTTTGCATTCTTGAAGCAATGAAGATGGAAAACGAAATCACTGCAGCAAATTCTGGAAAAATTAAAGAAGTTAACGTAACGGAAGGGGAACCAGTAAATGATGGAGACGTTTTGATCATAATAGAATGAGAAAACGACCTTCCTAGTATTCAAGAAGATTATAATTGGCTCTACGCGTATACATGAAGGTATTGATCACATCACCGCCACTGCTATTGAAACGTCATTGACGTTAGTTCCTGTTTGTCCAGTTAAAATGAGATCATTAAGCTTGGAGAAAAGGCTGTAAGAGTCATTGTTAGAAAGAAATTTTTCGACATTTAGTCCTTTTTCAAGGGAGCGTGCTATAGTGTTCCCATCAACTATCGCACCTGCCGCATCGGTTGGGCCGTCTATTCCATCGGTACTGAATGAAGCGATGGCAACACCTTCCATACCAGAAATTTTTAGTGCAGCGCTCAATGCAATTTCTTGGTTTCTTCCACCCTTTCCATCCCCAACAACATTGACTGTAGTTTCCCCGCCAGCAACAATTCCACAGGGTTTGTGCATCGGGTTTCCTGACACGTCGATCTCTTCCAATATTGAGGCCAGCATTGTTCCCACGTGCTTCGCTTCGCCTTCTAGAAACGTAGTAAGCAGAAGCACTGGCACGCCTGTGTTGCTAAGTTTCTTGCAGGCAGCTAGGGTTGCTAAGCGATTGTTTCCAATAATTAGGTTGTAAACTCTCCTGAATACTTTATCTTCCTTTTTTGGTGTTTCTGTAATGAGCCCCTTCCGCCCCTTAACTAGCACAGTTTTAACAGACTGAGGGATTTTTTCCCATATCCGATATCTTTTCAGGATTTCTTCAGCGTCGCTGAACTTGGTTGAGTCAGGAACTGTGGGCCCGGATGCTATGAATTCTAAACGGTCGCCTATCACGTCTGATAATATTAAGTTGATAACCGTAGCGGGATATGCTTTTTTAGCTAGCCATCCTCCTTTGATTTCTGAAATATGTTTTCGGACAGTGTTAATCTCGCTTATTGTAGCACCTGATTTCAACAAGTCATCGGTTACACGTTGCTTGTCATCCAGAGTTATTTCACTATGAGGTAATGGCATCAGACTCGATCCGCCACCTGAAATTAGACAAATAATGAGATCGTTCTTGCCAGCTTTGCTGACTAAATCTATTATCTCTCTCGCTCCTTTCACACCTGCGTTATCTGGAATAGGATGATTGGCTTCCTGAAATCGAATTTTCTGAGTTTTGTAGGGGCCACTGTCGTATGGAACGTTGACAAGGCCATCTGTTATTCGATTCCTAAGAATCGATTCCAAAGCTTCTGCTAAATTTCCGCTTGCCTTCCCGCCACCAACAACATAGATGGCTTGAAATCTTTTCAAATCGAATTCATGATGATTGATTTTTAACTTATTATCTTGAAATAAGACTTTTGACATGATAATTTTCTTAACATCGACCTTTTCCAATGCTGCTTCTAGAGCTTGTAACACATGTCTTCGAGCTTGTTTGTCAAGTTTGGATTTTCCGTTTTCGATGAGAATTTTCTTGTTTAGAATTCTTGCCATTGTATTGTCAATGTTGTATGCTTCCTCACCAGGCATAATAAAATTTTGGATAAGCCTGTGCCATCGAGTTGTTAGAGGTAAATGGGCTATTATGTCCCTTTAACTCACGCCTGAACACGCGTATATGAGAAGCATCTCAGTAAATCTTTTAAACCCTCGCATGCATGCATTCAAATACGAAAGCCGTATTGGACAAATGTTGAGGCGTCTAGTTATGAGGAAACCCAAAGTATATGTTACAAGGAAATTGCCGGAGAGAGGGCTACGCATGATTAGCGAGCGGTTTGAAGCTGAAGTGTGGCCTGTATATCCTCCACCATCAAAAAACGTGATCATTAATAAGGTAGTTGAAGTTGACGCATTAGTCTCGCTTTTATCAGACAAGATAGACGCAGAGATTTTTGATGCTGCATCAAACCTGAGAATTGTTTCTCAATTTGCCGTTGGATTTGATAACATTGATTTAAATGAAGCAACAAAACGAGGAATCTATGTTACTAATACTCCAGGTGTTCTTACTGAAACCACCGCTGACTATGCTTGGGCTCTACTGATGGCTGTAGCGAGGAAGGTTGTCGAAGGCGACAAGTATGTCAGAACAGGAAAATGGAAGGTTGGATGGCACCCCACAATGCTTCAAGGAAGAGATGTGTATGGAGCAACTTTAGGGATTATAGGTTTAGGAAGGATAGGCTCCGCAATTGCACGAAGAGCAAAGGGATTTGATATGAAAGTGCTCTACCATGATATGGTTCGAAGACAAGACTTAGAAACAAAACTAGATCTCAAGTACATAGAACTTGAAGATTTGCTTCAAACATCAGATTTTGTCACCCTTAATGTTCCCTTGCTAAAAAGCACATACCATTTAATAAATGAGAGAAGACTCAGGCTAATGAAAAAAACCGCTATCCTAATTAACAATGCAAGAGGTCCGGTTATTGATGAAGACGCGCTTTACAAGGCTTTGAAGGAAAAAAGGATTGCGGGAGCTGGCTTGGATGTTTTTGAACAAGAACCTACACCATCCGACAATCCACTTCTAACACTCGAGAACGTAGTCGTTGCACCACACATATCCAGCGCTAGCTTTGAAACGCGGTCAAGGATGGCAGAAATAGTAGCTGAAAATCTAATTGCTTTTTTCGATGGCGAGATCCCGCCAAACCTCTTGAACAAGGAAGTAGTAAACGCACAGAAGCCTGGATTGAGCTGACCTATGTCAATAATCTCATGTGCACGCACGAGGATTCATTAGTATATGAGAGAATAATCCTAGAGCTTCTTGTAGACTGTGTCACCTTGTCTCACACGATCGTCGACTTTCAACCCAATGCTTTGTCCAGCTTCAGCTGTTTCAACATTCTCATGCTCAATTTGCATGGAACTAATGGTTTGCTCAACATGCGTCGTCATCCCCTTTATCAATATATGGTCACCAACAGAAAGTGTATCACTCAACTCAACAATAGCCACACTAATTTTTGTGAAATAATGAGAAACATCGCCAACTTCTCTTAGCTGTTGCTCACCCAATTTCCCACCTCAATATTCTTGACATTACTAAAAGATGGCTGCAACTAAATATGCTTTGTCAAACACTTCATGCAACCATGAGATTCTATACTACGTTCTAGGAAAAGCTTTTATCTTCGCATTTACTACCGTCAAGCTTCCGTGAAAGAGGAGCTAAGAATTATGGCATCGATCTATGCCGGAAGAATGCAAGAATTAGGAACAGAAACCGCTTTTGAAGTACTTGCAAAGGCCAAAGCATTGGAACGACAAGGTCGAGAAATAATACACCTTGAAATTGGAGAACCAGATTTTGATACCCCAGAAAACATTAGAGAAGCCGCAATAAAAGCCTTGAATGCTGGTTACACACACTACGTCCCAGCTGCCGGAATCCCTGAGTTTCGTCAGGCCATAGCAGAACACATCTCTAAAACAAGAAAAATAAGTGTCAATCCGGAGGAAGTGGTCGTAACACCTGGTGCCAAACCAATAATTTTCTTCTGTATACTGGCTTGCGTTGAAGTAGGTGACGAGGTAATGTATCCAAATCCTGGATTTCCAATATATGAGTCCATGATAAATTTCATCGGTGGCAAACCAGTGCCAATGCAGCTGAAGGTAGAAAATAATTTCGCTTTGGACACAACGGATATTGTTGATAAAATCTCGCCCAAGACCAAGATAATCGTTCTAAATTTCCCAGAGAATCCCACAGGTGGTGTTTTGACAAAAGATAACATAGAAGCCATTGCTGACAAGATCAGAGATAGAGACGATTTAATTGTTATTTCAGATGAGGTTTACAGCCGGATACTCTATGAAGGTGAGCACCAAAGCATAGCTTCGCTTCCAGGTATGAAGGACAAAACAGTGATAATAGATGGATTCTCGAAGACCTATGCTATGACAGGGTGGAGGTTGGGTTATGGAGTAATGCGAAAAGATTTGGCTGCAAAAATAACACAACTTATGATCAACTCTAACTCCTGTACTTGTGCTTTCTCGCAGATGGCAGGTATCGAAGGTTTACGTGGGCCTCAAGATGAAGTAAAAAAGATGGTGGAAGAGTTCAAGCGAAGACGCGAGATAATCGTTTCTGGTTTGAATGGCATAGATGGGATGAGTTGCAAGAAACCCCAAGCTACATTTTATGTCTTCCCCAATGTGAAGAATCTAAACATGGATAGTGTGAAGCTACAGAATTTCCTGCTTAATAAGGCTGGAGTAGCTACTTTATCTGGTACTTCTTTTGGCAGGTTTGGTGACGGATATTTGAGATTTTCGTTTGCCAACTCAATTCCCAACATAGAAAAAGCCTTGAACCGGATAGAAGAAGCACTTGAGACTCTCTAGTTCCAGAAAATCTATTCTTTTAAGCCTTGCAAAGATTCAGAAATTAAGTCTGTTACGATCTTCTCAGAAGTATGCAAGAAGACACCTTGCATTAGGTAGGTAGTTCACAAAATTATCATGTCAAGAAGATGATTAATCACCAGATAAGCTAAAGCTACGTAAGGTTCCATCATTGATAAAAGGAGCAAATTTACTTTAATCAGAAGATAGTTAGCGGCTTGTATTTACCATAAATTTCTTCAAGAGCTGCACAGATTTCTCCAATTGTGGCATCCATTTTTACAGCATTTAAGATCAGAGGTATGAGGTTTTCATTTCTCTTTTCAGCTGTGTTACGCAATTTGATGAGAGCCTCTGAAACCTTTTTATTGTTTCTGTCCTTCTTTGCAAGACTTAATCGCTTAATTACCTTTTTCTCTACAGCTGGATCAAAGCGCAGGGTCTTAATTGACGCTTGTTTCGTAGTTGTGAAATCGTTTACACCTACTATTACGCGGTCTTTTTTCTCTACTTCTTGCTGAAATTTATAAGCGCTTTCTGTGATTTCACGTTGCATATAACCTCTTTCAATAGCATTTACTGCGCCTCCTTGTTTTTCAATCTCTTCGATGTAGCGCAGGGCTTTCTCTTCGATCTGATTTGTTAAAGTTTCAATGTAGTAACTTCCAGCAACTGGGTCCACAGTATCTGCGACACCGCTTTCATATGCTATGATTTGTTGGGTGCGGAGAGCTATAGTTGCAGCCTTCTGGCTTGGTAGCGCATAAGCCTCATCAAAACTATTCGTGTGCAAGCTTTGCGTTCCCCCAAGTACTGCAGCGAGTGCCTGCAAAGCTACTCGAGCAATGTTGTTATGTGGTTGTTGTGCTGTCAATGCTACTCCGCTAGTTTGCGTGTGAAAACGTAATTGCCAAGATTGAGGTTTTTCTGCCTCAAATCGTTCTTTCATTATATGAGCCCACAGGCGTCTAGTCGCTCGAAATTTCGCTATTTCTTCGAGAAAGTTATTGTGGCAGGCAAAAAAGAAAGAGAGCCTCCTAGCAAAATTATCGATATTTAACCCGCGGTCAATTGCTGCTTGCACATAAGCAATGCCATTAGCGAGAGTAAAGGCTATTTCTTGCGCTGCTGTGGCACCTGCTTCACGGATATGGTAGCCACTTATACTAATCGTGTTCCATCGGGGCATGTTCTTGCTACAGTACTCAAATATGTCAGTTACAAGCTTCATGCTTGGTTTAGGAGGATATATGTACATTCCACGAGCTACGTACTCTTTAAGGACATCATTTTGTATGGTCCCTCCTAAAGCTGACGGGGAGAACCCTTGTTTCCGAGCCATAACTATGTACATGGCTAAAAGCACTGCAGCGGGCGCGTTTATGGTCATGCTAGTAGTTACCTTATTAAGTGGAATTTGATTAAACAGAAGCTCCATCTCTTTTAAAATACCAACACTCACTCCAACTTTTCCAACCTCACCCAACGCTAAAGAATGGTCACAGTCCAACCCAATTTGGGTTGGAAAGTCAAAAGCCACACTCAAGCCAGTTTGGCCTTGTTGAAGAAGATATTTAAATCGCTGATTCGTCTGCTCTGATGTACCGAAGCCGGCATATTGTCGCATAGTCCAAAGTCGTCCTCGATACATTGTTGGATAAACACCACGTGTGTAAGGATATTCGCCTGGAAAACCCAAGTCTTTGACATAGTCTAAACGTTGTACTTCAATGGGAGTATAGAGCCTTTCAGTCAATGCATCAAAACTACTTAAAAACTCATCTTTTCTTTCTTTAAACCGAGTTAGACTTTTTGCCACTGTCTCTTTTTCCCATTTTTCTTTTTTTGATTCAAGGTATTTCATGTTCTGGGGGTTAGTCAATTACGTTCACCATTCTATGTCTTTGCACCATAATTCATTTCTTAAAGGAGTTAACTCTATTGCTCTTTTCGTTATTTTCTTCATGGAATATTTGTCCGTAAATATGTTTATAAGCCAAGGCAATTGTGTTCTCGAAACACCAAAATTCCCTTCTAGTGGAGCATTAACCGAAAGACATTTGCCCCAACATAACAA